>NZ_CP043060.1:5180000-6261650 GCF_009827115.1 Pseudomonas sp. J380 | reverse complement strand
ACGGCGTTCAGGGCCGAGCCTTTGCGTACGTTATCTGACGTCAACCAAAGATTTAGTTCCGCCGGGTCGTCGATACCTGCGCGAACTCGCCCGACGTACACCACGTCCTGGCCGACGGCATCGCCTACGGCTGTGGGTAATCGCCCTCCTCGACCAGCTCGATTCCCGGCGCAGCGTCGAGGGCGCGGTTCACCGCGGCCAGGTCGACCGGCGCGGCCAGTTGCAGCGACACAGTCAGGCTATCGCCGAAAAACACCGGGGCTTGAACGCAGGTGGCGGAAATCTTTAGTAAAGGTGTTTCCAGCACCGCACGCAGTTCGTGTACGAGGCGCTTCTCCAGGGCGGTATGACCTTGGACGTCTGGCGTGCCGACTTGCGCGAGCAGGTTGAACGCCACTTGCCGATCGAAGAACGCTGGCTCCAAGGGACGCACGTTCAGCAGTTCGGCAGTCTGGCGCGCCAACTCGCTGACGGCCTCGCGGCCCTGGGCAGAGATGGCCAGGTTGGCGGGTGACGCTCACGCGCTGGATGTCCACTACATTGCGCAACGGTGCCAGCACCACCGCGAGGTAGGTGGCACAAGGGCTCGGGCTGCCGAGCTGGAAAGGCTTTTTCCAACGCGCCCAGCACATGGGCGTTGGCCTGCGGCACCACTTGCGGCGCCTGCTCGGCGGGCAATGCGCCAGACCAAGTCGATCACCGCGCAGCCAGCGGCGGTGGCACGCGGGGCGAAGCTCAGGGTCACCGCGGGGCCTGCAGCGAAGAACGCCAACTGCACCTTGCTGAAATCAAACGTGTCGACCTCTTTGACCCGCACGTTCTTGCCCCGAAACGGCACCGAAGCCCCCGCCGAGTTGCTACCCGCCAGCAGGTACAAGGTGCCCACCGGGAACTCCAGCTCTTCGAGAATCTGCACCAGGGTTTCGCCAACGTACCGGTAGCGCCGATCACGGCGATTTCAAAGGTCTGGGTCATGGGATTGCCTCGGGCATTACGGGGGAGCGGCACTTTACCGGGTGGTAGAGGGTGAGGCAATTACAGCCCCCCCCTGATCGTTCCCGCGCTCTGCGTGGGAACGCCTCCTGTGACGCTCCGCGTCACGCCTCTAAAGCAGACGCAGAGCGTCCAGAGCTGCATTCCCACGCAGAGCGTGGGAACGATCACAAGGGCAACAAAAAACCCGCGCCTGTCACCAGAACGCGGGTTTCTGTTATTGCCTCAAGCGATCAACGCTCCAGCAAAATCCGCAACATGCGACGCAACGGCTCAGCCGCGCCCCACAGCAGTTGGTCGCCAACGGTGAACGCGCCAAGGAACTGGCTGCCCATGTTCAGCTTGCGCAGGCGGCCCACCGGTACATTCAGGGTGCCGGTGACCTTGGTCGGGCTCAGCTCCTGCATGCTGATATCGCGGTTGTTCGGCACCAGCTTGACCCAAGGGTTGTGCTGGGCTGATCAGCCCTTCGATATCGGCGATCGGCACATCTTTGTTCAACTTGATAGTCAGCGCCTGGCTGTGGCAACGCATGGCGCCAATGCGCACGCAGATGCCATCCACCGGGATCGGGTTCTTGAAGCGCCCCAGGATCTTGTTGGTTTCGGCCTGGGCCTTCCACTCTTCGCGACTCTGACCGTTAGGCAGTTCCTTGTCGATCCACGGGATCAGGCTACCGGCCAATGGCACGCCGAAGTTCTCGGTCGGGTAAGCATCGCTGCGCATGGCCTCGGCCACACGGCGGTCGATATCGAGGATCGCACTGGCCGGGTCAGCCAGTTGATCGGCGACAGCGGCGTGGGTCGCGCCCATCTGCTTGATCAGTTCACGCATGTTCTGCGCGCCGGCACCGGAGGCCGCCTGATAGGTCATCGCGCTCATCCACTCCACCAGGCCCGCTTCGAACAGGCCGCCCAGGCCCATCAGCATCAGGCTGACGGTGCAGTTGCCGCCCACGTAGTTCTTGGTACCGGCGTCCAGTTGCTGGTCGATGACCTTGCGGTTGACCGGGTCGAGGATGATCACCGCGTCGTCCTGCATGCGCAGGCTCGAAGCGGCGTCGATCCAGTAACCCTGCCAGCCGGCTTCGCGCAGCTTGGGGAAGACTTCGCTGGTGTAGTCGCCACCCTGGCAGGTCAGGATCACGTCGAGGCTCTTCAACTCTTCAATGCTGTAGGCATCCTTGAGCGGGGCAATATCCTTGCCCACGGACGGCCCTTGGCCACCTACGTTCGAAGTGGTGAAAAACACCGGCTCAATAAGATCGAAATCCTGCTCTTCCAGCATCCGCTGCATGAGCACGGAACCGACCATACCGCGCCAACCGATCAGACCTACACGTTTCATCGCAACTACACCTTGTTTAAAAAGTGGGCCGCCTTGCAGCAACAACTGCAAGCGGGCCCGAGAGATTACAGATTCCGCAGCGCTGCGACTACTGCGTCGCCCATTTCTTGCGTCCCGACCTTGGTGCAACCCTGGACCAGATATCGCCGGTGCGCAAGCCCTGATCCAGCACCAGGCTGACGGCCTTCTCGATTGCGTCCGCCGCATCGCCCAGGTTGAAGCTGTAGCGCAGCATCATCGACACCGACAAAATCGTCGCCAGCGGGTTGGCAATGCCCTGCCCCGCGATGTCTGGCGCCGAACCGTGGCACGGCTCGTACATACCTTTGTTGTTGGTGTCCAGGGACGCCGACGGCAGCATGCCGATGGAACCGGTGAGCATCGACGCCTGGTCGGACAGGATGTCGCCGAACAGGTTGTCGGTGACAATCACGTCGAACTGCTTGGGTGCGCGCACCAGTTGCATGGCGGCGTTGTCGACGTACATGTGGCTCAGTTCGACGTCCGGATAATCCTTGGCGACTTCTTCGACGATTTCACGCCACAGTTGGCTGGAAGCCAACACGTTGGCCTTGTCCACCGAGCAGACTTTTTTGCCGCGCACGCGCGCCATGTCGAAACCGACACGGGCGATACGGCGGATTTCGCTCTCGCTGTATGGCAGCGTGTCATAGGCCTGACGCTCACCATTTTCCAACTCGCGCACGCCCCGTGGCGAGCCGAAGTAAATACCGCCGGTCAGCTCACGCACGATGAGGATATCCAGGCCCGCTACCACTTCCGGCTTGAGGCTCGACGCGTCAGCCAGTTGCGGGTAGAGGATGGCCGGGCGCAGGTTACCGAACAGGCCCAGTTGCGCACGAATTTTCAGCAAGCCGCGCTCAGGGCGGATGTCACGCTCGATCTTGTCCCATTTCGGCCCACCCACGGCGCCGAGCAGTACCGCATCGGCAGCCCGGGCGCGGTCGAGGGTCTCGTCAGCCAGCGGCACGCCGTGCTTGTCGATGGCAGCGCCGCCGATCACGTCGTGGCTCAGCTCGAAACCCAGGCTGTACTTGCTGTTGGCAAGCTCAAGGACCTTGACCGCTTCGGCCATGATTTCCGGCCCAATACCGTCGCCAGGGAGAATCAGAATCTGCTTGCTCATGCGTTCCTCATTTCATCAAGCGACCCGCCCGTGGGCAGGTCGGGAAAAATCAATCAGCGTTCGGCGAAGACCACCAGCACATCGGTGCTGAAGGTGCCGTCGGCTTGAACTTCGTAATAATCACGTACTTCCTGGCCCATCGCCTTTTGCAGCTCAAGGATTGCTGCACGCAGTACCTCTGGCGTGCGCATGCGTTCAACCCACGAGGCGTACTCCAGGCGCAAGCGCTGGCGACTGCTGTTGCGCACGTGCAGGCCGGCCTCACTCAACTGGCGCATCCACTCGGCGCTGGAATAGTCACGTACATGGCTGGTGTCGCGCAGCACTTCGACGGTTTGCAGGTAAGTGTCCAACAGCGGGCTGCCCGGTGACAAGACATCCACAAATGCCGCCACGCCACCCGGCTTGAGCACCCGGCGCACTTCACGCAGGGCCAGGCCGAGGTCGCTCCAGTGATGGGCCGAATAACGGCTGAACACGAAGTCGAATTCGCCATCGGCGAACGGCAGGCGCTCGGCGGCGCCGTGCACGGTGCGGATGTTGTCCAGGTTGCGGTCTTTGGCGGCGGCGGCCACCACGTCGAGCATAGGCTGGGACAAGTCGTAGGCCACCACTTCTTTGACCAGAGGCGCTACATGAAAGCTGACATGACCGGCACCGCAGCCCAGGTCCAGCAGGCGTGCAGCGCCCTGCCCGGCCAGTTCGGCCTGTAGCAGTGCGAATTCGGTGCCCTGGGCGTGTACGGCGCTGCTCAGGTAGGCCGAGGCTTGCTCGCCGAATTGTTTTTGCACGACTTGGGTGTGGGCGGTGGTGGTCATGGTGGCTTTCCTTGAGAGTTGTGTTGCTTGTACTGCCGCCTTCGCGAGCAAGCCCGCTCCCACATTTGATTGCATTTCAACTGAAGAAACTCGTTCGAATGTGGGAGCGGGCTTGCTCGCGAAGGGGCCAGTGCGGCCTACATAACGTCAGGCATCGCGAAACAGCCAGGGCTGGCTCGCCCGGTGCCTGGTTTCAAACGCAGCAATCGCATCGCCGTCCTGCAAGGTCAGGCCAATGTCGTCCAGGCCGTTGATCAGGCAGTGCTTACGGAAGGCATCCACTTCAAAGTGGTACACCTTGCCATCCGGGCGGGTCACGGTTTGCGCGGCCAGGTCCACCGTCAACTGGTAGCCGATATTGGCCTCCACTTGCTGGAACAACTCGTCCACTTCAGCGTCGCTCAAGATGATCGGCAACAGGCCGTTCTTGAAGCTGTTGTTGAAGAAGATATCGGCGTAGCTCGGCGCGATGATGCTGCGAAAGCCGTACTCTTCCAGGGCCCACGGCGCGTGCTCGCGGCTGGAGCCGCAGCCGAAGTTTTCCCGGGCCAGCAATACGCTGGCGCCTTGGTAACGCTCGGCGTTGAGCACAAAGTCCTTGTTCAGAGGGCGCTTGGAGTTGTCCTGGTAGGCGTAGCCCACGTCCAGGTAGCGCCACTCATCGAACAGGTTGGGGCCGAAACCGGTGCGCTTGATCGACTTCAGGAATTGCTTTGGGATGATCTGGTCGGTGTCCACATTGGCACGGTCCAACGGCGCTACAAGGCCTGTGTGTTGGGTAAAAGCTCTCATCGGGTTTTCCTCAGATCAATTCGCGAACGTCGATGAAACGACCGTTGACGGCAGCAGCGGCGGCCATGGCCGGGCTCACCAGGTGAGTACGCCCACCCGCGCCTTGGCGCCCTTCGAAGTTACGGTTGGAGGTCGACGCGCAATGCTCGCCCGACTCCAGGCGATCCGGGTTCATCGCCAGGCACATC
Organism: Pseudomonas sp. J380; assembly: GCF_009827115.1. NCBI lineage: Bacteria > Pseudomonadati > Pseudomonadota > Gammaproteobacteria > Pseudomonadales > Pseudomonadaceae > Pseudomonas > Pseudomonas sp. J380. Next base: position 6,256,365 of record NZ_CP043060.1, on the reverse strand, counting down.
GAGCAGCCCGGCTCACGCCATTCAAAACCGGCTTCGAGGAAGATCTTGTCCAGCCCTTCGGCTTCCGCCTGGGCTTTAACCAGCCCGGAACCTGGCACCACAATGGCTTGTTTGATGGTAGAGGCCACCTTGCGGCCTTTGGCGATCACCGCCGCGGCGCGCAGGTCTTCGATACGCGAGTTGGTGCAGGAACCGATAAACACACGGTCCAACTGGATGTCGGTGATCGCCTGGTTGGCAGTCAACCCCATGTATTTCAAGGCGCGCTCGATGGAGCCACGCTTGACCAGGTCGGCCTCTTTGGCCGGGTCCGGCACGTTCTGGTCGACGGCCAAAACCATTTCGGGCGAAGTGCCCCAGCTGACTTGCGGCTTGATCTGCGCGGCGTCAAGTTCGACCACAGTGTCGAACACCGCATCGGCGTCGGACACCAGGTCTTTCCACGCTTCGACGGCGGCATCCCAATCGGCGCCTTGCGGCGCGAACGGGCGGCCCTTGACGTATTCGACGGTTTTTTCGTCCGCCGCCACCATGCCCACGCGGGCACCGGCTTCGATGGACATGTTGCAAATGGTCATGCGGCCTTCAATGGACAGCTCGCGGATAGCACTGCCGGCGAACTCGATGGCATGGCCGTTGCCGCCGGCGGTGCCGATCTTGCCGATCACGGCGAGCACGATGTCTTTGGCGGTCACGCCAAACGGCAATTGGCCTTCGACGCGTACCAGCATGTTCTTCATTTTCTTGGCCACCAGGCACTGGGTGGCGAACACATGTTCCACCTCAGACGTGCCGATGCCATGGGCCAGGGCGCCGAACGCACCGTGGGTGGAGGTGTGGGAGTCGCCGCAGACCACGGTCATGCCCGGCAAGGTCGCACCCTGCTCCGGGCCGATCACGTGGACGATGCCTTGGCGCACGTCGTTCATCTTGAATTCGGTGATGCCGTATTCGTCGCAATAGTCGTCGAGGGTCTGCACCTGCAACCGCGAAACCTGGTCGGCAATGGCTTCGATGCCGCCCTTGCGCTCAGGAGTGGTCGGCACGTTGTGGTCCGGCGTGGCGATGATGGAGTCGACGCGCCAAGGCTTGCGCCCGGCCAGTCGCAGGCCTTCGAACGCTTGGGGCGAGGTCACTTCATGGATGATGTGACGGTCGATGTAGATCAGCGACGATCCATCATCGCGACGTTTCACTTCGTGGGAATCCCAAAGCTTGTCGTAAAGCGTTTTGCCGGCCATCAGTCGGTCCTCATCAGCGGTGCTTCTATACGCCGGGCTTTTCAATAACCCTTTGGCTTGTGAGGCTGATGGTATGGCGCTACATTAAATAACTCAAATTCATATTTTTTATGCTTTGGATTACCAACTGGAATAGCACCATGGACCTGGCCAACCTCAACGCCTTTATCGCCATCGCCGAGACCGGCAGCTTCTCTGGCGCCGGCGAACGCCTGCACCTGACCCAGCCGGCCATCAGCAAGCGCATCGCCGGTTTGGAACAACAATTGAAGGTACGGCTGTTCGACCGCCTGGGCCGCGAAGTCGGCTTGACCGAGGCCGGGCGGGCTTTGCTGCCCCGCGCCTATCAAATCCTCAACGTGCTGGACGACACCCGCCGGGCCCTGACCAACCTCACCGGCGAAGTCAGCGGGCGCCTCACTCTGGCCACTAGCCACCATATCGGTCTGCATCGCCTACCGCCGATCCTGCGCACCTTCACCCGGCAATATCCGAAGGTGGCGCTGGATATTCAGTTTCTCGATTCAGAAGTGGCCTACGAAGAAATCCTCCATGGCCGTGCGGAAGTCGCGGTAATCACCCTGGCGCCTGAGCCCCACAACCTGGTACGTGCAACCCGGGTGTGGGACGACCCGCTGGATTTTGTGGTGGCGCCGGAACACAGCCTGATCAGCAACGGTTCCGTCAGCCTGGCTGATATCGCCGGGCATCCGGCCGTGTTTCCCGGTGGCAACACCTTTACCCACCATATTGTCAGCCGCCTGTTCGAGGCCCAGGGCCTTACGCCCAATATCGCGATGAGCACTAACTACCTGGAAACCATCAAGATGATGGTCTCCATCGGCCTGGCCTGGAGCGTGTTGCCGCGCACCATGCTTGACGATCAGGTGGCAAGTATCGCTTTGCCGGGCATACAGCTCAGTCGCCAGCTAGGCTATATCGTGCACACCGAAAGGACGCTGTCGAACGCTGCGCGGGCTTTCATGAGTCTGTTGGATGCACAGGTCGATCTGCCAGGGTTACCGGCATGACACCGTGCGGGCCAGGGGTTTAGGTCAAACCGCGCGGTTTTCTCCATGAGCCAAGGCCCTTTGATAATGCGCAACCCCCTTGACCCGATTCCACCCCTGCCCCGCATCTACGCCCTGGACCCTCAAGCGGCGGAACAAAGCTGGGACAGTGCCCCGCAACTGCTGACGGCCCTCAATGCCGCGCGGCTGGGTGCCTGGTGCTGGGAAATCGACACAGGAAGAATCAGTTGGTCACGGGGCACCCAGGCGCTATTCGGCTTTGACCCGCGCCAGCCTCTGCCCAAGGACCTCGATTACCTAGACCTGCTGGCCCCGCAAGACAGTGCGCGGGTGGTGCGCGGCTTTCATGCGGTGCTCGCCGGAGAGCCGTTCGACCGCGCCATGCACCACCGCATCCAATGGCCCGATGGCAGCGTGCACTGGCTGGAAATCAGCGGCAGCCTGGTTCCCGATAAAGCCGGACGGCGTCGCATGATCGGGGTCATCCGCGAAATCACCCACCAACGCGACCGTGAACACGCCCTCAGCCATTCGGAAAAGCGCTTCGCCACCCTGTTCCACCTGTGCCCGAACATGGTACTGCTGACGCGCCAGGCCGACGGCTTGATCAGCGAAGCCAACCAGTACTTCGAGATGCTGTTCGGCTGGCCGGTGGCCGATGCCATCGGCCGCACCACATTGGAGCTGGGCCTGTGGCGCCACCCGGAACAGCGGGCGCTGCTGGTCAAGGCCACGCAGCGCAAGGGTGAACCGATCACCATGGAAGTGCAGTTCTGCGCCAGCAACGGTCAGATTCATGACGGCACCCTCAGCGCACAAAAAGTGGGACTGGACGGCGAGGCGTACCTGATCAGCACCTTTCTGGACACCACCGAACGCAAAAACGCCGAGCAAGCGCTCAAGGAAAGCCAGGAGCGCCTGGACCTGGCTCTGGATTCCGCGCAACTGGGTACCTGGGATTGGCACATCCCCAGCGGCATGCTCTACGGCTCGGCGCGTGCCGCCCAGTTGCACGGGCTGGAACCCGCGCCGTTCCATGAATCCTTCGATGCGTTTTTTGAGGGCATGTCCGATGAGGACCGCGAGGGCATGCGCCATGCGTACCGCAGTTTGCGCGAAGGCCCGGACGGCAACTATCAGCTGACCTACCGCGTGCAAATGGAAGACGGCAGCCCGCGCTACCTGGAGAGCCGCGCACGCCTGTATCGCGATGAGTCAGGCAAGCCCCTGCGCATGGCAGGGACCTTGCTGGATATCACCGACCAGGTCGAGCGCGAGCAACGGCTGACCGCCTCGGAAGAAAAGTTCGCCAGCCTGTTCCAGGCCAGCCCCGACCCGATCTGCGTGACCTGCCTGGACAGCGGCGCCTTTATCGAGATCAACCCGGCGTTTACCCAGACGTTTGGCTGGACAGCCGCCGAAGTGCTCGACAAAAGCGCCGAACAAATCGGCTTGTGGGACGACTCCAGCAAGCGCCTGCAGCGCATCGAGCAGGTGATACGCGAACAGGCCCTGAGCAATGTGGCCATAGTGGTGCATCACAAGGACGGCCAAAGCCTGACCTGCATGATTTCCAGCCGCTTGATCAAGGTCAGCGACCAGCCGTGCATCGTCACCACGCTGCGCGATATTACCCAACAGCAACGCTCGGAAGCCGCACTCAAGGCCAGTGAAGAGAAGTTTGCCAAGGCGTTCCATTCCAGCCCCGATGCGATATCCATCACCGAACGCGACACCGGCCGTTACGTGGAGGTCAACGACGGTTTTTGCCGCCTGACCGGTTACCGCACCGAAGAAGCCATCGGCCTGACGCTGTACCAGATCGGCATCTGGGCCGATGAAAACCAACGCGCCGCACTGTTGGCCGAGTTGCACATCAAGGGGCGCATTCACCACCTGGAAATGCTCTGGCGCAACAAGCGTGGCGAGGTTCTGGCGGTGGAGGTCTCGGTGGAGCCGATCACCTTGAATGAAACCCCCTGCCTGCTGCTGACCGCGCGGGATGTGAGCCTATTGAAGAACGCCCAGGCGCAGATCCGGCACCTGGCCTATCACGACCCGCTGACCAACCTGCCGAACCGGGCACTGCTGATGGACCGCCTGAGCCAGCAGATCGCCCTGCTCAAGCGCCACAACCTGCGCGGCGCCCTGCTGTTTCTGGACCTGGATCACTTCAAGCACATCAACGACTCCCTCGGCCACCCCGTTGGCGACACTGTGCTGAAAATCGTCACCGCGCGCCTGGAAGCCAGCGTGCGCACAGAGGACACCGTGGCGCGCCTGGGCGGCGACGAGTTTGTGGTATTGCTCAGCGGCCTGGAGGGCACCCGCCAGACGGTCAGCAGCCAGGTGCAAGCGCTGGCCGATACCCTGCGCGAATTGCTCTCGGAACCCATGTTTCTCGACGGTCACCGGTTGCAGGTCACGCCCAGCATCGGCGTGGCGCTGATCCCCGACCACGGCACCACACCCGCCGATCTGCTCAAGCGTGCCGACATCGCCCTGTACCGCGCCAAGGACTCCGGGCGCAACACCACGCAGATGTTCCACAACAGCATGCAAAAAACCGCCAGCGAGCGCCTGCGCATGGAAACCGACTTGCGCCTGGCTTTGTCACGCGGCGAATTCAGCGTGCATTACCAGCCCCAGGTGGATGCGCGAGGCAACCGGATAATCGGCGCCGAAGCCCTGGTGCGCTGGCAGCATCCACAATTGGGTGCGCAGTCGCCGGCGGAATTTATCAAGGTATTGGAAGACAGCGGCCTGATCCTGGAGGTCGGCACCTGGATTCTCGATGAAGCCTGCGGCGCCTTTGCCCAGTTGATTGCCGACGGCCTGGTGGACCCGCTCAATTTCAGCCTGTGCGTGAATATCAGCCCGCGGCAGTTCCGCCAGAACGACTTTGTGGAACGGGTGGAGCACAGCCTCAAGCAACACGGCCTGCCGTTCAGCCTGCTGAAACTGGAAATCACCGAAGGCATCGTGATCCAGAACCTGGACGACACCGTGATGAAGATGCGCCGCCTTAAAAAACTCGGCGTGAGCTTTGCGATGGATGATTTCGGCACCGGCTACTCATCCCTGACCTATCTCAAGCGCTTGCCGGTGGACGCACTGAAGATCGATCAGTCGTTCGTGCGCGATGCGACCCACGACCCCAATGATGCAGAAATCATCCGCGCCATTGTGGCGATGGCGCGCAGCCTGAACCTGGAAGTCATCGCCGAGGGGGTGGAAACCCTGGAACAGCTGGCGTTCCTGCAAAAGCTGGGCTGCCATTTGTTCCAGGGGTATTTACACAGCCGGCCATTGCCGATCGAGGGTTTCAGGCGGTTGCTGGAATAGGGCCGCGCCTGATCACGCGAGGTTGCAAAAGATGCAGCCAAGCGCCACTGCCGTCAACGGAGCCGCCCGCCTGGGTGCCTGTTCAATTACATAAGCGCTACAGCATGGCCGTAGGTAGGGGCCGAGCCTCGGCGCCCCCACAACTCTTCACGACCATTGATAACCGCTACCGAATGCTTATCCCGATTGCACATACCCACTTGCCCACCGGCGAGCGCACTGACGGGCACCGTTCTCATGTGTTTCCTCAACCCCAGGCGCAGAAACCCCTCCCCCGGCCCCCACTCATCCTCCCCATTGTTCAGGCTGCGAATGGCAGCATGAAAACTCCTGCTCGCCGTACCATCGTTGTCTTCCATTTGCGCGCGCTTGGCGCTGACGGCAAAAAGAAACTGCGCATCCTTGAGCATCTCTTTATCGGGACCTATGAACCGCGAACCTTGTGCTGCTTGCGCCAACTCCGAGTCGGTCAATCTCAGCTGAAAATCGTCGCGCATGACCACGTGATAACCGCCAGGCTCTTTTCTCACTGAGCGAAAAATGTCCGTAGGGCTTTGACCAAATCGGTACATGGCTGCCTTGATGGCCGATACGGTAACGCAGTTGCCATCTGGCCCTTGGCGAAAGCCACTCCAGATGTTGTCCGGCTTAGCCCCATTACGCTTTATCGAAAGACCCGGAATATTTGCGGCGACCTCAGGCTTTGGTGGCAGCGGTTCAGGTATGACCCGAGGCGGAACCTCAGGCAGAACCCTGGGCTGAGGAGGAGTATCAGGAACTGTAGTATCTTTTTTACCGGACAACAGAGAAATCAGCTGTGAAAAAAAAGACGCAAATAGCCCCGACAATGTAGTGACTAATTCCGTATTAGTACCAATGCTATTTTCAGCTGTCTCGACAGCCCCGTAATTAACCGGAGTGCACTGAAGAGTGTCATTAATGGGTTTTAACGTATCAACAGGTGCCACCTGACGGACATCTATCACGCGCGCAATATTATTAATCGAACAGCACGACACAAGTTTCTCCTTAAACAGTACTTCTCCGAGTGGTATGCCTCGGAGAAGCCCCCGTTTTATTCAAGCGTTCTTATGAGCCAGCGGGTTTCAAGATCTGGACGAAAGTCGAGCATTGAAGCGCCAGTTTTTGTCGAATTTATTCTCAGCAGGACCTGGGCTGGTCAAATCAGGAACAAACTTATCGGGCTGCGGCGCGGGTGTAGGTATCGGGTTGGTATCCGGTTTCGGGCCTGGCTGTGGCATCGGGTTCGATTCCGGCTTCGGACCCGGCTGTGGCACGGGGTTCGATTCAGGCTTTGGACCGGGCTGCGGCACGGGGTTCGATTCAGGCTTCGGACCCGGCTGCGGCACGGGGTTCGATTCAGGCTTTGGACCGGGCTGCGGCACGGGGTTCGATTCAGGCTTCGGACCCGGCTGCGGCACGGGGTTCGATTCAGGCTTTGGACCGGGCTGGGGCACGGGGTTCGATTCAGGCTTCGGACCGGGCTGGGGCACGGGGTTCGATTCAGGCTTCGGACCGGGCTGTGGCACGGGGTTCGATTCCGGCCTTAGACCGGGCTGGGGCACGGGGTTCGATTCCGGCTTTGGACCCGGCTGGGGCACGGGGTTCGATTCCGGCTTTGGACCCGGCTGTGGCACGGGGTTCGATTCCGGCTTTGGACCCGGCTGGGGCACGGGGTTCGATTCCGGCTTCGGACCCGGCTGTGGCACGGGGTTCGATTCCGGCTTCGGACCTTGCCTGGGATTTAAGTCCGGGGTTGGCCCGTCCTTTGTATCAGGGCAGTGACAGTGAGCGACATTGATGTTCACATGCACATTTGCTTCAGCATCATTAGTGACACTCACTGAAGGCATCGGCACTGACGGCTTCACTGGATGATCGTTTCTACCCGGTTTCGGCGTCAATCCGCCGTGATCTATTAACACCCCCGGACCTTTTGCATCCGGCCTCACCGGTTGATCAGTCGTACCTGGCTTCACCGGCTGGTCTTTTGCATTCGGCTTCACCGCTTGATCAGTCGTACCTGGCTTCACGGGCTGGTCTTTTGCATCCGGCTTCACCGCTTGATCAGTCTTACCTGGCTTCACCGGCTGGTCTTTTGCATCCGGCTTCACCGCTTGATCAGTCGTACCTGGCTTCACGGGCTGGTCTTTTGCATCCGGCTTCACCGCTTGATCAGTCTTACCTGGCTTCACCGGCTGGTCTTTTGCATCCGGTTTCACCGCGTGATCAGTCGTACCTGGTTTCACCGGCTGGTCTTTTGCATTCAGCTTCACCGCTTGATCAGTTGTAGCTGGCTTCACGGGCTGGTCTTTTGCCTCCAGATCAGGCGTAACACTTTTTCCCAAAAGCATCTCCCGCATGGATTTGAAGAACTGCTCGAGCATGTCAAATACTCTGGTGAGCGCCGTCGCACTCACCATGACCTCACTGTTTTCATTGCGTGCAGATGCGGGGTTGAGGTTGAAATGGCTCGTCGGAGGTTTAGGTTGCATGTCGACTTTCAACGGCGTCGGCAACTGCCCGCTCAGAGGTGATGTATCAACTTTGACAAAGGGCGAATTATTGACAGATAGAGACATTCATAAACTCCTTAATCGGCGCCACCTGACTCCGTTAAATGGCCAGGGAAGCAATAGCCTTAATGAACTGCAAGCAACAACACTGCCTGACAGCTGCTAATTTGTGGGAGTTAACGCTGACCAGTTCCTAAAATCGCGCGTCATATAAAGAAACCAAACCAAATTTTCAGACTTTGCCTCGTGCTTTTTAAAGAACACCTCGATTTGCCGCCCCCGAATGTGTGCGTGGCAGAAATACAGATTAATAACTCACCTGAAACGCAACTTGTCGATACAATTCAAAACGCCGCGTAACCGCCCACTTTGATATTTCGCGCGAACATATAAGACACAACCAGAACCACGCACCGAAGACATATATTTATAAATAAACTTACACAGAGAAACTTTTGAATTTAAAAAACCTATAACGTGCCTGTTTATTACCGAGCAACATTCAACCTATGTGAGAACAAACTGCGAGCGCTCTATAAAGGGCGTCAAGTTCAGCCATAGATAATCCCAACAAACAAAAAAATGCCCCATATCTCTCAATATGGGGCATTTTTTGAAACAGGACGCCGACTCAAATAATGTTGCACCCACCATCAACGGACATTGAAGCGTTACAACTCATAACGTTGCCGGTTGTGGGTGAGGCATGCCAAGCAAGCGGCTAACCTGTTCCAATGCGGTTTCACGACGCAGGGCCGTAAACAGTTCGACCGCCTCCGGGTAATTACGCGTCAACATCGCCAGCCATTGCTTCAAACGGCCCGGCGCCTGCTTTTCAGTCAACTGGGCTACCGATTGACGCCAGAACTCGTGGAGCATGGGTTGCATCTGCGCCCAGGTCATCTCCACTACTTCTTCGCCAGCGCGCGCAGCAGCGATTTGCCGGGCCAGGTCAGGCCGCGCGACCAAGCCGCGTCCCAACATGATGTCTTCTACGCCGCTGATTTCCCGGCACCGCCGCCAATCTTCAACACTCCATATATCACCATTGGCAAACACTGGCACCTTCACCACGTCTTGCACACGCGGGATCCACTCCCAATGGGCGGGGGGCTTATAGCCATCGGTTTTGGTACGCGCATGTACCACGATATGCGCCGCACCACCTTCTGCCAGGGCCGTTGCACACACCAACGCGCCATCCGGGCTGTCGAAGCCCAGACGCATCTTGGCGGTCACCGGGATATGGGCAGGTACGGCACGGCGCACATGTTCGACGATCTGGTTGAGCAGCTCCGGCTCCTTGAGCAGCACCGCACCGCCGCGGGACTTGTTGACGGTCTTGGCTGGGCAGCCGAAGTTCAGGTCGATGACTTGCGAACCCAGCTCGCAGGCCAAGGCGGCGTTCTCCGCCAGGCAAACCGGGTCGGAGCCCAGCAATTGCACACGCAACGGCACGCCCGCAGCGGTGTGCGCACCGTGCAGCAGTTCCGGGGCGAGCTTGTGGAAATAGGCAGGTGTGAGCAGGCGGTCGTTGACCCGGATGAACTCGGTCACGCACCAGTCGATACCGCCCACGTGGGTCAACACGTCCCGCAGGATGTTGTCGACCAACCCCTCCATGGGCGCCAAAGCAATTTGCATGGAAAACACTCAACAAAAATCGTGGCGCAGTTTACTGGGTTTCCTGCGGCAACCGTTAACCCCCTGTCAGGGCGGGGCCGTAACCTTCAATAAACTCGGCGGGCATACGCTTGGGCTTGCCGCTGGACAACTCAATACATACGAAGGTTGTTTGCGCACGCAGCAGGGTCGCGCCGTCACGGGGGCGCACAAGCTGGAAACGACGGGTCATTTTCAGGCGTTGGTCCCAATCGACGATCCAGGTGGCAAGTTGTAACTCATCGCCCTCATAGCCTGCGGCCAGGTAGTCGATCTCATGGCGCACCACGGCCATGGCGCGGTCGAGGCGGCGGTATTCGGTGAGGTCCAGCCCCAGGCGCTGGGAATGGCGCCAGGCGCAACGCTCCAGCCATGAGACGTACACCGCATTATTGGCGTGCCCCAGGCCGTCGATGTCCTCAGCCGTAACCTGCAGATCAATGATGAACGGCGTTGCCAAATCCCAGCCCATGCCTTGCTCCAGTCGATTGATGTCGGCGGGGCAGTGTATCAGGCGCTTTGGCGCTCCTGTAGACGGCAGCCGGCCAATAGGGCGAGTACAGCGTCGATGACCTGCGGGTCGGCCAGCACTTTCTGGTGGCCACCCTGCTCCAGGCGCAGCAGGCGGCTGTCGAACCAGGCTTCGTGAATGGCTTGAGCCGCCCTGACCGGAACGAAGGTGTCGTCTTCGGCGTGCACGATCAGGCCGGGAATGTTCAGCTGGTAGTGGGCCACGTCCAGATGCTTGAGCGGCATGCCCATGCTCAACTCCACCTCTTGGATAAAGGCTGAGCGCGCCCGTGGCGGCAAGCCGACCATGCGGGTGAACCCGCGTAGCACATCCAGAAAGCGCGACGGTGCGGCAATGCTGACCAATGCCTGCGTACGCAACCCCAACTGCACCGCCAACATCGCACTGGCGCCGCCCATGGAATGGCCGACCACCGCATACAGCGGTGGCAGCTCGGCCGCCGCCTCAAGCATGGCGCGGGCAAACAGCAGCACATGGGCTTCACGCCCTGGCGAACGACCGTGGGCGGGACCGTCCAAGGCTATCACCGAATAGCCGTTGTCGACCAACGCCGTGATCAAACTGGCGAATTGAGTCGGGCGGCCTTCCCAGCCATGCATCAGCAGCACCGCCGGGCCATGCCCCCAACGCAATGCCGACAGGCCGAAACGCAGAGTGATGCGCTCCGACTGGGCTAACAGCGGCAACTCCCAGTCACGCGGCGGCAGATCGCGCGGGGTCATGAAGGTGCGACGCATCTTGCTGGCGACAGCATGCGGCGCAAGGCGCCCCACCGTGCCATTGAAACCACGAACCCAGGTCAATGCGCCCATCTTGCATCCCCTTTTTCAGCGTACCGCCGACTTGGCCGCACGTATAACCCGATCTGATAACTCGCCGGGCCCGAGTGCCCGCGCCAGGGTCAGCCCCCCTACCATCAAGGCCATGTCCGCCAGGGCCTTGTCGATGTCTTCGGGGCTGCCGGCCAATTGCGCGGCCATCAACTCGACGTGCTCGTTCAAAACCTCGCGAAAAGCGTCCGGCAAGCGCCCCATCTCCCCCACCGTCGCGGGCAACGGGCAGGCCTGGGTCGTGGAGTCGCGGTGCTTGCGCGACAGATAAAACGCTGCGACCAACGTGCGGCGCTCTTCGCCGGTCAGTTGTTCGTCCAAGTCATCGATGGAGGCGCGACGCTGCGCCAGCAACTGGCTGAACGCTTCCAGCATCAGCGCGTCCTTGCTTTCAAAGTGCGCGTAGAAGCCGCCGACTGTCAGCCCCGCCGCCCCCATTACTTCGCCCACACTGGGCTCAGCCGGGCCACGCTGGATCAATGCCGCGCTGGCAGCCTGCAAAATACGTTCGCGGGTTTGCGCTTTTTTATCGCTCATCGAAGCCTCCGTCTTTCATGGGTTGAATATTATTACTATAATAATATTTGGCAAGCGATAAGCACGACCGCCGGTCAGAACAGAAAATGGGTGATAAAGGAGGGAATTGGCCAAACGCCAGACAAACAAAAGGGCCATTCAATAATTGAATGACCCTTAAAAATCCCGCAGAGCGGGTAATCGTGGCGTCCCCTAGGGGACTCGAACCCCTGTTACCGCCGTGAAAGGGCGGTGTCCTAGGCCACTAGACGAAGGGGACACAAACCTTCTATACAACAGATCAGCGCTGAGAACTGATCGATCCAAGGACGGTGTGGCCGGAACCTTGAACCTGTAAAATTGGTGGAGCTAAACGGGATCGAACCGTTGACCTCTTGCATGCCATGCAAGCGCTCTCCCAGCTGAGCTATAGCCCCGGATTTTTCGTCTCGCGACGCAGCAGACCTTTCGAGCTGCTTGTTGAAACTGGCGTCCCCTAGGGGACTCGAACCCCTGTTACCGCCGTGAAAGGGCGGTGTCCTAGGCCACTAGACGAAGGGGACAAAACCTTCTGTACATCTGATCAGAGCTGAGACCTGATCAATTCAAGGACGGTGTGGCCGGAACCTTGAACCTGTAAATTGGTGGAGCTAAACGGGATCGAACCGTTGACCTCTTGCATGCCATGCAAGCGCTCTCCCAGCTGAGCTATAGCCCCTCATCGGTGAGGACGGGGCGAATCTTAATGGCGGTTTGGAAACGTGTCAAATTTATTTTCAACAATTTCCAAAATTTTTTGCCGGGATAACAATCACTTACCGACGAAACCCCGGAAAACCGGGGTTTCGTGCCCTAAGCGGCCTGCTTAGGCGATAGCGCCCAGCAGCTTTTCCCATTCCTTGTTTTCTTTCTTCGACACACCACCAAGCAAATCAAGGGCTTGGCGCAGACGGAAACGGGTCAGGTCCGGGCCGAGAATTTCCATCGCATCGAGCACCGACACCGAACTGGCCTGCCCGGTGATGGCGGCAAACATCAGCGGCATGGCATCGCGCAGTTTAAGCTCCAGGGATTCCACCACCGCCTGGATGGTCGCGGTGATCGCATCCTTCTCCCACTGACGCAGGCTTTCAAGCTTCCACAGGATCAACTGCATCAACTGGCGAACCTGGTCACCGGAGAGCTTCTTCGACTCGAACAGCTTGGGATCGGGATTCACGCCGCCAGCAAAGAAGAAACTGGCCAAGGGCGCGACCTGGCTGAACGTCTCTACCCTGCCCTGCACCAGTGGCGCTATCTTCATCATGTACTCGGGGTTCAACGCCCACTGCTGCACACGGCTGGCGAACTCTTGCACCGGCAGGTCACGCAGCCACTGGCCGTTGAGCCACGAAAGCTTCTCGATATCGAAGATCGGGCCGCCGAGGGAGACGCGGGACAGGTCGAAGTTGTCGACCATTTCCTGCAACGAGAACTTCTCGCGCTCGTCCGGCATCGACCAGCCCATGCGGCCCAGGTAGTTGAGCATCGCCTCGGGCATGAAGCCCATGCGCTCGTAGAAGGTCACCGACGTGGGGTTCTTGCGCTTGGACAGCTTGCTCTTGTCCGGGTTACGCAGCAGCGGCATGTAGCACAGCTGCGGTTGCTCCCAGCCGAAGTATTCGTACAGCAGGATCAGTTTCGGCGCCGATGGCAGCCACTCTTCGCCGCGCAGCACATGGGTGATGCCCATCAGGTGGTCATCGACCACGTTCGCCAGGAAGTACGTCGGCAAGCCGTCGGTCTTCATCAGCACCTGCATGTCCATGCGGTCCCACGGGATCTCGACGTCACCGCGCAGCATGTCCGGCACCACGCAAACGCCTTCGCTTGGCACTTTCATACGAATGACGTGAGGCTCACCGGCGGCCAGGCGCGCAGCCACTTCTTCCTTGGACAACAGCAACGCACGACCATCGTAACGCGGGGTCTCGCCACGGGCCTGCTGCTCGGCGCGCATCTGGTCCAGTTCTTCGGCGGTGCAGAAGCACGGGAAGGCATGGCCCATGTCAACCAGTTGCTGGGTGTATTGCTTGTAGATGTCGCTGCGCTCGCTCTGGCGATACGGGCCATGCGGGCCGCCGACATCCGGGCCTTCAGCCCAGGTAATGCCCAACCAGCGCAAGGCATCGAAAATCTGCTGTTCCGACTCACGGGTGGAACGCAGTTGATCGGTATCTTCGATCCGCAGGATGAATTCACCACCATGCTGCTTGGCAAAGCAGTAGTTGAACAGGGCGATGTAAGCAGTACCGACGTGGGGATCCCCAGTAGGCGATGGCGCAATGCGCGTGCGGACGGTGGTCATGGCAGGTCTCGAATGGGCGATAAAACTGAAAATTGAAACAAGGGGCGAATGGTAACAGCCTGGGGGATATCTGGAAAACCGAGGCGCGGCCATCGCAGGCAAGCCAGCTCCCACATCTTGACCGCGTTCACAGATCAATGTGGGAGCCGGGCTTGCACGCGATGGGGCCAGCCCAATCAACGCAAATCAAACAGCCAGCAGGCGCTCACGCAACTTGCCAATCTCATCACGCGTCTGCGCCGCCGCTTCAAACTCCAGATCCCGCGCCAACTGGTACATCTTCTCTTCCAGCTGTCGAATCCGCTTGGTGATCTCACTCGGTGAGCGCAGTTCGTTCTCGTACTTGGCGCTCTCCTCGGCGGCCTTGGCCATGCCCTTGCGCTTCTTGCTGCGCGAGCCCGGCACGGTGGCGCCTTCCATGATGTCGGCAACGTCCTTGAACACACCTTTGGGGGTAATGCCGTGTTCCAGGTTGAACGCGATCTGCTTGTCGCGACGACGCTGGGTCTCGCCGATCGCCCGCTCCATGGAACCGGTAATGCGGTCCGCATACAGGATCGCCCGCCCATTGAGGTTACGCGCCGCTCGGCCGATGGTCTGGATCAGCGAGCGTTCGGAGCGCAGGAAGCCCTCCTTGTCCGCATCCAGGATCGCCACCAGCGACACTTCCGGCATGTCCAGGCCTTCACGCAGCAGGTTGATCCCCACCAGCACATCGAAGGTGCCCAGGCGCAGGTCGCGGATGATTTCCACGCGTTCTACGGTGTCGATGTCCGAGTGCAGGTAACGCACGCGCACGCCGTGGTCGGCCAGGTAATCAGTCAAATCTTCGGACATGCGCTTGGTCAGGGTGGTGACCAGCACCCGCTCTTCCAGGGCCACGCGCTTGTTGATTTCCGAGAGCAAGTCGTCGACCTGGGTCAGCGCCGGGCGAATTTCGATTTCCGGGTCCACCAGGCCAGTGGGACGTACCAGTTGCTCGATGACGCGGCCCGCGTGCTCGGCTTCATAGTTGCCGGGCGTAGCGGAGACGAAGATGGTCTGCGGGCTGATGGCTTCCCACTCGTCAAAGCGCATTGGTCGGTTGTCCAGCGCCGACGGCAGGCGGAAACCGTATTCCACCAGGGTTTCCTTGCGCGAACGGTCACCCTTGTACATGGCCCCCACCTGCGGCACGCTGACGTGGGATTCGTCGATCACCAGCAAGGCGTCGGGCGGCAGGTAGTCATAGAGGGTCGGTGGCGGCGCCCCGGAGTCACGGCCCGACAGGTAGCGCGAGTAGTTTTCGATGCCGTTGCAGTAACCCAGTTCCAGGATCATCTCCAGGTCGAAGCGAGTGCGCTGCTCCAGGCGCTGGGCTTCCACCAGCTTATTGTTTGAACGCAGGTATTCCAGGCGCTCGGCCAGCTCGACCTTGATACCCTCGATGGCGCTCATCAGGGTTTCGCGCGGGGTCACGTAGTGGCTTTTCGGGTAGAAGGTGAAGCGTGGCAGCTTGCGGATCACCTCGCCGGTCAATGGGTCGAAGGCTGACAGGCTTTCGACCTCATCATCGAACAGTTCGATGCGGATCGCTTCCAGGTCGGATTCGGCCGGGTAGATGTCGATCACATCGCCGCGCACCCGGAAGGTGGCGCGGGCAAAATCCATGTCGTTACGGGTGTACTGCAGGCTCGCCAGGCGGCGCAACAGTTCGCGCTGGTCGAGTTTGTCGCCACGGTCGACGTGCAGCACCATCTTCAAATAGGTTTCCGGGCTGCCCAAGCCGTAGATGCACGACACCGTGGTGACGATGATCGCGTCTTTGCGCTCCAGCAGTGCCTTGGTGGCCGACAGCCGCATCTGCTCGATGTGGTCGTTGATCGACGCATCCTTCTCGATGAAGGTATCGGAGGATGGCACATAGGCTTCGGGCTGGTAGTAGTCGTAGTAGGAAACGAAGTACTCCACCGCGTTGTTGGGGAAGAACGCCTTGAACTCGCCGTAGAGCTGCGCCGCCAGGGTTTTGTTTGGCGCCAGCACCAGGGTCGGGCGGTTGGTCTGGGCGATCACATTGGCGATGCTGAAGGTCTTGCCAGAACCGGTCACCCCAAGCAGCGTCTGGTGCGCCAGGCCGGCCTCGATGCCTTCGACCATCTGACGAATGGCTTCCGGTTGATCGCCGGCGGGTTCAAAACGGGTAACGAGCTGGAAATCCGACATAACGTACCTCGTGAAGTCACCCCAGACTCGACACCGCCAGGGACGAAATAGCTCAGCAACCCGCGATTAGTCATCGCAGGTTGCAGGAAAAAACCATGATAGCTGTAGAAGTGGTGTCGAATGTGACGGGTTTCAAGGCCGTCTTCCTACACGACCTTTATCGTCAATGTTGCAATAAGACTAACGGTCAGCAAATAAACCGAAAAACTTGGCCGAAAAGCCGTTTCCGTTGTCGCTCTCAGCCGTGATGGCCTCTATACTAGCTCCCCGTTTGTGCACCGCTCTAGTGCATTCGGCTGGAGCGCGACACGTCCCTCCTACCCCCCATAGAGCTGCCGCAAAAATGAGCCTGTTCTCCGCTGTCGAAATGGCACCACGCGATCCAATCCTGGGCCTCAACGAAGCATTCAACGCCGACACACGAACCACCAAGGTGAACCTTGGCGTGGGCGTTTACTGCAACGAGGAGGGGAAGATTCCACTCTTGCGTGCCGTTGCCGAAGCGGAAGCCATTCGTGTGGCGCAACATGCCGCCCGTGGCTACTTGCCAATCGACGGCATCGTGGCGTACGACCAGGCTGTGCAAAAGCTGCTGTTTGGCGCTGAGTCGCCACTGTTGAGCGCAGGCCGTGTGATTACCGCCCAGGCCGTGGGCGGCACTGGCGCGCTGAAAATCGGCGCCGACTTCCTCAAGCAACTGCTGCCCAACGCCGTCGTCGCCATCAGCGACCCAAGCTGGGAAAACCACCAGGCGCTGTTTGAAAAAGCCGGTTTCCCGGTGCAGACCTACCGCTACTACGACGCCGCCACCCACGACGTGAACCGTGCCGGCCTGCTCGAAGACCTCAACGCCCTGCCGCCACAGTCCATCGTGGTGCTGCACGCTTGCTGCCATAACCCGACCGGCGTCGACCTCAGCCCGGCCGACTGGCAAAACGTGCTGGACGTGGTCAAGGCCAAGAACCTGGTGCCGTTCCTCGACATGGCCTACCAGGGCTTCGGCGATGGCATCCACGAAGACGCCGCCGCGGTGCGCCTGTTCGCTGAGTCGGGCCTGACCTTCTTTGTATCCAGCTCGTTCTCCAAGTCGTTCTCGCTGTATGGCGAACGCGTAGGCGCGCTGTCGATCGTCAGCGAGTCCAAGGAAGAAAGCGCGCGCATCCTGTCCCAGGTCAAGCGTGTGATCCGCACCAACTACTCCAACCCGCCGACCCACGGCGCAGCCATCGTCGCCGCCGTACTCAACAACCCGGAACTGCGCGCCCAGTGGGAAGCCGAACTGGCCGAGATGCGCCTGCGCATCCGTGGCATGCGCGAGCAGATGGTGGCCGAACTGGCCAAGGCTGCTCCAGGCCATGACTTCAGCTTCGTCGGCCGCCAGCGTGGGATGTTCTCCTACTCCGGCCTGACCGTTGAGCAAGTCACCCGCCTGCGCACCGAATTCGGCATCTATGCGCTGGATACCGGTCGCATCTGCGTGGCGGCGCTGAACCAGTCGAACATTGGTGCAGTGACCAAGGCGATTGTCCAAGTGCTGTAAGCGGACACACGTTATACGAAGGGGGAAGCCAATGGCTTCCCCCTTTTTATTGGCGAACGCACTAGACTGAACACCGACTGCCCCTTGCTGTGAGAGCTTTATGAGAAACGACGACCTGGATCTGCGCGCCGACCGCGACGAACTGCACGACTACGCCCCACGCGCACCGCAAGCCAAGCGGCAGAAGAGCTTGGTGCTGCAGGTAGCGCTGGGAGTATTCCTCGGTGGGTTGGCGTTATGGCTGGTACAACTGGGCGCCACGGCAATCATGGCCAAACTGGCCATGGGCACCCTGCAATTTGGTGGCTGACCCGCTCTCCTGTAGGAGCGAGCTTGCTCGCGAAAAACCCAAAGACACCGCGTTCATCCAGAATGCCCGCGTTATCGTTAACGGTCTTCGCGAGCAAGCTCGCTCCTACAAAACCCGCGTTCTTGCAGCAGTTTTACGAAACTGTTCAAACTCTGCGACACCGTGCCCCGCCGCCAGATCAGCCAGGTATTCAAGATACGGAACGTGTCGGGCAGCGGCCACACGCTCACCGCCGCACACCCCGGCATACTCTCCAGCATACTGCGCGGCATCAGCGCCAGCCCGGCCCCGGCGCTGACACAGGCCAACATGCCGTGGTACGACTCGATCTCGAAGATCCTGCCCGGCACCGCGCCATCCTGTGAGAACCAACGTTCAAAGTGATGCCGGTACGAGCAGTTCGAACGGAACGTATAGATGTTCTCGCCATTCACATCCTGGCCGCGGGTGATCGGCGCGTGATGCAGCGGCGCAATCACCACCATCTCTTCCTCGAACACCGCCACACCCTCCAGCGTGGAATGCAGCACCGGCCCGTCGACAAAGGCCGCCGTCAACCGACCCGACAGCACGCCTTCGATCATGGTGCCCGAGGGGCCCGTGCTCAGGTCCAGCTCGACCTTGGTGTATTGCTGGTTATACGCCGCCAATAATGCCGGGATACGCACCGCCGCCGTGCTCTCCAGCGAACCCAAGGCAAACGCGCCCTGGGGCTCCTCCCCCGCCACCGTGGCGCGGGCTTCCTGTACCAGATCGAGAATACGCCGCGTATAGCCGAGGAAATTCCACCCGGCCGGGGACAACCGCAAGCGGCTCTTCTCGCGGATAAACAACTCCACGCCCAAATCCTGCTCCAGTTGCTTGATGCGCGTGGTGAGGTTCGACGGCACCCGATGAATCAACTGGGCGGCAGCGCTGATGCTGCCTTGCTCGGCAACGGCCTTGAAGATTTCCAGCTGCACCAGATCCAAATCATTCTCCAATCATGTACATGATCGTTCCCACGCTCTGCGTGGGAACGCTGCCTCGGACGCTCCGCGTCCGATCGTTGGCGCATAGGTCTTTGACGCGGAGCGTCATGGGATGCATTCCCACGCAGAGCGTGGGGACGATATAACATTCTCGAATTGAGAACATATTACTTATTATTATTCAGTTTCCAGAAAACATACAGCCCCGTACGCTGGTCCCATTCCACTCATTCAGCCGGACGGTGCCATGAACAATGTTATCTCCCACCAGACCCACGCCCTGTCGATCAACCCCGCCAACGGCGAAACAGTCGGCAGCTACCCCTATGAAAGCGCGGAACAGCTGAACGCCGCCCTCGCCCGCTCGACCGATGCCTTCCGCACCTGGCGCCGCACGCCTGTGAGCCAGCGCGCCGAATACCTGCTGGCCCTGGCTGCCGCCCTGCGTGAGCAAGCTGAAGACATGGCGCAAATGATCACCCTGGAAATGGGCAAACCCATCGTCCAGTCCCGGGCCGAAATCGAAAAATGCGCGCAACTGAGCGAATGGTACGCCGCCCACGGGCCTGCCATGCTCGCCCCGGAGCCCACCCTGGTGGACAACGGCAGCGCCCGGATCGAATACCGCCCACTGGGCCCGATCCTCGCGGTAATGCCGTGGAATTTCCCGGTGTGGCAAGTGCTGCGTGGTGCAGTGCCGACCCTGCTCGCCGGCAACACCTACGTGCTCAAACATGCGCCCAACGTAATGGGCAGCGCCTACCTGATCCAGCAAGCATTGCGCAAAGCCGGTTTTGCCGAAGGCGTGTTTGAAGTCATCAACGTGACCCAAGATGGCGTGTCCACCGCCATCGCCGACCCACGCATCGCCGCTGTGACTCTCACCGGCAGCGTGCGCGCCGGCATCGCCATCGGCTCACAGGCCGGGGCCGCATTGAAGAAATGCGTGCTGGAACTGGGCGGCTCCGACCCGTTTATCGTGCTCAACGACGCCGACCTCGACGCTGCCGTACAAGCCGCCGTCATCGGCCGTTTCCAGAACAGCGGCCAAGTCTGCGCCGCCGCCAAGCGCTTGATCATCGAAGCGGGAGTGGTTGAAGCCTTCACCGCCAAGTTCCTTGAAGCCAGCCGCGCCCTGGTGATGGGCGAGCCCACCTCCGACACCACCTATATCGGCCCCATGGCGCGCTTTGATCTGCGTGACGAACTGCACGGCCAGGTCCAGGCGACCCTGGAAGAAGGCGCCACGCTGCTGCTGGGCGGCCATAAAGTCGCGGGCGCGGGCAATTACTATGAACCGACCATCCTGGCCGACGTCACCGACCACATGACGTCGTTCAAACAGGAACTGTTTGGCCCCGTGGCCTCGATCATCACCGCCCGCGACGCCGAGCACGCCGTGGCGCTGGCCAATGACAGCGAGTTTGGCCTGACCGCGAGCATCTTCACGGCCGATTCCGCAAAGGCGCGGGCGATTGCCGATCAGTTGGAAACCGGCGGGGTCTTTGTCAACGCGTTCAGCGTCTCAGACCCGCGGGTGGCATTTGGCGGCGTGAAGAAAAGCGGGTTCGGCCGCGAGCTGTCGCACTTCGGCGTACGCGAGTTCTGCAATGCGCAGACGGTATGGCTGGATCGTAAGTAGCCTGCCAGCATTGGCGCTTCAACAATTAATATGCCGTCGCACGCACTGCACCAAACCGTCCAGTGCCGGGGGATTCACCGGCGCGAGTACACAGACTGTGTGCTCGCGCTCGCCCTCCGCTACTGTCAGGGTGTAATGCACTCGGCCTGGGTTGCCAGGCTCGGGATCGGTGCTTTGCGGCAACTGGAAAAAATCGCACGCTTCAATCAGTTGCCGCAACTCCTGCTGGTCGGGCTCGGGCAACGCGTCCAACTCTACCGTGCGCGGCTTGGCCAACCCCGGAAAAAACGCCGGTCCGCCGCTTTCCTTGATTGAAATTCGCATGGCTGTTCCTCGCCGCGCAGGCGGCTTCGTCAAACGTTTATACCTACCGCTTTCCAGCCTTCCTTGACTGCCTTGTGCTCAGCTTTGTTCACACCATAAAGCTGACCGGCAATATCGTGGGTAATGCGCGCAAAACGCAAAAACCCGGAATTGGGCCGCAGCCGCGAATCGCGCAGTGCGTCATACCAGATACGCCCGGCACGCTCCCAGGCGAACCCGCCAATCCGGGTGGCCACCTGATAGAACGCGTGGTTGGGAATGCCGGAATTGATATGCACCCCGCCATTGTCCTCGTAAGTTTGCACAAAATCATCCATGTGCCCAGGCTGTGGGTCTTTGCCCAGCAGCTTGTCATCAAACGCAGTGCCTGGCGCCTTCATCGAGCGCAGCGCCGTGCCCTTGATCTTTTTGGTAAACAGCCCCTTGCCGATCAACCAGTCGGCGTCCTCGGCCGTTTGCTTCAGCGCGTACTGCTTGATCAACGAGCCAAACACATCCGACAACGACTCGTTCAGCGCACCGGATTGATTGAAATACATCAGCTTGGCTTCATCCTCGGTCACGCCATGGGCCAACTCATGGCCAATGACGTCGAGTGCCACGGTAAAGCGGTTGAACAACTGCTGGTCGCCATCGCCGAACACCATCTGGGTTGAGTTCCAGAAGGCATTGTTGTAGTCCTGGCCGAAGTGCACCGTGGCGTCCAGCGCCATGCCCGCATCGTCGATGGAATTGCGATCGAATACCTGGTCAAAAAAATCGAAGGTTGCGCCCAGGCCGTCATAGGCTTCGTCTACTGCGGCATCGCCACTGGCGGGCTGCCCTTCACCGCGAATCAGCTTGCCGGGCAGGCTGTCGGTGTTTTCGGCGCTGTAGATCGAGCGTTGCTTCTCGGCGCCCACGGCCAGTGCCATGCGGGCCGGGCCCTTGGCGGGTACCGCGACCATGCGCAACGAGCGGAACGTGCTGTCCTTGGCACGCGTGCGTAATGCGACTTCCCGTTGGGCTTTGTCGCCGTGGCGGGCGATCTGGTCGAGCATGTACGGCGGGATCAGGCAAAAAATCGGGTTGCGCGGTTGGCGAACACACATGAGCTGGCTCCTTTTTGGCGTGTGATGAACGTCCGGGTAACGGTTTTCAGGATAGTCCTGAGTTAGCCACCTGGGCCAAATTGTCATGGTTTTGTGTTTCAGTGGTGTTTATCCCAGGCCCATAAGGAACATGCCCATGCCCGCCCGCGCAGCCAACATCGACCTTTCCCACCGTCCAAGGCTTGCCGACCTGCGCCCATTGGTCGCGGCCAGCCCCACCCTGCTGGAAGCCAGAGCCGCGACGCCGCGCGTCACCGCGGCCAAGGACCTCAAAAACCGCGCTGGCTATGCCGACGACTTCCTCAGCGACTTCGTGGTGCCATGGCCCACGGTTGACCAGCCACTGGCGGGCGATGTGCAACCCAAGCGCCTGGACTACACGCACTTCTCCATCACAATGTCACGCGCTCGACGACTGGCGCTGTACGTGGGGGTGAATATCGATGGCGCCAAGCATGTGGACATCACGCGCAGCAACGACACCTGGGCCTACGATGGTCGCCTGCCCCTGGAGGCGCAGGTAGGTGAAGACCTTTATGCCGGCAATGGCCTGGACCGCGGCCACCTGGTGCGGCGCCAGGACCCCAACTGGGGCGATGAGGCCAACACCGCCAACTTCGACACCTTTCACTTCACCAA
Organism: Pseudomonas sp. J380; assembly: GCF_009827115.1. Taxonomy (NCBI): domain Bacteria; kingdom Pseudomonadati; phylum Pseudomonadota; class Gammaproteobacteria; order Pseudomonadales; family Pseudomonadaceae; genus Pseudomonas; species Pseudomonas sp. J380. Next base: position 6,233,605 of record NZ_CP043060.1, on the reverse strand, counting down.
CTGCTCGCCACAGATGAGCGGCTTCAACCAGAAGACCTGGCTGGAGCTCGAAGACTACATTCTCGACAACACCCAGCGCTGGAAAGCCCGAGCCACGGTGTTTACCGGGCCAGTGTTCGCCGATGACGACCGACTGTACCGTGGCGTGAAAATCCCCAAGGCGTTCTGGAAAGTAGTGGCCTACCTCAGCGACGATGGCAAGCCGTCCGCCAGCGCCTACATGATTGACCAGAGCCGCGAACTGGGCCAACTCGACCTGGTATTCGGCCCGCTTCGAACCTACCAGCGCAGTGTGATTGCGATCGAACAACTGACCGGCATCCGCTTCGCCAACCTGGCCGACTACGACGGCTTCAGCAACGAAGAGCGCGCCACAGGCACCCGGATCGAAGCGCTGATCCGCGGCCCCCAGGATATTCGGCTCTGACGCTTCTTTTGTAGGAGCGAGCTTGCTCGCGAAGCACCTGAGAACGCCGCGGCGCATCAGGCTCCCCGCGTTATCGTTGACGACCTTCGCGAGCAAGCTCGCTCCTACAGGGGGTGATCGCTTACCATACCGCCGCCGGTTCCCGTATGGGACTAACAGGGAATTCGAAACGCCGCACGCGACGTGAAACGAAACTGCCCCCGCAACTGTAGATGCCGAGCCTGCCCTTGAATGCCACTGGACCACGTCCGGGAAGGCGGGGCATGGCGACGACGCATCAGTCAGGAGACCTGCCGGCCCAGCTAACTCACTAACCGGCGGGGTGTCCGGGAAGGACATCCTGGCCCTGCGCATCAGCAGCCTCCATGGGCGTATTTCCGAGCCGTACCTCCCCTGCTGCACCTACGGTTCACAAGGAGATCGCCTCATGCTGCCACGCGTTACCGCCCTGATCGCAGGCTTGGGTATGTGTGCCCTGGCGCAAGCCGCGCCCACTCAGTACCCGCTGACCCTGCAAAACTGCGGCAGCACCCTGACCTTCCAGCACGCCCCCGCCCGCAGCGTTACCATCGGCCAGGCCGCCACCGAGATGCTGTATGCCCTGGGCGTGGGCGACAAGGTGGTCGGCACTTCGCTGTGGTTCAACAACGTGGCGGCGCAGTACAAGGCCCAGGACGATCACATCGAGCGCCTGGCCAACAACGAGCCCAGCTTCGAAGCCGTACTCGCCAAGCGCCCGCAACTGGTGGCCGCCGAGCTGGAATGGGTGGTGGGCCCCCAAGGCGTGGTCGGTACCCGTGAGCAGTTTCATGAACTGAAGATCCCCACCTACCTGTTGCCGTCCGATTGCGAAGGCAAGGACAACCTGGTCGGCGCCGACGGCACGCGATTGGAGCCCTTTCGCATCGAGACGATCTACCAGAGCCTCCAGCAACTGGCGCAGATTTTCGACGTGCAGGATCGCGGCCAACAACTGACCGACGAACTCAAGGCGCGCCTGGCCAAGTCCGTCGCCACGGCCCAGGGCAAGGGCTTGCAGCAAGCCAGCGCACTGGTGTGGTTTTCCAGCGCCGAAATGGCCAGCGACCCTTACGTAGCCGGCCACAAAGGCGTGCCGCAATTCATGCTGCAAACCCTTGGCTTGCGTAACGTGGTGCAGTCCGATGAGGAGTGGCCTGCCGTCGGCTGGGAAACCATCGCCAAGGCCAATCCCACCTTCCTGGTGATCGCACGCATGGATCGCCGTCGCTACCCGGCCGACGACCATGAAAAGAAACTCGCCTTCCTGCGCAGCGACCCCGTGACCCGCAACATGGACGCGGTGAAGAACAACCGCATCATCATCCTCGACGCTCTGGCCTTGCAGGCGAGCCTGCGCACCTTCGAGGGCCTTGAACAACTGGCGGCCGCCATTGACGGCTACCACCTGGGCCAATGATGCGCACCCTACTCGCCCTGGCGTTGCTGCTGCTCGCCCTGCTCGCTGGCGTCGCCATCGGTGAAACCGCCATAGAACCGCAGGTGGTGCTGCAGGTGCTCGCCAATAAACTCTGGGGCGCCAGCTATGCACTGGACCCCATCGACGAAGGCGTGGTGTGGAACTACCGCCTCACCCGTGCATTGGTGGCCGCAGCTTGCGGCGCAGGGTTGGCGACGTGCGGCGTGATCCTGCAATCGCTGCTGCGTAACCCGCTGGCCGACCCGTACCTGCTGGGCATCAGCGCCGGCGCGTCAACCGGTGCGGTACTCGTGGCCTTGATCGGCGTGGGCGGTGGCCTGGTGTCGTTGTCGGCGGGCGCGTTTGTGGGGGCGATGGCGGCCTTTGCGCTGGTGACTCTGCTGGCGCGGGCCAGCGGATCGTCCAGCGGCACCGGGCAGATTATCCTCGCGGGCATCGCCGGTTCACAGTTGTTCAATGCCCTGACCGCGTTCCTGATCACCAAGTCGGCCAGCTCCGAACAAGCCCGCGGCATTATGTTCTGGCTGCTGGGCAACCTCAGCGGCGTGCGCTGGCCGTCGGTGTGGTTGGCGGTGCCGGTGGCGGTCGTGGGGCTCGCCGTGTGCCTGTGGCACCGGCGTGCACTGGATGCGTTCACCTTCGGCAGCGACTCGGCAGCCTCCCTCGGCATCCCGGTGCGCCGCGTGCAATTTGTGCTGGTGGCCTGCGCCGCGTTGGTGACGGCGGTGATGGTGTCTATCGTCGGCTCCATCGGGTTTGTCGGCCTGGTGATTCCCCATGCGGTGCGCCTGTTGCTTGGCACCGGGCATTCGCGTTTGCTGCCAGCCAGTGCCTTGGGTGGCGCGCTGTTTTTGATCGCTGCAGACGTGCTGTCGCGCACCTTGATCAAGGGCCAGGTGATTCCGGTGGGTGTGGTCACCGCATTGGTGGGCGCGCCGGTGTTTGCGCTGATCCTGATCGGCCGGAGGAATGCCCGATGAGCGTACTCAGTTGCCGCGGCCTGGGCTTCAAAGTGCGTGACGCGCAGTTGCTGCGTGACATTGACCTCGACGTGCAGTTGGGTGAAACCCTCGGTATCGTCGGACCCAATGGTTCAGGCAAATCCACCCTGCTCAAATTGCTGGCCGGATTACGTGTGCCGGCCAGCGGCGAAGTTCGCCTGGGTGGCAAGCGGCTCGGTGAGTTGTCGCGCCGCACCATCGCGCAGCAATTGGCGGTTGTGGAGCAACAGGCCGACACCGACGACGCCATCCGCGTGTTCGACGCCGTGGCCCTGGGCCGCACACCGTGGCTGTCGGCATTGAGCCCGTGGTCGCGTGAAGACGACGCCATCGTGCACCAGGCCCTGCATGACGTAGACGCCACCCACCTGAGCCAACGCGCCTGGCGCAGCCTCTCGGGTGGCGAACGCCAGCGCGTGCACATCGCCCGCGCCCTGGCGCAACGCCCACAGATTTTGTTGCTGGATGAGCCGACCAACCACCTGGATATCCAGCATCAACTGGCAATTCTCAAAGGCGTGCAAGGCTTGCCCGTGACCACCTTGATTGCGCTGCATGATCTGAACCAGGCGTTGACCTGTGATCGCCTGGCCGTGCTGGATCGCGGGCAACTGGTGGCGCTGGGCGCGCCGCTAGAGGTGCTGACGCCACAGCGCTTGCAGGAGACATTCGGGGTGCAGGGGCATTACCTGACGGACCCGTTCGACGGCGCGCAAATCCTGCGCCTGCGCTCCAACTGAATCCGTAGGTTGGGGCATCTTGCTCTGGTGACGGTCTGACTGCCAACTGTGGTCCAAATGTGGGAGGGGCTTGCCCCCGATGAGCATAGGTATCTACACAACTTCGGTACGACGCTAAACCTGTGGCGAGGGAGCTTGCTCCCGCGAAGGCCTGGCAGCCGACGCTGATCTAACTGACGCACCGCGATCCAACTGTGAGAGCTGGCTTGCCTGCGAAGACGGCTTGACAGTCAACACAGTTGGACCGTGTACATATCCATTCCTGCGGTAGCGGCCACTTAGGGTGCCGCCCTGACGGCGGCTCACTTTGCAAAAGCGGCAAAGTAAGCAAAACGCTCTTGCCCCACCACTCGGCACCTCGCCCAGGCTCGGTGTGCCCGTAATCCGTCAGTGATTTTTGGGGGGGGCGCCGCCATCGGGGGCAAGCCCCCTCCCACATTGGTTCTACAGAGGCAGGTGCATGTGGGTGGTTTGCCATATCGGGTCGGCCTCGACATCCACCACCTCAAACCCCTGCCTGCGCCAGAAATCAATCGCACCGGGCAGAAACGGATGGGTGTGCAGGTACATCACCTCTACGCCATCGGCCCGCGCCAGCGCTTGCAGCGAGCGGTATAACCGGCCCGCCAGGCCCAAGCGTCGCACAGCCGGGAGCACATACAGGCGCACCACTTCCACCGTCTTGCGCCCCTGGTAGTTCAACTGCGGGAAGCGGCCGTCGTAGGGCCGATAAGCCACCGAGGCAACGATCCGGCCTTCGGCACGAGCAATCAAAAACCGCCCGCCGCCCTCAAGGTAGATGGCTTCAAACTGCGCCAGATCGTGGGGGATACCGGTGGCACTGAGCGTAGGAAACAGTTCATCCCGCGCCTGCAAAGCGAAGCTCAGCACCTCGGGAATGTCAGCGGCCTGCACCGCCTCGATGCTAACGCTCATCGCCAAGGATCCGGCCCGTTATCCACTGGCGAGCGTAAGCCAACACGCGATCGGCCATCGCCACCGGAAAGTGAATAAACCCATGGGCCGCTTCCGGCAGCAAATGAGCCTCCACCGTTGGCCATCGCTCGGCAATCAGCAGGGTGTCATCCTTGAGCGGGTCCAGTTCGCCCACGAACATCAACGCTGGCGGCAGCCCCTCAAAGTCCCCATACAAGGGCGACAATGGTGGCTGTCGGCGCGTCTCGTCGCTGATCCCCGGCGTCAGCAGGCGCAGCGCCTGAACCATGCCCGGCCCGTCCAGCAACAAGGTGTCCGGCCCGGCCGTGCGCACGCTGGGGGTGCCGGTCAAATCGTAGACGCCGTAATACAACACCGCGCCGCTTACCCGCTGGAGCAACTCGGGCCATTGCTTGAGCGCCAACAAAGTGGCCGCCGCCAGGTGCCCGCCGGCCGATTCACCGACAAAAAACACCGGCAGGCCGGCAAACTCCGGGCAGTCCGCCAACAGCCAGCGCGCAGCCGTCAGGCAGTCATCCAGCAGCCCTTCGATCGGCGTATCCACCGCCAGCCGATAATCCACCGACACCACCGCCACGTCGCACGCGTTGACCATGCCAAGGTTAAGGTCGTCATCCATTTGCGCATTACCGATCACCCAGCCACCGCCGTGGATATCCAGCACCACGCCTCTTGGCGGGCCAGCGGGCCGCAGGATGCGCAAGGGGATCGCCCCGAGCATTTTGCGTTCCGCCAGGGGCGCCTTCTTGAAGGTCTGGCTGGCACGCAGCAGCGCCTGGATCAGACGCGGCATCACGCGGTTGCGGACCTTGAAGCGCGGCATCCACGCCAGTTTGCGATTGAAGCGGCGCATCTGGGCCAGCTCGGGCTCGCTGGCAGGCCAATGCTGGTAAGCCATCAGCGATTATTACGCAGGATCGAGAAGTTCAACGCCGCGGCCACGCACAGCCATGCCAGATACGGGAACAGAATCAGGCCGGTGATCAAATCCAGACGCACGGCCAGCACCACCATCGCTGCCACGGTGAGCCACAAGAGCACGATAATTACCATCCCGGCGAACAAGCGATGGGCACCAAAGAACACCGGCGTCCACAGGGTATTCAACGCAATCTGCGCCGCCCACAGGGCCAACACCATTTCGCTGCCGGGGATCAGGGTCAAGCGGTAACCGGCCCAGGCCAACAGCAGGTAGATGATCGTCCATGCCACCGGGAACAGCCAATTAGGCGGGGTGAAGCTGGGCTTGACCAGGGATTCGTACCAGGCGCCGGGTTTGAAGATCACGCCAGTGCTGGCGGCGGCGCCGCAGGCGAGCAGGAAGATGAAAAAGATCATGGTCGGTCCTTGAGGTCCAGTGGATGGAAAACAGTACACTGCTTTTAAGTGACTCGAACAACCGCGGATAAATTCAATGGGGGCGGCAAAATACCCGCGCTTCTACGCGTCATGAAAATTGGTTATGGTCGGCAACATCCAGCACCGTTGCCCGAGACATCCCCTTGCCCCAGCTTGCCGATCACCGCAGCCGCCCCTGGTCAGTGTTCCTGATCTTCCTGCGCCTGGGCCTCACCTCCTTCGGCGGGCCGATTGCGCACCTGGGTTATTTTCGCCAAGAGTTCGTCACCCGCCGCCGCTGGCTCAGCGAGCGCAGCTATGCCGAACTGGTCGCGCTGTGCCAGTTCCTCCCAGGCCCGGCCAGCAGCCAGGTCGGTATCGCGTTGGGCCTGTCCCGCGCAGGTTACCGGGGCGCGGCGGCAGCCTGGGCCGGGTTCACCTTGCCGTCGGCCATCGCCCTGATCCTGTTTGCCCTGGGGCTGGCCCACTACGGCAGCGCCCTGCCCCCTGGCGCGCTGCACGGCCTTAAGGTGGTCGCCGTAGCCGTGGTGGCCCAGGCCGTGTGGGGCATGGCGCGTAACCTGTGCCGAGGTGTTTTACGGGTGGCGTTGATGTTGATCGCCGCCTGCGTGGTGGTGCTGCAACCCTCCGCCTGGGCTCAGGTCGGGGTCATGGTGGTCGCAGGCGTGGCTGGCCTGCTGTTGTTCAAGCCCGAGAGCAGTGCCGAGCCCGACGCCCTGCCCATCGCCATCAGCCGCCGTGCCGGAGCCCTGTGGTTGATGCTGTTTTTGCTGTTGCTGGTGGGTTTGCCGATCCTCGCCGCATGGGCGCTCAACCCCACACTGGCGCTGGTGGACGCCTTCTACCGCACCGGCGCACTGGTATTCGGCGGCGGCCACGTAGTGTTGCCGCTACTGCAAGCCGAAGTGGTGCCCAGCCAATGGGTCAACAACGATGTGTTCCTCGCCGGTTACGGCGCCACCCAGGCCGTGCCCGGCCCGCTGTTCACCTTCGCCGCCTTCCTCGGCGCCTCGATGACCCACGCCCCGAGCGGTTGGCTTGGCGGAGTAATCGCGCTGCTGGCGATCTTCGCCCCGTCGTTCCTGCTGATCTTCGGCGCTTTGCCCTTCTGGGCCAACCTGCGCAGAAGCCCACGTACCCAGGCCGCACTCGCCGGGGTGAACGCGGCGGTGGTTGGCCTGTTGTTGGCGGCGCTGTACCAGCCGGTGTGGACCAGCGCGATTTTCAACGGGTATGACGTGGCGTTGGCGCTACTAGCACTGGTCGCGCTGATGGTGTGGAAACTGCCGCCATGGCTGGTAGTGATAAGTTGCGGCCTACTCGGCACGTTACTGTAGGAGCGAGCTTGCTCGCGAAAAACTCACAGGCGCCGCGTTTAATCTGAAGGCACGCGTTATCGTTAACGATTTTCGCGAGCAAGCTCGCTCCTACAGCATTGGGGCTCAGCCCGGCTCGACTATCTTGAGCCACGGCCAACGCGCCTGATAACTCCTGGCCTTGTGCAAAAACAGCTCCGGCTCCGGATGCAAAGGGTTGATACGCAACACCCCCTGCTCCACATCTTCCAATCCATAAGGCGCATACACCTCACCGCAAGCGATATCCAGCGCAATGCACGTGCCCGCCACCAGGTAACGGTCAACGCCCTGCCGAGCCGAATGCAACTGCGGGTAAGGCCGGCCAAACCGCTGACCATACCAAAGGTGCACCCGCGCCTGATTCCTGACCTCCACATTCACCCCCAGGTCTTGGAACAGCCCCTGCGCCGCACGAATTACCGCGTCTTCCGCCTCGTAGGACAGGTCCTCGTCAAAGTAAAAAACGTCGTAATCCTTCACGCCCTGAGCCGCCGGCAGATTCGCCTGATGGTTCCACACGGCCTGGAACAAACAGCCCGCCGTGAGCATGCACTGCTGCACACCAAGATCCGGCAAGCGCGCGGTGAGTTGCGCATTGATAGGGTTGGCCATGGCCAATTCGAGCAGGGTGTCGACCGTCAATGTCATGTTCAGTCCTCCATAATCTGGCGCAACAATACCACCCCAACATGTCACTGCTGTAGGCGCGGGCTTTTCACACCGAAACGAATCAGAAGTTTGACGAAATCACCTCGCGCCCTGCGTACAACTCGGCGCGAAGCCGAACAAATGAAACCAACATGAAGAATGGCCCCGGCTGCTTGTAAAGCAACTTTACGCAGCACTACCCTTACACGTCTTACCTCAGCTACCCCCGCTGAAATTGATCAGAACACCGGCTAAATGGAGTTCGCCCCTTGCACGCTCCACTGCTCACTCTTAAAGGTGCGTATCGCGATACCTGCAACGCCTTCTCGCGCCAAAAGTATGAAGGCCGAGTGCGCTGCATAAATGTGTCTAACTTTAACGCCGAGCATCTAAACCCACACCGTTGATGACACCGGCGTAGTGCCGTCATCGTTTTCGGCGCAGATAGAGCGTAAAGGTCAATTCAAGGAGAATGACAGTGAAGTGGATGGATGATGTGCTGGACACGATCGACAATGCCCGAACCGAAGCTGAATTGTTGGCTCGGATCGTCAGCACGGCAAAACACCTGGGGTTCGACTATTGCGCCTATGGAATCCGAATCCCTATCCCCGTCACCCGCCCCAAAATCGTTATGAGCAATAATTTTTTGCCTTCATGGCGACAACGCTACGCCCACTGCAAATACATCGCCGTGGACCCGACGGTACAGCACTGCACGAAATCGACGATACCGATTGTCTGGGACGAGCAAATGACCCGGCAAAACCCGCAGATGTGGGAAGAAGCCCGTGGCGCCGGGCTGGCCCATGGTTGGGCGCAATCCTGCCTGGACGGCCGCGGCAGCGGCGGCATGCTGACACTGGCGCGCTCCAATGACCCTATTACGGCCCAAGAGCTTGCCGCCAATCAAAAATACATGCGGTTTTTGGTGCATGTCGCTCATCAGGGGTTCTTGCGCGTGCTGACGCCGCACTGGCAGTTACCGCAGGAAAAAACCCTGTCGCAGCGTGAATGTGAAGTGCTCAAGTGGGCAGCCGACGGCAAGACCGCCCACGAGATCGGTTTGATCCTCTCGCTATCGCGGGAAACCATCAAGTTTCACCTGCGCAATGCAGGCTCGAAACTGGGCGTGCATAACTGCACCGCTACCGTCGTGCGCGCCACTTCACTGGGCTTGCTCGTCTGACACATACCTGATTGGCGCACCCCTGATGCGTTAATGCCGCTCAGTGTGAACAACAACAATAATACGCGCACCCTCACGACACACCTGCCCAAAAGAGCAGTACCTAAGTGTTCGATTATTCTGCCGAATGGCCCCTCGTTTTTTTGCCGAGGGTTCCTCATGTATATAACCACGGGTACGCGCCTGACATTACCGACCGAACTGTGGCAGGCCCTGTTGCTGTATCGCTATCGCGTATTTGTCGAAAAACTTGGGTGGCATCTGGACTGTGCGGTCGGTGAGGAACTGGACCAATTTGACCGCGACGACACGGTGTACGTAATCGCCCGTCAAGGCCCACACATCGTCGGTGTGGCGCGGCTGCTGCCCACGCACAAGCCCTATCTGCTCAAGGAAGTGTTCCCCCAGGTGCTGGGTGGCCAGGTACTCCCTCATTCTGCGCACATCTGGGAAATCTCCCGGTTTGCCGCCGTCGACCTGCAACAACAGACCTTCACGGGCCACTCCCTGTCATCGCCCAACGCCGTGGCGCTGCTGCACGAAGTGCTCACGGTCGCCGCTTGCCACAAGGTTCGCCAATTGATCACGGTATCGCCGCCGGGAATTACCCGCTTGTTGCGCAACGCGGGTTTCGACGCTCATTGCGAGGGCAAGCTCACCGTGATCGAAGGGCACAAGATCATGGCCAACTGGATCAGTGTGCCGCCCTGCCTGGCTGATCGAGAAGTGGCCTGAAGCAGCGCAAATGGCCTGCCGCTGCGGGCAAGTCGGCCGAGCCGACTCCCCAAAAGGTTAGGTTACAACCTCAGGCGCCTGCTCTTAAATAACGCTGCATCGGCATTCCAACCGACTATAAATGGGACACACGATCTACATGAAAAAAGTCATTGTCATTTCTGGCCATCCTGATCTTTCGGTTTCCCGCGTCAATACCGCGATCATGGGCAAGATCAGCCAGCGTGGCGTCAAGGTCCATAGTCTGGCCAGCGCGGTGACGCCCACCGGGTTCGATATGGGTGCAGAGCATGCATTGCTCAATGCCCATGACCGCATCGTGTTGCTGTTCCCGTTGTACTGGTATTCCTGCCCGGCAATCATGAAACAGTGGATCGATGAAGTCTTCACCCCCGGCTATGCCTACGCACGCGGCGGCGACAAGCTCAAAGACAAGGAATTCATGATCATCACCACGGTGGGTGCGCCCTCCTCCGGCTACCGCGCTGGCGGGTTCAACCGTTACACCCTGGATGAATTGCTCAGGCCGTTGCAGCAGACGGTGGCGTACGTCAAAGGCATCTACCTGCCTGTGGTCGGGATTTACGAATCGGTGTTCATCGATGACGAATCAATCGACGTCACCGCTCGGAATGTCGCCGCACAAGTGATTGAGGACCAGGCCAGCGCCGACCAACTCTACGAGAACATGCTGTTGCAGGCCGAGCAGGCACAAATCGCGCTGCTGCAATAAGGTGCCCTCACGCATGAAGACGTCAAATAACCAGATCCCCCCGTGCGCCAGCCTGGTGGCCGCGCGCAACGAGCTGGGTTTTCTGCACTCTGCCAGCGCACTCATCGACACCCAAGCCACGCCACTGGAACTGTACTGCCAGATGACCGCCGCGACGCCCGCCTGGCTCAAAGGCGCGTTCAGGTTGCGCGACAGCATCTCACAGCACTTTCACGTCGAGCGGATCGGCGGGTTCTCGGGTGTCACACCCCAGTGCGCCCCGGTGGTCGGCGAAAAGCTCGATTTCTTCACCATCGAAGCCATCAGCGCACAGAAGCTGGTACTGACCTCACGCGATACCCACCTGGCGGTCATGGTCTCGATCGATACACCTCTCACGCAACCGCGCTGCCTGCATATCACCACCTCCGTCAAGACCTACAACACGTTCGGCCGCCTGTACATGCTGCCGGTGGCGCCGGTGCACGGGCTCATCATCAAGCGTTTGCTGTCCCGTCTCCCCCTACATTCCCCAACTCGCTCACTTGGAGATCGCAACTCATGAACAGCGCAGACTCAATTGACCCTCATCTGTTGCACAAAGACACACCCAGGGATGTATTGATCGGTCGACCCAGGCTGATTCTGCCCAGCTTTCTCAGTGCTTCGATCGGTGCCGACATACTGGCTGGCAACCCCCAGGATCAGGACCTGTTCAAACAGCTGTACCGTGCCCAAGACGGCCGGTATGTGCTGCGCCATCTGCCCCTGACCCTCAGTGCGGAACAGGCCGGCACACTCTCCACCTTCGAGGTCCGCCTGGCTGACTTCTATACCGAGTGCGACGACCACTTCATCCTCACGGCTGAATTCATCCCCCACCAGGCCCAACGCTACCTGGCCCAGCATTTTCAAGGCGGTGATGCCCACATACCGCCCGACCAGGTAATGCGCATGATCGAATGCCTTGAGGCGCTCGCGCAGTGGGACAAGGCCAGGCAGGGCTCTTACCTGTTGATCAACGACACCAAGAATTACTACTTCTACAACAAACAGCACGAACATGTACCGGGCCTGATGTTGATCGAAGTGGCCAGGCAAGCCATGTACCACTACGTCTACAACTACTTGGGCCATCAGCGCGGTGCGGTTTCCATTTCCATCGAAGACTTGCGCATTTCCTTCAACGCCTACACCGAATCGGCTTACGAGGTCGAAGTCGTGGTGCAACAGACCCACGGCCTGAAGCGATCACAACCCAAGTCCATCGACAAGTGCGCAAACTTCTATCAGAACGGCCGGCTGGTATCGCGTCTCTGGCTGCAAGGCGCAGTGATCAAGTTACCGCTGTTCAAACGCATGCGTTCGTTGAACTACCCTCAGGATCACTGGTTCACCCCTTCCGATCGCTTGCCCAAGAACATCCTCGTGCATCACGCCGACAGTGCGCTGCAAGCCAGGCTGAGCCTGCTCTCGGTACTGGGCGTGCTGGTGACTCACCAGGCCGAAGGCATCAATTGGAGCACAGTCACGACCGTATCGCTGTATATCGAAGGGGGCGGCTTCCTCAGCCTGCCCGTTGCTTCGACTTGCTCCACCGGCGAACCCGACCAGCGCGTGCTGGTGTTCGACAAACTGTCCAAGAGCCAGGCCAGCGAACTGCGTGAAACGATCAAGTGCCACTGCTTCTTTGCCGGGCAGATGCAATGGAACGCTGGCTCTTCACCTGACCCTCTGGCCCCCGAGCAAATCGTGGCATGAGGATCCTGCGGCCATGAGCTATGAGTTATCACGACGCCCACTGATGATCGGTCAGGGCGTTTCGCTGAAAAACCGCATGTATTTCGCGCCGATGGGCATCGACCTGGCCACCTCGGACGGTTCGCTGTCCGAGGAAATGCTCAGTTTCTATCACCATGTGATCGACGGTGGCTGCGCCATGGTGGTGCTGGGCAACTCCTCCATAGCGCCCTCCACGCGTCTGCATGCGCGTGGCCTGTGCCTGCACAGCCATGCCAACGTGGAAAAGCTCGCGCCGCTGGTGGAGTACGGTCGCCAGCGGGACTGTCCAGTGGTGGTGCAGCTTCAGCATTACGGCGCCCAAGGTGGCACACAGATCAGCGGCCAACCGCTGCTTTGCCCGAGCCGCAGTGCGTTATCCGGCAGCCGCGGCGCCGAGGCATTGGAGATGAGTGTCGAGGACATCGACGCCGTTTGCGATCAGTTTGCTCAAGCGGCTCTGCGAGCCAGACAGGCCGGCGCCAGGATGGTCCAGCTTCAGGCCTCCAACGGCTACCTGCTGAGCAGTTTTCTATCGCCCTGGACCAACCATCGCCATGACGCTTACGGCGGCAGCCCGCTCAAGCGAGCGCGGTTTCTGTTGGAAGTCATCGACCGCATTCACAGGGTTACCGCAGGAGAGCTGGAGGTTTCCGTGCGCCTGGGCATTGATGATTGCGTAGGCGCCAACGGGCAGCAACCGGAACTGCTCCAGGATGTGGTGGCGGCCCTGGAAAACGCCGGGACCTCGGCAATCATGTGCTCGATCACCATCAAGGAAACCTTCCGCTACATGCTGTCTGCCCATCCGACGATTCAGCAACAGTTCGTCGAAGGGGTACGCCTGATCAAGTCATTCACCTCGCTGCCGGTCGGCTATGCCGGTTTCATTGGCTCCCTGCAGGAAGCAGAAAATCAACTGCAGCTGGGTCACTGTGACCTGATCGGTATGAGCCGAGCCCTTTTTGCCGATAACGGCCTGATCAACAAATCGCTCGCCGGCCATGAAGACAAGGTTCAGCAATGCCGGTTTGACGGTAACTGCTTTCGGGACAAGAGCAACCCGCAACTCGACCGGGTGTATTGCTGCGTGAATGAGCACTACAAGCGTCCCGCTCACATCCACTACGGAAATCAATAACATGGAATTTCAAGACAAGAACATCGTCATTACCGGCGGTGCCAGCGGCATCGGCCTGGCGGTGGCAAAACAACTGGCCAAAGCGGGCGCACGCCTGTTCCTGATGAGCAGGAACCAGCAAAAGGCCGACGCCGCTCTAGAGATACTGGGGGCTTCGGCGCAGTTCATCTTTTGCGATGTGGCGTCGCACACCTCGGTCGCCGAGGCATTCGCTACGGTGGCTGGCGAGGTGGATCAGTTGCACTTTGCAATCAACAACGCAGGCATTACCGCCCCCTACGCGCCGATCGCGACCAGCGCACCGCAGGATTGGGACAGGGTCATCCACACCAACCTGAACGGCCCTTTTTACTGCCTGCAAAGAGAACTGGAACTGATCAGCCGGTACCCCGATGGTGCGATCGTCAATGTGTCTTCGTGCGCGGGCGTGATGCCTATGGCCAATCAGGCCGCCTACGTCGCCAGCAAGACCGCGCTCAATGCCTTGACGCAGGTCGCCGCGATGGAGAATGCCTGCGACAGCGAATCCGGTTTTGCCGTACGCGTCAACGCCGTAGCGCCCGGGCCGACACTGGGCGGTATGAACTCTGCGGAACGGCTGGCGGCCCATCCGGAGAACACCCAGCGCAAGCGTGACGTGACCGCCATGAAACGCTTTGCCCACCCAGAGGAAATCGCCGACGCGATCGTGTTTTTGTTGAGCCGCAGATCCAGCTACATCACCGGCTCGGTGCTCAGTGCCGATGGCGGCTATCACATCGGCAAATTCTAGGGGCAATCATGGCTAGCATATTGATCACCGGTGTGAGCACCGGTATCGGCAACGCTCTGGCGCGTTATCACTTGGCCAGGGGCGACGAGGTGCTCGCGGTATCACGCAATCCTGCGGCCAACATCCCGTCACAGGAGCGCTTTCACTTCCTCAGGTGCGATTTGACCGATATCGACCGCGCCCCGGCAATCTTGCAGGCGTTGCTGTCGCGCTCCCCTGCTCCGGTAGACACCGTCTACCTGAATGCGGGTCGGTTCGGCAGCCCTCCACAACTGGCCACGCAAACCTCGATGCAGGAGTTCAACAGCGTCCTGGCACTTAACCTGGGCGCGGTAAAAATGGTCCTGGATATCCTGTTGAGTACGACGCAGCCTCCCAGCACCGTGGTGTTTTCATCATCGATTTCGGCCGTGCGCCAACGTGCCGGGATGCTCTCATATTCGGTTTCCAAGGCGGCGTTGAACGCTCTGGCAAAGATCTATCACCTGGAAAACCCACACACATTCTTTGCCGTGCTGGGGCTCTGCAACGTCCAGACGGCGGTGGCGAAGACCATCATGGCGGCGGATGAACGCTTCGGTGATCTTGTCGCACTCCGCCAACGGGCGGCAGTGCCCGGCTACATCGTCGACGCAGAATCCCGCGCTGCGCATATCGTTCAGGTCTTGGCCGAGCGCCATCATCTTGGACTGAAATCGGGTGAGTTCCAGGAAATCCGCGACTTGTTGAACCAGCCACTCCAGGAGGAGACCCGCAATGCCCCAATCCACCCATGAAAAAATCGTACGTGTCGGCGCTGCATACGACATTCTCGCGATGGCTCCCTTCGCCTTGCCGATCGTGTCCGTCTGGGCCTATGCACTGATCCAATGGGTTGATTTGCAACTGGGCTTCGACAGCCACTTCTCGGCGCTCGACCCCACGGCTATGTTCCTGCTCAACATCGGCGCTTGGGCATACCTTGTGTGGGGCGTTGTACGTTGGCGAGCCCCTACCCGCGAACATGCCCGTCTCAGCGCCCTGCTACGCGTGATCGTAGTGGTAGTGCAGGTAGTGGCCGTCAGCAGTGGCGCTTCACCTTTCCTGCTGGTGCTGGGTGCCGTTCAATTGTTGCTGGCGGTGCTGGAGTTTTCGCATAGGTTATTCGAGCGCAACGCTGCCCCATCCAGCCGAGAAGAGGCACGCGCTTACTGATGCCTCCGGGGGCCAACCTGGCGCTTGATGAAGGCCCGCCCTCTTCTCCTCGACATCGCCCCGGACCATCACCCACTGAGCGTTCCTGCTTACCCCTAGCTTTAGTCGGATATTTCTGGGGGGTCAAGCGCGCCAGCTAACAACCCCACAGTGCCGCGGTAGTGTGGGGTTGTTCTCTGTCGGCAAGTTGGCTTTAGATGATGTTGGACGCGTGGTTACCGTGCGGTTGCCGGCAACTCCTGGCACCACTTGATAGAACGCAGCGCTTCCTCGGCAGGCACAAGCGCGTAGCGCGAGTAAAACATTGTCCCGCTGAAACGACGGCCGTCGACTTCACCCAAGGTCTGCCCATCCTTGTAGTCAGAGGTGCTGAGTTGGTCGGCGATGTAATACACCTTGCCATTCTCGACGGTGATATCGAAACGCTGGTTAACCATACCGCTGATGATCGGTGGCGAGGTGGAGGCGACGCTGTGCTTGCCGGCGGGAATGCCGGCCTTGAAAAAACTACCGGAAGGCAAGCTGCCGATGGTGCGGCCATCGACCTGAATAGTCGGGGCGACCCCGCCACCGATGCTCGCCGCCGTGCGATAAAAGTAAACCGTGGCCTCATCCGCACGAGGTTCAGCCGGTGACGTGAAGAACGGTTGGCCTTTGAGGTCCGGACCGCTGATGCAACCGGTCAGTGAGACCAGGCCTGCGAACAGGCTGGCCCAAAGTAGCGTAGAGCGCTTCATGCATGAATTCCTTGAACGTGGATCAATGGGCGTCGGGTTTGATGACTGTTACCGGTACCGGCTTCAAATCGTGCACAACCCTTTACCGAAGTCAGTGGCATCAGAACTCGGCCAAGGCGCAAAACCACTCTTCGGTGTCAGATTCACGATGTTCCGGTCCTTGAGCATCGGGTACTTGCGCTTGAGCGCCTGCACCGTGTCATCGGCATTGTTCACGTTTGACAGGCAAAAGCGCAGGGCATCGACGCGCAGATCACCGATATAGAGAGTTTCCCCGGCCTTCACTGAGAAAACCGCAGGCACCGGGCGCGGCATCGACTTACCCGCGTAATACACGTAATGCCACTGCGTGTACTCATACTCACCCGGTGGCACTTCATACATGAAGTAATGGCCCAGCACAGAGGGGGATGGCTGATCATCTTCATTGCCCAGCGTCGTCAGCCGTATTGCGGTGCCGGGGGCTCCCTGTTGCTTGATCTCAACCACCAGCCCATGGGGCTGCATCATCGGAAAGCTCTCACCAACCGAACCCACGATGATCGCCTTACTCGGGTCCGGTGCGTGCTTGCCGTCGTAGCGTGACGTAGCGCACCCGGATAGAAGCGTCGCGCAAAGTGCGACTGCGGCCCAGACAAGATGTTTACTGCTGACTTTCCCTAGCATTGGTTTTTTTTCCGATCAGTAATCTTGCAGTTCGTAGAGCCCAGCCGAGCGAACCAAACGTTCGCACATCTGGTGCTTCGTTGCTGGCTCGTCGGCCTCTATTGTCCAGCTACCCGCACCTTGATAACAACCCACTCCTGTAGGAGCGAGCTTGCTCGCGAAAAACTCAAACGATCACGCAGCGCCTGAAGGCAAAATCCGATTCCCCTGCCGCGCCTTGCGCCATCGTGCCAGCTTGTGCGCCCCTAAGGTGGCTCGGGCGCTGAATTGTTCAGTGATCGGGTTTAGTAGCCTGAGGGTTTGTCCACACCATGTGCACGAGCGTCATCGACCAGCAGCTATCGGTCGACTGACTGGAGTGGGACGGTTACGCTGAAGTTTTCGTATGGCTGGAAAGCGCATGACAAAGGTGTACCAAGGAAGCTGCTTATGCGCAGCCGTCACTTACGAGCTATCCGCCACGCCGACAACAGTGAGCCATTGCCATTGCCGCCAATGCCGCAAAGGCCATGGAGCCGCATTCGCGTCTTACGGCAGTGTTCCCCGTAACGCACTACGAATACTTTCCGGCGCCACGAGCATCAGAACCTATGCATCCTCACAGGCGGTGTCACGCGAATTTTGCACGCACTGCGGCTCGACATTGTTCTGGTCACGCTCTCAAGGCGAGTTTGCCGATTGGGTGTCGATAGCGTTGGGCACCCTCGACACGACATTCATACCTGAAAAGCAAAAACACGTTCACGTCGACTCTGCAGTCTATTGGTACGCGCCGTCCAAATCATGTTCCCAGGGAGGGTGACGGCTTTCAGTCCCTATTCAGTTAGTTACGGTAGGCAGCAAACGATACAGAGCGCTTTACACAGTCTCGACCAGCACAAGACGCTCATTAGCACTCAAGGCAAAATATCGATTTGTGTCATTTCAAGGAAGGCAAGAGTGTCCATCATTAAAATGAAATCACGGGCCGATTGTCGGCTCATCTCCATGCTGCTGTTATTGGCAGGTTCAATGCCCCTCTCTGGTTGCCATCGGTTGACACCCGACCAGCGAGTGGATGCCTGGGTTGATAGCGGTGGTAAGTCCGCTCCAACTTATCTCACCTCAGAAGAAATCAAGCGCATAGAAGAGAGGCGTTATGGCAGGGTTTTAGGCACTACCTTGGCTCAAAATGTGTTCTGGGCGAATGGCGAGGGACTGCGAGGCAGCGTGAAGCTACGTATGAAGCTTGATCGACAAGGCGACGTATTGCGCTGCGAGGCGCAGCCAATGGACGCTGGAAGTCCACCAGGCTTTACGAATCTCGTCACGGATGTGTGCTGGAGCAGTATCTGGGAGAGCGTTCCGGAAGGTCTTCAGGATCCAGTTGATGGCACCTTTGAGGTCACCGCGCCTTTGATAGCTTCTGGTAATACCTCACCCATTTCTGATTACGAACGCAGACACCAGAGGGCTGCTGTTGAAAGCCGTTTTTTCTGGGACAACGTGGTGGCCAAGCAATCAATAAATGCGTTCGGCCAAGCACGCTTCGAATTCACTGCCAACGCAAAGGGCCAAGTCGCACGTTGCGATGTCACGTTGAAAAAAAACTATCTGCGCCCTGAACATTTCCACCCGGATCCGGCGTTACAAAAGGCACTTGCAACTCAATGCTTGCAACTCGATCTGCAACAAATGTCAGGGTTTCGTGTAAGGGAAGATGGAGTAGCCCACCGCGTCGTTTTTGTGGAGTACTTGCCTTGGAAAAAACAGGTGGGGAGATATTCAGAGTAAGGCCCGCACTTTATGCGCGATCCTGCTTATCCATACCTTTAGTCGGATATTTCTGGAGGTTCAAGCGCAACGGCTAGCCTTCAGCCTAGCGTAAGGGATAACGCTGAACTATCGGTCCATGAAGGGCCAGTACGCCTCGTCGTCCCGACGCTTTATCTGCTGAGGAGACGATAATGAAAATAACCTTGAAACGGTTGGCGTGCCTGGGTGCGAGCTTCACCAGCGTGCTCGCCATGGCCGATGCGGCCAGCCCGCCGCCGCTGTCACCTGCGATTCCCTTCGACGTCACCGCCAATGCCCCCTTCACCCTGGACAACCTGCAACACGATTTCGACGTGCTGTCGTGGCAGACCTTCGTCGCGCTGAACTGGCCCGCCAACGCCGACGGCAGCGCCAATACCTCGGCGCAGATCGGCGCGCCGGGGCAGACGGTGTGGGAGTCGTGGAAGGAGAGCTACGAGATTTTCCTGCCCCAAGGCCAGAAGCCTGTCGCCTGGAACCAGAAGTCGCCGCTACCCCCGGCCTGCCAAGGCAAGGGTGACCTGCCCGTGCTGCAGCAGATGGGTAAGGTTGCTGGTGTGCTCGACGAGACCATCCAGCCGTTCAAGACCGGCCCACTGGTGGACCAGAACGGCACTTACACGCGCAACGCGATCATGGTCAACCAGCCGATGTTCGACGACATCGTTAATAAGGGCCTCTACAGCAAGGAAGGCCAACAGGCTTTCTTCACCAAGGCCGAGAACCGCATCGCCTTCTCCTGCGGCTCGCAGCAAGACAAGCATGTCGGCGCGATCATGGTCAAATCGGCCTGGAAGGTGCTCGGCGGCAACGACAACTCGCAGGACTTCCACGCCGTCGACGCGCTGGTCTACACCCCAGGCAACGCCGACCCGAGCAAGGGCGCGGTGATCCCCGAATCGTGCAACGTGCAGAAGGTCGGGCTGGTCGGCCTGCACATCGTGCACAAGACCAAAGATGCGCCGCAGTGGGTGTGGTCAAGCTTCGAGCACGTGCGCAACGTACCGGAAAAGACCACCCCCATGAACGAGCGCAAGGGCCCCTACCTGTTCTACAACGCCCAGGCCAGCGACCGCCCGGTGAACGAGCCGCCCGCGCAGCCGTGGGACCCGTCGAAAAAGGCCACGCCCTCGCAGATCGTGCGGGAAATTCCGCTCACCGCCGCAACCCACCAACTCAACGCGCAATGGCAAGGCGCGCTCAAGGGTACGGTGTGGGCCAACTACCAACTGATCAGCACCCAATGGCCAACCGCCCCCGCCGATGACTGCCAGGTGCCGTCGCCAACCAACCCGCTGGGCACGCCTGCGCCGAACTTCCTGGCCAACGCCACGCTGGAAACCTACAACCAGGGCACTACGCCGCAGGCTTCATCCAGTTGCATGGAATGCCACAACAACGCGACCACCCGGGTGACCCAGTCACCGCGCACCAGCTTCGCCGATTTCACCTTTCTGCTTGAACGTGCCCAATCCACCGGTGCCAAGGAGTGATGCCATGAGCGACCCGAACCTGCAAGACTTCATCGACCTGTCTGCCGAGCTCACTGGCCTGTCAGCCAAGCTGCTGGCGCCTGCCGTCGACCCGATCAACCTACCTCCGGTGTTTTTCGACACCGCCCAGCAAGGCATGGGCACCGAAGCGTTCAGCAAACTGCTGAACCTGTACGTCCCTATCAAAGGCCAACCCCATGAGCAGATCGCCAACGCCATACTCGGCAGTTCGGACCCGCAGATCGCCAAAGGCGCCCGCTCGATCATGAAGCTGTGGCTGCTTGGCAGCTGGTACCAGCCTTATGACCAGGGCACCGCCAACGAGCATGACATCCGCGTAGTCTCCGACGAGGCTTACAAGGAAAGCTGGGCGTGGAAAATCGCCCAATCCCACCCCATGGGCTACAGCGAGTACCACTTCGGCTACTGGGCCGAGCAGCCACCGACCCTCAAGCAATTCACCGGTGTCGACGCCAAGGAAGGGCAGCAGCCATGAGCACTCTAAACACCCAGAACATCGAAACCGCCGACGTGATCGTCGTGGGCGCCGGCATGGCCGGCAGCGTCATGGCCTACCAGCTGGGCCTGGCCGGCTTGAAAGTGCTGGTGCTTGAGTCGGGCCCGGCGATACCGCCTAACCGCAGCGAGTACCTGGAGCGTTTCTACACCGCCGTGCTCAAGGCGCCCGAGTCGCCCTACCCACCGGAGCAGACCGAGCAGACCCCGGCCAAACAGTTCGCCCCGCGAGCGACTATCCAGGACTTGATCACCGCCGGCAGCGACGACAAGGACAAGGTGCAGAAGAGCTACCTGGTACAGAACGGGCCGCAACTGTTCGCCAGCACCTACGAGCGGGTGGGCGGCGGTACCATGTGGCACTGGATGGGCACGGCTCTGCGCCTGTTGCCCAACGACTTTCGTATGCAGACCAAGTACAAGGTCGGGGTCGACTGGCCGATCAGCTACGACGACCTGCAAACCGCTTACTGCCGCGCCGAGGAAGAGATGTGCGTGTCCGCCGATGTGGCGTCGCAGAGCTACCTGGGCGTGACCTTCCCCCAGGGCCACCAATACAGCATGCACGGCATTCCTCCATCGTTGGTCGACCAGGGCGTGGGCAAGGCCATCAATGGCACGCAGTACCAGGGCTTCACCCTCAACGTGCGGCAAACTCCAGCCGGGCGTAACTCGCAGAACGACAACGGCCGCCGGGTATGCGCCGGCAACACCAGCTGCACGCCGATCTGCCCGATCCAGGCGAAATACGACGCCACCGTGACCATGGCCAAGGCGCTGGATACCGGCAACGTGCGTATTCTTTACCAGTGTGTGGCGAGCAAGGTGCAGGTCGATGCCAATGGGGTCACGGGTATCGATTTCATCCAGTACCAGAACAACGGCACGCAACAGAACGGCACGGCCCAGGGCAAGCGCTACGTGATCGCCGCCCACGCGATCGAAACGCCCAAGCTGCTGCTCAACTCCATCAGCCCGCACAGCCCCAACGGCGTGGCCAACAGCAGCGGCCAGGTCGGCAAGTCATTGGCCGACCACCCGGTGTACCTGGCCTGGGGCCTGATGCCTGAAGGCAAGCCGTTGTTCCCGTTCCGTGGGCCACTGTCCACCTCGGGGATCGAAGACATGCGCGATGGCCCGTTCCGCAGCGAGCGTGCCGCGTGGCGTATCGAGATCGGCAACGAGGGCTGGAATTGGTCGGCGAATGATCCGTACACCACGGTCTGCGATTTTATCGACGGCGACAACAATGGCGGCACCAACAATGGCGGCGCCGACCACAAGAGCGAGGCATTGTCCGGCGTGGCGCTGGTGCAGAAGCTCAACAGCGTGCTGACCCGCCAGTTCCGCCTGGCCTTCTTGATTGAGCAAGTGGAGAAAGACCCCGAGCATGCGCTATGCCAGGTGGAGAGTAGCAAGCATTTCACCGACGGCTTGGGCCTGCCTCGGCCAGAGATCGCCTACGAACTGTCCGACTACACCAAGGAGGGCTTCAAGCAGGCGCGCCTGGCCGCCACGCATATCATCACCAAACTGATGGGCGCCACCGAGCTGACCGACCTGAAGCCCAAGCTCAAGCCCGGCTCGCAAACCGTGTTCGAGTACGACGGTCAGAACTACGCCTTCTACGGCGCTGGCCACCTGATGGGCACCTACCGCATGGGCTCGGACCGCAGATATTCAGTGGTGGACAAGGACCAACGCAGTTGGGACCACCCCAACCTGTTCCTGGTGGGCGACGGCGTGTTCCCCTCCACCGGCACCGCCAACCCGACCTTGACCATCACCGCGCTGACCTTCCAGGCCGCCGACGTGGTCGCCAGCGATCTGCTCAAGCGTACCGTGCAGGTGCAGGCCAGAGACCCCTGGCAGGGCACCGGCGTGCAGATCAACGGACAGAGCTGGCAACTGGCGGTGTGCACCGGTGGGCAGTGGACGGCCAACCCGGGCACCGGGATGGTCGGCGCGGCGGGCCACCCAGGCCTGACCGCCAAGCCCGGCTATACCTTGCCCGGTCAAGCGGAAGGCGCATTGATCGGGCGTATCGGCACCAGCGGCGCGCCGTTCCTGGTCGGCAACCAGGCGCAATTGCCGCGTGGCCAGCAGGGGGAGTTGCAGTTGTGCATCAATGACGACCTGGCCGGGCGTTACGGGGCTGGCCTGAGCGATAACCAGGGCAGTCTGTCAGTGGAGGTACGTTTCGGGTCGGTGTAGGCGTTGTCATAGCAACCCCACAGTGCTGCGGTGATGCTGCAGTGCTGTGGGGTTGCTCTCCCAATCCCGTCACTTACAAGCTATCGGCCACGCCCAACGCAGTGAGCCATTGCCATTGCAGCCATCGCCTCAAAAACCGCCAAGCCGCATGATATGAGTCGCCTGAGCCTCATCTGTCCGCTTGAAGCCACAGCGCTCATAAAAGGCGCTTCCTTCAACCGTATCCGTGAAAAGACGCACGACCTGAAACCTGAGAGCTGCACGTTCAACAAGCGCCTTTACCAGCGCCTGCCCGACGTGTTGCCCCCTTGCCGAAGCTGCGACGTACACCCGCCGCAGTCTGGCCACGTTATTGTCAGCATAGGGATCAACTGAAAGACCGCCGATGCCTATCAATTGCTGGTTTAAATAGGCCGCCATCAGACACTCGCCGGGTGCATCAAAGCGGTTTGCCCCGGAGTGCCATTCGTTAATCAGACGCGTGAGAAACCTGAAACCCTCGCCAATCGCTTCCTTTTCCAGCGCCAGTATCTGGCGCGGAAGGTGGGTGATCCGTTGAACCTCATATCGTTCATCCATCCCTGCCTCCAATATGAAACTCGTTCAATGCTAACAATTTCGTTTGAGGTGACGAACACGCCTGTAGGAGCGAGCTTGCTCGCGAAAACCCCAAACGATAACGCAGCGCCTGAAGGCAAAATCCGATTCCCCTGCTGCACCTTGCTCCATTGCCTACGCCTGCGTCAGAATCCGCCGGCTTGTGCGCTGAGGTGGCCGTCTCTAAGGTGGCTCGGTCGCTGAATTGTTCAGTGATCGGGTTTAGTAGCCTGAATTTGGGTATCTATAAGTGCATGAGCGTCACCAATCAGACAGTGCGTCTGTGCTCGATGGTGGCTGTGCGTAGGGCGTCTTCGGGCGCGCCGGCTTTAGATATCCACCGGTCTACTAACCTGCGTACAGCTGCCACCCACTGTTTAGTAGCGGAAAGGTGGTGGCATCACTCAGGATGTCTACTCATGTCAAAAGCAGATTCAACAACGCTCTTCACCGTCGCCCCCAACGCCAGCAACGAAACCCTCATCACCAACAGCTACGAAACCTTCACCAGCGTCAGCACCCTGCTGCTCGACCTGTCCGAAGACCTCAACGGCAAACACCGCGACATCGCCCTCGCCATCCACCAACTGAGCGAACTGGGCGTACTCCTCACCGCCAGACTCCTTGACCGCGAAGCGGCCTGCCCTGGCTGATGATCATCTCGTCAACTCGTTAGCCTGATGACTCGTCGCGTCGTTGTAAGTCACATACAACGACTCGGCAATTTGGCGCTTGATGGCATTGGGGGATTCAGCCTCGGCACAAAGCCCTCTGCGATGACGAGAGCGACGACTGCTTTCGGCCCAGAGTGTGTAAATACTTAGCAGGAACGTGCGGCACTGAGGTAAAGCTAGTCTGTAGATGTCAAACCGAAGGGATGCCCTCGAATGACGGGATCTTCTAGAACCAGTGTTCGTGCATTTTCGAAAGAAATACAGGGGTAATCGGCAGACTGGATGCTGAACCGATGACCGAGTCGATCCCGCACTTCGGACACAGAGCGGTGCTATCTAGATCAACCCACTCAGTGATTTCTGAGGGCGAAAACACACTTAAACAGTAAAAACAGCCACAGTGATCGCTTGCTTCAATTTGAGTACGGTGATTTGTAGAAAATAGGTGCGCTGAAATCACATCCATGGGCAGGTCCTTAAGCTCCAAATTTACTAGCATTACTTTCTTGCATCAGAGTACATCAAGAGTCTTCCAACGTTGTTACGATTGCCCAAAGTG
The DNA here is from genome assembly GCF_009827115.1 of Pseudomonas sp. J380. Classification (NCBI taxonomy): domain Bacteria; kingdom Pseudomonadati; phylum Pseudomonadota; class Gammaproteobacteria; order Pseudomonadales; family Pseudomonadaceae; genus Pseudomonas; species Pseudomonas sp. J380. Next base: position 6,208,884 of record NZ_CP043060.1, on the reverse strand, counting down.
ATAACGCAGGATTGCCTATGAAACGTATCATCCAAGGTGACTATCGCGGACAAAGCACCCTGCTTTCGGCGAAGAGCAGACAGTCGATTCGTTTCTGATTTCGCCCCATCCGAAAAGTATTTAGCTTGTGCTGTAGACAGTTATCGCTAGCCTTAGAGGCTGACGCCGGATTGGGAACATTCACTTTCGCGTTATTTTCAAGCGCGCAGTCTTATGAAATCAGTGCTCATCCTATCGCTTTCCAATAGACGACCCACCAAATAGATGGCTTTTGGCCGCACGGCTGATTAATATCACGATGCCTCGCCTGCTTGCTGGTGCAGCCGCCTCACAGCACTGAACCAAGTTTGACAGACGCCAGCCATCTCTCTTCGGAGGTTGCTGTCCGGGTCGCGACCAAGATCGCCGTTAAGGCTTCGCGGTCTCCCGAAGGTAAAGAACACCGCTCGACTGCTGCGTCAATAACCGTAACTCTGTCTGTACGTTGGAGTCACCAGACGGTTAGCAGCTTTATTTTCAGCGCGTTGTTCGATGTTCAGCCGCACGGCGCGCGCTTGACCGCGAAACCCAAAAAGGTACGATTCGCACTTTGGCGGGACCTTCGGAGGACAATATGCGGTCGTGCAAAAACGTGCCAACCTGGCGCATAGCGCGAGCTTAACCCCGAGCGCCAAAAAGCTGCGATTTATCGTATTTTGATGGAGTCTTTGGGGGTGATCATGCGTTCATGCAAAAACGTGCCAGTTTGGTGCTCCTCGCGTCACGGAGTTTCGTGACTGCGAGCAGCCTCGCCTGCTTGCTGGTGCAGCCGCCTCACAGCACTGAACCAAGTTTGACAGACGCCAGCCATCTCTCTTCGGAGGTTGCTGTCCGGGTCGCGACCAAGATCGCCGTTAAGGCTTCGCGGTCTCCCGAAGGTTGGAGGTCCTCTGTAGCAGTTGGGTGAGAGTTCACTGGTGTCTCCCAACAAACAGGAGTTTTTATGGCTTCGTCGCTTTACCGTAGGATCTACAGCGGCGATTCGCTGTATTCGGCTTGGAGGAAGGTCAAAGAAAGCGCCTTTTCTTCATCGTCCGAAACTATCCGTAACGAAGCCAAGGATTTCGAGAGCCAGCTCCCCAAGTCGCTTTCCGACATCCAGCGCGCGCTATCCAAGAAGACCTTTAACTTCCAAAAGCAGACCGGTGTGGCAAAAACCAAAGCCAACGGTAATTCTCGCCCGATTGTGCTTTCACCTATACCGAACCGAATCGTCCAGCGGGCTCTACTCGACGCCTTGTCCCGTATTAAGTTCGTGAAAGAAACGCTGGCTACGCCTACGAGCTATGGGGGCATAAAAAACAAACGGGTCTCGATGGCGATAGCCGACGCCAAAGGTGCCATTGCCCAAGGAGCCGCCTTCCATATCAGGTCAGATATTGCCGAGTTCTTCACTAGGATTGATAAGGCCCGCGTGATGAAACTAGTGGCCCCTCACATCAAATGCCCAGACACAGTTGCTTTATTTCAAGCTGCTATAACCACAGAACTTGCAAACATTGACGTGCTTCGACGACAGGGTCTCGATGAGATTTTTCCCATTGGGGTAGAGGGTGTAGCCCAGGGGTCTCCCCTGTCGCCACTCATAGCCAATTTGTACCTCCATGATTTCGACAAAACCATCAATGATGGGGAGGTCACATGTCTTCGATACATCGATGACTTCCTGATCCTCGGCAAGGACATGGGCTGTGTGGACCGTGCTTTTAGCAAAGCACAGACTGAGCTTAAAAAGCTCTCACTCGAAGCATACCGGCCCTCAGTTGCGAGCGACAAGGCTTCAAGGGGCCCTACAGCTAAAGGATTTGATTTCCTGGGCTGCTTCGTTTCGGCAGGATTGGTCCAGCCATCTACAGGCACGAGGGAGCGATTCAAGAAACGGATCAAATCCGATTTAGACGCATCAATACGCATGATGAAATTCAGTGGTGACGCTGGCGATATATCCCCAAAGGGGACCTACTCTGGTGTGCTACAGAATCTCGACCGAGTAATTCTGGGTTGGGGAAAGGCTTTTTCCTTCTGCAGCAATGGCCAGTGGATAAAGAGCTTGGATGACTACATCACGAGTACATTGGCGCAGTATGAAATAGAGAAAGCGAATCTCTTTCAAAAAACAAATGGCACAGCTCAGCGTAGGATGTTGGGGGTAAGGCTGCTTGCAGCAGTCCACTCGGAGCACCCTGAGCCAGCGCAGGGCATTTGAAGGGCCTAATGCAGAGCCGTATACCTTTGAGCAGCATATGACTATCCCACTCCGCACGTTTTTCCCAAACCTAAATTACAAGGACCGAAAAGGGGACAGATTTATTTTTTCCTAAATAAATCTGTCCCCTTTTCCACTGTAGTATCTTGTGCCGACTAATGAAAACTGAGCGGGCCGTCCATTAGATCTTTTGCCGATGGAAACTGCATAGCTCCGTCGAAAATCGGCTAAAACTTGCAATTTTTACCCAGCGAACATATCAGCCCCTGCTTTGAGTGAGACTCAATGAAATGCGTGTGACTGAAGAACAAGTCCAGCTTGCCTATCGGAAGCTGAAAAGCCTCGTCTATTTTGACAAAACTGACCTCAGGCTACGTGCCAGGCTTGCAGCCTTTGAATGCGGCAAAGACTTCCACAAAAAACTCGCTGCCGTGCATGAGGTAGTAAGCGCGGCCCAACCATCCTCTTCCCCCAAGTTTCAAAGGTGGCTGAAAGACGTCGGGTACCGATTAGTACCAAAAAAGCTCAAGCTGAGTCCACAAGACCTACCCAATGCACAAATTCACAAAGGGCGATTTATCACTAACGTGACGACCGCTCCGACCATCGACGTTGATAAAGTTAATTTTTTCTTTGACGGGCCAATTGAACTCCATCTCATCGCGGTCCTTTGGATCATGCTCGAAGGGCGGCTTCTAGATGAGGCGCTCGATGATGATTGCTGCGGATCACGGTTGTCGAGTCACCTTAGTAACAAGGAAGACGATTCTCTAGCGCTGTTCACCAAATACCACGAGCAATATTCACGGTGGCGCGACACTGGTATTCGTAAAGCCAAGAAACTGCTAGTGGAAGAGCGGCGTAACGTCGCAATTTTGGGCCTTGATGTGCAGGAGTATTACTACAGGGTTAATATCGACTTTGACGAGGTTAGCTCTTCCATTGAAACCGCGAGGAGCAAACCATCAAAAAATAAAAATAAATCCAGCCCACTTCTTTCATGCATTAAAACTATTGGTGAATCCTATCGTGATTGCATTTCGCCTGTATTGAGCCTAACGCATCCAGACATTGCTGGCAGCGTAGTAGGACTTCCAATCGGGCTTTGTTCGTCCCTAATTCTTGCCAACTGGTATTTACAAGGTTTTGACTCTGCGATAATGAGAGAGGTACGCCCAGCCTATTATGGTCGATATGTTGATGACATACTGCTCGTTGTCCCTCTTCCCTCTGACCCATCTGATAACAGCGAAAACCCGGTCGCTGCCTTCATTGAGACCTTGCTTGTTAATACAAGTATTCTTCGCGAGTCAGAAAAAGGCGCATATGAGATTTGCGTGCGTCCAGGCCTCCTATTGCAACAATCTAAATGTATCTTGCAATATTTTGACGCCCGCCATTCAATTGCTGGCTTAGAAAAATTTCAAAAAAAGCTTGAACATAACGGAAGCGACTTTTTACTACTTCCAGTCGACGAGACGGATAACTCCATGGAGGATGTTGCCTACGAACTACTTTATGAAGGTTCAACTAATAAGTTCCGAAGCATTAAAAGTGTATCTGAGAACCGGTATGAACTTGCTAAGCACTTGGCAAAACAGGCCATCCTTTATTTAATGACGGATGACCCACCCGACAGAAAGGTTAGCCTAGGCCTTCAGAAATTTTTTAAAGGTCGCAGCGCAATCGAGTTTTTTGATTTATGGGAACGTGTTCTCACACTGCTAGGCATTGCAAATGACAGAATCACTTTCAATGCTTTCAGCAAGCAACTGAAGACAGAAATTTCGCGAGTACGCGGCGGCGACGCAATAGTTACTAAACACCTGATAGCTGACCTCAACATGCATCTTGAGCTTTCAATAGCCATGGCCGACGCAGTCAGTGCAGAAGATGTCGGCCTTTCTGAGCTTGTTGACGAAGTCCACTCAGAGTCGCTGCGTAATGCAAACCTACTGCGGCACCATTTTGTTCGCAGACCTCTATTAAACTTTACAACCTACAAAGGTCCGCTGAGCGACAGAGCGAAAAAACTTTCAGTAAAAGTAGACCCACGTAAAACCAAGTACTCTCCTAGGTTCGTCAATTTCGACGAATGCATGCTGTTAGTTTACAGCGGTGTTCTCCCTCGCGGAACAAATACAGTTTTTGAGCAAGCATCTAAAATTTTTGAAGCCATTAATAGGCACCCTGTTGCTGGCGTGATTTGGACCGCACCTATGAGCAATGAGGAATAATCAATATGGCAAATTTTGAAGCGATCGCCATTGGGGCAGAAACCGCTGATTTACACAGCACCATCCAAGTTGCGCTAGCAAATATTCCAGTCTTCAATACGAATATTGAGTCCAGTTTCCTAGGCCATCCAAACCTTAGCCGCGAAAGGCTGAAATCACTTAATAAGCTCCTTAATGATTTATCACGCTACCGAGGTAAAGGCGACCGTCAAATTGATCTCGTGGTTTTTCCAGAAGTAAGCGTTCCGTATGCTTGGGAATCCATGTTGGTGGCATGGGCTCGCAAGCACCGGATAGGGGTCGTATGCGGGCTTGAGCACCAAGTCGATAAAAGGGGAAAAGCGTTAAATCAAGTTCTGGCAGCGCTGCCTTATCAGACGGTGTCAGGACACTGGGCTTGTATACCTATCCGCAGGTTGAAACGATTTTACTCGCCGGAAGAAGAATTCATCCTACTCAACGAAGGACTAAAAATCCCTGTCAGTAAAGAGCCATATCATCTCTTCAGATGGCGAGGCGCAAGCTTTACGATATATAACTGCTTTGAGCTAGCATCAATCGAGGACAGGTCTTTATTCAAAGGCAAAGTTGACTTCATTGTTGCGTCAGAGTTCAATCGCGACGTCAACTACTTCTCAAATGTTATTGAGTCGGCGGCTCGAGATCTACATTGCTATGTTGTACAGGTTAACGATTCAAGCTTCGGTGATTCCAGAGTGGTTAGCCCCTCAAGTTCCGAAATGATGAACCCGTTGAGGATCAAAGGAGGAGACAACCTGACTTTTCTTACAATGAGCTTGGACTTGACCGCATTGAGGACGCATCAGCGCAAAGGTTACGGTTTGCAGAAGGCCTCAAAGGGGTTCAAGCCCACGCCCCCTGGTTTTCCTATTAATGAGGTCCATGCACGCATTAACCTTGGCAAATAGATAATAGCAGCCAGATACGCAGTCTGTGACTATCAATGCCTGAGGCGGAAAGCCGGAGCAGTTTTCAGATGGTGATGAGGAAAATCACCCAATGCATCCGGTTTGAGGCCAGACACACGTGTCCGCGAATGGTTGATAAATGCCGTTTACCAGCGTCAGCCTTTGGCCGATTTCTGCCGTTCGTGCAGGCCAGCAATCGCAAACCCGATACCCAGAGTTAACCCCCCGGTATCCGGTACACAACCGAATCATATTTCTCCGCCATCCGCCTTTCGATGACCACTCCCCCCAAAGCTTCAGCAATACGCCGACTCGCACCATTCTGCGTCGCAACAGGATAGATAAAGTTCTTCGCCACCACCCACTGGCTAGCCCACTGAACAACCGCCCGCACCGCTTCACCACCAAACCCCAGCCCATGTTTATCTTCACGGATCCAGATCCCCAACTCCGGTGTTTCACTGGCGGTATGGTGCAGCCCGACCAAGCCAGTAAAACGAGCACCTACCCGCTCCCTGACCGTGAACACGATGTCGCTGCCATCCGCTATCGCAGGCAGCCACCGCCCCCAGACTTGCGCGTACTCTTCCAGCGAGGCAGGCGGTTCCCAGGACATGTAGCGAGTCAGTGCCGGAGTGATACAAGCGAACGACTCAACAGCGTCCTGCTCGCAGAAGGGCTCGATGCTCAGGCGTTGCGAGAGAATGCGGATTGCGTGGGTGTCCACTGGCATAGCAATTTCCTTCCTAGGGCCGTTACTCCATATATGCCGTGAACATACCATGCAGGTCGCGTCATCAGTATCAGGCTCTCTATACTGAGCCCCCAGGATGGTAGTTGGAGCACCCAATATGCCCGTCGCACCCAATCAAAATTCCCCCATCATTTTGGTCCCGGTTCAACAAAGCGACTTGGATAATCTGGTAGCCATTCGAATCGAGGCCATGCGCGAAAGCCTGGAGCGTGTTGGGCGATTTGACCCAGTGCGTGCGCGGGAGCGGTTTCTTGGCGGCTTTGAAGCTCGCGACACACGCTATATCGAGGCGTCTGGAGAGAGGGTGGGTTTCGTAGTGGTCAAACATCACCCCAATGAACTCTTGCTCGACCACTTGTATGTCAGGCCGGGCGCGCAAGGTTCAGGGGTAGGGTCTGCTGTTCTCTCTCAGATTTTCAAAGAGGCGGATGCGGCTGCGCTGCCTATCAAAGTGGGGGCTCTCAAAGAAAGCGCTTCGAATCGCTTTTATACCCGCCATGGCTTCCAGTTCATCGAAAGCAGTGAGTTCGACAATTATTATGTTCGTCAGCCTAGTCCGGCGATTGGCGCTCATTCCGGAACCATGGGCTGACTGGCACTAGCCCTTCAGCTCATTAGCCCGATTGCTCGCCGCGTCGTCATACGCCACATACAGCGACTCTGCAATTTGGCTTTTGATCGCCTTGGTGGCCTCCAGCCCCAGCACAAAACCCTCGGCTTTACCGCCAGCACGGTTGAGTTCTTCATGGGTGGAGGCGCCAGTAATAGCGTCAAGCAGCTTGGCGGCGTGGGGGCCGACGCCTTTGGGGAGGGAGATCTGGTCGATGGACATTATCGCTACCTTGAAAAATTGAGTTCGGGAGCGAGTGGAACCACTGCCGGGGCTGGCATGGTAGACCTGTTTGCCATGAAAGGGGTCGCTTTACGCGCAGCGGCGCTATTCTTTGCGGTTACGCAGTCAGATTGGGGCATTGATCAATCTGGAGGGGCTTATGGAGTATTACGTTGAGGGCTACTGCCTTCGGCCATTGTGGGGCGACGATTTCGAGAGGATCAGCCGTTACGAACGCGTCAACCGCAGGCATCTGCAACCCTGGGAGCCGCTCCGGGACGAGGAATATTTCACCACGGGCAACGCCAAGGCCAGAGTCGAGCAGCAGGTGAACAATATGCACGCTGGCAACGCTCTGTGTTTCCTCTTGCTTGAACCTGAGAGCGGAGAGGTTCTAGCGCGGTGTAACTACACGAACATTGTGAGAGGCGTTTTTCAGGCCTGTCATCTTGGCTTCTCGCTGGCAGAGTCTGCCCAGGGTCGCGGCCTGATGAAAAAAACACTTCAGGTCACTAACCGTCATTGCTTTGAGCAGTTGGGTCTTCATCGGATCATGGCCAATCATTTACCCCGCAATGTACGGAGTGAACGCCTCCTGGAGTCGCTGGGGTTTGAGAAGGAAGGACATGCGCGAGCCTATCTGAAAATCGCTGGCGTCTGGGAGGACCATACGTTGAGATCGTTGATCAACCCTGAACAATAAGGCGCCCCCTGCCACTGAGGCGACGCACGCATGCGCGAGCTGACTGCCGCCGACCGGTCCTCGACGACAGCCGCAGGTCGCGCCGATCAAGCCTGGGTGCTGAACCCCTGGGCGGCACGCCGCTCCAACATCGCCCGCTCAGTCTCTTGCGTCGCGCGCTCGCCGTTGGAAGACAATTGGTTTATGAAAAACTGGTTTCTGCCCGCTTTAATATCCGACGGGTCATGCGTTCTGAACAAGGGCGCCAGATCAATAGTGCTGGCGAAGTTTTCATTGGTCAGGCTGTAGTAGCCCAGGGTGCTTCCCGACCGGGGTGAACCTGCGTCTACCATGTCGATGGCGGCGTTGCGGTAGGCCACGGCTGTGGCTTTCAGCTCAACGGATTGATTGAGCAGAACCGTCAGCCTCTCGGTCGCCTCACGGCTGAGCTGGCCAGCCGTATCGAGCACTTTCAGCCGTCCGTCAGCCTCAACGGTAAAACCGTACCCGGTGCTGGCCAGGTCGGGCGCAGTGGCTGCCAGGTTCGCTTCGAATGTCTGGAAGGAAGCTTTCAGCGCACTTTGCGCGCCATTGAACAGGTCGACGAAACGAGGAAAGTGCGGCGATTCGGAGCGACCGACCCAGGTATCAACGGCCTCCGGGGCTTGTGCCGTGGTTGTCGCCGCTTCACTGGGATGGTAAATGGCCGCGGGGCCGGCGTTTGCCAGGGCTTGCTTGGCGGGGTCCGTCGACGCCTGGGGTACGAGCTTCTGCTCAGAAGGCGTGAGGTTGAGATTGGCCGGTGGAATATAGGCAGGGCTAACGGAAAGTGCCATTTAATCGGTCCTTGATTAGCGGGTTCATACGGGTTATCGACCATAAACGCGTCAGCTTTAGACCGTCACGGGAGCAAGCTCCCTCGCCACAGCTTTTGATCGTTCCACGCCCTGCGCAAGAACGAACACGCGCCCGAAGCATTCCTGATGCTCGAAGGCTCGCCACGGGGCATTTTGAATACCGGGCATGAAGGTGGGGAGCGTACGGCTGAAAATGCTCGGTGGATTTGAACAGGCTACGCCCATGCCGTTAGGCATCCAGATCACACCCTGAGGGATGCATGTTTTCTTGATGTTTCGACACGACCGCTGCCTGTGTCTCCTTGTATATGATCTGGTCACCGCCAGATTCATTCTGGCCGCTTATCATCTGTCGCCTCAATGCGCTTGAAAAAGAACGCAAGGCGACTCGCCAGAAGGATACGACAATGACGACTTGCGCACCCCCTGCTGGGTCACGTGAACACTACGACTCGGTAAGCCGAGCAGTGCATTGGCTGATGTTCCTGTTGTTTGCGTGGATCTATTGCTCAGCCATAACCCATTACCTGGCGTCAGACTCAGCGCTGGATAAATGGCTGTGGCCCTTTCACAAACCCGTAGGGTTGTTATTACTGGTGTTGCTGATCCTACGTGCCAGCTGGAGTCTGCTGAACCAACACCGGCGCCCACTCAGCATCAGCCGTTTCGCCGCCGCCGGGCACGGCATGCTGTATGCACTGATGTTCCTGATCCCGCTGATCGGGATGATCCGCCAGTACGGCTCCGGCCGGGCTTTTTCTGCGTTTGGCGTGCAGGTCATGGAGGGGTTCGAGGGGGAAAAAATCCAGTGGATGGTTGATCTGGGCAGCAACTTTCATAGCTTGCTGGGTTGGACAATGCTGGTGCTTATCCTCGGGCATGTCGGGGCGGTGGTCATGCACTATAGGCAGGGCGATAAGCAGGTACTGCGGCGTATGACAAGAGGGGTGCGCCAGCACTGAAGTGACGCGGCCCACAGGTAGGGCCGCGCTGTCAGGATTGCTCCAACACCACCGGCTTGATCGCCCGCCCATGCTGGCGCGCCGTGACCAGGCCGATGGTCGATGACACTTCGCTGCAATGACCAGGCCACTTGCATTGCGGTACCCTCTCCACCGCGTTGGCGATGGAACACAAACGGGGATACCCGGATATCGTTGCCGAGGATTGCTTGAATGAGTGGCAACGCTTGCGCCCCGCGCTTCAATAACGCCCGCTCTGATCAGCCTATCGCCTGATGCCCCAACCCACTCCCAGGATTCACGGATTTCCTTTATGCCGCCTGCCTCACGCGACCACGCCCGTATCGAACGCCGTCTCATCGCGGCGCTGACCGACGCCTGCGAGATCGCAAAGGTCGAAATTCCGGGCTTCGACTGGTTGACCCACACCGTCGACTACCACGCGTTTCCCCAAAGCCTGCGGGTGATCTGGGTGTTCGACAGCGTTGCGAGCAAGGCTCGCGCCCTTGCGACCGGCGGGGACGCCCGTATGCGCGAGCTGACTACCGCCGCGCTGGATGACGCCGACGTGCACGTCCCGAACATCGCCCGCTGCGTCAGTTTCGACTCCGAAGAGGAATGCCACCTTCGGCATGGCGGCGATTGGCGTCGGCGGCTGGCTACTCTCCGGGGGATCTGAATCGCGCCACGGCTCACTGAGCAACGGGAGACCTCGCTACCCCACCTTGCACGTCAACCAAGCCCCCCAGAAAAGGCTGCTGAAGAAACGCGTCGCGTCGCCGAAGCCAGCGTCATGCAACAGCTTCTGAACCGCGGCCTCGGAATGGGGCGGGTCAGCGCCTTGAAGGATTTTGCCGAGCTTGGCCTTCACTTCGTCCGGGGTGGCGCCATGCTGACGCCAGCGTTGGCCCCATGCCGCCAGCAGCAACGGCTGGCTGGCATACGCGTAATGATTGCCCGCGACGATCAGCGGTGCCCCCGGTTTCAGGTGCGCCCGAATCGATCGCAGCATCCGGTCCTTGGCGTCATCCCCCCCCAGATGGTGGAGCACACCGATCAAGGTGGCGGCGTCGTATGACGCGTCTGCTGCCAGGTCTTCAAGCGTCCCGAGATGCAGGGTTGTTCTATCAAGCAGGTGGTTGGCTTCCAACTGCTGCCTTGCCGCGTCCAGCATCGGCTGCGAGGGATCAACCGCCATGAAGCACCAGCCTGGTTCAAGGTTGGCCATGGCGATGATCTCCTGCGCCGTACCGCCGGCGCCGACCACCAGTATCTTGGCCGAAGGGGCATCGCCAAGGCTCGCCGCGAGCATGCAGGCTGCCAGATCCTGGCACGCGTCATAGCCCGCCAACGCGATACGGCTTTGTCGCGCGTACTCGTTGGCTCTTGAGGTATCGAATTTGTCAGCAGGGTTGGATGAGGATGAGTTCAAGGCGGTTCTCCGTGGCCTTGAAGGAAATTACGTTAACCGTGGCAGTAAGAAAAATGCATTAATTTTATGTGCTGCATTCCCGTGGGGAATGCGGGGGTGTAGGAGTGGAAGCGTTGCAGGATCGTACAAGCCTATGACCTGTCGGCCCGGATAATCTGGCCTTCTCACCGACAGGAAGGCTCAGCATGACTCACCTACAGCAACCCGCCCAACCGATAAACCTCGCGCACAAAGCCTCGCTCATCGACCAACAATGGAGCCCAAGAGTGGTTGCCGAAATGAACGACTACCAGTTCAAGGTGGTGCGTATCGAGGGTGAATTCATTTGGCATTCGCACCCCGAAACCGATGAAGCGTTCCTGGTGCTTGAAGGCACGCTGCGTATCGACCTGCCGGATGGCCCGGTGTATGTGAAGCCGGGTGAGTTGTATGTGGTGCCGCGTGGCATTGAGCACAGGACGGCGGCCGAAGGTGAAGCCAGGCTGATGATGATCGAGCCTAGGGGCATTCTGAATACCGGGCATGAAGGCGGTGAGCGCACCGCGTTGAATGACCAGTGGATTTGAGCGCCGAGGCTTATTGCCTTCTGTAGGAGCGAGCTTGCTCGCGAAAAACGCCAACGATAACGCGTGCTTCCTGAATGAGCGCGGCGCCTGTGAGTTTTTCGCGAGCGAGCTCGCTCCTACTGGCATTCGGGCAAGCCCCAAGCCCTATCGCCTTTGAATCTGCACCGTAGCAAACGTCGGCTCGTCGCGCGCCTGCTCCAGTGTATTCCTGGGCTGTTGCGGGGCCCGGGATTGCCCCTCTGGCCGTAACGCTGGCGGCGGATGCAGGCGCATGTCCGAGCGCTCATCGCTGGGCGCAACGCCGAAGAAATCCCGATAGCACTTGGAAAAATGCGGCGTGGACACAAAGCCGCAAATCACCGCCAGCTCGACAATCGAAATGGGCGTCTGCATCAGCAACTGGCGCGCACGGGTCAGGCGCAGCTTGAGGTAATAGCGCGATGGCGTGCAGTACAGGTGCTTCTGGAACATGCGCTCCAACTGGCGGCGGGACACGTGCACGTAGGCGGCCAGTTCGTCGAGGTCGATGGGTTCTTCCAGGTTGGACTCCATCAGGGCGACCACTTCTTGCAGCTTGGGCTGTTGCGTGCCGAGCAGGTGTTTGAGCGGCACGCGTTGGTGGTCGCGCTCGTTGCGAATGCGCTCGTACACGAACATCTGGGAAATCGCCGCCGACAGCGTGTGCCCGTGATCGCGGCCGATCAGGTGCAGCATCATGTCCAGCGGCGCAGTGCCGCCAGAGCTGGTAAAGCGGTTGCCATCGAGCGTGAATACGCTGGAGCTGACTTTGACGCGGGTAAACGCCTCCTGCATCGACGCCATCAGCTCCCAATGCACGCTGCACTGGAAGCCATCGAGCAACCCCGCCTGGGCCAGTGCCCAACTGCCGGTGCACACCGCGCCGAGACGTTTGCAGTACAGGCGCGCCTGGCTGCGCAACCAGGCGATGAGCGCAGGGCTGATAGCCTGTTGAATGCCCACGCCGCCGCACACGATCACCGCATCGAAGCCGCGCTGGTCCTGCGCGCACGCGTCCGGGGTCACCGACACGCCATCGCTGGCCCACACCGGCTGGCCGTCCAGGCTGAGGGTTTGCCAACGGTAGAGTTCTTCGCCCGCCAATTGGTTGGCCATGCGCAGCGGCTCGACCGCACATGACAGCGATATCAGCGTGAATTGGTCCAGCAGCAAAAAGCCGATGGTCTGGCAAACAGATGCCTCGGTTTCCATCACCGCTACCCCACAGGCGTGATCAGGAATGTTCCAGCGCCACCGGCTTGGGTGCCCGGTTGTGCTGACGCGACGTAACCAGGCCGATAAAGGAAATCACCAACGCCAGGCCAATGGTCGAGGACACTTCGGTGCGGTGTTCCGGCGTCACCATCATCACCCCCAGGGCCAGGCAGATGAACACGATCACCAGATAAGTCAGCCACGGAAATAGCCACATACGAAAGGTCAGTTCGACGTTCTGCCGAAGCAGCAAGCGACGCATACGCAGTTGCGAGATAGCGATGACCAGGTACACCAACAACGCGATGGCCCCGGAGCTGGCGAGCAGGAACTGGAACAGACCGGCCGGCATGAAGTAGCTCAGCAACGTAACGCCCGCACCGATGATGGTGCTGGCGATCACCGCCGCCCTGGGCACGCCCGCCTTCGAGGTGATTTTAAGCGCCGGCGGCGCATCGCCGCGTTTGCCCAGGGAAAACAGCATGCGCGAAGAAATGTAGATCGAGGAGTTCATGCAACTGGCTACCGCGATCAACACCACCACATCGACCATGAATTTGGCGTTGGGGATATTCATAATTTCCAGTGCGCGCTGATAGGAACCCACGGAGGCCAACAGCGGATCGTTCCAGGGCACCACGGAAATCACGACGGAGATCGACAACAGGTAGAACACGCCAATGCGCCAGATCACCGAACGGGTGGCCTTGGCGATGTTCTGCGCCGGGTTGCTCGATTCTGCTGCAGCGATGGTCACCGCTTCGGTGCCGATGAAACTGAACATGATGGTAATGAACGCGCCCACCACCGCCGACAGGCCGTTGGGAGCAAACCCGCCGTGTTCCTCCATCAAGCGGCTCAAGCCGCTGGCTTCGCGATCCGGGATCCAGCCCATGAGGACGCTGAAGCCCAGGCCGATAAAGCCGACGATGGCAATCACCTTGGCCATGGCGAACCAGAATTCGAATTCGCCGTATTTGGCCACGCTGAACAGATTGGTGATCACCAGCAGAACGATTGAAACCAAGGCAAAGAGCCACGCATCAACCTGAGGGAACCACTGATTGAGCACATGCCCGGCGGCCAAGGCTTCGATGGGAATGACCAGCACCCAGAACCACCAATACAACCAGCCGATGGTGAACCCCGCCCACGGGCCGATGGCCTGGTCGGCGTAGGTGGAAAACGAGCCAGTGTCCGGGCGTGCCACCGCCATTTCCCCCAGCATGCGCATGACCAGCACCACCAACAGGCCGGAAAACAGATAAGCCAGCAACACCGCTGGCCCGGCGGCGGCGATGGCGTGTCCGGAGCCGACAAACAACCCCGCGCCGATGATGCCAGCGATGGACAACATGGTCACATGGCGCGGCTTGAAGCCCTGCGCAAGCTGACCGTTGGAATCGTTGCAGTTGAGGCTAGTCATTGTTTTTGTTGTTCTCGGGCGGCCAATGACCTTCACCTTAAGTGCCCGAGGCCAGGCACAAGTAGCCTGGTTACGCCACCATCGTGCCTGATATCGACATGGGGAATAGTGGCATCCTGAAGTAACGGGCGGCGCGCCCTACTCTTGCGCGCTACGTATCAACGACCCGAACAGCTCACCACGCGGCATCTTGCTCAGCTCGATATCGGCATTTTCAAACCATTCCCGCCCGGCTTCCGGGTGCGGCCCGCTCAGCACCACCACGCCACGTTCGTAGGTATAGCGCGCTGCCGCCACGTCGCCATTATGGTAGGTCGCGATGACCTTGTAAGGCGCAGCGGCGCTAGCTTTGGGGAAGTAAGGGCCATCCTGATAGAACACAGAGTCAGGTTGCCCGTCCCACGTCACCCGCACGGCGGCGTCCTCAATACCGGACACTTCAAAACCGGGACGGCCAGCTTCGGTATCAAGCGCCTGGGGGATCAGGCCGAGGTTGTTGTCGTCGGCCAGGTAGGCGCCCATGCACAGGCCCAGGTAGCGGCCGCCTTTGGCGACGTAATCGCGGATGGCTTCGGCACGCGCATCGCCCAGGCTGTCGAGGGCGGCCGGGATGTCCTGGCCACCGCCGGGTTGCACGTATAGATCGTAGCGCGCCAGGGTTTGCGGGGTGATGTCGATGGGTTCGTCGGCACCGACGAAGTCGATCTGGTAATTGGGGTCCAGGCGCTGCAGGGCGGTTTTCACGTTTTCCGAGCAGTCGGGGCAGCCTGCCGGGCCTCGGTAGATGGCGACATGGGTGACGGGGCCTGCGCCGTGTACGGGCAAAGGATGCAGCGTAGCAAAGGCGAGAAACGTGGCAGCGATGGCAGGCAGTTTCATGGGCTAGGCTCAACGGTCAGTTGAATGGGTTTGATCCAGTGGTCGCAGCGCCAAGCCTATAACGGTGAGCCTTTTGAATTCGTGAAGAGTTGTAAATCCACGAGTCCCATTTATCCACTTCCCAGCATCTGCCATAACGACGCGCCCACGCCAGTAATGCTCTCACCGGCGATCAGCCCCGCCGCTGCCGTGATCGCAAAGCGCTGCGTCACACTTGGCCAGCGACAGCTCACGGCCCAGGTCATGATCGCGCCAAGGGCCATCATCAGCGACACCGACGCAGGCAAGACAAACGCCAGTCCCAAGGCTGCCGCACTTGGCAGATAGCGGGCGCGATGGGTGGGCAGCGTGCTATCGAGTATGCCCAGCAGTACGCCGCACAGGCTTGCAA
This sequence comes from Pseudomonas sp. J380, assembly GCF_009827115.1. Lineage (NCBI taxonomy): Bacteria > Pseudomonadati > Pseudomonadota > Gammaproteobacteria > Pseudomonadales > Pseudomonadaceae > Pseudomonas > Pseudomonas sp. J380. The sequence goes on along the minus strand of NZ_CP043060.1, from coordinate 6,193,459 downwards.
CAGCAATGGCCCAGCGGATGCTGGGTGACAACGAATCCAGCCCGTGGGTCAGGGTTTGGGCCACGGCTTTCCAAATGGCGACGGCCGGGGCTGGCCATTGTTCGGTGAGCAGCATGGTTTGCGGGTCGGGGATCAACGCCAGGTACGCGGTTTCATGGGCTAGGCTCAACGGTCAGTTGAATGGGTTTGATCCAGTGGTCGCAGCGCCAAGCCTATAACGGTGAGCCTTTTGAATTCGTGAAGAGTTGTAAATCCACGAGTCCCATTTATCCACTTCCCAGCATCTGCCATAACGACGCGCCCACGCCAGTAATGCTCTCACCGGCGATCAGCCCCGCCGCTGCCGTGATCGCAAAGCGCTGCGTCACACTTGGCCAGCGACAGCTCACGGCCCAGGTCATGATCGCGCCAAGGGCCATCATCAGCGACACCGACGCAGGCAAGACAAACGCCAGTCCCAAGGCTGCCGCACTTGGCAGATAGCGGGCGCGATGGGTGGGCAGCGTGCTATCGAGTATGCCCAGCAGTACGCCGCACAGGCTTGCAACAGCAATGGCCCAGCGGATGCTGGGTGACAACGAATCCAGCCCGTGGGTCAGGGTTTGGGCCACGGCTTTCCAAATGGCGACGGCCGGGGCTGGCCATTGTTCGGTGAGCAGCATGGTTTGCGGGTCGGGGATCAACGCCAGGTACGCGAATACGCCGACGACGCTGCCGACAAAAATCCCGAGAATCTGGGCGATAACCTGTTTGTGCGGCGTCGCGCCAATCGCTTTGCCCACCTTGAAGTCATTCATCAGGTCTGTGCACTGCCCCGCCGAACCGCCGGCGGTGTTGGCGCTCATCAGGTTGATCGGCACCTGGCCCGGCGCAACGATGCCAAAACTCAGCTGAGACAGTTGCCCGATGGCGCCAATCGGCGGAATACCGGTCGCCCCCACCACCCGCGCCGCCACGGCGGCCAGGCAGATCGCCAGGGGAATGGTCAGCAGCGCCATCCCAAGGTTGATACCGAACAACAGCGCTTGCAGGCTCACCACCAACGCAATCGCCAAGGCAAACCCCACGGCAGGCCCAGGCTTGGGAACCGCCCAAGGCGTGCCGCCAGCCGCTCGGGTTGAGCGATGCAACGCCCACAGGCGAATCGCCAGGGACGCCAGGGTGGAACACACCATCAGGCTCACCCCAGGCCACAGCAGCCATTCCACCAGCGCGGCAAACTGCGGGCCGCTGCTGTCAGCGGGCAAGCTCACCAAGCCATTGGCCAACAGCCACGGCCCCAACCCGCCCCATGCCAGCAAGGCGCCGAGCAGCAGGGTCAGGCCCACGCGAATGCCGATGATGCCGCCGAACCCCAGCAACAGCAGAGAGGGGTCGGCGGTGAAGGTCAGGCGCTCCAACTGGGCGTTCGGCGACCAGCGCGGGAAGGCCCACATAAAAGTATCCACCCACTTGACCAACCCGGACAACAACGCTGCGCCGAGCAGCACTTTCAAGCGCGTGGCGGCTTCGCGACCATGGTTGTAGATGTGCAGCAGGGTCTCCAGGGTGGCCATGCCTTCAGGAAACTTCAGTGCCTTGTCATTGAGCAATGAAGGCCGCAGGTACCACGCGATCCAGATCCCCAGGAAACTCACCGAGAACACCCAGGCGATCATCGGCAGCGCCGCCAGTTGGTTGCCGGTGAGCAAGGTATAAGCCGGGATGGGCGCGACCAGCCCGCCGGAAATGATCGACGCCGCGGCAGAGGCCACGGTCTGGTTGATATTGCTCTCGTGCAGGGTCCACGGCAGGTGTTCAGCGGAACGCCGGGCCAGGCCTTGCCAGAGGCCATAACCGATCAGCAAGGCGATGATCGACATATTGAACGACCAGCCGATCTTCAAGCCTGCGTAGACATTGGAAGGGGTGAGCAGGATGCCCAGCACGATCCCGGTGATAACTGCCCGCAGGCTCAGTTCGCGCTCTACGGGCGCGATTGACGAGGTGGAGTGCATGCAGATTCCTTTCGAGAAAAGCCAGTGCCACCTTTTAAGTGAGCGCTGGGAGACTCGAAGGTTCACCTGCCGAAACGGGTTCTGTAGGAGCGAGCTTGCTCGCGAAAAACCCAAAGGCGCCGCGTTCATCCAGGAAACACGCGTTATCGTTTACGTTTTTCGCGAGCAAGCTCGCTCCTACAGGAGGCGGTGTCGGTGGGCCCGCTATTTGGCGAACGCGTATTCCCCGCCCCGCTCCACCGCCTTGCGGTATGCCGGGCGCGCCTGGAGCTTTTGCAGCCATGCGGCCAAGTTCGGGTAGGCCTGCAATTTGCCCTGGGCCTGGGCGACTTCGCCGATAAAGCTCATCTGAATATCCGCGCCGCTGAGTGCGTCGCCCACCAGGTACGGCGTGTGGCCCAGCACGTCATTCAGGTAGCCCAGGTAATTGGCCAGCTCCGATTCGATCCGCGGATGCAGCGGCGCGCCCGCTTCACCCAGGCGTCCGACGTAGAGGTTGAGCATCAGCGGCAGCATGGCCGAGCCTTCGGCGAAGTGCAGCCATTGCACATAGCTGTCATAGGCGTCGGTAGCCGGGTCGGGTTGCAGTTGGCCGTTGCCGTGGCGGCGGATGAGGTAGTCGATGATCGCGGCGGACTCGATCAGCACACGAGAGCCGTCTTCAATCACCGGGGATTTGCCCAGGGGGTGAATGGCCTTGAGTTCAGGCGGCGCCAGGTTGGTCTTGGCGTCGCGCTGGTAGCGCTTGATGTCGTAGGGCAGGCCCAGTTCTTCAAGCGCCCACAGGATACGTTGCGAGCGGGAGTTGTTGAGGTGGTGAACAGTGATCATCGAGGCGACACCTTGGGGGGATTTAAGAGAAGACTACAGCGTAGCGGTGAAGTGCCGCGAATGTGGCTCAGGCGAGCAATTGCTCGATCCACTTCACCTGCTGCACGATCTCCTGCACTTTCTGCTCGGGCACCGCCTGCCGCGCCTGTTCGAGGCTGGCCAATGTCTTGCGCTTTTGGCGCAACATCCGTTGCCACTTCGCCACAAACGCCGGGCTGCGGGCCTGCATTTGCAGCGGGCCAAAGTACAGTTGCTCTTCGGTGTAGGTCACCGCTCCAACACGTTCAGCAACGATGATTTCGTAGTAGAAGCGGTTTTCCAGTAGCAACTCCTCGAGCAGGATCTGGTAGCCGTTGCCCATCAACCATTGGCGCAGGGGTTGCTCGCCGCCGTTGGGTTGCAGGATCAGACGTTCTCGGCCATTGAGGTGCGCCTTGCCGCTGTCGAGAATGTCGCGGATCGTCTCGCCGCCCATGCCGCACAGGCTGATGGCGGTAATGTCATCGCCCGATTGAATCGCCGCCAAGCCATCGGCCCGGCGCACGGTGATGTGCTGAGCCAGGCCGTTGTCGGCCACAGTACGGTTGGCCGCGTGAAACGGTGTAGCGGCCACTTCCCCCGCCACGGCCGCCGCAATAGCGCCGCGGTGTATCAGGGCCACCGGCAGGTAGGCGTGGTCCGAGCCGATATCGGCCAGGCGGGCACCCGCCGGTATGTGCGCGGCCACGCGCTCCAGGCGCTGGGACAAGGTGTGTTCGTTCAACGGTGGTTCCTTAAGAGTGCCCGGAAAATCGATCCCGGCTGTTGGTCAAGTGCAGCACCATGGCCGCCCGTGCGGCGTCCGGGTCCTGGCGCTTGATAGCGTTGTAGATGGCCTCGTGTTCCAGGTTCGCCAACTGCCCCAGTTGAGCAAAGTCCGCGCCGCCGCGCTCGACGGCATTCACCTGGGTGCGCGGAATCATCGCCGTGCCCAGGTGCTGCATGATGTCGGTGAAAAACGTATTGCCGGTGGCTTCGGCGATCAGTTGGTGAAAGCGCTTGTCCTCCTCCACACAGCTGTCGTTGTTGGCCAGGGAGGCTTGGTAGTCGTCCAGTGCCTGGCGCATGTGGGCCAATTGCGCGTCACTTCTGCGCAGCGCGGCCAGGGCCACCGCTTGCACTTCCAGGCCCAGGCGCAATTCGAGCATGTTGCGCACGCTGGCGACCGTGTCCACATGCAGGCGCAGGCCCGGCTGGGTGTGCTGCTCGAGCACAAAGGTGCCGATGCCGTGACGCGTCTCCACCAGCCCCGACGCCTGCAACTTGGACAAGGCTTCACGCACCACGGTGCGGCTCACCCCATGCTCAAGCACGATGGTGGATTCGGACGGCAGTTTTTCACCCGGCTTGAGTTGCCCCAACTGAATGCGCTGGGTCAGTGCCTCGACCACACCCTGGGCCAGGTTGGCGGAACGTTTGCGCACAGGCGGTGTGCTTTTAATCGGCATCGAGACGGGTCCACGCGGTTGGGCTGGTGGGAGCTTATCACCCTGAGCGCACGGGCGACGGGTGGCGGCGAAAAACATTCAACTTGTATGACAACACACACCCCCCCCCACCCCACCCGCCCCTGTCTTCGCTTTGAGAGAAGCGCACACCCCGGACCGCCAGCAGCGGGGCAAAACCCAATAAAATCTGGCAAATAACCAAAATAGCCAATCTCAATACCGGCTTATAAGAACAAAAACAGCCCTGACAGGATTGCGGCCTTTAAAAAACAACTTGTATGATGTCTGTCAACAAAACATCAAACCCGCATAAAAATAATCAGGGGGAGTTTTCATTCGTGAAGCATTCAAGCCCAGCATCTGCCGTACCCGAAAGTGATTCAGCGCTCGCCCGCGCCGTGAGCAAAGTGAAGGGCCATGTGCTCCCACTGTTCGTGGTCATGTTCATCCTCAACTACATCGACCGGGTCAATATCGGCTTCGTGCGCACGCACATGGAGCATGACCTGGGGATCGGCGCAGCGGCTTACGGCTTCGGTGCCGGGCTGTTCTTCATTGGCTATGCGCTGTTCGAAGTGCCGTCCAATATGCTGCTGCAAAAAGTCGGCGCCCGCATCTGGCTGACCCGCATCATGTTCACCTGGGGCATCGTCGCCACGCTGATGGCGTTTATCCAGAACGAAACCCACTTCTACATCCTGCGTTTCCTGCTGGGTGTGGCGGAAGCCGGGTTCTTCCCTGGCGTGATCTATTACTTCACCCGCTGGTTGCCCAGCGTGGAGCGTGGCAAGGCCATCGCGATCTTCCTCAGTGGTTCGGCGGTGGCGTCGTTGATCTCCGGGCCGTTGTCGGGTGCGTTGTTGCAGATCGAAGGTTTTGGTTTGCATGGCTGGCAATGGATGTTCGGCATCGAGGGGCTGGCCTCGGTGGCGCTGGGCTTCTTCGTGTGGTTCTGGCTGGACTCCAAACCCCATGACGCCAAGTGGCTGAGCCGCGAAGAGCAGGATGCGCTGGTGGGCGCCATCGATCAGGAGCAACGTGATCGCGAAGCCCTGACCACGGTGAAACCCACCCTCGGCAAGCTGCTCAAGGACCGCCAGATCCTGCTGTTTTGCGCCCTGTACTTTTGCATTCAATTGACGATCTACGCCGCCACCTTCTGGCTGCCGAGCATCATCAAGAAGATGGGTGACTTGAGTGATGTGCAGGTCGGTTTCTTCAACTCGATCCCCTGGCTGATCTCGATCATTGCCATGTACGCCTTCGCGTCGCTGTCGGGCAAGTTCAAGTTCCAGCAGGCCTGGGTCGCGGCGGCCCTGCTGATCGCGGCGGCCGGCATGTTCATGTCCACCACCGGCGGGCCGATCTTCGCTTTCGTGGCGATCTGTTTTGCGGCCATCGGGTTCAAGTCTGCGTCGTCGCTGTTCTGGCCGATCCCCCAGGGCTATCTGGATGTGCGCATCGCTGCCGCGGTGATCGCGCTGATCAACTCCATCGGCAATCTGGGCGGCTTTGTGGCACCGACTACCTTCGGCTTTCTGGAACAAACCACCGGCTCGATTCAGGGCGGGCTGTATGGCCTGGCCTGCACCTCGGTGCTCGCGGCCATCCTGGTGTTCTTTGCCAAGACCTCACCCTCTGCCGTACCGGCCGTGCCCAGCGGCGCCGCCATCAGCAAACCTCTTTGAACTCAGCCAGGAACGCGCCATGAATACCCCTGTCGTTACTCATTTCCAAGTCATCCCCGTCGCCGGCCACGACAGCATGTTGCTGAACCTCAGCGGCGCCCACGGCCCCTACTTCACGCGCAATATCGTCATCCTCAAGGACAGCAGCGGCAACACTGGCGTGGGCGAAGTACCCGGCGGCGAGCGCATTCGCCAAACCCTGGAGGATGCCCGCAGCCTGGTGATCGACCAGCCGATTGGCCAGTACCAGCGCGTTCTCAACCAGATGCGCAGTACCTTTGCGTCTCGAGACAGCGCGGGCCGCGGCCTGCAGACCTTCGACCTGCGCATCACCATCCACGCCGTCACCGCCATGGAGGCCGCGCTGCTCGATTTGCTTGGCCAATTTCTTGAGGTGCCGGTGGCCGCCTTGCTTGGCGAAGGCCAGCAACGCGATGCGGTGAAGATGCTCGGCTACCTGTTCTATGTGGGGGATCGCAACGCCACCGACCTGGCCTACCGCAACGAGGCCGACGCCGATGATGAGTGGTTCCGCCTGCGCCATGAAACAGCCCTGACCGCCGACGCGGTAGTGCGCCTGGCCGAAGCGGCCAAGGCCAAATATGGCTTCAACGATTTCAAGCTCAAGGGTGGCGTATTGAGCGGCGACGCGGAAATCGAAGCCGTCACCGCGCTGGCCGAGCGTTTTCCCGATGCGCGCATCACCCTTGACCCCAACGGCGCATGGTCGCTGAAAGAAGCCATCCGTCTGTGCCGCGACCAGCATCATGTGCTGGCCTACGCCGAAGACCCGTGCGGCGCAGAAAACGGCTACTCGGGCCGCGAAGTCATGGCCGAATTCCGCCGCGCCACGGGCCTTAAAACCGCCACCAACATGATCGCCACCGACTGGCGCGAAATGGGCCACGCCATCCAGTTGCAATCGGTGGACATTCCCCTCGCCGACCCGCACTTCTGGACCATGCAGGGCTCGGTGCGCGTCGCGCAAATGTGCAACGAGTGGGGCCTGACCTGGGGCTCGCATTCCAACAACCACTTTGATATTTCCCTGGCAATGTTCACCCAGGTGGCGGCGGCCGCACCGGGCGAGATCACCGCCATCGACACCCACTGGATCTGGCAGGACGGCCAGCGCCTGACGCGGGAGCCGTTGAAGATTGAAGGGGGCTATGTGAAGGTGCCGGCCAAGCCTGGCCTGGGTGTGGATATCGATATGGACGCGGTGGCCAAGGCTCATGAACTGTACAAAGGCATGGGCCTTGGAGCCCGGGATGACAGTGTGGCGATGCAGTTTCTGATCCCAGGTTGGGGCTTTGATAACAAGCGGCCTTGTCTGGTGCGGTAAATCGGCTTTAGGAATGCTCAGCGCAATTTGAGCGTGACGCAAAAAATCCGATGCCCAAACAGGCATCGGATTTTAGTCAGATCAGAAGCTTAGCTGTTTGACCTCTGGCACGTCTGCCAGAGGCCCCTTTTGCGCTACTGCCGATTGGCGATCTCCAGATCCGCCTCTTCCTGCTCCAGGCCAGCGAGATCAGTGCCATTGATCATCGGCCCATAACGGCGGCTGAACTCCCAGTTGTAGGGCACATGGTCTTTGTTGATCCCGTTGTCCCAATTCACCGACCAGGTCATCAGGCCCTTGATCGACAATCCTTTGTCGTGCAAACGCTTGAATGTATTGGTCACGGCTGTCGGGTTGATCACATAACCGGTGGCAGCCGCATCGACGTTCGCGGGCAGGCCAATGACGAACTTGTCTGCCGGGATTTTGGTAAACCCGCGCGTTCCGCTCACCAGACTTTCGGTCAGGTAAAACAGAAAGTCCTCTTTCATTGCGTCGTTGTTCTGGGCAATCCAGGCGCCGTTGCCATTGTTGACCTCCTGCACCCAGATGCCGTCGCCCCCCTGGTTGTAATACTGCGGGGCGATGAAGTCGTAATAGCCTTCCAGCGCCTGGATGTAACCGACGTATTTGCCGGCGGTGGTGAGGTACGGAAACTCCGGCGCCATGCTGATGATGAAGTGTTTGCCTTGACCTGCGTAGTGGTCCTTGACCAGCTTCAAGGCGGCGGGCAGGACAGTCTTGTTGTCGGCGAAATCAATCGCGCTCTGTTCAAGATCGATATCCAGGCCATCAAAGCCATAGGTTTCCACCAGGCGGATAATTTCGCTGGCCAGTAGCTGTTCGTTGCCTTTATGCAGTTCGATGTGTGCATCGGCGCCGCCAAGGGAAATCAGCACCGCCCTGCCCTGGCTGTTCAGCACACCCACCTGGCGACGGAACTCGGCGTCGGACAGCTTGTACGGGGTGAAGGTTGGGATACCGTTGCCCTTCATGAAGGCCACGGCCACCACGTTGTAATCCTTTGGCACATCCACCAGGCTCATATTGGCGAATTGGCCACGCTGGTAGCCGTCGCTCGGGCCGGCAGGCCAGTTGTGCCAGAAGCCCATGAGGATCTTTTTGCCGGCAATGCTCGGCATCAGCGAAGCGGCATCGTTGAGCGGCGATTGCAGTGAGGTAAAGTCAATCTTTGACATGTTCTAATCCTTCAGAACGTGTGGGTTTAACGGCGCGGGCTTATTTGAAGTCCACGTCGAAGGCTTGATAGAAGGCGTTGCCGGTGTTGGCGACGATCCACATCAATACGATCACATGCTGGCCCTTCTTGTTGGCCGGCAGTTTCACTTCATGATTGACCTTGGCCTTCAGTTCGCCTGCATGGCTGTAGTACGGCACCTGGGCATAGAAGTCTTCAGCGAACGGCTGGGTTTCCAGTTGCGCGCGGGTGATGCGCTGTTTCGGATCCCAGCCATCCTTGGTGATCAGCCAGCGATAGCCACGGGTGGTGTGCGGCGCGGTGTATGCCCAGGTGACCTTGAAGGTCTGACCCGACTCGACATTGAGCAACGGCCAGGTGAAGGCGCGGCCAAGTTTCTTGGCCATTTCCTCGTGGGTGAAGTTGATGCAGTCACGGGCATCGGTCTTGCCACCGCTGAGGATGACGCCGTCGGCGGGTGGGGTGACGCTGTCACTGTCGGTTTGATAAGGCGCCGGGAACGGACCGGCCGTCAGTGCCGGGAAGTTCTTGCCGCCTTCCATTTCGTTGACCTGCCAGGTTTCCAGCAGGCCAAGATCCACGGCAACTGCGCCACGGCTGGAAGGGGATGTGACACGACCATGGCGAAGAGGTGTCTGGGTTTGTGGTTTGTTCATGTTGTGACTCCATTCACTTGATTAAGAACTCTCCTTTCTTGAAGGAGAGGACCTCAACCTAACGGAGTGGCTTTTTTTTGCCACAGGCCCATTTTTCACTCATTTTCGTTTCGTGAGCGCGCAGACCCGCAAATACTGGATATACAACCAGTATTATAGAGGAAGCCTTACGCTACTAGAGGTCGATTTCCTACAAGACCAGGCGCATATCAACACGCTTCTCTCGTAAATGGCTTTATCCCCTTCGTAAGGGATGGGCGCTCTGTCGAAAAAAAGGGACGTATCTATTTTCATCAAAACCGTCCTCTGTTTGGTCCATCAGGTTTTGCCGATGACAGCCGTTTTTTTAGCGGTAGTCGCGGTAATCGGTCGCACCGTCAGTTCCACCCCCAATGCCAGCATCAGCTTCTGGACCGTCTCATAACGCGTCTTTGAGCCGCCTTTCAGGGTTTTATACAGACTCTCCCGATTCACCCCCGCCGCTTCGGCAACCTTGTTCACTCCCTGGGCCTTGGCAACCTCGGCCAGCGCCTTCATAAGGACTTGCGGGTCATGGCACGCCATGCTTTGCGCAAGATAGGCACTGATGGTTTGCGGGCTATCAAGGAAACGTGAAGCCTCATAGGCGCTGGTGCCGGATGTATCCAGCTCGAGGATCGGCATGTCCTCTGGTTTGAATGTCGACTTACTCATGTCATTGACCTCTCAGGGCATCGAGAATCTCTTTTGCCCGCTTGATTCCTCGTTTCTGGTCGGTTTTATCGCCTCCCCACAGCATCAGGTAAGCGGTGATGCCCGTGCGCACAAAGTAAATCCTGTAGCCGGGCCCGACAAACACACGCATTTCACTCATGCCATCGCCTACAGGCTGGCAATCGCCAAAATTGTTTTCTTCGGCTCGATCCAGGCGGATCAGTACAGCCGTCTTACCCCACACATCCTTCATACCGTCGAGCCATGTATCGAACTCGGGCGTCCTGCCGATCGTATTGGTCACAGATTCAAATGTAGCCTACTGGCTACTCCTTGTAGATGCCAGTGAATTTTTAATGTCGGTGTGCACCGCCAGAAAAAATCCTAGTCCAGCCGCCGCGCAGGCAGCCGAGCAATACTATTAGCGCTTGTGTCCTCAAGACCGAAACGTTGCGTCGCGACTGAGGCATCCTCTCTGTAGGAGCGAGCTTGAACTGGTCAAGTAATCCCGGACACCGATTACGGTGTTTATGCCGCTTTTTGCTCCATGGCTATTGGCGACAGGTAGTTGTTGTAGCTGTGGAGCCTGATTCGATTGTATCGCATGAAGAAGCTGGTCATATCCTGCCTGGCTTCTTCAACTGTCGTATAACCCTTGGTGGGCACCCACTCTGACTTGAGCGTCCCGAAGAAACGCTCTGTTGGCGCGTTGTCCCAGCACTGCCCCCTGCGGCTCATGCTTTGCGTTATCCCATGTTCCAGCAGCTCAGACTGAAAGCGCTGGCTGGTGTATTGGCAGCCTTGATCCGAATGAAAGATCAAGCCTGCATGTTTGCCTCGAACCTCCACCGCCATTCTCAGCGCCTTGCTAACCAGGTCGGCGTCATTGATCAGGGAAAACGCCCAGCCAATGATTCGGCGGGCGAACAGATCAATGACCGCTGCCAAGTGATACCAGCGTTTACCAACCATCAGGCTGGTAACGTCGCCGCACCAGACCTGATTAATTGCGGCTGGCTCGAAGTTACGCTCGAGCAAGTTCTTGGCCACAAATGCTTCGACTCCTCTAGAGCGATACTGATGGCGGCGGCGCTGCCTGCTGGCCAGATTTGCCTCCGCCATGAGTTTTCCGGCCAGATGCCGTCCCACCTTGATCTGCTGGGCCTTCAAGTGCTGAGAGATCATCCGCGCGCCTGAACTTCCCCGGCTTTCGTCATGCAGTTGCACGACTTTTGCTCTGAGTGCGTCACGCTTGGTATTCGGCGCTGAGCGACGCTTAAGCCAGTCATAAAACGCGCTACGGGAAACGCCCAGCGCACTGCAAAGCAGGCAGGTCGGATATGAACTCGACTCTCTCAGTTCCTCGATCAGGAAAAACGATCGGGATCCGACATCAAGAGAGCCGTAGCCTTTTTTAAGATTTCAGCCTCGGTCTCCAGACGCTTGATCTTGGCTCGCAGCTGCTGCAGCTCTCGCTGTTCTTCGCTGATTGCCTTGGTACCAACCACTGGCTGCCCTTTCAGGCGTTCTTTACGAACCTGATCAACCCAGCGGCGCAGAGCCGTAGGGCCAACTTCCATCGATGCACATACGTCGGGAACTGAGCAATTATCATCAAGAACCATGCTTGCAGCACGTTGCTTGAACTCGCGGGTGTAGGTCTTTCGCTCTTGCATGGAAACCTCCTGATTGGGCGAATCATATCGCCCTTAAGAGGTGTCCGGGAGCATTAGGCCAGTTCAGCTTGCTCGCGAAGAACGTAAAGATAATGTGTTCATCCAGAATGAACGCGGCGCCTATGGTTTTTCGCGAGCAAGCTCGCTCCTACAGGGAGTGAGTGAGTGGGCCGGCGTTGATGTAGACCCGTCCTACAGCAAGCTGCACCACCTTGCTCCATTGCCTACAGTTGCGTCAGAATCCGCCGGCTTGTGCGCTTGGATGGGCGTCTCTAAGGTGGCTCGGTCGCTGACAACTCAGTGATCGGGTTTAGTAGCCCGAGGGTCAATTACATTTAGTGCATGAGCTTCATCTATCAGACGTTCCTGTCTGTGCCTGATGGTGGCTGTGCGTAGGGCGCCTTCGGGCGCGCCGGCTTTGTGTAATTCCCCGGTCTACTAACCTGCGTACAGCTGCCACCCTTTCGTTTAGTAGCGAAACGGTGTCGGCCCCATTCAGGAATTACGCATATGTACAAAGTCACCCCAAACCCTCCAAACGATCCAAACCTGAAGCTTGATCAGGCAGCCCGTCGTGCGATCGATCACGCCCTCAACCCCAACGCCGAACCCTCTCCTCCACCCTCGACACCGCTGTTCAGCGTTGCCGACGATGCCAGCAATGAAATGCTCGTCGCCAATAGCTATGAAACCTTTTCCTCAGTAACCGCCCTGCTGCTCGACCTGTCGGATGAACTGACCGGTAAACAGCGCGACGTCGCGTTGGCGATTCATCAGTTAAGTGAGCTGGGAATGTTGTTGGTCGATAAGTTGATGGAGCGCGAGGCGGCTGTAGCAGCTGGCTAAACGTTCAACACGCCCAAAAAAAGCCGAGCCGTCGCGCCCCAAGACGACTCGGTTTTTTTTTGCCAAAGCAAGGGTTGACCTTAAAGCGAGGTTTAAGGTGAGCATGCACCAACCGACAGGATTACTGGACCCTGGATCATGCTCAAAACCCTTATTTCTTTTGCGTTGGTAGCGATAGGTGGCGCGCTTATGACATTTGCACAGGCTGAACCCGGCCCTTCCACGGCCGCTGCAAACAATCGCCAGATCCTGGTGATCATGACCAACCACGCCAGCTACCCCTCAAGGCTCGATACCACGGGCCTGTGGCTGACAGAGCTGACGCATTTCACCGAGGTCGTGGAAGCGGCTGGCTACACGACGGTATTTGCCAGCCCCAAAGGAGGTGCTGTGCCTCTGGACGAGCGCAGCCTCGGTTGGCTGTACATGGATAAGGCGGCGCGTGAACAGTTGCAGTCCCCGGCCTTTCGCGCCCGGCTGCAAAACACGCTGCCCATCGCCAATGTCGATCCGTCGCAATTTCGCGCGATCTACTTCACCGGCGGCCACGGTGTCATGTGGGACTTCCCTGGCAACCTCGACCTGCAACGTGTCGCCCAAACCATTTACAACCAGGGCGGCATCGTCTCGGCCGTGTGCCACGGTGTGGCGGGCCTGCTGGATCTGAAGGATGAACAGGGCAACGCGATCATCAAGGGCAAAAACATCACCGGCTTCTCCAATCGCGAAGAACTGCTATCGGGCATGAAGCGTGAGGTGCCGTTCTTGCTTGAAGACCGGCTGCTGAGCCAAGGGGCGCGTTACCGCAAGGGCTGGGTGCCGTTCACCTCATTTGTCATCACCGATGGCCGCCTGATCACGGGCCAGAACCCGCAATCGCCCAAGGCCGTCGCACTCGCCGTAATAACCGAGCTGTCCCACGAACGATAGCGCCTAGCCCCTCTCTGGAGAAAACCGATTGAACATTCCAAGCGCCATTTTAACCGGATTGCTGCTCACCCCTTTTGCCAACCTTGCGTTGGCCGGAACGCCCGAGATGCCCAGCCCCAACGACACAACCCACATCGATATCGCCGGCCAGCAGGTGCCCGTCGTCAAGGGTGGCTTGTACGACCGCTTTCGCTCCAACCCGCCGTTGTCGGTGGTTGCAGCAGAATTACCCGGGGTTGATTTAAGCTGGTTCAAAGGGTTGCAAAAGCACAAGGTCGACATCGGTTTTGAATCCTACTCGCCCAATTTTTACTACCAGAACAGTCGGGTAACAGCAGTCTATACAGCCGACATCGATAAGCTTCGGGCGTTGATGCCACCGCAGGTACTGGCCGCCGTGCAGCCCTTGCAAGTCTGGCCGGGTCGCGGGCTGATCGCGTTTACTGCGTACACCTATGAGCATTGCGATAACGACGCCTATAACGAAGTCGCCGTGTCGATCATCACGAACAAACCTGGCAAAGCCAACCTGGGCCCCTTTACGCTGGTGGGCCAGTCGATGTCGCAGGACTTTTGGGGCTATGTGCTCAAGCTGCCGGTGAATACCGAGCTGGCGCGGGTGCGCGGGGTGGTCGGTTACAACCTGCCGAAATGGCTGACCGGCATTGATCGCAAAGAGGATGGGCACTCGGTGGTGTATGACATTACCGATAGCAAGACCGGCAAACTGGACGTGTCGTTCAAGGCTAAAAAGCTTGAGAAGCTGTCCCGTGATATGGACCTGGTCACCAGCAGTTTCACCAATCTCGATCACCACGGCCAACTGGCCTATGGGTATGCGGTTTCCCGCCAGCTCAGCCATGGCTCCAGCCGTGACGCAGACTCAGCCACCCTCACGCTAGGCGATGGCAGCCTGTCCGATTACCTGCGCGACCTCAAGCTGGGGAAAATGGTGAAGTACGAATACGTACCCGAGTTCCAGAGCGCACTCTATGCGCCAGAGCCGCTCGTCAACCTGATTGGCGAACGCTGAACCTCGTGCGCCGGTCAGGCCCTCGGGGCCCGGCGGGCGCTTTTTTTTGTGGATGAGGCTGGAGCGCCCCCTTCCTCGCGCAGACGGTTTATCAGCATCTGCGCATTCTCGGCACAGGCCATGCCCTCGGGCTTGCCTTCGATGCCCTTGATGACGTTCAGCAACTGCGCCTTGTTCTGGGCCAGCCGTTGTTGCAGAACCTCGATTTCCTCGACCTTGTGCTTGAGCCCGCTGAGCAGCTCGTCATGCTGCCAACCACCGGCACTGCGGGGCATTAACTGCCGGATTTCTTCCAGAGAGAAACCGGCTGCCTGGGCACCCTTGATGATCTCCAACACCGCCTCGGTGCCGGGCGTATAGTCCCGATAGCCGTTGGATTTACGCTCAACCGATTGGATCAGACCGCTCGCCTCGTAGAAGCGGATGCGTGAGGCCGCCAACCCGCTGATTTTTGCCAACTCGCCTATTCTCATGTACCACCCACAAAAAACCATTGACCTTAAAGTTGACTTTAAACCTAAAGTCATTGGGCGGCCAAGGCGGCAATTGGTAGGCGGCGCGCTTGCCAGACACGCATGGGCCGCAGTGGGTCAATCCAGCGCCATGATCGCGATTCGATCAGGCCATCATTTCATTTGGGAGAGGCGAACATGGGCTACGTCACCACGCGAGACGGTGTTGAAATTTTCTACAAGGACTGGGGCCCACGCGATGCCCAGGTCATTTTCTTCCATCATGGCTGGCCACTGAGCGCAGATGATTGGGACGCGCAAATGCTGTTTTTCCTGGGCGAAGGTTACCGGGTCGTTGCCCACGACCGGCGTGGCCACGGGCGTTCCAGCCAGGTCTGGGACGGGCACGATATGGACCACTATGCCGACGACGTTGCGGCGGTGGTCGAGCACCTGGGTATACAAACTGCGGTGCATGTCGGTCACTCCACCGGCGGCGGTGAAGTGGTTCATTACATCGCCCGCCACGGTGAAGAGCGCGTCTCGAAGGCCGCCATCATTAGTGCCGTCCCTCCTTTGATGGTCCAGACCCCGAGCAATCCTGGTGGCCTGCCCAAGTCAGTGTTCGACGACTTGCAGGCGCAACTGAAAGCCAACCGCGCACAGTTCTATCAGGACGTTCCCGCCGGACCTTTCTACGGCTATAACCGCCCAGGCGCCAAGCCGTCCGAGGGCATCATCCTGAACTGGTGGCGGCAAGGCATGATGGGCTGTGCCAAGGCGCACTATGACGGGATCGTGGCGTTTTCCCAGACCGATTTCACCGAAGACCTGAAGAGCATCCAGATTCCCGTATTGGTCATGCATGGCGACGATGATCAGATCGTCCCCCATGAAAATGCCGGGGTGCTGTCCGCCAAATTGTTGAAAAACAGCACGCTGAAAATCTACCCGGGCTTCCCGCATGGCATGCCTACTACCCATGCCGATACGATTAATGCGGATTTGCTGGCGTTTATAAGGAGCTGATTGATTATTGGGGGGGCGGGTGACCGCCTCCCCTCTACCTGAACCGCTCGTTTCAGGTCATGCTGCGTCCTTCATTTCAAGGACGATAAAAACAATGAAAGCCCCCCTCGCCGCCCTGCTCCTGATCAGCCTGACTGGGCCTGCACTCGCCAACGACCCCATCGGTTTCCAAACCACCACCATCCCTGACACTCACAACATTCGCCCACTGGAAATGGCCGTGTGGTACCCCTCCACCAGCACCGCCCAACCCAAGCTGATCGCTGACAACCTGGTGTTCATCGGTGTGCTTGCGGTGCCTGATGCCGCACCGACGCCCGGTAAACATCCGGTGGTGGTGCTCTCCCACGGCTACGGTGGCAATTGGGGCAAGCAGGCGTGGTTGGCCAGTGCGCTGGCCCGGCAGGGGTATATCGTGGCGGCAGTGAATCACCCTGGCACCACCAGCCAGGATCGCAGCGCGCAAGCCGCCGCGCAGTTGTGGCAACGGCCCAAGGATTTGAGCCGGGCCATTGATGCGCTGCTGGCGCAGGCCACGCCATTTGGCGCGGCGGATAGTGGCCGGATCGCGGTGATAGGCCATTCCCTGGGGGGCTGGACGGTCATGGAGAGCGCGGGGGCGCGTTTTGACCCGGCGTTGTTTGCCCGGGACTGCGACGCCCATCCGACGTTGGTGGCGTGCAAGGCTTACCGTGAGATGAACCCTGAAGGTACGCCGAGCGGGAAGGCTCAAGTGGCCGCGGACTTGAGCGACAAGCGCGTGACCGCTGTGGTGTCTCTGGACTTGGGCCTGTCGCGCGGCTTTACCGATGCGAGCCTAGCGGCATTGCCGGTGCCGGCGTTGGTAATCGCTGCCGGTGTGCCGTCAGCGGATTTGCCGGCGCAAATGGAATCGGCTGACATGGCCAAGCGGCTGCCAAAAATGTCGACTCAGTATGTGGAGATCCAGGACGCCAACCACTTCAGTTTTATGTCCCAGTGCAAACCGGGGGCGGCAGCGGTGCTTGACGCTGATGTGCCCGGCGACAGCATCATTTGCCAGGACGGCGAAGGCGCGCGGCCACGGCCCGTGATCCAGCAGCAGATAACCACGCTGATCACCCAGTTCCTGGCGCGCTGAGCCCGTGGCGAGGGAGCTTGCTCCCGCTGGAGTGCGAAGCGCTCCCAGCTTTTTTGGGGCCGCTACGCAGCCCAGCGGGAGCAAGCTCCCTCGCCACAGTTACCGGCTCTGCCTTAACTGACTGGTATTAACCCAGCGCCCGGTTACATTTGTTGAAACTGGTATCATCCGCGCCTTTCCCTCTCAGGCACCGCGACATGAACCGCCAGAAAAAACTCCAGCAGCTCTTCAAAGCCAAAGCGAAAAAGGCCAGTGCCAAGCTGGCGCCAAAAAGCAAAGACAGATACATCAGCAAGGCCGACCGTTTGAAGCTGGAAACCGAGGCTGGCCAGAACCCGGTTACGCCCCCCGAGACGCCTGCTGAGTAAGGCGCATGGCTGAAGGGGTGGCCGCTTCATACTTACCCCAGATACGCCGCAGATGCCGCGCCGAACCGAAGCCTGCGCGCTCGGCGACGGTTTCAATGTCCAGGGCCGACTCGGCCAGCAGTTCGCGGGCTACAGCCAGGCGCAGGCGATGCAGATAGTCCAGCGGGCTGGTGCCGACATGCTCCTGAAACAAGCGCGCCAGGTGGCGACTGCCGGTACAGGCCAGGGCCGCCATACGGGTGACCGTCCAGGTTTCACAGGGCGCGGCGGCGATGGCGTCTTGCACACGATGCACCGCCGGGTGCAGGTGATTACGCCCGGTTATCCAGGGCGACAACTGCGGGTCGCTGCCGCTGCGGCGCAGGTACACCACCATGTCTCGCGCCACCGCGCACGCCAAGCGTGGCCCCGCCAGTTCGGCAACCAGGTGCAACATTAGATCGATACCCGCTGTAATACCGGCGCTGCAACTCACAGGGCCATCGGTGACGTACAGACGGTTTTCCAGCACCCGGGCCTTGGGGGCGAGGGCCTGCAGGGTGGCGCACAGAGAATGGTGCGTGGTGCATTGGCGCCCATCGAGCAGCCCGGCCCTGGCGGCACTCAATGCGCCGGCGCACACGCACACCAGACGCTCGGCCGAGGGCGCGACGACGTTTTGCAGCCACTGGGTGAGCTGATGGCTGGCCGATTCGAAGGCCTTTTGGTGGGCTTTCGACACGTTCATCGTGGAGCCCACCAACACCACCAGCGTACCGGGGGCCAGGGTCGGCGGCAGCGGCGCCAGCCCCATCAGCGGCAAGCCGATGGAGGTGTGCAGCGTTGCCACCGGGCTGACGTATTGCAAGTCGAAATCCACCGCCGCCGGGTCGTCGACCTGCGCGGCCAGGCGCAGTACTTCGGCAGGCCCGGCCAGGTCGAGCATCAGCACGTTTGGCAATAGCACGAACAGCACCGGTACGCTCACCGCTTCACTCCGCCAGTGCCTGGGCGACCGTTACGATGCGGGCGAAGCGGTCATCGAGGACCAACTCCGTGCGTTCGCGAATCTCAGCCGGCGTATAGACCCGGCCGCTAAGCACGTGGGTCATCGGGAAGGTCAACGTCGCCTCGCTGACAAAATCCACCTTGAAGCCGCTGTCCGCAGCCTGCCGCGTTGTGGTCTCGCAGCATTGCTCAGTGCGGATGCCGCTGATGATCAGCGTGGTGACGCCCATTTCCACCAACCGAGCGGCCAGTGGCGTACCGGCCAAAGCACTGTGGTAGCGCTTATGGATCACCAGTTGCGGCTTGATCGACAGCTCGCTCAATGCCCTGACGTTGCCCGATTGCATGGAGAAATGCCCCTGGTCTTCAACATGGAAGACTTGTATCACCGGGATGCCCCGCTGAACACAACCATCGATGAGCGCCTGCTGTTTTTCCAGGTAGTCGGGCAGGTCATTTTCGGACCAGTAGGTTGAATGGCGGAAGGAATGTTGCGCGTCGATCACGATCAGGGCTTTATGGGTCATGGACGGTCCTTGTGGCTTGCATCAGTGGGTAAACGATGCACGCCATGGTAAGGACCACCCACAGTGCGCGACAGACGCAAGGCAGACTACTTCAGGACGGATTCGGACATATCACCGGGCACGCCATGGCACAACGGCTGCCGGGTTCGAAGCCATGGGCGTATTCATCCGTCAGGATCGTTTCCAGACGCGGATCGACGTGAATTGCAAAGCCCAGGCGCCGGTAGAACGGAGCATTCCAGGGTACATGCTTGAAGGTGGTCAGCGTCACCGCACGCAGGTGTTGGGCGCGGGCATGCTCTATCGCCGTTTCCACCAATCTGCGCCCCCAGCCCTGGCCTTGCAGCGGCTGGGCAACCGACACTTCATGGATATGCAGGTCGTCGCCAAAGCGTTCTGCGCTGAGGAAGCCTTGAGGGTGATCGTGGTCATCAACCACCACCCAACAGGTCGATAGCGCGATCCATTGCCGATGGCGTTCGATGCTGATCGACGCCGCATCCGCCAGCCAAGCCAGCCCTTCGATTGCGCGAAATGCCTGGGCTGCGCACTGCTCGATGGCGGGCAACAAACCGGCATCTTGCGCGCGCGCCAGGCGAATGTGGGTGGACTGCTCAGCAGCCACTCAAGGCCACCTGGGGCCGTTCGCCCGCAAAGAAGAAGGGCCGCAGGCGCACGCCCACGCCGTTACCGATAAAGGCCGCCACCAGCCACACCCAGCCATGCAGGCTGCCCGAGGCGATGCCACTGAAGTACGCGCCGATGTTGCAGCCATAGGCCAGGCGCGAACCGTAGCCAAGCATCAGGCCGCCGATCACAGCCGCGATCAACGAGCGCGCTGGAATATTCAGGCTGGGCGCGAAACGCCCGGCCAGGCCTGCGGCCAGCAACGCGCCGAGGACAATGCCGATGTCCATGACGCTGGTGATGTCTTCCCACACCGGTGCAGCCAGGGCCTTGGCATTGCCCGGCATCTGCCAGAATGCCCAACTGGCGACATCCACGCCCAGCCCGCTCGCCACCTTGGCGCCCCACAGCGCGAACGCCGAGGTGATGCCCCACGGCCGTCCGGCCAGGGCGAGGGTGGCGTAGTTGAGCAGCGCCAGGCCAATCGCGCCCCACACCAGCGGCCAGGGTCCGCGCAGGAAGCGGCGTAGCCCTTGGTGCTCGCTTTGCACGCCTTGTTCAAGCTGGCCGTGACGGCGCTTTTCCAGGCGCACTGTCACCACTGCAATCAGCGCGAACACCGCCAGGCTCAAGACCAGCGCCGGCAGCACACCGAAACTTTTGACAATGGAAACCGCCGGGAACGATGGCAGTGCAAACCACCAGTCGACATGGTGGGTGGCGATCAACGAGCCGCAGATAAAGAACAGCAGCGTCACCAACATCCGGGCATTACCGCCGCCCACGGTGAACAAAGTACCCGACGCACAACCACCACCCAGCTGCATGCCGATCCCGAAGATGAACGCCCCGAACACCACCGACACACCGGCCGGCGCCACCAGCCCCACGACCGGCTGACCGAACAAAGTGCCCGCGCCCAACGCCGGGAAAAACAACAGCACCGCCACCGCCAGCATCACCATCTGCGCACGCAAGCCAGCGCCACGCCGATCATTGATAAACACGCGCCAGGCCGAGGTGAAACCGAAGGCTGCGTGATACAGCGTCAGGCCCAGCGCGGCACCGACCACCAGCAGCAACACTTGGCGTGCGCCGACCATGTTTTGCAGGAACAGCGCGCCCGCCACCAGGATGATAAAGGCAATCAGTGGCGCGACGGGCTTGCGCACGGGCGTCAGGGAAAGAGACGTGCTCATGGGGTTCTCGATTGGTTGGAAGGAGGCAAGTATAGCCCTAGACGGAATTTGATCAGATGGCGGCATTGCCGAAAGGCTCATCGCCTGAAGCACCGCTATCGCAGCCCTCGCTGAAGCTCGACAGCTCCCACAGGGGATGGAGGACTGACTAACCCAGGCTGATCGACTTCCACGCTGCTTCAGCCAGCAGTTCGCGGTATTCAAATGGACTCTTTTTGACCTTCGCCGACAACCACGCACGCGAGTAACTTTCCGCCGCGCCAATGATCAGCGAAGGGATCAGCTCGGCAGGCAAGTGACTGAAATGCTCCTTGCGCCCTTCCCCGCTCATCCATTCCTTCAACTGCTGGTTGCGCTGTTTGTTGCGTGCAAGCAGCTCGTCCTTGAACGGCCCGCTGGAGACGGCAAAACGGCTTTGGAACACGAACCGCGCCCAGTCCGGCTGTGCGGTCACCCATTCAACGTAGCTGTACACCAGCCCGACGACGCCTGCGTGGGCGGTGTCCGCTGCTTGCAGATAGTGGTCACGCAGACTGGCCTGGTCCTCCAGCGCCGCAAAGAACAGCGCAGCGACCAACCCTTCTTTATTGCCGAAGTGGTGATAGATAGCGCCCACGCTGGTGTCGCAGCGCGCGCGAATGGTTTCGATAGAGGTCGCCTCGATGCCCACCTCGTTAAAACACGCCAGTGCTTCGCGCAGGATGATGCGCTTGAGGTCGCTGCGCCTGCCGGGGAAGGTGCGCTCGATGAGATCGATGGAGTGCATGGAGGAACGCCAAATCAAAACAGTTTATAGGCTGAACGACCGGCAGAGAAAGCTCAGGTTGACAGTCGTGGAATCAACAGAATATTGTTCCGTTACAGAATATTATTCTGTAAATGACCCTTGAGGATATTCCGATGAGCCAAGCCCTGAGCATGTTCAATAGCGTAGGCCCCGCCGCATTCAGCAACCTGGCGTGCCAAATGGCACCCTACTTCAGCACCATCACTCCCGAGATCGCGGAGCTCAAACCCAACCATGCGGTGGTCACCGTGCCGTTTCGCAAGGAAATCACCAATCACCTGGCCTCGGTGCATGCCATCGCACTGTGCAACGCCGCCGAACTGGCCGGCGGCATGATGACCGACGCGTCGATCCCCGCAGGCGCACGCTGGATTCCCAAAGGCATGACTGTGGAATATCTGGCCAAGGCGAAAACCGATATCCGCGCTGTTGCCGATGGCAGCGCTATCGATTGGCAAACCGCCGGAGACAAGATCGTGCCGGTGGAGATCTTCGATGCGGGCGGCGTCAAGGTCTTCACCGCCCACATCACCATGAATGTGAAGCTCGCTTAGACACAATCGTTCAACAGACTACAGGTGCGCCGTCTGCCGGCGGCGTGTCCCGTACATTCGTAAAATCAAGAATGACCGTAAACCGTTGCTGCTCGCGGATCACCTCAATCTGCCAGCCCAGCTTTGCGCACAACTGCCGCATCAACTGCAACCCAAGCCCATATCCAAAATCATCGGACTCCTGCCGCGGCTTGACCTCACTGATGTAATTGGCAATCACCAGCCGGGGGTATTTGAAACTGATATCCACCGTGCCCTCTTCCGCGTATTGCAGCGCATTGCGCAGGAAGTTGCCGATCACGATACGGCACGCCGTAGGGGGCAGCCGGCAAGGTTCGTTGTGGATGTCGATGCTTAGCTCAATATCCCGGTGACCGATCAGGTAGCGGTGCCTTTCAATCAGTTCGCCAACTACTTCGCTCAGATTAACGTCTTCCTCGGGCAACGACTCTGGACGTTCGCGACTCATCCACAGCAATGTCTCGGCGATGAGCTGCATATTGAGCACCGAGCGTTCTACGCGCTGCAACGAGGGTGGTAGCACACCACCCGATTGCAGGGCCAACAATTCGATATTGGCCTTGAGCACCGCCAGCGGCGTGCGCAGTTCATGGCTGGTGTAGCGCAACAGACGGCCTTCTCGCTGGCTGGCGGCCTGCACTTGTTCAACACTTTTGGCCAGGGCATCGGCCAACATATTGAACTCCTTGAAGTTGAAACCCGGCCGCTCGCTGGCCAGGGCGTCAGGATTGTTCAGGGTGCTGGACCATTGGATCAGACGTCCCAGCGGACGCACCAACCACCACACCAACAGCGCGATGATAATCAGCGCCGGCACGAATACGGCCAGGCTGATGAGCTGGACGCTTTCCAGTACCTGGTCAAAGTAGGCGTCGGACAATGGCGTCTCCACCTCTCCCCCTACTTCCTTATCGTGGTCGATGTCATACATGTAGAGGGTTTTGCCGTCGCCCAGAGGTTGTTCGAGAACGATATGGAACGGCGCCTCGTCGTCATCGGAATAGAGATCGCCGAAGATATTCACCGCACCAAAGGACAGGCTCGGCGGTGCATTCAGCAACTCGCGCACGTCCTGCGGCAACGCCTCCTTGCCGATGACGCTGGTGTAGTAGTAATTGTGCGGCGTCGGCGTGGTCGGGTCCTGTTTGTAGTGCCGGAGAAAATACAGGGCTTCCTCCTCCATCATCGCGCTGGCGGTGTAGAACAGGCCGCGCACGGTGAATTCAGGCAGCAGCCTGCTATAGATCACCAGCACCACCGCAATCAGACACAGGAAACTGCCGCTGATTACCCACTTCAGGCTCAGGCCGCTACGCATGGGCCTTTACCTGGATGCCGACACCCGCCAGGGTATGGATCAATGGCCGGCCAAAAGGTTTGTCTACCGTCTTGCGCAGCCGATGCATATGCACTTTGAGCGTATTACTGTCGGGCGGCTCATCGCCCCAGATTTTGCTTTCCAACCGCTCCCTGGGAACAGGCTCGGGACTGGCCCGCATCAAGTGCTCCAGCAAGGCCCAGCAAATGGGTGACAGATGCAGCTCCTGCCCTGCCCGGCTGACTTGGCGGGTGGTCAGCTCCATGACCAAGTCGTCTACTTGCAGGCGGCTGGTCTGGCCGCTGCGCCGCAGGCTCAAGGCGCGAATCCGCGCCACCAGCTCGGCAAGCTCGAACGGCTTGACCAGATAGTCGTCGGCTCCCGCAGCAAAACTGGCGAGCTTGTCGGGCAACGCATCCAGCGAGGTCAGCATCAGGATGGGGGTCTGGATGCCTTGCTGGCGTAACCCTGCGCACAACTGCTGGCCGTTCAGTCGCGGCAGCATGATGTCCAGCAGAATGACGTCGTAATGCTGGTTGAGCGCCAGGTTGAGCCCGGCCTGGCCATTGCTGGCGTGATCGCAGACGATTCCGCTGATCTCCAGGTACTCGATGACAGTGGTGGCCAGGTCCAGGTTGTCCTCGACCAGCAGCAGATGAATATGCACGGAAAAACCCTCGGGCAGATGGTGCTCAGCGGTGTGAAGGATAGCGGAAGTCGGGCTGTTTCCTGCGATGTTTACCTGGTGTTAACCCCGTGCTGCTTAGGCTAAGGCTCTTCTTATCCAGAGCTCGTCACCGTCATGAACCTGTATTCGATGATCAAAGGGGTGCTGTTAGCCGTGATTTTCCTCGCGCTGATGGTGGGCATCCTTCCATAGCAAACTCAGTTGGTACGCATGGGAGGCAGTGGCTGGTTTCTGATTGGCCAGAATGTTGAGCAGACAGGGTCGTGTCATGTCGCCCGTGCGTCGTGATGAGCTGGGCGCCAACTATGCCAGCCAGTTGGTCGCCTGCGTGGTGCTGGTTATTGGTGTGGCGGTTTCGATGGGTATCTATATCGCGCGCTTGAATGCGCACCTCGATGAGCAACGCAACCTGACCTCGGTGTATCTGCCCGACTGCCCTGACGGCCGTGGTGGTTTTATGGTCTATCCCGATGACAGGCGCAGTGGTGACGAGTGCTACACCGCGCAGGAAGATGAGTCGATCGATGTCGATGAGCTGCAGCGGCTATCAGGCTGGAGCCTTGCGCAACGGTTCGACTCCATCCCGCCAGCGGCTCAATCACCGCGCACGTTTTAGATGCACAGCCTTTATGCTTACCCAGTGCAGGCGCCGGGCCGCTCTAAAGCCGCTGCGCTGGAGGCAGACTTGCTGCCAGGCCAGGTCGCCAACGGCGAGCTGCGCAGCGCACCAGAACACCCTCTCAACGTTTCACGCCTGAACATGCCGCCGCGTTGATCACTGTCATTGCCAGTTGAAACACATACTGCCAATACTCCACCACACCATTCATCAGCCCCGCTGGCGAGTACACTCGACAGCAATGCCCACCAGGACAACCCTGCTGGGCAGGTTGCTGCTGATTATCATGGAAACTTGAGAAGGACACTCAAATGGTACGTGCCGTTACTATCCTCACCGAGAATTTTTCTGACTGGGAGCCCGCGCTGATCAATTCCACGGGCCGTGCCTACTATGGCTTCGAGACTTTTTTTGCCGCTCCCGGTGGCAAGCAAGTGACATCATCCGGTGGCATGACCATCATTCCCGACCTGGCCATCGAGGCCATTCGGCTGGACGATGTCGACTTGCTGATTGTGCCGGGAGGCCCGATCTGGAGAACAGACAACGCCCCCGCCATCGAGGCGCTGGTCCGTGAGGCTCACGCCAGGAACATCGTCGTGGCGGGAATCTGTGACGGTACCCGCGTACTGGCCAAGGCTGGAGTGCTGGATCACTTGCAGCACACCTCCAACTCCGCTGACAACCTCAAGCAGGTGCATTATCGCGGAGCAGATTATTACCAAGACGTACCGTACGCCGTTGCCGACCAGGGAGTGGTCACGGCTCCTGGCAGCGCGCCGGTCAGTTTCATGGCCCAAATTCTCGACACCTTGGGTTTGAAAGACAAGAAGCTGGATGCCTACCTGGCCATGCATGCGGCTGAACATATTCACGGCTGAACCCCTTCCCTCTGTCTCTCCCCCTCATCTCGGCGCTGCGGCCTGTTACCGGGCCGTAGCGCGCTTCACCGTTGAACCGCCCCTCCAATACTCAAAGCGGCAGAACCGATGCTGAACATGATTGAGTGGTGGATATGTATGAACATACCGCCTGACGAGGTCAACAAAATCGCCCGGTTCCGCGAACTCAATGATGCTCAAAAAGCGCTGATGCTTTCAGCTCGTAAGAAGTCAGGGAAATTCACGGAGGGGTCCTGGGACTCTCAACAGCAACTGAATGCTGATAGCCGCCTCCTCACCGATGAAGCGTATCGACATCGACCTCAACCGACATGCCCGGGCGCAGCGAAGACTCGAAAGGCTGGTCCGGATCAACAGATATGCGCACCCCGATACGCTGCGGTACCTTGACGAAATTGCCCGTTGCATTGTCCGGCTTGAGCACCGCGAATTCCGAGCCCGTCGCTGGTGAGAGCCGCTCGACATGCCCCTTTAGCGTCGCCCCTCCTAACGCATCAATCCTGAGCGTCGCGATCTGCCCGGGCGCAATAGCCTTAGTCTGCGCCTCCTTGTAGTTCGCGACTATCCAGTGGTCAGCGGGAACTACCGACATCAATTGTGTACCGTGGGTCACGAATTGGCCCAACCGCACGCCCACTTCTCCGAGCACGCCATCCTCCGGCGCCTGGATGACCGTGTGATTAAGATCAATCTGAGCCGCACGCAGTTTTGCCTGTGCCACCCGCACCTGGGCTTCCAGACCTTCACGGCCGACATCCACGGTACGCAACTCCTCCCGAGCAATCGACTCTTGCGCACCCGCCTGCTGTACCTCGGCCTGGGCTTGACTGAAATCGGCTCGTGCCTGGTCGCGCTCGCGCGTAGAAATGGCGCCATCCATGACCAACGCGTTTGCGCGCTGCATGTCAGCGCGGGCACGCAATAAGCGCGCCTGCGCACCGGCCATAGCTGCAACTTGACTCTCGATGCCCGCCATGCGAGCAGCGTGCGCCTGCTGGTTGTTGGAGAGGTCGGCATTGGCGACGCCAAGATTGGCCGTCGCCTCATCTACCTGCGCCTGATAGACCTCATCGTCAATACGCACAAGGACCTCGCCTCGCTTGACCTGCGCGAAATCCTGCCCGGCCACCTGGACGATATAGCCGCTGACCTGAGGGGCAATCACCGTGGTTCTCCCCCTCACATAGGCGTTATCTGTCTGTTGCAGACCTGCGTCAAAAGGCGGCAACTTCCAGATGTACAGGACGATCGTAATAACGCCAATCGCAGCCAGCACCATGATGATGCCTTGCAAACGGCCACGGGGCGGGGGCGACCAATGAGAAGCAGTGTGTTCAACATCCGATGGAGCAGTCATGGAATCAGTCATTTACGTTCTCAGGCTCGCGACGGATGCGCGAGAGGAAAAAAGCCGACATCTGCAGATAAAACACATACATCGCGGTGCCAAAAGCCAGCACTGACACGATGCGAAAGACGTCATTGAATGCCAGTACGCTAGCCTGTTGCTGCAACGCTTGTCCTAGCAGCTTGCTGCCCTGTTTCTGACGCTGTTCCGGGTCGGCTATATGACTCGAAAGCAACGCCTCGCCAATGCCGAGGCGCGCTACAACAAGAGGATTGGTGATCGGCGTACTGTCCGCCAGGCTAGCGATATGGGACTGGGTTCTGATGAACTCGTAGCTGCCCATTACAGCCGACCCTGCCAGGCTACCGATACTCTGGCTCGCCCCGTACAGGACCACGAGCGTGATCATGTACTGAGGTCCCTTCGCGAACAGTTTGAGAAAGCCAAAGATCAAGGCAGGCCCGATGAACAGCGTCGCACCGAACCCAATCAAACACTGGCTCAGGTACAGTTGCGGCGCACGCGTGAGGCTGGTGGATTGCGAGTCCAGATACGCTCCCGTTGCGATAAACAACGCCGCGACCATGACCTGCCAGGGGATACGTTTGGGCGACAACGTCAGGCAAGCGACGACGATCCCCATCAGCATCGACACCAGTACGCACGCAAACAGGACACGCAACTGATCGTTATTGAGCCCGCCCATTGATAGCAAACCTACCGAGCCGAAAGTCTGCTCGGCCAGCGATAGCCGAACCAGCAGCGCAATCGCAACAAAACGCATCAAGTCGAAACTGCCCAGCCATTCCAATTGCAACAGCGGCTGACGCCGACGTCGTTCAATGAACACCACCGTCACCAGCAACGAGATAGCCGCCACCAGCATCCAGCCGAGAAAGGGCGCGTCGGTCCACCAATAGCTCCGGCCGAGGCCAAGCACACCGGCAAACAGCAGGAAGGATGAAACCAGCAATACAATCACGACTGCGTCCGAGGCAGAAAACACACTGGCCCTATCACTGCGTGGCAAAGGCACCGCCAACGTCACACCCAACACCGCCATACCAATGCCCAGATTCAACAAGTGCAGCCCCAGCCAATGTTCCGAGGCGAGAAATTCCACGGGAATCATGCGCGCCACCGGCGATCCTATCTGGGTAAGCCCTACGCTGATAATCAGGGCCATCGGCTGGGCCGATGGGGCTAGGGCCTGCATCAGATAATAGGTACTCAAGGCGATCAACGTCGCGCACATCAAGCCGTTGATCGCCGTGGCAATGACCGCAGTTGTCAAAGTGGGCCACAGTAACTGCAGCACACAGGCAGCGATGTAGGTACCGACAATGCTTGCCGTGACCAAAGGGATTCCGAACTGCATCCGGGCCTTGACCAAGGTCAGGTTGGCGCTGGCATTGATCGCCAGAAAAACTGCCACCAACCATGAGACCTGAGCCGTGTACTCGCCAATAGAGCCAGAGATTACGCCTAGATTGCTCGCCACCAGGCCGTTGCACAGCGTCGTGCAGGTCCCGAGGAATAAGCCTACGACAAAATATATGCCACGCCTGGCCGGCGACAGCCTGGGCTTATAAGGACTGCCCGCCATCGCCGGTTTCTCGTCAGCTTTGAACACGTATTCAGCGCTGGCCATGTACAAGTAACGCCTTCTTTTGCTGTCGCTGCAGACGCTTCACGGTTGGGATGTCGGAAGGCTGAAGGCCATTACATAGTCACCGGTGTCGGGAGAATGCGCTGCCCCGCCTACGGAAATGACAACGTACTGTTTGCCCGTCGTCGGCGAGACGTAGGAGATCGGCGTGGCGCTGGCGCCGACCGGTAATTCATGTTCCCAGACGAGTTTGCCACTTTGCCCGTCGTATGCCCGGATGTAGTAGTCCTGATAACCCGCAAAGAATACGAGGCCGCCTGCCGTGGTCATCGTTCCTGCATAAGTTGGCATGCCCATGGGCATGGGCAGGTGTGATGCGATACCCAGTGGCCCCAATTGCTCTGTGGTGCCAGCCGGCACTTGCCAGGCCACCTTGTGCGTATTCAGATCGACCGCCGTGACGGTCCCATAGGGTGGCTGGTTGCACGGAACCCCTAGGGATGACATCCAGATATAAATGGCTTGACCGTAAGGTGTTTTCAACTGCGGTGATGGCCCATGTCCGCTCACCTCGATCTGGTGGGTTTTTGTCCAAGTATTGAATTCATCACGAGGCATCAGCCAAAAGATGTTCGGCACCCGGATATCGTTCATGTAAGCCAGATGATTAACGGGGTCGTAGGAGACGCTACCCCAGTTGAATCCTCCGATATTGCCGGGCTGATCCAGTGCCTTGGTCAGACCGATCGGCGTAAAGTCCCCCTCGTAGCGCAGTTGCTTGAACATGATGCGGCACATGAGTTGGTCGAACATGGTTGCCCCCCACATCTTCTTCTCGGTGAGGTGTTCGGCACCGATAGTCGGCATCCCTACCGAATAAGGCTGTGTAGGCGAAAGCTTTTCTTCAGGTACCGCACCGGCCGTAGGCACGGGCTTTTCGACGACGTCCGCAATCGGCTCCCCGGTGGCGCGATTTAGCAGGAAAAGCTGGCCACGCTTGGTGGTTTGCAATACCCCGGGGATGGTTCCGCCTTGGCCGTCAGGCAAATCGACCAGCGCGGGTTGAGAAGGCAAGTCGTAGTCCCAGATGTCGTGATGGACGGTCTGGAATTTCCATTTCGGGCGACCCGTCATGATATCGAGGGCGACAAGGGAAGAGTTGTATTCATCCGAGTGCGGTGGACGCTCCATGCCGAAAAAGTCCGGCGTGGCATTTCCCAGCGGCGCATAGATAAGACCCAACTGGTCGTCATAGGCAGCGGCGGTCCACATGTTGGGCGTGCCGGGCGTGTAGGTCTGCCCCGCCGGTGGCAAGCCGGTTATGTCCGGGTTGCCCAGGTCCCACGCCCATGCCAGTGCGCCGGTGCGGGCATCAAAGGCGCGGATCACGCCTGACGGCTCACCGCGACTGTAGTTATCAACTACCCAGCCACTGATAATAATGTAGTCGCGCGCCACCAGCGGCGCGGAGGTCTGAAAGTAGAACCCAGGCTTAACGTCGCCCATTCCCTGCTTCAGGTCGACGACGCCGTCGCTGCCAAAACCTGGGCACTGCTTGCCGGTCTTGGAATCTAGTTCGATCAGGCGCGCATCGATGGTGGAATTGACGATTCGTTCCGCACAGACGCCATCAGCCGGCGCCTCCTTGAGCTTGTAGTAACCCAGGCCGCGGCAACGGTTCCAGATAGGAGATGCACTATGGGTATCGAATTTCCAACGTTCTACCCCCGTATCTGCATCGATGGCAGCAATGCGATCATCGGGTGTGCAAGTGAACAACGTATCTTCAATTTGCAATGGGGTGTTCGAATCCACGGCGCCCTTGTCCAACTGGATCTTCGCGCCGGTACGATACGTCCAGGCCACTTTCAGGTCCTGAACGTTGTCACGGTTGATCTGCGTAAAGGGCGCGTAGCGCGTACCCGCAGTGGTTCGGCCATATGCGGACCAATTTGAAGGCGTGGTGTTTGTGGCTGCTGCAGTAAAAGGTGTGCCCGAGACAGGCGAGACGACACCATGTGGAGTAAAGGCAAACCCAAAGAACACAGCCGTCCCTAATAACGCTAGTACACCCAGGCCGCGTATCCGACGCCGGGAGTCCGCAGGCGACCAAGTGGATAACAGGAGCAAGCCGATGCTCGCCAACGCTGCCGGTACGAGCAGGCGTGGAAACAGCGCCCAATAGAACGTGCCTGACTCCCAGAGCGCCCATGGAACACTCAGCACGGCAACCGCTACCAGCAGCCATACTCCACAAACTTGCCTACGCCAAAGCATGACGCCAGCGCTCAGATAGGCCCATCCGGCCAGCACGTAATAAAACGATCCGCCAAGGGTTAAGAGGTAAGCTCCACCTAACAATAGCCCCAGCCCCATCAAGGCAACTAGGCTGGCAAAAATACGATTTATCGAGGTCACAGTTGAACTCCTATACGCTAAATGGCTCTCAGACTTGGTGATGATAGTGTTAGTCTATTAATTTTAGCCATGCCATATGGAGCAACTATACATTGCATAAAAGCAACGCCATGTGGAGCGAATACCACACCTTCCTCGTTGCCGCGGAAACATTGAACTTCAGCCGTGCGGCTGAACGGCTTGGGCAGAACACTTCAAGCATCAGTCGCGCCGTGACCCGGCTGGAGGAGCACCTGGGTCTGCGCTTGTTCAATCGGATGCCCTCTATGCGATTGACGGACCCGGGCGAGCGGCTCTATAGCGAAATCGCGCCCTTGTTCGAAGGCCTTCAAGAGGTCGAAAGCGCGATCAAGTCGGATGATGGAAAAATTAGAGGACGCATCCGGGTCGTCGGATCGCCCGAGGTTGTGCACTGGTTTATCAACCCGGCTATCGCTCGAATGCTGGAAGAACAGCACGAAATTCATTTTGAAGTGGAGGCCAGCACACGCGTGCCAAACCCCATTGAAGAGCCAGTGGATGTCTACTTCAGTCATCGCCGCGCCGAAGTGATTAACAAGTCGCTGGTTGCTCGGCCAATCTGTTCAATGCCACAAGGGTTATTCGCTTCTCCCCTGTTACTGGCCGGCAGGAAACCTCCGCGTGTACCGGACGATCTCCTGCAATGGCCCTGCCTTGGGCGTCAGGGAGAACCCGAGTGGGAGCTGATCGACCCCCAAGGACATAAACACCTGACGCCGGTGCAAGCTATCCTGCTTGCCACACCGAACGATGCGCGCATGGACCTTACTCTGCGCGGACTTGGCATCGCGCAGTTCAATTTGCCCAGCGCCAATGACGCCGTAGAGAGCGGCAAACTGGTACGTGTTTTACCTGGCTATACCCTCCAGAACATGTCGCTGTATGCTTTTCTACTTTCACGGCGCTTGATTCCGCAGGCGGTGCAGATCTTTCTGCGCTATACCACGGAAGAGGCAAAAAAATACTTTCCTGATTGAGTCCTGACTTGATATCGGTTCGTTAGGGCAGATGACGTACGACCTTAATAATCTTATAGCCTCCTATTCGTTGCATAACCGAGTAAAAACACTATGGGTAATTACTTTCATCATGTTCTTATTGGACTATTAGCCCTGCTTCCTATGGCCAATCCTCTAACTAGCATCTCCCTTTTACTAGGACTTGGAGGAAAGCTGCCTACAGTAGAGCGTAACCGGCAAATCCTGAAGGCAAGCTTGTATGTAGCTCTGATTATGTTTGTCAGCTTCTACGGAGGCAGCCTGGTAATGCAGGTATTCGGAATATCTGTTCCCGGCTTGAGAATAGCCGGAGGCCTGATCGTTACCTACATCGGTTTCGCCATGCTTTTTCCAGCAACGACACCTGACGAAACGGAGGTTCAGAAAGATTTCCTTTCAGAGAAAGAGAAATCAACCCCACATTTCCGCGATCTGTCATTTGTACCTTTAGCTCTTCCTGGTGCAGCAGGCCCCGGCACGATAGCGTTGCTTATCAGCTCCGCCTCTACCCTGCAGTCGACCTACCAGAACCTACCACTCGTCATTCACCTTGCAGCCGCAACCGTATTCATCATTACTGCGCTTATTTTCTGGATAGCTTTAAGATGTTCGGGGCGAATCATGAAAGTGCTTGGTGAGTCAGGAATCGATGCAATTTCCCGAGTCGTTGGTTTTCTACTGGTTTGTATGGGTGTTCAGTTCGTTATCAATGGTGGTTTTGAGTTAGCGTCTACACCTATGCACTGATCATAGTTTTTCATAATAGTGAATTATTAAAGGCCGTTGATACTTCCGCGGCCACATTCGCTAGCAATTTTATCAAATGCCTGGCTCGGCGCTTCACCTCATTACCGACAGAAGAAAGCGCTCCGCGGAGGCATTTCATTATTAACGATCAGTTGGTAGGTCCCGCCCGGCGCCTCACGCATTAGCGTATAGAACAAGGACAGTGACGGCTGGGATCGAGATCGATCAGTAAGGTCCAATGACACGCGTCGGCGCAGAACGCGCCTAGATTGGCGCCAACCGCGGTTTTCCCCGGCCCGCCTTTGGTTGAAACGACTGCAGCGACTTTCATTGGCCTTACCTCTGAATCGAAGGATTAGAGATGGCATCATGGGAACCGCGCTAAGCGTTTGGTTTGCTGGGTCAAATCCCAAGCAAAAAAAAGCCTGCATCTCTGCAGGCTTTTCTCTATCTGGCTCCACGACCTGGACTCGAACCAGGGACCCAATGATTAACAGTCATTTGCTCTACCAACTGAGCTATCGCGGAATGCGCCGTATGTTACTGATTAAAAAGAAGAAGTCAAGCGTCCTCAGAAATTTTCCGCAAATCGTCCCCCTGCTCGCTTGAATACGGCGGTTCCTTGGCCAAATCCAGCCAGGCCCTTGCCGCCGGCGGCAAGTGGGCGCTCGCGCGCCAGGCCAGGGCGATGTGCCAATCGGTATGAGGCTCGTCCAGGGGGATCAAGGCGATGCCGGGATGTTGGTGTTTGTGCGCCAGCATCCTAGGCAGGAAGGCAACGCCCAGCCCTGCGGTGACCAGGTCGACGATAAAGTCTATTTGCCCGCTGCGGGCGGTGACTTTGGGGGTCACGCCTTTGCGTTCACAGGCGCTGAGGATCTTGGCATTGAGGGCAAAGCCGGCCTCGAACAGGATGAAGGGTGAGTCGGCCAGGTCGGTGAAGTCGATGCGCTCGCGCTGGGCCAGTGGGTGACCCATGGGCAATACGGCGATCAATGGCTCGTTGCGCACCGGTTGGTAGTCAAAACCTTCATCAACCGGCAGCAGCAAGGCGGCAAGGTCCACCTCCCCTGCTTCCAGGCATTCGCGCAGCCTTTTACTGCCGTACTCCGTCAGTTCGATGTCGATGCCCGGGTAACGGCTGCGGTAAGTGGCGAACATCGCCGCAAACAAGACTCCGCACCCTACCGGCGGCAGGCCGATGCGCAGCACGCCGCGCTGGAGGCCGCGCAGGTCGTTGATTTCAGCCATCAGGTCGGTGCGTTCGGCGAGCATTACCAAGGCGCGGCGGTAGGCAATTTCGCCGGCGGCGGTGAGTTCGTTCTTGTGGCCGAGGCGATTGAGCAGCGGCATGCCTAATTCGCCCTCAAGGGTCTTGACCGCTTTGCTGACGGTGGACTGAGTCAGGGCAACCACTTCGGCCGCCTGGGAGAACCCGCCCTGGCGCACCACTTCGACAAACGCACGCAATGTTCGTAGGTTCATCAGTATTCCTATAACGACTGGATGGCAGTGATAAAAGTTGTTTTCATCATGGCATAACTTTGCTTAGGGTGTAGCACTTTGCCCTGTGGAGACACCGTCGATGATCATCTCGTCCGCTTCCGATTACCGCGCTGCGGCCAAGCGCAAGTTGCCGCGCTTTCTGTTCGATTACATCGACGGCGGTGCCTACGCCGAGCACACACTGCGCGCCAACAGTTCGGACCTGGCCGAGATCAGCCTGCGCCAACGCATCCTGCGCAATGTCGACGACCTGAGCCTCACCACCCAGCTGTTCGGTACCGAACTGGCGATGCCAGTGATCCTTAGCCCGGTCGGCCTGACCGGCATGTATGCGCGACGCGGTGAAGTGCAAGCAGCCAAGGCGGCGGCCAACAAACACATCCCCTTCTGCCTGTCGACAGTGTCGGTGTGTTCGATTGAGGAGGTGGCCTCGCAAAGCCCGCAGTCGATCTGGTTCCAGCTGTATGTGCTCAAGGATCGCGGCTTCATGCGCAACGCTCTGGAGCGGGCGCAGGCAGCTGGCGTGACCACCCTGGTGTTCACGGTGGATATGCCCACACCCGGCGCACGCTACCGCGATGCGCACTCGGGCATGTCTGGCCCCTACGCAGCGCAGCGACGCATGTTGCAGGCGGTGACCAAGCCGCAGTGGGCCTTCGACGTGGGCTTGATGGGCCGCCCTCACGACCTGGGCAATATTTCCAAATACCTGGGCAAACCCACCCACCTGGAGGACTACATTGGTTGGCTGGCCAACAACTTCGACCCATCCATCAGTTGGAAAGACCTGGAGTGGATCCGCGAGTTCTGGAAAGGCCCGATGATCATCAAGGGCATCCTCGACCCTCAGGATGCCAAGGACGCGGTGAGTTTCGGTGCCGACGGCATCGTGGTCTCCAACCATGGCGGCCGCCAGCTCGACGGGGTGCTGTCCACGGCCAAGGCGTTGCCGCCGATTGCCGAAGCGGTGGGCGATGACTTGACCGTGCTGGTGGACTCCGGCATTCGCTCCGGGCTCGACGTGGTGCGCATGCTCGCCCTGGGCGCCAAGGCGTGCCTGCTGGGGCGCGCCACCGCCTACGCGCTGGCCGCCGAGGGCCAGCATGGGGTAGAGAATCTGCTGGACATCTTCGCCAAGGAAATGCGCGTGGCCATGACCCTGACCGGGGTCACCTCCATCGCGCAAATCGACCGTACCACCCTGGTCTAGTGGTGATGGGTGCGGTGTACTTTGTTCACGAATAACCGAAGCGTTGTTTATTTGCGACAAGCAACTCGCCCCACCGAAACAGTTACGTCAACCGGGCCGGCGGTAACGCTGGCCCAAACCAGCCAAATAACTGGCGCCATGCTTTAACGGACTTTTCTTACTTAAAAATTAGTTAATTGATTTATAAGGATTTTTGCCAACTAAATACACTTGGCATGAATCTCGCTCTAGTACTGTTCAAGCAGGTTCGGCGATGACAAGACGTGCGGCAGGGCCATGGGGTTATAACCCAATGAAAAGCGGTTTAAACTGTTTCCAATGTTTTACGGAACTGAAGGATCAGTAAGACGCTTGGCACTCGCCACCCTCATCCCGCCTGTAAGACAGCCCAGTGCTTAGAGGCCACGCGCTTATGAAAACCCCCACCCAGACCAACGCAATTGACTTTGACAGTGCCAAATTGCAACGCCTGGGATTTGGCCAGCCATCCTTACGCCCACGCCGCCCCGCCACCCTTGCCGAACTTCGCCAGCAACTGAACCAGCAGTTGCAGACCAGCCTGGAGCCGGAGCGCATCCTGGGCCTGTTCTTTCGTGAGGTTCAGCGCCTGGTTCCGCTGGACGCGTTGCAATACCGTCACGCCGCCAGCGACCTGCGCCTGGAGTTTGGCCACCGGGGTCATCACTCCGTCAGCTACACCCTGAGCCATGAAGGCGAACACCTGGGGGAACTGGTCTTTCGTCGCAACCAGCGGTTGCTTGAAGAAGAACTGAGCCAACTCGAACTCCTGCTGGTGACCTTGCTTTATCCGATGCGCAACGCCCTGCTCTACCGCGCCGCCACCCGCAGCGCCCTGCGTGACCCGTTGACCGAAACCGGCAACCGTGTGGCCATGGACCAGACGCTGCAGCGAGAAATCGACATGGCACGCCGGCATTTGCACCCGCTGTCGTTGTTGATGCTGGACATCGACCACTTCAAGAAAATCAACGACACCCATGGGCATGCTGCGGGCGACAGCGTACTGCGCGCCGTAGCCGGGGCGATCAAACGCCAGCTGCGCAACGTGGACATGGTGTTTCGGTTTGGCGGGGAAGAGTTTTTGATCCTGCTCTCCAACACCGGTCGCGATGCCGCGAAAATGGTGGGAGAACGCCTGCGCCAGGCGGCGCAAGCCCAGGACTACTGGGTGGAGGGCACGCGAATCGAACTGACCGTGAGCCTCGGTTGTTCTACGCTGCTGGCCGCCGAGTCGGCTGAAAGCCTGCTGCGTCGGGCCGACAATGCGTTGTACGTGGCCAAGCGCGAAGGCCGCAACCGCTTGGCGATGGCGGGGTAAGGTCAGTTGTGGCGAGGGAGCTTGCTCCCGCTGGGGCGCGAAGCGGCCCCGTTCTTTATTTAAAAAGAATGGGCCTGCTACGCAGTCCAACGGGAGCAAGCTCCCTGGCCACAAATACCATCCGAACCGTTACATCACGCCTCGCTGGCGATGCGCACAGGGCGCTCGCGAACGGCTGGCGCCTTGTCTTTTTCCGCATTCTCTAGACGCATGCAGCTTTCCAGGAACAAGTGCATGTAGTCGTAGCTCTTGCACACCGCCTGGCGCAACTCTTCCTGCAAGGCCTTGCTCGGGTTGGTCCCGGCCAGTGTGCAGATGATTTCCAGGGCTTCCCAAGGGTGGGCATCGTCGTATTGGGCGTGCATCTTCAGCCACTTCATCGCCCGCTTGCGATCTTCCTCAGGGAAGGCGGCAGCATACACACCGGTAGAGCAGACCACGGCGGACCACTCCCCCGTCGCCCCCTCGATCGCGTAGTTGGTGGCGGCAATCGCGACGATCAACGCATCCGCCGAGCTGGTGTGCCAGCACCAATGACTCAGGGCGTGCAACTCGGGCGGCACCTCCTGCGCTTGCAGTTCTTCAAGGCTGACGCCGTGAGCCCGCGCCCAATTGACCCAATAGTCGGCATGGTTGAGCTCCACGCGAATGTTGCGCATCAGCCAACGGCGCGCCATATCCTCCCCAGGATGGCGGGCAAACTTGGTCTTGGTCAGGTTCTGCGCCATGTACAAGGCAAACTGTTCCACCACCGGCCAACCACCAATCAGGTAGTGGCGCATGGTCTTGGCGCTGAGGGCGTTGTCGCGCATGCGCTGGTACAGTTCGTGCTCGACAACCCGACGCTTGCTCTCGCTACAGTCCTGGATCAGTTGCTGCGCCCAGGCGGGGTAACTCGAGGCTTCCATAAGCGGGCCGGTTCTGTTGAATGTGTCGATCACTGTGGGGCTCCTTTTCAAGTGTGATTGTACAGACCAGCAAATGTTTCAGCGGAAAGTGCCGGGCGCCTTGAATAACAGAGGCTGCGGCCGCTCAGGTCGGCACTGCAGGCTATCAAAGGTAAACAATTGCGGGCGTTCAATCAGGTAGCCCTGAGCGTAATCCACACCTATCTCAAGTAAAGCCTGTTCGATCTGGGGTGTTTCAACAAACTCGGCAATCGTGCGCTTACCCATGACGTGGCCGATGTGGTTGATCACCTCGACCATGGCGCGGTTAATCGGGTCGTCCAGCATATCCTTTACGAAACTTCCATCGATCTTCAGGAAGTCTACAGGTAAATGTTTCAAATATGCGAATGAGGACATTCCGGCGCAAAAGTCATCCAGGGAAAAATGGCACCCTAACGCTTTGAGTTCATTAATAAATCGAATCGCACTGCCCAAATTGGCTATAGCGCTCGTTTCAGTTATTTCAAAACAAATCATTTCCGGTGGAATGCTGTAACTATCGAATTTCTGACGTAAAAAACCCAAAAAGTCATCATCGCCAATGGTGATGCCTGACAGATTAATCGCACACATGGCCATGGGTCGACCCGGACGCTCATGCATGCAGCGGGCGATAATCTTGAATACGTTTTCCACTACCCAACGGTCCAGGGACGTCATCAAACCGTAACGCTCGGCCGCCGGAATAAAACTGTTGGGTAAAATGATCCGCCCCGCTTCGTCATGCAGGCGCAGGAGAATTTCGATGTGCCCATTGCCAGCGTCGGTAGGGCCCAACGGCGCGATTTCCTGGGCGTAGAGGCAAAAGCGATCTTCCTCCAGGGCGATATGCAGCCGCTGTACCCAGGCCATCTCGCCAAACCGCAGGGACAATTCCGAGTCGTCGACGTGGTAGACCTGCACCCGGTTGCGCCCCTTTTCCTTGGCCATGTAGCACGCCATGTCGGCGGCGCGCAGGGAGGTTTCCAGGGTGGTCGGGGTTTGCGAGATATGCACCAGGCCGATGCTGACAGTGGTCATGAAGGGCCGCCCCTTCCACACGAAGTGCAAGCTCTGCACGGTATGGCGCAGGCTCTCGGCGATTTTTTCCGCCACCGGCGCCGGGCAGTTTTCCAGCAGGATGCCAAACTCGTCGCCGCCCAACCGAGCCAGGGTATCGCCTTCGCGCAAGTCTGATTGCAACAGCGCGCAGATGTGACGCAACAATTCATCGCCTGCCGCGTGCCCACAGGTGTCATTGACCAGCTTGAACTGGTCGAGGTCGAGGAACATCAAGGCATGTCGCCCACTTTGCTGGCGCGCGACCTGTTGCAGCACCTGTTCAAGGCGGAACTCGAACTCGCGACGGTTGGCCAGGCCGGTCAAGGCGTCATGGGTGGCCTGCCAGGAAAGATTGGCAATGTACTGGCGTTCCTGGGTCATATCGTGCAGCACCAGGACCGCACCGCTGATCTTGCCGGCGCTGCGGATCGGCGCGCCCACCAGGGTGACCGAGACCGTGCTGCCGTCCAGGCGCTGGATCAGCTTGGAATGCTCGCTGCCGCCGCTGAACTGGCCCTTGACGATGTGCTCAATCAGAGTGAATCCGTCGGGCTCGGCGTTTTCATTCAAAAGCTTGAACAACGCCGCCAGCGGCAGGCCCTGGGCCTGCTCCGAGCGCCAGTGGGTCAAGGCTTCAGCGGCAGGGTTCATATAGGCAATGGCCCCGTCGACATCGGTGGTAATCACCCCGTCGCCAATCGACTCCAATGTAATCTGCGCCCGCTCCTTCTCCGCTTGCAGCGCATCGGCAAAGGCATGACGCTGGGCCAGCAGCTTGTGGGTGCGCAGCAGCGCCAACACGATCAGGCCCAAGGCCGTCGCCAGGTTGGTGATCAACAACAGGCGCAGGATCATCCGCGAACCTTCGCCCAGGGCATCGCTGAAGGCTTTGGCGGCGGGCGTCACCCCTTCATTGATGGCCGTGATGCGCGCCTTCCAACTATGGACATCGTCACTGCCGACGTAGCCGGAGGTAATGGCGCCGTGCATCTCCTGGGCCAGCTCATCCAACTGCAGCAGATAGCCGTCGCCCACCGTCCACAGCTCAATGGCTTTTTCCAGGTAGCTGAAATGGCGGAAGTTGAGGTACAGCCAGATCAGGCTGGAAACGTCGTCCGGATGGTTGCCGCCCTTGAGGATACCCAGGCGCGCGGCCTCCATGTCTGGATTGGGACGGTCCGGGGCAATGCGCAATTCATGCCCACCCTGGGGCACGGCAATGGCCTGCTGGTATTTGAGGTAGGTGGCGTCGTTGCGGTTATCGGCGTAGAGGGTCAGGTAGTAGATGGCATCCTTCTGGCCCTTGGACCACAGGCTTTCGCCCGCCACATAGCCCCGCACTGCCGAAAGCACGTAGAGACTGACGCAGCCTAACAATGCCTGGAACAACACGACGGCGATGAAGGGCCAGACAATACCCAACAGGCGTGGCGTTCCGAGAGTCCGCTTTTGCTTCATGAAGTCCCTTACACATGCACAGCTTAATACGCACGCGAAAATCCGCTCCCGATAGCACAGCCTAAGCTAAATCAACGTACTTGTTGCAAGTGTCCGTACAGTTTGGCGTACAACCCACCATCGGCAATCAACTGCTGATGGTCGCCATCCTCGGCGATGTGCCCGCCATCGAACACCAACACTCGGTCAGCCTGCTTCACCGCAGACAGCCGGTGGGCGATGATCAGTGTAGTACGCCCGCTGAGAAACCGCGCCAGTGCCTGGTGCAGGTTGTATTCGGTCGCCGCATCCAATGCAGACGTGGCCTCGTCCAGAATCACCACTTTAGGCTCGGCGAGCACCATGCGGGCAATCGCCAGGCGTTGCCGCTGGCCACCGGAAAAGCGCACGCCCGAACGCCCGACCACGCTGTCCAGGCCCAAGGGCAATGCCTTGACAGTAGCATCCAGTTGGGCGATTTCCAGCGCCTGCCAGCAGGCTTGATCGGTGCGGGTGCGGCCCATGGTCAGGTTGGCGCGCACGGTATCGTTGAACAGCGCAGGATGTTGCAGCACCACCGCGACGTTCTCGCGGATGGTCTCCAGGCCAATCTCCTGCTGGGTGGCAGTGCCAAAGCGAATGCTGCCGGCCTGCGGCGTGTAGAGCCCCAGCAACAGTTGCACCAGGGTGCTTTTACCGCCGCCGCTGGCGCCGACAATTGCCACCTTTTCACCCGGTGCGATGGCCAGGTTCAACTGGTTGAGTACCAGGTCTTCGCCGTAGCCGAAGTCGAGGCCACGCACTTCGATGCCGACCGTCTCGCGCCCGCTGAACGGGTCTGCGCCGCCTGGGTATTGCGGCTCATCGGCACGCGCCAGCAGCTCGTTGATGCGCGACAGCGCGCCGCCCGCCGCGTAATAGGCGTATTGCAGGTTCAGCAGTTGTTCCACCGGGCCAATCATGAACCACAGGTAACTGAACACTGCGAGCATCTGGCCGATGGACAGGTCGGAAAACAGCACGGTGAGCATGGCCGCGGCGCGGAAGATGTCGATACCGAACTGGAACAGCAAGCCACTGGCGCGGCTCGACGCGTCGGTTTTCCATTGGGAATGAATGGCGTAGTCACGCACTTCCTGGGCACGCTGGCCCAGCCGCCCGAGGAAAAAGCCCTGGCGGTTGCCGGCACGTACTTCCTGGATGGCATCGAGGGTTTCGGTCAGCGCCTGTGTAAAGCGTGAAGTACTGTCGTTTTCCAGCTTCTTGAGGTGCTTGACGCGTTTGCCCAATTGCACCGTGGCGTAGATCACCAACGGATTGAACAACAGGATCAACAACGCCAGTTGCCAATGCATCCACACCAGGATCGCCGAGGTGCCGACCAGGGTCAGCATCGCCACCAGGAAGCGACTGAGGGTTTCACCCACGAATTTGTCCAGGGTGTCCAGGTCGGTCACCAGATGAGTGGTGACCGTACCGCTGCCCAGGCTTTCGTACTCACCCAGAGAGATACGCTTGAGACGCTCGATCAGACGCACGCGGATGCGGTACACGATGTCCTTGGCCAAGCGCGCAAACAGCCGCGCCTGCACCACGTTGAACACCAGCGCGCCGCAGCGCAGGGCCAGAGTGACCAAGAGCATAAGGCCGATATAGCCTGCGGCTTTTTGCCAACCCAGGGGCAGCGCGTGGTTCATCACCTTGAGGGCGGCATCGCCATGGCCCAGCAGCACTTCGTCCACCAGCAACGGCAACAACAGCGGGATAGGCACGCTGCACAGGGTGGCGAGCACGGCGACACCGTTGGCGACCCACAGGGATTTCTTGTGGCGCAGGGCCAGGCGGCGAATTTCTGCCCAGGTCAGGCGGTCGGTGCGTGGAGGCTGTTCATACACAGGCAGCTCGCTCCAGCCATCGACCCAGTAACGGCGACAGCTCGGACAGCGGCTGGTAACCATTGGTCAGCAAGGCCAACTGGCCGTTGCGCTCGGCCAGCAGGGTCGGGAACCCGGCAATGCCCAGGTCTTGCACCCAAGTGAAATCGGCCGCCGTGGCGGCGTGCTGCTCGGCACGGTCGAACTCGCCGGCAAACTCGATACGTGGAATGCCGGCCTGCTCGGCCAGCTCAACCAACACATGGGCGAGGGTCACGTCCCGTCCTTCGACATAGAACGCACGCTGGATCAGCCCCAGCAGCTTCCAGGCGCAATCCGGCGCCAGGCTGCGTGCGGTGACGATAGCGCGGCACGCCGGCTCCGTGTCGTAGACAAAACCGTCGGGCAGCGCGCCGTCACGCTTGAAAGGCTGGCCGGTGGCGTCGGTGACGGCCTGCCAGTGTTCAAGGATGTAGCGCCGGGTAGTCGGCTCCAGCGCCGCGCCGCTGCCGGTGCGCAAGCCGCCCACCACCAGGTGCACGTCCACGCCGGCCGCCTGGGCCTGCTCCACCAGCGCTTGTGCCACCGGGGCAAAGCCCCAGCACCAGGAACACATCGGGTCCATTACATAGAGCAGGCGCGCAGACATGGCTCAGGCCTCGGAAGGGGTTTGCTTGTAGTTGTAACCAATCGGGTGCGGCATGTTGCGGGCCTTGGCCAGTTCGATCTGCTTCTGGCGGTCGATTGCACTGCGACGGGTCTTCTCCGGCAGCTTATCCCAGCAATGGGGGCAACTGATGCCCGCCACGTAATGCTCGGAGGCGCGGTCTTCTACGCTCACGGGTGTGCGGCAGGCATGACATTGATCGTAGTCGCCTTCGCTCAAGTCGTGGCGCACGGTCACGCGATTGTCGAACACAAAGCAGTCGCCCTGCCATTTGGTTTCTTCCTGGGGCACCTCTTCGAGGTACTTCAGGATACCGCCCTTGAGGTGGTAGACCTCATCGAAGCCTTCGCTGAGCATGTAGCTCGAGGCCTTCTCACAGCGAATGCCGCCAGTGCAGAACATGGCGACCTTCTTGTGCTTGGCCGGGTCGAAGTTGGCTTTGATGTAGTCGGGAAATTCGCGAAAACTGGTGGTTTTCGGGTCGATTGCGCCTTCAAAGGTGCCGATGGACACTTCGTAGTCGTTACGGGTGTCGATCAACAGCACTTCCGGGTCGCTGATCAACGCATTCCAATCCTGCGGGTCGACATAGGTACCGACTTTTTTGTTCGGGTCGACGCCTTCAACGCCCAGGGTCACGATCTCTTTCTTGAGCTTGACCTTGGTGCGATAGAACGGCTGGTCATCGCAGTAGGATTCCTTGTGGTCGATGTCGACCATGCGCGGGTCTTTTTTCAGCCAGGCCATCAGCCCGTCAATGCCTTCGCGGCTGCCGGAAACGGTGCCGTTGATGCCTTCTTCGGCGATCAGCAAGGTGCCTTTGATGCCGTTATCGATCATAGCCTGCAACAGGGGCTCGCGCAGGGCGACGTAATCTTCGAGGGTGACGAACTTATACAGTGCCGCCACGACAATCGGTTGAGTCATGGGTGTTCTCTCCAGGTGGCTACCCTCGTAAGGGGTGAACCGGATGCAAAAAAAACGCGCCGGCTAAGCGGCGCGTTGCGGATTCTATCAGGGTTACCCCATCAATGTCCGCCGGCGCAGGTCGGCGAGGCCGGGGCTGCGTCGATTGTCGCCCACTCGTCGGGCGTATAGGTATGCAGCGCCAGCGCATGGAACTCGCTCATCAGATCACCCAGGGTGGCGTAGACCTTCTGATGGCGCTTGACGCGGTTGAGCCCCTCGAACTGCTGGCTGACCAGCACGGCCTTGAAGTGGGTCTGCAACCCACGGCTGTGCATGTGGCTTTCATCCAGCACGCTCAAATGTTCCGGGGCCAGGGCGGCAAGGGCCGTTTCGATACGCTGTTGCATGGTCATTCCTGCTTACTTCTTCTTGGCCGGTGCGGCGGCTTTTGGCGCCAGCTCGTTGGTCATGTCTTCCAACAGCTTGTTCACCACCGGTACGGCGCTTTCCAGCTTGGCCTGGGTCATCTGGGCCGATTGCTGGGTCAGCTGGGGCATTTTTTCCAGGACTTTCTTGCCAAGTGGCGACTGGTAG
This sequence comes from Pseudomonas sp. J380, assembly GCF_009827115.1. Lineage (NCBI taxonomy): Bacteria > Pseudomonadati > Pseudomonadota > Gammaproteobacteria > Pseudomonadales > Pseudomonadaceae > Pseudomonas > Pseudomonas sp. J380. Next base: position 6,149,192 of record NZ_CP043060.1, on the reverse strand, counting down.
AACGCTACCAGGTCCTTGAGCTCGGATTCGCTGAAGTTGGTGGTGTAGAGCTTGACCATGTCAGGCTTGAGCTTCGGCCAGCCGATGGCCTGGTCCAGAGCGGCGTTGGCCTTGGCCTGGTAGCTGTCCAGTACCGACTGCTTGGCGGCAGGCGCCTTGGTCTGTTCGAAACGCTGGGCGAACATTTGCTGCACTTGCATGTACACCGGGGTCCCCAGCTTGTCAGCATGGGCCAGGGTAAGGAAGGCTTCGGCACTGGCGTTGTGGCTGGCGGTATCGGCAAGAACCTGGCCGCTGGCGCAAACCAGAGCAACCGCGGTACAGATGGCACGAAGACGAGTCATCGAGTTTCCTTTTCTAGCAGGCGAGGTAAGACCCCAAGGGCGACCATTCTGCGCCTAAAAAACCTCGCGGCTCAACCCCACTCCTTGGCAAGCCCCGGTTTCACGGGGCGCGATGGCACAAATGCGCTTTTAGGGAACCCACGCTGGCCGCCAGGGCCTAAACTGACCAATCACGACTGCATAAGGAGGGTGACCGATGAGCCGTATCGAAACCGACAGCCTGGGGGAAGTACAGGTCCCTGATGACGCCTATTGGGGCGCGCAAACCCAACGTTCGCTGGTCAATTTCGCGATTGGCGAGCAGCGCATGCCGCTGGCGGTATTGCATGCCCTGGCCCTGATCAAGAAGGCTGCGGCGCGGGTCAACGACCGCAACGGCGACTTGCCCGCCGATATTGCCCGCCTGATCGAGCAGGCTGCCGACGAAGTCCTGGACGGCCAGCATGACGACCAGTTCCCGCTGGTGGTCTGGCAGACCGGCAGTGGCACCCAGAGCAACATGAACGCCAACGAAGTGATCGCTGGCCGCGCCAACGAACTGGCCGGCAACAACCGCGGCGGCAAGAGCCCGGTGCACCCCAACGATCACGTCAACCGTTCCCAGAGTTCCAACGACTGCTTCCCCACCGCCATGAGCATTGCTGCGGTGCAAGCGGTGAACAAGCAACTGCTGCCGGCAATCGCCACCTTGTCCGGTGGGCTGGCAGAATTGGCCGCGCGGCATATGAAGCTGGTCAAGACCGGCCGTACCCACATGATGGATGCCACACCGATCACCTTCGGCCAGGAACTTTCGGCGTTTATCGCCCAGCTCGATTACGCCGAGCGTGCGATCCGCAGCGCCCTGCCCGCGGTGTGCGAGCTGGCCCAGGGCGGCACCGCCGTCGGCACCGGCCTCAATGCCCCCCATGGCTTTGGCGAGGCGATTGCTTCCGAGCTGGCCGCGTTGTCGGGTCTACCCTTTGTGACCGCGCCGAACAAATTCGCCGCCCTCTCCGGCCATGAGCCGCTGGTGACCTTGCACGGCGCGCTGAAAACCCTGGCCGTGGCGCTGATGAAGATCGCCAACGACCTGCGCCTGCTGGGTTCCGGCCCTCGCGCCGGGCTGGCCGAAGTCAAGTTGCCGGCCAACGAACCGGGCAGTTCGATCATGCCCGGCAAGGTCAACCCCACACAATGCGAAGCGCTGTCGATGCTGGCCTGCCAGGTGCTGGGCAACGACGTGACCATCGGCATGGCCGCCAGCCAAGGGCACTTGCAGTTGAACGTGTACAAACCGGTGATCATCCACAACCTGCTGGAGTCGATCCGCCTGCTGGCCGATGGCTGCAACAACTTCCAGGAGCATTGCATTGCCGGTCTTGAACCCGACGCCGAGCAAATGGCCCAGCACCTGGAACGCGGACTGATGCTGGTCACCGCCCTCAACCCCCATATCGGCTACGACAAGTCAGCCGAAATCGCCAAGAAGGCTTACGCCGAAGGGCTGACACTGCGTGAGGCTGCACTGGAGCTGGGCTATCTCACCGATGCCGAGTTTGACCAGTGGGTGCGCCCGCAAAACATGCTCGGCGCTTAAACCGACATCCGCAGCCGCCGGGCCCTGAGCCCGGCGAGCAGCGAAGGCGCCAGCGCCACCATCGCCGAGCCAGTCACCACCACCAAAGCCCCCACATACCCCAAGGCATTGATCTCTTCGGCTTGCACATAGTCCGGCCACAGCCAGGCCGACACTGCCACCGCCACAAAGGTCACCAACGGCGTCAACGCCAGGGTCGCACTGACCCGCGAGGCTTCCCAATGCGCCAGGGCTTCGGCAAATGCGCCGTAGGCCACCAGCGTATTCATGCAGCACGCCAGCAGCAGCCAGCCTTGCAACGGGCTCAACTGCAACGCCTCCAGCGGGTGCGCCCAAGGCGTGAGCAACACCGCGCACGACAGGTAGATCACCATCATCACCTGCAATGAATTCCATACCGTCAGCAACTGCTTCTGCCCCAGTGCATAGAACACCCAGATGGTGGTGGCGAGCAGGATCGTCAGCACACCGGCGGTGTAAGAACCCATGGACGTCAGCAACTCCACCAGGCGTTGGTTGAAAAACAAGCCAAAGCCTGCGATCAGCACCATCAGCCCCACCCCCTGCCCCAGACTGAAGCGCTCCTTGAACACAAACACACTGGCAACCATCAGAAAGATCGGGCCCATCTGCACCACCAACTGCGCCGTGCCGGGGCTAAGCATTTTCAGGCCAACCAGGTACAGCACGTAGTTGCCCACCAGGCCACACACCGCCATGCCCACCAGCCACCCACCCTTGGGGCCAAGCACTTTGCGGCTGGGCAGGCGTTTGGTGGCGGCCAGGTAAACGAACAGGCACGTGCCCGCTACCATGAGGCGAAACCAGGTCACGGTGATCGGGTCCATCACCTGCAACACTTGCTTGAGCTTGATCGGGAGAATGCCCCACAGAAACGCGGTCAGCAGGGTCAGGAAGAAACCGTAGACCCAGCGGCCGGAAGAGATGTGCATGAGTGCCCCAGATGCCAGAGGAAGTGGAGCAGGCATTCTAGGGGCAAGTCACTGAGTTCGGATACGTCACAGTCTTGAATGTGGGGGCTGGCTTGCCTGCGATGGCGATTTATCTGTGTCCAATCTGTCGCTGACCCACCGCAATCGCAGGCAAGCCAGCTCCCACATTGGCGGTATTCCAACCTGACTCAGCGTACGGCTTCGAAGAGTCCGGTGGCGCCCATCCCACCCCCCACGCACATGGTGACAACCCCGTAACGCAGGTTGCGCCGTTGCAGTTCGCGCACCAGGTGCCCCACCTGCCGCGAGCCGGTCATGCCGAACGGGTGCCCGATAGAAATCGAGCCGCCGTTGACGTTGTATTTGGCATTATCGATCTCCAGGCGATTGCGTGCGTAAAGGCACTGGGAAGCAAAGGCCTCATTGAGTTCCCACAAGTCGATATCCGCCACCTGCAACCCCTTGGCCTTGAGCAACTTGGGCACCGAGAACACCGGGCCGATGCCCATCTCGTCCGGCTCGCAACCGGCCACGGTAAAGCCACGGAAGAACGCCTTGGGCTTGAGCCCCAGTTCCAGAGCTTTTTCCAGGCTCATCACCAGGGTCATCGACGCGCCGTCGGAGAGCTGCGAGGAGTTACCTGCAGTCACCGAGCCATCCTCGGCAAACACCGGCTTCAAGCCGCTGAGGCTGGCCAGGGTGGTGTCCGGGCGGTTGCAGTCGTCCCGGTCTACCACGCCATCCAGGATCTGCACCGCGCCAGTGTTCTTGTCCTCGACCTTGTACTTGACCGCCATCGGCACGATTTCATCGTTGAACAAGCCATCAGCCTGGGCCTGGGCGGTGCGCTGCTGGCTTTGCAGCGCGTAAAGGTCCTGATCTTCGCGGCTGACGTGATAGCGGCGCGCAACGATTTCGGCGGTCTGGCCCATGGGGAAGTAAATGCCCGGCACCTGTTCTTTAAGCAGCGGGTTGATCAGGTTATCGGTGTTGACGCTCTTCATGGTCAGGCTGATGGACTCCACGCCACCGGCAACAATGATGTCGCTGCAGCCCGAAGCGATCTGGTTGGCGGCAATGGCAATCGCCTGCAAGCCCGACGAACAGAAACGGTTGAGAGTCATGCCCGCCGTACCGGTGCCCAGTTGCGAGAGCACCGCCACGTTACGCCCGATGTTATAGCCCTGGGCGCCTTCGTTGGAGCCGGCACCGACGATGCAGTCTTCTACCGTCGCAGGGTCGATACCGTTGCGGGCCAGCAGCGCATTGACACAATGGGCCGCCATGTCATCGGGACGGGTCTGGTTGAACTTGCCGCGAAAGGATTTGGCCAGGCCGGTTCGCACGCTGTCGACGATCACTACTTCACGCATGGGCTACCTCGATCTTGTGGTTGTGGATCGAGGATAGATCCAGGCCTGGCCGACCGCGATGATCATTCACTGCGTGGATGCAAAAGCATGGAGCCTCTGTAGGAGCGAGCTTGCTCGCGAAAAACTAATAGGCGCCGCGTTCACTCAGGAAGCACGCGTTATCGTTGACGTTTTTCGCGAGCAAGCTCGCTCCTACAGGCTATTTCTTTTTCTTCTTGTCGTGCTTGTCGCTTTTATCAAACGCTTCTTCCAGCGCACGGTTGATGGTGCGCAGCACCTTGACCCGCGCCCAGCGCTTGTCGTTGGCCTCGACCAGAGTCCAGGGCGCCACCTCGGTGCTGGTGCGGTCAACCATATCGCCCACTGCCGCGCGGTAGTCGTCCCACTTGTCGCGATTGCGCCAGTCGTCTTCGGTGATCTTGAAGCGTTTGAAGGGGATTTCTTCACGAGCCTGGAAGCGCTCCAGTTGCGTCTCCTTGTCGATGGCCAGCCAGAACTTGACCACGATCACCCCCGCATCGCGCAGTTGCTCTTCGAAGTCATTGATCTCGCCATAGGCGCGCATCCAGTCCGCAGGGGTACAGAAGCCTTCGATGCGCTCCACCAGCACGCGGCCGTACCAGGAGCGGTCAAACACGGTGAACATGCCGCGCGCCGGGATTTTCTGCCAGAACCGCCATAGATAAGGCTGGGCCCGTTCGTCTTCGCTGGGCGCGGCAATCGGCACGATGTGGTACTGGCGCGGGTCCAGTGCTGCCGCCACACGGCGGATCGCCCCGCCCTTGCCCGCCGCGTCGTTGCCCTCGAACACGCTTACCAGCGCGTGCTTGCGCATACGTTTGTCGCGCATCAGGCCAGAGAAGCGCGCCTGTTCGGTAATCAGTTGCTCTTCATAGTCGTCCTTGTCCAGGCGCAGGGTCATGTCGAGGCTGTCGAGCAGGCTCTTTTGGTCCACCGAGGCAAGCAACGGCGCCGGGTTCATGCCGCTGGCCTTGACCTTGGCCTGGTTCAGGGCACTTTGCAGCCCATCGAGCAGGATCTTGCCCACGGTCAGCCCACGGTAATGGGGGTCGACGCCTTCGATCACATGCCACGGCGCGTAATCGCGGCTGGTGCGGCGCAGCACACGCTCACCGAAATGCACGAACTTGTCGTAGGTCTTGGACTGCTGCCAGTCCAATGGGCTGATGCGCCAGCTGTGCAGCGGGTCGTCGGCCAGGGCCTTGAGGCGCGCCTTCATCTGTTTTTTGGACAGGTGGAACCAGAACTTGAAGATCAGCGCACCTTCATCGCAGAGCATCTTTTCCAGACGTTCGGCGCCGGCGATGGCCTGGTCCAGGCGCGCATCCTTGATCTGCCCATGCACGCGGCCTTGCAGCATCTGGCTGTACCAGTTGCCGAAGAAAATGCCCATGCGGCCCTTGGCCGGCAGTTGCCGCCAGTAGCGCCAGGCCGGTGGACGCGCCAGTTCTTCGTCGGTCTGCTGGTCGAAGGTGCGGACTTCGATCAGGCGCGGGTCCATCCATTCATTGAGCAGCTTGACGGTTTCACCCTTGCCCGCGCCCTCGATGCCGTTGATGAGGATGATCACCGGGAAGCGTTTCTGCTGTTGCAGCTCGTACTGAACTTCCAGCAAGGCTTCACGCAAGGCCGGCACTTCGGCGTCGTAGGTGTCTTTGTCGATGGCGTGACCGATTTCGGCGGATTCGAACATGGGCAGCTCCGTTTCAAGATGGCTCAAGACTAGCGGATTGGGCCCCGACACGCGCAAGGAAATACAACCCAGCCTTGCCATGGATCAATTCAACGCCTGTTGATCGGCTAGAATGGCCACCTTGCCTTTGCCCGCTTTCATTTTATGAGCCGCCATGAACCCCATCACCCACGCCCAGCTCGACTGGGATGACCAAGGCCGCCCGCATTCGCGGGTATTCGACGACGTTTATTTCTCCGACCAGTCGGGCCTGGAAGAAACCCGCTACGTGTTCCTGGAGCAGAACCGCTTGCAGGAACGCTTCGCCGCCTTGCCCGCAGGTGGGCGCCTGGTGATTGGTGAAACTGGCTTCGGCACCGGCTTGAACTTCCTCTGCGCCTGGCAGTTGTTCGAACAGCACGCAGTCGCCGGTGCGCGGCTGCACTTCGTCAGCGTGGAAAAGTACCCCCTCAGCCATGCCGACCTGCAACGCGCCCTCGCCCTCTGGCCCGAACTGCAACCCTTGGCCGAGCAACTGCTGGCGCAATACATTGCCATCCACCAGGGTTTCCAGCGCCTGGTACTGGACAACGGCCGCGTGACCCTGACCCTGTTGATCGGCGATGCGCTGGAACAATTGCCGCAACTGGACGCCCAGGTCGATGCATGGTTTCTCGACGGGTTCGCCCCGGCGAAAAACCCCGACATGTGGACCGCCGAGCTGTTCGCCCAACTGGCGCGCCTGGCGGCACCGGGCTCGACCATCAGCACCTTCACCAGCACCGGCTGGGTAAGGCGGTTGATCAATGCCGCCGGGTTCAAGATGAAACGCACGCCAGGCATCGGCCATAAGTGGGAGATCCTGCGTGGGGAGTTTGTCGGTTGGCCCGCCGACTTACCCGCGCCGGCCCCACGTAAACCCTGGTTCGCCCGGCCACCCGCCATCGAGGGAGAACGTCATGCCCTAGTCATCGGCGGTGGCCTGGCCGGGTGCGCGACCGCCGCCAGCCTGGCCGCCCGGGGTTGGCGTGTCAGCCTTCTGGAGCGCCACGCCGGCTTGGCACAGGAAGCTTCGGGCAACCCACAGGGTGTGTTGTACCTCAAGCTTTCGGCCCATGGCACGGCCTTGTCCCAGCTGATAGTCAGCGGTTTTGGCCACACCCGACGCCTGCTGGAACACTTGCACCGAGGTGTCGATTGGGACGGCTGTGGCGTGTTGCAACTGGCGTTTGACGCCAAAGAGATCCAGCGTCAGGCTCAATTGGCAAACGCCTTTGCTCCGGACCTACTGCATCTGCTGGACCGCGAGCAGGCGCAGCAAAAGGCGGGAATCGAACTGGCCCACGGCGGGTTGTTTTTTCCAGAGGGCGGTTGGGTGCATCCGCCCGCGCTGTGCCAGTGGCAGGCCAAACATCCACTGATTGAAGTGCTCACCCACCACGAGGCACTGGAACTGCACCGGCTCGACGACCAATGGCAAGCCCGCGCCGGTGACCGCGTGCTGGCCAGCGCCGGTGTCGTGGTGCTCGCAGGGGCTGCGGAGATCAAGCGTTTCCCCTTCAGTGCAGACATACCGCTCAAGCGCATCCGTGGGCAGATCACTCGGCTGGCGCAAACCTGCGCGAGTAAAGCGCTGGCCACGGTGGTCTGTGCCGAGGGCTACGTCGCGCCGGCCCGGCTTGGCGAACACACCCTGGGCGCCAGTTTTGACTTCAACAATCAAGACCTCACGCCCACGCCCGCCGAACACAGCGGCAACCTGCAGATGCTGCGCGAGATGTCTACCGACCTGCTGCAGCGCCTGGGTGCCGACCGCCTGGCGGCCGAACAACTGGAAGGCCGTGCCGCGTTTCGTTGTACCAGCCCCGACTACCTGCCCATCGTTGGGCCATTGGCCGACCATGCGGCGTTTCAGCAGGCTTATGCGGTACTGGGCAAAGACGCCCGGCAAGTGCCGCAAACCCCCTGCCCGTGGCTGCCGGGGCTGTTTCTCAATAGCGGCCATGGCTCGCGTGGCCTGATCACTGCGCCGTTGTGCGGCGAACTGCTGGCTGCATGGCTGAGTGATGAGCCCCTGCCAGTGCCAACCAGCGTAGCCGAGGCTTGCCACCCCAATCGATTTGCCCTGCGCGCGTTGGTGCGAGGCCAGGGCGCTGCACAAAAAAAGCCGGATTAAAGGCAAGGCGGCTATCTGCCTTATAACTTATCGGTCTAAAACTCCACGCATAGCACTGGGTCAGTTTCTGGGTACGCGCCCTTTTGGGCGTATTGAGTATTGACCCCTCCCCAACGGAAAAACCGGTAAGGAATTTATGTGTGGACTAGCTGGCGAGTTACGCTTTGATCATCAACCTGCCGACCTGGCAGCCGTAGAACGCATCACGCACCACCTCGCCCCCCGAGGCCCCGACGCCTGGGGCTTTCATGCCCAAGGGCCGATTGCCCTGGGCCACCGCCGCCTGAAGATCATGGACCTGTCGGACGGCTCTGCCCAACCGATGGTCGACGCCCATCTGGGGCTGTCCCTGGCGTTCAATGGCGCTATCTATAATTTCCCGGAGCTGCGCCAAGAGCTGGAAGCCCTGGGTTACGCCTTCTATTCCGGTGGCGACACCGAAGTGTTGCTCAAGGGTTATCACGCCTGGGGCGAAGCGCTGCTGCCCAAGCTCAACGGCATGTTCGCTTTCGCCATCTGGGAGCGTGATGCCCAGCGTCTGTTCATCGCTCGTGACCGTCTCGGTGTGAAGCCCTTGTACCTGTCGCGCACCGGCCAGCGCCTGCGTTTCGCCTCGGCGTTGCCAGCGTTGCTCAAGGGTGGGGATATCAACCCGATCCTCGATCCGGTCGCCCTCAACCACTACCTGAATTTCCACGCCGTGGTGCCCGCGCCGCGCACGCTGTTGGCCGGCATCGAAAAGCTGCCGCCCGCCAGCTGGATGCGCATCGACGCCAGCGGCAAGACCGAACAGAAAACCTGGTGGACCCTGCCCTACGGGCCCCATGAGGACGAAAAACACCTGACCCTGGAAGACTGGACCGACCGCGTGCTCGACAGCACCCGCGAAGCCGTGGCCATTCGCCAACGTGCGGCGGTGGATGTGGGGGTGCTGCTGTCCGGCGGCGTCGACTCGAGCATGCTCGTCGGCCTGCTGCGTGAAGTGGGCGTGGAGGATTTGTCGACCTTTTCCATCGGCTTTGAAGACGCCGGCGGCGAAAGTGGCGACGAGTTCCAGTACTCAGACCTGATCGCCAAACACTACGGCACCCATCACCACCAACTGCGCATCGCCGAAAGCGAGATCATCGAGCAACTGCCGGCCGCCTTCCGCGCCATGAGCGAGCCGATGGTCAGCCATGACTGCATCGCCTTCTACCTGCTGTCGCGGGAAGTGGCCAAGCATTGCAAAGTGGTGCAGAGCGGCCAGGGCGCCGATGAACTGTTCGCCGGTTACCACTGGTACCCGCAAGTGGACGGTGCCAGCGACCCGTACGCGGCCTACCGCGAGGCGTTTTTCGACCGCAGCTACGACGACTACGCGGCGACCGTCGCGCCCCAATGGTTGACCGCCAACGACGCTGCTGGCGATTTCGTGCGCGAGCACTTTGCAATGCCGGGCGCCGACGCAGCGGTGGACAAGGCCCTGCGCCTGGACAGCACGGTGATGCTGGTGGACGACCCGGTCAAACGCGTCGACAACATGACCATGGCCTGGGGCCTGGAAGCGCGCACGCCGTTTCTCGACTACCGCCTGGTAGAACTGTCGGCTCGTGTGCCGGCCCAGTTCAAGCTACCCGACGGCGGCAAACAGGTGCTCAAGGAAGCGGCGCGCCGCGTGATCCCCAGCGAAGTCATCGACCGCAAGAAAGGCTACTTCCCCGTGCCCGGCCTCAAGCACCTGCAGGGCGATACCTTGAACTGGGTGCGCGAGTTGCTGCTGGACCCGAGCCAGGACCGCGGGCTGTTCAACCCGGTCATGCTCGACCGCTTGCTCACCGACCCGCAAGGCCAACTGACCCCACTGCGCGGCTCCAAGCTGTGGCAGTTGGCGGCGCTGAACCTGTGGCTGAGCGAACAAGGAATCTGATCCATGAAACCGAATGCCGCGGCTTACAGCCAACGCTTACTCAAGGGCCAGGCGCCGACCTACGAGCGCCTGCAAGCGCGCCTGGCCGAAGATGGCAGCGCACTGGCCGCCGACCCGATTGCCGTGCATTGCGGCTGGGGCCGTTTGTTGATCGGCCACACCTTTCCCGACCCGGCAAGCCTGGCCCAGGAACTGCTCAACGAGCAGCCTGGCGAGCGCGATATCGCGCTGTACGTGGCAGCGCCCCAGCAAATCCTGGGCATTGACCCGCAGCAACTGTTCCTCGACCCGTCCGACACCCTGCGCCTGTGGTTCACCGACTACCGCCCGGCCACCCGGGTATTTCGCGGCTTTCGTATCCGCCGGGTGCAGAGCGAGGCCGACTGGCAAGCGGTCAACCACCTGTACCAGGGCCGCGGGATGCTGCCTGTCGACCCGGAACGCCTCACCCCACGCCATCAAGGCGGCCCGGTGTACTGGCTGGCCGAAGATGAAGACAGCGGCGCGGTGATTGGCAGCGTGATGGGCCTCAACCATCACAAGGCCTTCCACGACCCGGAGAACGGATGCAGCCTCTGGTGTCTGGCCGTCGACCCTCAATGCACCCGCCCTGGCGTCGGTGAAGTGTTGGTGCGCCACTTGGTGGAGCACTTCATGAGCCGAGGCTTGAGCTACCTGGACTTGTCGGTGCTGCACGATAACCGCCAGGCCAAGAGCCTTTACGCCAAGCTCGGCTTTCGGGCGTTGACCACCTTTGCAATCAAGCGCAAGAACGGAATCAATCAACCGCTGTTTCTGGGCCCGGGGCCCCAGGCGGAGTTCAACCCTTACGCGCGCATCATTGTCGAAGAAGCCCACCGACGCGGTATTGATGTGCACGTGGACGACGCCGATGCGGGCCTGTTCACCCTTAGCCACGGCGGGCGTCGCGTGCGTTGCCGTGAGTCCCTGAGCGACCTCACCAGCGCCATCAGCATGACCCTGTGCCAGGACAAGAGCCTCACCCACAAGGTGCTCAAGGCTGCAGGCCTGCAGGTGCCGGTGCAACAGTTGGCGGGCAGTGCCGACGACAACCTGGAATTTCTCGACGAACACCAGCGCATCGTGGTCAAACCGCTGGACGGCGAGCAAGGCCATGGCGTCGCCGTGGATCTGCGCAGCATCGAAGAGGTGCAGCAGGCGATCGAAGCGGCGCGTCAGTTCGACAGCCGCGTGTTGCTGGAAAGCTTCCACGAAGGCCTGGACCTGCGCATTCTGGTGATCGGTTTTGAAGTGGTCGCGGCTGCGATTCGTCGCCCTGCCGAAGTAATCGGCGACGGCCAACATTCGATTCGCGCGTTGATCCAGGCGCAAAGCCGTCGTCGCCAGGCGGCCACCGACGGCGAGAGCAAAATCCCGCTGGATGCAGAAACCGAGCGCACCCTCAAAGCCGCAGGTTACGACTACAACAGCATCCTGCCCCGTGGCGTGCAACTGGCCGTGCGACGCACCGCCAACCTGCACACCGGGGGTTGCCTGGAAGATGTCACGGCGATCCTGCACCCCACGCTGGTGGACGCGGCCGTGCGTGCGGCCCGTGCCCTGGATATCCCTATGGTCGGCCTGGACCTGATGGTACCTGCGGCCGACCAGCCAGAGTATGTGTTTATCGAAGCCAACGAACGGGCCGGCCTGGCCAACCATGAACCGCAACCCACGGCTGAGAAGTTTGTGGATTTGTTGTTTCCACACAGTCAGCCGGCTACCTGACTACCGATCGTTACCACGCTCCGCGTGGGAATGCAGCCTGTGACGCTCTGCGTCATCACAGCGGACGCAGAGCGTCCCTGAGGCATTCCCACGCAGAACGTGGGAACGATCGCACGATCGCAGAGCGTCGATCGCCCTCAACTCATCAGGAGTTTCCATGACCCGAACCATTCCCGAACCCGATCTCGCGTACCTGCAAAAAGTGCTGCTGGAAATGCTCGCCATTCCCAGCCCCACCGGTTTTACCGACACCATCGTGCGTTACGTCGCCGAACGCCTGGAAGAGCTCGGCATTCCGTTTGAAATGACCCGGCGCGGCACCATTCGCGCTACCCTCAAGGGCCAGAAAAACAGCCCTGACCGCGCCGTCTCCGCCCACCTGGACACCATCGGCGCCGCCGTGCGTGCGATCAAGGACAACGGGCGCCTGACCCTGGCGCCGGTGGGCTGCTGGTCGAGCCGCTTTGCCGAAGGCAGCCGGGTCAGCCTGTTCACCGACAACGGCGTGATTCGCGGCAGCGTATTGCCGTTGATGGCCTCCGGGCACGCGTTCAACACTGCCGTGGATGAAATGCCGGTGAGCTGGGACCATGTGGAACTGCGCCTGGACGCCTACTGCGCCACGCGTGCCGACTGCGACTCCCTGGGCATCAGCGTCGGTGACTACGTGGCGTTCGACCCACTGCCCGAGTTCACCGAGAGCGGGCATATCAGCGCTCGCCACCTGGACGACAAGGCCGGCGTCGCCGCCCTGCTCGCCGCGCTCAAGGCCATCGTCGACAGTGGCGAACCCTTGCTGATCGACTGCCACCCGCTGTTCACCATTACCGAGGAAACCGGCAGTGGTGCAGCGGCCGCCCTGCCCTGGGATGTGAGTGAGTTTGTCGGCATCGATATTGCCCCGGTCGCCCCCGGCCAGCACTCCAGCGAACACGCGGTGAGCGTGGCCATGCAGGACTCCGGCGGGCCCTATGATTATCACCTGTCCCGCCACTTGCTGCGCCTGGCGTCGGAGAACGACCTGCCGGTACGCCGCGATCTGTTCCGCTATTACTTCAGCGATGCGCACTCGGCGGTCACCGCCGGCCATGATATACGCACCGCCCTGCTGGCCTTCGGTTGTGACGCCACCCACGGTTACGAGCGTACCCATATAGACAGCCTGGCCGCCCTGAGCCGCTTGCTGGGCGCTTACATCCTCAGCCCGCCGGTGTTTGCCAGCGATGCGCAACCGGCCCAGGGCTCACTGGATCGGTTCAGTCATCAGATCGAGCATGAAACGCAAATGGAGAGCGACACCCGCGTGCCGTCGGTGGACAGCCTGGTCGGCCAGAAGTCCTGACGCGGTGAGTTGATACTGGCAACAAAGGTCCCGGCACAGTAGCATCGCCGGGACCTGACACCTGAGGCTTGTATGCTGATTCCCTACGATGCACTTGAAGTCGACACCCTGACCCGCCTCATCGAAGACTTCGTCACCCGCGACGGCACCGACAATGGCGACGACACGCCCCTGGAAACCCGCGTGCTGCGCGTGCGCCAGGCGCTGACCAAAGGCCAGGCGCTGATCGTCTTCGACCCCGAAAGCGAGCAATGCCAGTTGATGCTCAAGCACGATGTGCCCAAGCACCTGTTCGACTGAAAGCTGCGCCTAAAGGTTGGGTACCGGCACGGGATGGGTAGCTTGGCCCTCGCCTTTGAGAATCTTGCGGTACACCTCGGCGCGGTACACGTTGACACCCATCGGTGCCTCGATGCCGAATTTCACGTGAGTACCGTTCACGTCAAGGATATGCACGGTGATGTCATCGCCAATGGCGATGGCTTCGCCTATGGCACGGCTTAAGACCAGCATGGCGGTTGTCCTTTGCAAATAACAGGACCTCGACCATGCCCCCTTGGCACTGGACCGGCAATGGCTTGCGGGCAAATCAGGCGTTGCCTACACAGGTAGGTAACTTGCCTGACAGACCCCAGCCAAATCAGCCCTTCACAGCTTGCGCCTTGGCGCGCATCTTGTCGGCCATCAGGGTCATTTCGTCATACAGCAACTGCGGATTTTTCTGTTTCAACGCCCAAGCCATGCGGCCTTGCTCGTGGGGCAGGATCATGAATTCGCCTTCGGCCACGCGCTGGTAAATGTAGTCGGCAATATCCGCCGCCGAGATGGGCGAACTCTCAAGCAACTTGCCCACTTGAGCCTTCATGGCTGGGGTTGGCCCACGGAACGAGTCGAGCAGGTTGGTCTGGAAAAACGACGGGCACACCACATGCACGCCCACTTCCTGTTGCTTGAGCTCCACCAACAGGCTCTCGGACAACGCCACCACGCCCGCCTTGGCCACGTTGTAGTTGCTCATGGCCGGGCCTTGCATCAGCGCTGCCATTGACGCGATGTTGATGATCCGCCCCTTGCTCTTTTCCAACAGCGGCAGGAACGCCTTGCAGCCTTTGACGACGCCCATCAGGTTGATTGCGATCTGCCAGTCCCAATCCTCCAGGGACAGTTCAGCGAAGAACCCGCCCGAGGCCACGCCGGCGTTATTGACGATCACATCGATGCCCCCGAGCTTCACCTCACAGGCCTGGGCGAAGGCCGTGAGCTGGCTGTAGTCACGCACGTCACAGCGCTGGATAAAGCCATCCCCCCCTGCTTCGCGAACCTGCTTGAGGGTTTCCTGCAAACCGGGCTCGCTGACATCAGACAATGCCAACTGCCAGCCTTCACGGGCCCAGCGCAGAGCGATTTCGCGACCCAGGCCAGACCCGGCGCCAGTGATCATCATGCGGTTTTGCATAGGAGGTAGCCTTGTGGTTCACGAAAGAAGTGACCGGCAGTGTAGCGAAGGTTTTTGCTCTACCCACGCACCATCAGGGTGATGAATGCCCCGGGCAAACCGCGGGCTCGGTCGCAAGCGTGCCTATCGACTAAGTTCAATTTTTTTCAACTGATTAGTTCAAGTTGCGCACGCGTTAAAAGAAATAAGCGTCACATCAAAATGTTTTATAAAAACAATGAATTTTCTACGAAGTAGCAGAGTCGGAATGGGTAAGGCGTCCCACTGTACATGGACGAACCAACGGTTAAACAGCCGGTTTTTGCAAAGAACCTATAAGGAATAAAACCATGAGCCTCATTCTGATTATTATCCTGATCCTGCTGCTGGTCGGTGGCCTGCCCGTGTTCCCGCACTCGCGTAACTGGGGTTATGGACCGTCGGGTATCCTGGGTGTGGTGCTGGTTGTTCTGCTGGTGCTGTTGTTGCTCGGCAAGATATAAACGCCGCGCTACGCTTTTTGTAGGTGCGAGCTTGCTCGCGAAAAAGGTACAGGCGCCGCGTTTATTCAGGACGCGCGTTATCGTTGACCTTCTTCCCGAGCAAGCTCTCTCCTACAAGTAAGAAAGCAAAAAAAAGAGGCCCTCTAGAGGGCCTCTTTTTTATTGCCGGTCAGTTAGTCCGGTTTGCCATCTACCACACCTGCGGTGTTATCCAGCAGGCTCTTGGTCGCGGTCTGCAGGAACGACTCGAGCTTCTGCTTGAGCACAGCTTCGTCCGGCGACTCAGGAATCACCTTGCCAGTTGGCTCGGCGCCCAGTGTGTATTCCCACAACTTGGGTGGCATTTCCTTGGGCAATACCAGTACGCGGTCGCCGGTGAGCAAGGCCACGGTCTGGTCGCTGCCCGATGGCTTGATCACGCCGAAACCCTTGTCACCTTCCGGCAGGTTCAGCAGGTCGCGGCCCCAGCACTGGTGCAAGGTATCGCCGCCCAGGCGGCCCATGATGGTCGGCACGATGTCGATCTGGGTGCCCACGGTGTGGTCACGCTCACCGAACTTCTCGCGCATGCCCGGTGCAATCATCAGCATCGGCACGTTGAAGCGACCCAGGTCCATCTCGGTGATCTGCTGCTCATTGCCAAAGCCGTGGTCACCGACGATCACGAACAGGGTTTCCTTGAAGTACGGCTCCTTGCGGGCCTTTTCAAAGAACTGGCCCAAGGCCCAGTCGGAGTAGCGCATGGCCGTCAAATGCTCGTTGAGGCTGCCACGGTCGGTGACCTTCTCTACCGGCAACGGGGTCGGCAATGCGTACGGCGTGTGGTTGGACAGGGTTTGCAGCAGTGCGTAGAACGGCTTGCCGCCTTCGCGCGCCTTCAGTTCTTCCAGGCCACGGTTGAACATGTCCTGGTCGGACACGCCCCATGTCGGGTCGGAGAACACCGGGTCGACGAAGTCATTGCGGCCGATGAAGTTGGTCATGCCCTGGTTGCTGAAGAAGCCCGACTGATTGTCCCAGGCGAAATCGCCGTTGTAGACATACACATCGTCGAAATCACGCGCACTGAGCAACTGCGGCAGGCCCGACAGCTTGTGGCTGCCTTCCGGAGTCTGCATCAGGTATTCGAAACCCGGCAGGTTCGGGAAGCAGGCCATGGTGGCGAACATACCCTGGTGGGTGTGGGTGCCGTTGGAGAAGAAGCGGTCGAACAGCAAGCCCTCGTGGGTCAACTTGTCGAAGTACGGGGTGATATTGCCCGGACGTCCCAATGCGCCCACCGAATGACCAGCGAAGCTTTCCATCAGGATCACCACGACGTTCTTGATCGGCAGGGTTTTCTCGGCCGGTGGCGTGAAGTCACGACGCACGGCAGCGGTGTCGGTGTCTACCAGCTTCTCTTGCGGCAGCACCAGCATGTCACGCACGGTCTGGGTGGCCAGCGGTTGTTCCAGGGTCGCCTTCCAGATGTTGGCGCGGTCTTCACCAAAGCGCGCCTTGGCCGCCGCGATCAGCGACAAGGTGCCATTGAGGCCCAACTGGTTGGCGAAGTTCGAATCGGTGGTGTAGACGTCACCCCAACGCAGCGGTGGCCCCTGGCGCAGGGTGCCACGGATGGCGACCACGGCGACCAGCAGGCAAACCATGAACACTGCGATGCGGCTGTACCATGGCGCCACCTGGCGCGTGCTGATAGTGCCGCCGCTGAACGGGCCCCGTGGGCGCGTTGCGCGGTCAGCGCCCTTGAAGGCCATGCTCAGGATCAGCGTGCCCACGGCCCAGGCCAGCAGGTAACGCACCACCGGGAAACCGTACCAGAGCATGCTCATCACGGTTTTCGGGTCTTCCTTCACATACTGGAAGACCAGGCCGTTGAGGCGCTGGTGGAATTCGCGGTAGAAGTCCATCTCCATCAAGCCCAGGAACAAGGCGATGCTGGACGCGACGGTCAGCCACAAACGGAAGAACCCGCGCGCCGCCATGGCCCGCACGCTGAACAGCGCCAACAGCAGCGGAATCAGCAGGTACATCACCAGGCGAATGTCCAGGCGCAGGCCGTTGGCGAACGCTTCAAGGAACGTCGAGGCCGGCGTATCGAGGATCATCTCGCGGTTGTAGACCAGCAACGCCAGGCGCAGCAGGGAAAACATCACCATCATGACCAATGCGCAGAGCAGCGTGTACGCCAGATGGGATTTGACGGTCGGTTGCAGCAGGCGATTTGAAGCTCGCTGCTGATTCAGGGCGTCCGGGTTTGCCATGTCGTTTTAGGACCCATTGGAAGTTTAAGTTGCGAAATAATGCAGTGGCGTCCGTCCCTCGCCCAGGCTGGCTGGGGTAGGCGGTTAACGCGGTGGCACAAATGGTGCCCGATCGAGGCCGGCAAGGCTATTAATTACTGAACGTAAGGCACAGCCCTGCCTTTAAGGGCACTGGAGATAGAGCCCTGGCAGCCGGATAAAGCCGGCGAATTGTCTTGGATGGGATGTGAAAATTTCGTGCGGCGAATACTTTCGACACACAAATTTAATTAACGCCGTAAACCCCACTGTGGGAGCTGGCTTGCCTGCGATAGCGGTGTGTCAACCAATACAATGCAAGCTGACCCACCGCTATCGCAGGCAAGCCAGCTCCCACATTGACTGTGCCCGCTCCAAATCGAGTGGGTCGTCAGATCCGCACGTTACCGCGCGGCCCGGCGATAGCCCAGATGATCAGGCCCAGCACTGGCAACAGCAGGATCAACAGGATCCACAGCACTTTGGCGCCGGTGCTGGCGCCGCTTTTGAACACGTTGATGATCGCCCAGATATCCAGCGCGAGGATGATCAGGCCAATCAGACTATTAAACGTGGAACCCATGGTGTCGCTCCTAAGTGAGGGCATGCACTTGTAGGATAGTCAGCCTTGGCGCGGGTTCCGTTTTATTTCAGACGTGTACGGCAATCTTTAAGGCTTCCAATGACGGTTCGGCCTTGATGCCGACTTCGGCACACAGTTCCAGTACCCGCGCCAGGTCGTTGCCGAACACCAGCACTGCCTGGATCTCGTCGTCCAGCAACTGGCTGAAGTTCATCAGCACATAACCGCCATCTTCGGGGCTCAGGGCGCTCATCTGGATCTGGATGCGGTTGAGCGCGGTCAGGTCTTCGGTCTTGGCCA
The DNA here is from genome assembly GCF_009827115.1 of Pseudomonas sp. J380. NCBI lineage: Bacteria > Pseudomonadati > Pseudomonadota > Gammaproteobacteria > Pseudomonadales > Pseudomonadaceae > Pseudomonas > Pseudomonas sp. J380. Next base: position 6,130,974 of record NZ_CP043060.1, on the reverse strand, counting down.
GTTGCTTGGGCTTGAGGTTGAACGCCACGCCCGGACCGAACGACGCAACGATCTGGGCAAACAGGTCGCCATAGGTATCGGCCTGGAACAACACCGTGTCCGGCAGGCTACCGACCACCACCCACTCCCCCAGCGGGATCGGGAAACTGTCGTCGTAGTTGATATCCGGATTGGCCGCCAGGAACGCCGCCGGGTCCGCGTAGGCCTGGGCCGCTTCGTCGGCAATACGCGCTACCTCATCCTCCCCCATGACGCCGGCGCTGATTTTGCTGATGAGTTCGACGAGGGCGGTTTTCATGGGGCGATCCTGTAACGGGCAAGTTTTGAAGGGCGCGTAGCCTACACCAGTTTCTGCAACTGCGCCGCCGTATCCACCGCGCCCATGGTCTGCGCCGCGGCCAGTGCCGTCGCGCCTTGTGCATCGGTGGCCTTGGGGTTTGCGCCTTTACCAAGCAGGTAATCAACCATGTCAACGCGGTTGAACATCGCCGCCATCATCAAGGCCGTACGCCCGTCCGAGGAGGCCGCGTCAATCGGCGTGCCGCCCTCGATCAACGCCTGGACCACCGGCAGGTTGCCTTTGAACGCCGCGCCGGCAATCGGCAACTGGTTCTTGTCGTTGGCGATCAGGGGGTCGGCCTTGAACTCCAGCAGCACTTTGACCGCCTCGGCATGGCCGTGGTACGCCGCAAACATCAACAGGGTGTCGCCATTGTGATTACGAAAGTTGGCCGGCAGGCCTTTCGCCAACAGTGCGGCAAGCATGGCGGCGTCGCCGCGCCGAGCGACGTCGAAGACTTGCTCGGCAAACTCGGCGGCTTCGTCTTCGGTCATTTGTTTAGGCTGATCTGACATGGGGGCTCCTTGCTGAGGCGACTGACATAACTGTTTAAGGCGCCCAGTGTCGCGATGGAGTTCCCCGGTGTCATGGCTTTTTTGTGAAAAGCCGCCATAGCCAGAATCAATAACGGAATTGGCCGCCCTGGATCTGCGCCAGCAATTGCCCGGTCACCGGCACATAGCTGTCCGAACCCGGCAACCAGGCGTAGACCGGGTCATTGCCAGCCTTGTCCGGGTCGAACCCTTGCTCCTTGAGCTTCACTTTCTGGTACTTGAACGTGCCGGTGGTTTCCATCTTCACCTTGATCCGCAAAAACAACGGCACCGCATAAGGGGGCAACTGGCCGTGGGCGAATTGCAGCAGTTCGCGCATGTCCAGGCTGGCCAGGGATTCGCTGGGGGTGATGGCGACCATGCCGGCGCGGCCGTTGGTGTTGTCGATCTGGACGCCATAGGCCACCACTTCAGCGATCTGCGGGTGTTTCAGCAGGACGTTTTCCACCTCGGTGGTCGAGACGTTTTCGCCCTTCCAGCGATAGGTATCCCCCAGGCGATCGACAAATTGCGCATGCCCGAAACCGATGCTGCGCACCAGGTCGCCGGTGTTGAAATAGCGGTCGCCTTTTTCGAATACGTCGGTCAGTACCACCTTGCGGTTCTTTTCCGGGTCGGTGTAACCGTCGAAGGGCGACTTATCATCAATGCGCGCCAATAACAGGCCCTGCCCGCCGGTGGGCACCTTGACCATGAACCCGTTGCTGCCGCGCAGCGGTTCACCAGTGTCATGGGCGTAGTCCACCAGCGCCCAATGCTGCAGGCAAAAGCCGATGGTGTTGTCAAAGTTCAGCACGTTGGTAAAGCCGATATTGCCGTCGCTGGCGGCATACAGTTCGCAGATATGCTCCACACCATAGCGCTGCTTGAACTGCGCCCACACACCGGGGCGCAGGCCGTTGCCGACCATCTTGGTCACCTGGTTATCGCGGTCCTGCGCACTCGCGGGCTGGTCGAGCAGATAGCGGCACAGCTCACCGACATAGCCCAGAGTGGTCGCCTTGAACTGGCGTGCATCGTCCCAGAACTGGCTGGCGCTGAATTTGCGCCGAATGGCAAAGCCGGACGCACCGATAATCGCCGCCCCCCAGCACACGCACAGGCCGGTGGCGTGGTACAGCGGCAAGGTGCAATAGAGGACGTCCTGTGGCCCCATGTCCAGGGCGATACTGCCGAAGCTCACGGCGGTTTTGGTCCAGCGCCCGTGCTTCATGATGCCGGCCTTGGGCAAGCCGGTGGTGCCGGAGGTGTAGATATAGAAGCAGGGATCGTGGAAGAACACCTGCGCGGAACTCGCCGGGTTGTCCACCGGGCTTTCGGCACTGGCGGCCATCAGGTCGATGTAGCCGTCGGGCACCCTACTGCCCGGCTGATCGGCCACGAACCAAGTGCGCTCGGCCGGGATCTGGACTTGATCGCGCACTGCTGCGTAAGGGCTCAGCAATTCGGCACCGACCACAATGGCAACCGGCTTGACCAGGGTCAGGCTGTGTACCAGCGCCCCTTGAGTTTGCGCCGTGTTGAGCATGGCGCAGATGCCGCCCAGCTTGGCCACGGCCAGCACGTTGAGCAGCAACTCGGGGCGATTCTCGATAAACAGCGCTACCACATCGCCCTTGCGGATGCCCTGGGCCTGCAAGTGATGGGCAATGCGATTGGCGCACTGATTGGCGTCGCGGTAGCTGATCACGCTGTCCCCATACAGCAGGGCAGCACCGTCAGGGTTACGCAAGGTGGCTTGTTCGAAATGCCAGCCCAGGCCGCAGGGTTGGTTGGGGTCGGTGACGTTGGCCGCACGCATGCCGCGCACCACCCGTGGGAGCGCCCGAACAATGGCAGGCACCTTACGCAGCATCATGCGCCAGGTGATCATGTCGACTTGCTGATGAGTCATGGAGGGACGTCCCTTTTCTTATTCTTGGTCTGGTCCAGGTACATCGACTGGTGTAGCGGAAAATACGTCAGCGGTTCTTTGGCTGTACACGCGGGATTTGAAAAGTTTTGTATCCCGTGGCGGCCGCCCGATGCCTATCCCCCTGACACTCCACCATTTAAATGTGGGAGCCGCCTTGCCTGCGATGACGGCCTGCCAGCCGACCGGGATTTTTCCGGGCAAAAGACGGTCAGTATCATTACAGCCCTTCCCCTCCTGCCGGGAGAATCACCGGGCAGATAGCGCAAAATGCAGGATGCACGATGGCCCTTCATGCAAATTGCACGAAAATGAAAATCCTATAAATTTATAAGTAACTGATTTATAAGGATTTTCTAGAAAATCCAATACTGGCACAATCACTGCACCTATCACTCCATGCTTGCCAACTTGAGCCAATGGAGCTGATAGACATGAGCCTGATCCAAGATAAATTCGCTTCGGTATTCTCCAACTACGACGTCACCACCCAGCCACGTCCGGACGGCGGTATCCTGTTGACCCTGCGCAACAGCGAAGGTAAACAGGTCAAGCGCTCGATCTCTTATCAGCAGTTGCACACCGCCGATCAACTGACCTGGGTCATCAGCGCCATTCGCCGTGACTTGGCTGAACAAGCCAGCGAACTGCCGCAGATTTCGATGTTGCAAAGCCAGAACCGCTTTGCGCTGCCGACTTATCATTCGGCCTAAGCTGAAAATCCGAAAAAAAAAGGGCCGCGACGCTATTCAGCGTCGCGGCCCTTTTTCATGCCGTTAACATAAGCCCTGGCGGGCGGCCTCATTCTTTGCCTGTACACGGTTGGTGACATCCAGCTTGCCGTAGATGTTGCGCAGATGAAATTTAACCGTGGCTTCAGAGGTGGCGCGAATATGGCTGATTTCCCAGACGGTCTTGCCCTCGGAGGCCCATCGCAGGATTTCCAGCTCGGTGGAAGTCAGGGGCTTGCCGGACAAGCTCATGCGTTTTCTGATAGCCGTCGGCACGATAACCAACGGGCGATACGTCTCCTCGGGGCCACTCATTGTTCTCTCCTTATATCTGCTGATGCGCTGCCATCTTTCGGATTCCTCCCATTGACAGATGGCATAAACATTGACGCCGAACAGAGAGTTACATAAAGAGTGGAATCAAAGCGCACAGCACCGAACAAACAGCGTTGCCCTACAAATAATTAAGTTTCTTCCCACAGCAACTTCCAACTTGCCAGGGTTGAACATTCAGTTATCTATGCTTAGTCATCCAGCCTTGGAAAGCGGGCGGCAATCGCATCACCGGTCAAAGAGGGCACAACGCCTTGGGCCGTGTTGAACAAACGCAGTGTCACACAGTGCGGGTTTTCGCCGATGTCGAACCAGTGCGGTACACCGGCCGGGATGATCAGCAAGTCATTCTTCTCACAGCGCAAGCTGTACACATAGTCGCCTATGTGCAGCGTAAACAGCCCCTGGCCTGCGATGAAGAAACGCACTTCATCTTCACTGTAGGTACGTTCATCCAGGAACTGTGCGCGCAACTCGTCTTTCTGTGGATGGTCGTGGGTCACGCTGACCACTTCAACAGCGGCGTAGCCCAGAGCATCGATCTGCGCCTGGTACGCGGCGATCATCTGCGCCGCACTGGCGCCCTTTTCGATTGGGCTGGGCTGCCAGCGTTCGAACCGCACACCGTGCTCGGCCAGGGTCGACTGGATGTCGTCGGCATGGGTCAACACTTTGTTCGGGGTGTCCGGGGTGGCGATGGAGTAGACGGCTACATAGCTCATTGCACGGTTCCTTGGTTCGGCTCTTGCAATCGAAGGCCAATGATAATGGCGGCGGCCAGCGCCGCGAGGCTGGCGATACTGAACGTGAAGGTTGGCCCCAGCAGATTCCAGCTGTAACCGGAATACAGGGCGCCGAGCGCGCCGCCGGTGCCGGCCAGCGCGGCATATAGGGCCTGGCCCTGGCCTTGCTGGCGGTCACCGAAGCTGCGTTGCACAAAGGCAATCGCCGCCGCGTGGAAGCTGCCGAACGTGGCGGCGTGCATCAACTGCGCCACCAGCAGCAGCCAGAAAACCTCGGCAAATGAACCCAGCAGCCACCAGCGCAGCGCCGCCAGCAAGAAGCTGGCGAGCAGCACCCGGCGCACCGAAAAGCGCGCAAGAATACGGCTCATGGCCAGGAACATCAGCACTTCCGCCACTACCCCAAGCGCCCACAGCAGGCCGATCACGCCACGGCTGTAGCCCAAATGCTCCAGGTGCAGGGTGAGGAAGGTGTAATACGGGCCATGGCTCATTTGCATCAGCGCCACGCAGGCATAAAACGCCAGCACGCCTGGGCTGCGCAATTGCTTGAGAAAGCCATCGCCGGCCAGGCGGTTGCCGTGGCTGGCCGGCTGCGCGTTCGGTACCCACAGGCTGGCGCCGATGATGCCGGCCATGATTACCACGACCACCACCGGGTAAATATCCAGGCTCAGCCAATCGAACAGGCGCCCCATAACCACCACGGTGAGGATAAAACCAATGGAGCCCCACAGACGGATCTGGCTGTAGCGCGAGGTTTGCTTGTGCAGGTGGGCCAGGGTGATGACTTCAAACTGCGGCAGCACCGCGTGCCAGAAGAACGCGTGCAGGGCCATCACCAGCGCCAGCCAGGCGTAGGTTTTGCTGACAAAAATCAGGCAGAAGCTGGCCAGGGTGCACACCGCGCCGAATCGCACAATGGCTAGGCGCCGGCCGGTGTAGTCGCCGATCCAGCCCCACAGGTTGGGGGCCACGCAGCGCATCAGCATGGGAATGGCCACCAGCTCGCCGATGCGCGCGCTGGAGAAACCGAGGTGATCGAAGTACAGCGCCAGGAACGGCGCGGTCGCCCCCAGCAGGGCGAAATAGAAGAGGTAGAAGCTGGAGAGGCGCCAGTATGGGAGCGGTGGGAGCATGTTATTGGGGCTGCTGCGCAGCCCAGCGCGAGCAAGCTCGCTGGCCACAACAAGCTCGCTCATTGCCCCAGGCGATCACAGTTGGCCCAGTATCGGGGTACTCACGCGCACATCGGCATTTTGCCCGCGGTTGCGCAGCAGATGGTCCATCAACACGATGGCCATCATGGCTTCGGCAATCGGTGTGGCACGGATGCCGACGCACGGGTCGTGGCGGCCCTTGGTGATCACGTCCACCGGGTTGCCGTGCACATCGATCGAACGGCCAGGCGTGGTAATGCTCGACGTGGCCTTGAGCGCCAGGTGCGCCACGATTGGCTGGCCGGAAGAAATACCGCCGAGGATGCCGCCCGCGTTGTTGCTGAGGAAACCTTCAGGGGTCATCTCATCGCGATGCTCGGTACCGCGCTGGGATACGCAGGCGAAGCCGGCGCCGATTTCCACGCCTTTCACCGCGTTGATGCTCATCAACGCATGGGCCAGTTCGGCGTCGAGGCGATCAAAGATCGGCTCACCCAGGCCCGGTTTCACGCCTTCGGCCACCACGGTGATCTTCGCGCCGACCGAGTCCTGGTCGCGGCGCAACTGGTCCATGTAGGCCTCCAGTTCCGGCACCTTGTCCGGGTCGGGGCAGAAGAAGGCGTTGTCTTCGACGCTGTCCCAAGTCTTGAACGGGATTTCAATCGGGCCTAACTGGCTCATGTAGCCACGGATGACGATGCCCTGGGTGGCCAGGTATTTCTTGGCGATGGCGCCAGCGGCCACGCGCATGGCGGTTTCACGCGCCGAGCTGCGGCCACCGCCACGGTAGTCGCGTTCGCCGTATTTGTGGTGGTAGGTGTAGTCGGCATGGGCCGGGCGGAACAGGTCCTTGATCGCCGAGTAGTCCTTGGACTTCTGGTCGGTGTTACGAATCAACAGGCCAATGGCGCAGCCCGTGGTGCGACCTTCGAACACTCCGGAGAGGATTTCGACTTCGTCCGGTTCCTGGCGCTGGGTGGTGTGGCGGCTGGTGCCGGGCTTGCGGCGGTCGAGGTCGCGCTGCAGGTCGTCCAGGCTCAGCTCCAGGCCTGGCGGGCAGCCGTCGACAATGGCGACCAACGCCGGGCCATGGCTTTCGCCCGCGGTGGTGACAGTGAACAGCTTGCCGAAGGTATTGCCGGACATGCAGGGCGCTCCGTGAAATCAGTTGAATCAAGTCAACCGTAATAACTTAAGACAGCCAGTATACGCAGGCTAACCGACTAGTTCATCCTCGAAACCTTACCGGTAGACGTTGGTCCAACCGGCACCTCTCCAATGATGGCGCTATGATGCTGCGAGTTCTGCTGTTCACCCTCACCCTGTTCACCGCCGTGGCCCAGGCCGCCTCCCCTGTTGTCTTGCAACGCCCGATCAGCCTGGACACCGGCAGCGGCCAACTCTTTGGCTCCCTGCTGTTGCCGCAATCGGATAAACCGGTGCCGGTGGTGCTGATCATCGCCGGCTCCGGCCCCACCGACCGTAACGGCAACAGCGCCGACGGCGCGCGCAATGACAGCCTCAAGCGCCTGGCCTGGGTACTGGCCCGGCATAACATCGCCAGCGTGCGCTACGACAAGCGCGGCGTGGCCGCGAGCCTGGCGGCCACGCCGGATGAACGCAACCTGACTTTGGAGGCGTATGTGGCCGACGCCGTGGCCTGGGGCAAATTACTCAAGGCCGACAAGCGCATGGGCCCGCTGATTGTGCTGGGCCACAGCGAGGGCGCGCTGGTCGCCGCCCTCGCCGCGCCGCAACTTGAACCGGCCGGGGTCATTTCCTTGTCTGGCAGCGCCCGCCCGGTGGACCAGGTGATCCGTCAGCAACTGGCCGATCACTTGCCCCCTGCCCTGCTGCTGCGCAGCAATGAAATACTCGATCACCTCAAGGCCGGCCAGGTGGACGCCGACGTGCCGCGCCCATTGGAGGGTATTTTCCGACCCAGCGTGCAGCCGTATCTGATCAGCCTGTTCCGCGCCGATCCGTCGGCCGCCTTTGCGCGCCTGGACATGCCGGCGCTGATCATTCAGGGCACCAACGATATCCAGGTTGGCGTAGGCGACGCCCGGCAACTGAAGCAGGCCAAGCCCGACGCGCAGTTGACGGTGATCGAAGGCATGAACCACGTGATGCGCATCGTGCCCAATAACGTGAAGCAGCAACTGGCCTCCTACAATGACCCGAAACTGCCGCTGGCTGCGGAGCTGGGCCAACGTATCGTCAGCTTTATCGAAGGACTTCAACCCCGTTAAGCGGCAATTGGCCTCCAGTCCTGGGAAAAACGGCCGATAAGTCCAGAGTCGACAGTAAAAAGACTGTCGGCTCGCAGGGCTTGGACAGGATCGCGCCGCATGACAACCACCGAAACAACACCCGAATCTACCGCCGAAACTACGGCCGCAACCGAAGCTGGCGCCGCAGCGGCCCTGCCGTGGGCCGACGTTTACGCCGAACATTTCAAGATGCTGCGCCTGGCCCCGCTGGCCACCGACCGCGCGACCGGCGCACGGCCGTTGCGCTTTGTGCAGTTCGGCTATGCCGAGCGCCATGATAAACACCACAGCCTGTTGCGCATGGTCATCCAGTTACCGGGCCAGCGAGTACGGCGCGAGCAGAACCACCTGGATATCTGGGTCGATCACGATAAACACCGCGTGCATTTCGGGCCCGGCAACAGCCTGGAAATCGAGCCGGCCAACCGCGGTATCGGGCGCTTCCTGGTGGCCCAAGGCGCCGCCTGGGCGAAGAAGAAGTGGTCCCACTACCGCGTCGACGGCGTGGACCTGGCCAATAAGGACGCCCTCAACGAAGCCACGCGCCTGCGCCGCGATCACTTCCTGCGTATCCAGGGGTTCGATGTGGCCTACGCCGATGTGCAGCACCTCAAGGGCAATGTGCAACCCGGCAAGGTCAGCGACGTGCTGGACAGTTGGAACACCGAGAAAGTGCAGTTCGTGGAGATCCTGGAAGCCGCGCAGATGCTGCAACAGGCAGAGCAGAACCTGGCGGAGCAGGAAGTGAAGCTGCGCAAGGAAGAGGAGAAAGTCACCAAGTTCAAGCGTGAAGACAGCGGGCTGCGCTTTACCATCACCTGTCTGGTGGCGTTTACGGTGTTTCAGGCGGGGTTGTTGATCTGGATTGCCACACACCGCTGATAGATTGAAATGCAATCAACATGTGGGAGCTGGCTTGCCTGCGATAGCGATGTATCAGTAGCACAAGTGCAAGCTGACCCACCGCTATCGCAGGCAAGCCAGCTCCCACATTGACCGAGTTTCTGCAGTTATATCCGGGCAGCGAAAACGGCCTGGTGTTGGCGGCACTGCTCAGCCGTCAACATAAACACCCCATGCCCACCGCGCTTGAAGTCCAGCCAGGCGAAATCCACTTCCGGGTACAGCGCCTCGACATGCACCTGGCTGTTGCCCACTTCGACAATCAGCAGGCCCTTCTCGGTGAGGTGGTCCGCAGCTTCAGCCAGCATCCGGCGTACCAGGTTCAGGCCGTCGTCGCCGCAGGCCAGGCCCAGTTCCGGTTCGTGCTGGTATTCATCGGGCATGTCGGCGAAATCTTCGGCATCCACGTAGGGCGGGTTCGACACGATGAGGTCGAAACGCTGGCCGGGTAGCCCGTCAAAACCATCGCCCTGCACGGTGTAGACCCGCTCGTCGACGCCATGGCGCTCAATGTTCTGGTTCGCCACTTCCAGGGCTTCGAAGGACAAGTCTCCCAGCACCACTTCGGCCTCGGGGAATTCATAGGCACAGGCGATGCCGATGCAACCGGAGCCGGTGCACAGGTCGAGGATGCGTGCCGGCGGCTGGGCCAGCCAGGGTTCGAAGCGGTCTTCAATCAGCTCGCCTATGGGTGAACGCGGGATCAATACGCGCTCATCGACGATAAACGACATGCCGCAAAACCAGGCCTCCTTCAACAGGTAGGCCGTTGGCACTCGCTCATGGATACGGCGATGCAGCAAGCGCTGCACGTGGGAGATTTCCTCTTCTTCCAGGTTGCAATCCAAATAGCTGTCGGCGATTTCCCACGGCAGGTGCAAGGCGCCCAGTACCAATTGCCGGGCTTCGTCCCAGGCATTGTCGGTGCCATGGCCAAAAAACAGGTCTTCCCCATGGAAACGGCTGACAGCCCAACGGATGTGGTCGCGCAAGGTGCGCAGGCGAGAAGTGATCACGGGGCAAGCTCCTGGAAAAAACGACTGGCGATTCTAACAGCCTTCACCTGTACCGACGATGTACGAAAAACCTGGCGCCGTACGTCGGATTTCATCGAATCTGCCCGCATTGTGTTAAACAGGCCTGCCTCTTGACATGGCTGCACGCCAGCAACGGCGTACCTTACGATAGTAGCGATTCACAGAAGCGCTCAGCCAGTGGACAATGTCGCAAAAGCCCCACTCACAGGAGCCCCAGAATGTCCGTTCCAAAGACGATGTTTCAACTCAGCGGTCGCGGTTACGCAGCAGCCAACCTCAATCATGCGACCCTGGTGATCATCGACGCCCAGAAAGAATACCTCAGCGGCCCGCTCGCCCTCTCGGGCATGGACGCGGCGGTAGAGAACATCAAGCAGCTTGTGACCGCAGCGCGCAATGCCGGGCGCCCGATTGTGCATGTGCGCCACCTGGGCACCGTGGGCGGCCTGTTTGACCCCCAGGGCGAGCGCGGCGAATTCATTCCGGGCCTAGAGCCTGAGGGTGACGAAACCATCATCGGCAAACTGCTGCCCAGCGCCTTCCATGGCACCGGCCTGGAAAAACACCTGCAAGACCTCGGCTCCCTGGACCTGATCGTCTGCGGTTTCATGAGCCACTCCAGCGTCAGCACCACCGTGCGCGCGGCCAAGAACCTGGGCTTTCGCTGCACCCTGGTGGAAGACGCCTGCGCCACCCGCGACCTGCCCTACAAGGGCGGTATCCTGAGCGCCGAGCATGTGCAGCAAACCGAAATGGCCATCATGGCAGACAACTTCGCCACCCTGGCGCTGGCCAAAGACTTGATCTGAGGCTGCTGGCGGTGAGCGGTGTGTTTATTGCTCCGCTCATCCGCAAAGCCCTCTCATTTGGCGCATTTACCTCTCCCCCCGGAACAACCTGTGTATCTTCCGGTCGAAGGGCCGATACCCTGGAGGAAAGGTCGGAATGAAGATATCCGATGGTTTTGATGCTCGTCGCTTGCGCCCCAAGGGCCCGAGCAATTGGCGTCTGCGCCTGGTAGCGTGCATGGCCGCGTTGCTGGCGATAGTAGGCTTGTTGTTGGCGGGCGCTGGTGGCGCCGGCCTGTTTGGGCATTCGCCCGCCCTGGGCGAACTGAATGCCAGCCCGGGCGGCTCGGCACTCCTGCTGGGGATCGGCTTGCTGGTGCTGTGGTTGGGCGTGTGGTTGTGGCGTCGCAGCCGCCGGAAAATGCGCCAGCCGCTGTCGTTGAATATCGCCTCTCACCTGATGAAAAAGCACGACTGATGGCGCTTGGATAGCGTTTCCTGCGCCCTGGCCGCCGCGATTTAGGTAAACTGCCCGCCCTTCGCGGAGGCTGACATGCAAGACGACGATTTTTCCCTGTTCAAAAACGAGCTGCGCGGCGTCAAGCCGATCAAGCACGACCGCGCCGACACCGGCAAACCCAAGACTGACCGCGCGCAGATCGCCAAGCTGCGCCAGGCCGCGACCGTGCGCACCGATGCCACTACCGTGGACGGCCTGTCGGACCAGTTCGTGATCGACGTCGGCCCCGAAGATGAACTGATGTGGGCCCGCGACGGCGTGCAGGAAAGCCAGATGCGCAAGCTCAAGGCCGGCCAGATCCCGTTCGAAGGCAGCCTCGACCTGCACGGCATGACCGTGGAAAAAGCCCGGGAAACCCTCTGGGCCTTCCTGGCCGAAGCGACCAAATTCGAAATCCGCTGCGTGCGCGTCACCCATGGCAAGGCTATGCGGTTGGACGGCAAGCGCCCGATGATCAAGAGTCACGTCAATACCTGGCTGCGCCAGCATGCCCAGGTGCTCGGCTTTACCTCCTGCCAGGCTCGTCACGGCGGTGCCGGCGCGGTGTATGTGATGCTCAAGCGCACCATGATGGAAGGGCGCGACGAGTAACAAGTGCCATCGTCAGGCTTGCAGCGATGTGTCCGCCACCGTAACCTTGCGCTTTGCGAAAATCCCACAGGTAGTTTCATGTCCCTGGAACAGAATTACACCGCGATCCTCGGCCAACTCGGCGAGGACGTGTCCCGCGAGGGCCTGCTCGACACGCCAAAGCGTGCCGCCAAGGCAATGCAGTACCTCTGCCGCGGTTATGAACAGACACTCGAGGAAGTCACCAACGGTGCCTTGTTCAGCTCTGACAATAGCGAAATGGTGCTGGTCAAGGACATCGAGCTGTACTCGTTGTGCGAGCACCACCTGCTGCCGTTTATCGGCAAGGCCCATGTGGCGTATATCCCGAGCGGCAAAGTGCTGGGCCTGTCGAAGGTCGCACGCATTGTCGACATGTATGCGCGCCGCCTGCAGATCCAGGAAAACCTCAGCCGCCAGATCGCCGACGCCGTATTGGAAGTGACAGGCGCCCTGGGCGTGGCCGTGGTGATCGAGGCCAAGCACATGTGCATGATGATGCGCGGTGTGGAGAAGCAGAATTCGTCGATGATCACCTCGGTGATGCTGGGTGAGTTCCGCGAGAACGCGGCCACCCGCAGCGAATTTCTCAGCCTGATCAAGTAACCGGTTGGGCAGGAAGGAACCGGCGTTCATCGCCGGTTTTTTTTCGCCTGCAGAAATCAGGTAAGCTGCGCCCCCTCAGTCATGGGCAAGAGGTTTCAGCCATGTTCGTCAAAGCACTTCGAGTGGGCCTCGGCCACGTCATCATCGCGGGCGACTTGCTTACCCGCCCACGCAAAAAGCAACGCCCTGCCGAACAACAGGCCAAGGTCAATGCTGCGGCCAAGGACCTGACCCTGTATCAGTTCCACGCCTGCCCGTTCTGCGTGAAGACCCGTCGCACCCTGCACCGCCTGAATGTGCCGGTGGCGCTCAAGGACGCGAAGAACAACGAGCAGGACCGCCAGACCCTGCTGGAGCAAGGCGGCAAGATCAAAGTGCCATGCCTGCGCATCGAAGAGAACGGCCAGACCACCTGGATGTATGACTCCAAGGTGATCATTGACTACCTGGACAAGCGCTTCGCTGCGATCTGAAGTACGCGGCGATCAATGTAGGAGCGAGCTTGCTCGCGAAAAACGTCAACGATAACGGGGGCTGCCTGAATAAACGCGGTGCCTGTGAGTTCTTCGCGAGCAAGCTCGCTCCTACAGAAATCAGGTGGGTATTGTCAGGTCGAGATCCAGCAATGCCGAACCCAGGCACTTGCCGTGGGCGTCCAGGGCCAGCGAGCGGGTTACGCCGCCGCGCAGGATTCCCGGCAGGACGAAGTTCAGCGCCTGCACGTTCGGCAACTCATGGCGCTGAACCGGTGCCGCATCGGGATCGCGTAAATCGGCAAAGAACTCGGCCACGCGCTCAGCCGTCAGCTGTTCACACAGCAACGGATAATCCTCGGCGCGATAGGCAATGATCGAGATGTTCGACGTGTCGCCCTTATCCCCGGTGCGGGAATGGGCCAGCCTGTGCAGTTTCATTCTTCAATCCTCGGTTTGACCGCTTCACGGGGCAACAGCAACGACGCCACCGCCACCACCTGACGCACGCTCTTGCTCGCCCCACCGCCGCCGGCCGGGCCGTTGGTGTAGAGGGTCTCTACTTCATTGCCGACCCGCACGGCGTCGCTGCGCTCGTCACAACGGGCGGCAACCCGCAGGCGCACTTCCCAAGGCTCGACGCTGCTGCGAGGGCCGTGCAATGAATCCATGCCGATCAGCTCGGCACGCAGGTCCTGCATGTTGACCCCGATCAACGCGAGACGCTTGAGCACCACTTCCCGCGCCAACTCGGCCCGTGCGACAGCGCCGGGACCACCGTAGGACATCTGCCCTTCACCAATCCAACCGTCCAGATAACCGACGCTGACCTTCAGTTGATCAGGCCGGGCACGCCCACTGGCTCCCTGGGCACGCACCCGGTCCACGCCCTCCTCGACAAACCCCACCAGGGAAAAGTCGGCCGTCACATCCGGGGTCAAATAAGCTGCCGGGTCGTGAACTTCATAAATCAGTTGTTCGACGCAGGTCGCGCGGCTGACCCGCCCACCCGAGCCTGCCACCTTGGTGATCACTGCGTTGCCGTCGGCGTCGATCTCGGCCAGGGGAAAGCCCAGGCGCGCCAGATCCTCCACATCCTTGAAGCCTGGATCGGCGAAATAACCGCCACTGACCTGCCCCGCGCACTCAAGCAAATGCCCCACCAGCGTGCCCCGGCCCAGTCGCGGCCAATCATCGAAGGCCCAGCCGAACTCGAACATCTGCGGCGCCAGGAACAGCGAAGGGTCGGCCACCCGCCCGGTGATCACCACATCGGCGTCGGCGCGCAACGCTTGAACAATGCCCTCCACGCCCAGGTAGGCATTGGCAGAAATCAGCCGCTCACCCAATGCGCCTACGGTCTGGCCGTTATCCAGCAACTGCTCGGCAGACAAGGTATGCAGCACGTCATCCCCGACCACCGCCACAACCTTGAGGCCCAGGCCCAGCTCGCCAGCAATGCGCCGTACTTCACTGGCCGCCGCCAGCGGGTTGGCCGCGCCCATGTTGGTGATCACGCGCAGGCGTCGACGCCCCGTCCCCTGCCCCACAAAGGGCAAGACACGGCGCATGCGCTCAGCCAGCAGCGGGTCATAACCGCCTTGCGGGTCGCTGATACGCGCCTGTTGCGCCAGGGCGATGGTGCGTTCGGCCAGACATTCGAAGACCAGGTAATCCAGGTCGCCGTGTTCGGCCAGTTCCACGGCGGGTTCTATACGGTCGCCGGAGTAGCCGGCGCCGGAGCCGATGCGCAAGGTGTTCATGTCAAATCACTCCCAGGAGCAACGCCGTCAGGGTCATCAACACCGAGGCGGCAAACAGGAAAGGAATGGTGAAGCGCTGGTGATCGGCCAGTTCGATCTTGCACAGGCCCACCAGCAGGAAGGTCGCAGGGGTCAGCGGGCTGACCGGGAAGCCGGTGGTGTGCACGCCCAGCAGCGAAGCCTGGGCCACCTGAAGCGGGTCGACGCCCAGGGCTTTGCCGACTTCGGCGATCACCGGCATCACGCCGAAATAGTAGGAATCTGGGTCAAACAACATGCTCAGGGGCATGGACAAAAAGCCCACGACGGCCGGAATCAACTTGCCGTGGCCCGCCGGAATCTGCGCCACCGCCACTTCGGCGATGGCCTTGAGCATGCCGGTGCCTTGCATGATGCCGGTAAATACCCCGGCCGCGAGCAGGATACTGGCCATGGTCAGGGCGGTTTTCGCATGAGCGTCAATGCGCGCACGCTGGGCGTCCACGTTGGGATAGTTGATGCACAACGCAACCACGGTGCCGAGCATGAACATCACCACCGGGTCGACCCAGCCGGCGATCATCACCACCATCACCAGCACGGTCAGCACCAGGTTGACCCAGAACAACCGTGGACGGCG
Source organism: Pseudomonas sp. J380 (assembly GCF_009827115.1). Taxonomy (NCBI): domain Bacteria; kingdom Pseudomonadati; phylum Pseudomonadota; class Gammaproteobacteria; order Pseudomonadales; family Pseudomonadaceae; genus Pseudomonas; species Pseudomonas sp. J380. The sequence goes on along the minus strand of NZ_CP043060.1, from coordinate 6,115,610 downwards.
CAGCTTGATGTCGTCATCGCTGAGCACTCGTTGCGGCACCGCCTCCACGCTGGAACCGGCGCCCAGGCCCAGGCGTTTTTCTTCGCGATGGCCCAGCCACCAGGCGCAGGCGAAGACAAAGATCAACCCGACGATCTGCACCGGGATCAGTGGCTGGAACAGGTCGGCCACTGGCACATGCAGCGCCGCCGACGAACGCAGCACCGGGCCGGTCCAGGGCAGGAAGTTGACCCCGGCGGCCATCGCACACACGCAGGCGAGGATGCGTTTATCAATGCCCAGCCGCGTATACAGCGGTAGCATCGCCGGCACCGTCACCAGAAAGGTCACCGCGCCAGAGCCGTCCAGGTGCACCAGCAACGCCAGGGTCGCGGTACCCACCACAATCCGTGTAGGACGCGTGCCGACCGTGCGCAGGATGCGATCAATGATGGGATCGAGCATGCCAGCGTCGGTCATGATCCCGAAAAACAGGATCGCGAACACAAACATGCCAACCACAGGGGCGACATTCTTGATACCGGTAATGATGAAGGCACTGGTTTGCAGGCCGAAGCCGCCGATCAGCGCAGCGATGATCGGCAAGGCGATCAAGGCCACCAGTGGCGAGAGGCGCTTGCTCATGACGGCAGCGAGCAGGCACAGGATGGTGATGACACCCAGGGTTGCGAGCATGGGTTACTCCAGGGCGGCCTGGTTGGCCGGTTATTGTTTTCCCTGGAGTATTGGAAGCGGGTTAGTCTTTGTAAATTGGAATATTCGGCCTAGCACGTTCGGAAAAACAAAATGAAGAACTCGATCCAGCACATCCAGGCCTTCCTCGCGGTGGCCCGCACTGGCAGTTTCACCAAAGCGGCCAACGAGTTACACCTTTCGCCGTCGGCCCTCACCGTGCAGGTGCAACAACTGGAAGACTGGCTCGGCGTCGCCCTGCTCGACCGCAGCCCGCGCCACGTGAGCATTACCGCTGCGGGCCAGGAGGCGCGCGGGCCCATGGAAAAACTGCTGCTGGACCTGGACAACATCGTCACCGGCTCCCGCGACCTCGCCGCCTTGCGCCGTGGCGTAGTGACCATCGCCGCGCTGCCCTCGGTCTGCGCTGGCGCCCTGCCCCCGGCCTTGCGCCTGTTTCGCGAACGCTTTGCCGGCATCGAAGTGCGCCTGCATGACCTGGTGGCCCAGCGCATTCACGCAAAGGTCCGCAACGGCGAAGTGGATTTCGGCATCGGCGTGCGCGCCCGCCTGAGCCACGGGCTGGACTTCATACCGGTGCTCAATGATCGGCTGTGCGCATTTGTGCCATCGGGCCATGCGCTCGCCCGCCATCGCCAACTGACGCTGGAACAATTGGCGGACCAGCCGATCATCCTGACCGGGCGCGACAGCAGTGTGCGCGAGCAAGTGGACACGCTGTTCGATGAGACACGGTTGACGCTGAACGCCGGCATGGAGGCCAACTACATGTCGACCGTATTGGCCTTGGTGCGCCAGGGCCTGGGCATCAGTGTGTTGCCGGAGTCAGCGGCCGATAGCCTGGAAGGTTTGAAGCGGATCAGCATCGATCATCCCGGGGTGAATCGGGAGATCGGGTTGATCAGCCGTAGCGGGATGGGCTTGAGCCCGGCGGCGCAGCGCTGCTTTGAACTGCTCAACAAAGCACTGCCTGACACGCCGCCGCGCTGAATGTGGGAGCAGGCTTGCCTGCGATGCAGACACCTCGGTTTAGCCGGGGCACCAGGGTGACGCTATCGCAGGCAAGCCAGCTCCCACATTGGACCGAGGGAGTCAGTCGAGCATCGCCACGTACTTGGGATGACTGGCCACGCGCTGCAACCACGCCTGCACCGCCGGATACGGCGCCAGGTCAAAGCCGCCTTCATGGGCCACATGGGTGTAGGCATACAACGCAATATCGGCAATGGAAAACTGCTCGCCCACTAAATAAGGCGTGGCTTGAAGCTGACGCTCCATCACCCTCAAGGCCTTGTAACCGCCTTTGTGGGTGGTCTTGTATTCTTCCAGCCGATCCTCGGGCATGTTCAGGTAAAACTGAATGAACCGCGCCACCGCAATGTAGGGCTCGTGGCTGTATTGCTCGAAGAATTGCCACTGCAGGACTTGCGTGCGCAGGCGCGGTTCGGTCGGCAGGAATTCGCTGCCATCGGCGAGGAAGTTGAGGATCGCGTTGGACTCCCACAGGCAGGTGCCATCTTCGAGCTCCAATACCGGGACCTTGCCATTGGGGTTCTTGGCCAGGAACGCCGGGGTCTGGGTATCACCCTTGAGGATATCGATATCGATCCATTCATACGGGATGCCCAACAGATTGAGCATCAATTTGACCTTGTAGCAATTGCCCGACTTGTAATCGCCATAAACCTTGTACATGGGGCTCCCCTTTTTCGCCGCGCTGACCGAATGCTTGCGCCCACAAGGTGCGGGTATCGAAGGCTTGTTTCAAGGCGTCGTGCAGAATAAATCCCTTGGCCTGGGCCTTTCATCCCTTTTCGCCGAGATAATCGAAAACATTATTTGCTTTATTTGTATACAAAAGCATAATTCGCTTCGTGCGAGTTCCTGACCTTTTGGTCAACAAAGCCCGCCAGTACCTCAAAGCGCGGTTGCCCACTCATGTGACCGGCGCTGGAAATAACAATAAAACGATTGAGGAGTACTCGCTGTGGATAGCCGTAAAACCGAAGCCCCTACGTTGGATCTGGCCGCGCCCCGAGGCGGTTGGCTGGAGCGCCTGTTCAAACTGCGCTTGCATGGCACCACAGTGAAGACCGAGCTGATCGCCGGCCTCACCACCTTTATCACCATGGCCTACATCATTTTCGTCAACCCCAACATCATGGCCGATGCCGGTATCGATCACGGCGCGGCTTTCGTCGCCACCTGCATCGCCGCCGCGCTGGGCTGCCTGTTGATGGGCCTGTACGCCAACTGGCCAGTGGGCCTGGCGCCGGGCATGGGCTTGAACGCGTTTTTCACCTACACCGTGGTCGGCACCATGGGCTACAACTGGGAAACCGCCCTCGGTGCGGTATTTGTCTCGGGTGTGCTGTTCATGATCCTGACGCTGTCGCGTATCCGCGAATGGTTGCTCAACAGTATCCCGGTCAGCCTGCGTCATGCCATGGGCGCGGGCGTGGGCCTGTTCCTGGGGGTGATCGGCCTGAAAACCGCCGGCATCATCGTCGACAGCCCGGCCACCCTGATCAAGCTCGGCTCCCTGCATGAACCCGCCCCACTGCTGGCGGCGGTGTGCTTCCTGCTGATCGCCATCCTCAGTTACCACCGCGTATTCGGCGCGATCCTGATCAGCATCATCGCCGTGACCCTGGCGGGCTGGGGCCTGGGCCTGGTGCATTACAACGGCATTCTCTCTACCCCACCGAGCCTGGCACCGACCTGGATGGCCATGGACGTGATGGGTGTGTTCAATGTGAGCATGATAAGCGTGGTATTTGCCTTTCTTTTTGTACACATGTTCGACACTGCCGGTACACTGATGGGCGTTGCCCAACGCGCAGGGCTAGTCAAGGCAGACGGCAAGATCGACAACCTGTCTCGTGCATTAAAGGCCGACAGTGCTTCCAGCGTGTTCGGCGCCATGGTTGGCGTGCCGCCCGTGACCAGCTATGTGGAAAGCGCTGCCGGTGTAGCTGCCGGCGGCCGCACCGGCTTGACTGCCGTGACCGTAGGCGTGCTGTTTGTGGCGGCGATGTTTTTCGCGCCGCTGGCCGGCATGATTCCCGCCTATGCCACGGCGGGCGCATTGATTTACGTGGCAATGCTGATGATGGCGAGCATGGCCCATATCAATTGGGATGAAGCCACCGACAGCATTCCGGCCATCGTGACCGCGATCATGATGCCGTTGACATTTTCGGTCGCCGACGGAATTGCCCTGGGCTTTATCACCTATGTGGCGTTGAAGGCCGGCACCGGCAAGTACCGTGAGATTTCCATCAGCCTGTGGGTGCTGTGCGCGATCTTTATCGCCAAGTTCATCTTTCTGTAGTTCAGGAAGGGCTGAAAAACCGCCTCACCTTCGGGTGGGGCTTTTGCACGTAAGGGAGAACTGTAGATGAACCTGGATACCTGGCTGTTGTTCAGCGGCGCTGCGCTGGTTGTGATCCTGATCCCCGGCCCGCTGTCATTGTTGATGATCAGCAACAGCCTCAACTTCGGCCTGCGCCGCTCTTACCCGGCGTTTCTGGGCGGCGTATTTGCTTCGATCTGTCTGCTGAGCGCCTCGGCACTTGGCCTTGGCGCGTTGTTGCTGGCATCTGAGCAATTGTTCAGCGCACTGAAGATCGTCGGCGCGCTGTACCTGTTCTACCTCGCCTGGCAAAGCTGGCAGCAATCGCGCCTGCCGAGCGCAGGCGCCGAAGTGCCGCAGTCCCCGGCTGTGCCGCGCTTTGGTGCGTTGTTTGGCCGGGCCTTCGTACTGGGGGCCAGCAACCCCAAGGACATCCTGTTTTTTGCGGCCTTCCTGCCGCAGTTTCTCAGCGCCGAGCAGGCGTTTTTACCGCAATTGTTGATCATGATCGCCACCTGGACGGTGCTCGACCTGTTGTGCAAATTGGCTTACGGCTTGGGCGCCCATGGCGCCGCGCGGTATTTGCGCAGCGGTTCGGGCCAGAGCTGGTTCAACCGCACCAGCGCTGCGCTGTTTGGCGGCGCCGGTGCAATGGCTCTCATCAACGCTAAGGGTTCAATTTGACGAAATAGACAGTGGGGGCCAACTGCCCCTTTGTGGGCCACTGAATGCCGGCCACAATCCGCACCAAGCGTTGTTCTTGCATCGCGTTGTCAACCGCCCTTAATAAAGCAGAGTCAGGGTGGGAGTTGATGGCTACCCGAACCCACTTGTCCGAAAGCTTCGTTCTCACGCTAATTCGCCCTGTCTCAAACCATTGGTAGGCCACGTAGTAAATTCTGCTCGAACGGGGATGAGTCACGACTGATTCAATACTGTTTTCTCCAACAGGTAACCCTGGACGTCGCACAGACAAGTCCACAATGCGGTAACCCTGCTGCTCCAACACGGTTCTGACGGCGGCGCGCTCTGCTTCAAGCCTCTGCGTCCTGACCGGTCTGACAGCATATTGCAGGCTCGGGTCTAACGGATGAGGCGGTATGAAGTCGACACGCGTGAAGCCGGGCGCCTTGCCTTCAAAACCGATGTATAGATATTCGCTGCGACGTTCATTAGGTCGCAACATCCGCAGTAAATCATCCGTTTGACCGCTCCTCGCAGGAGGCGCGGGAAGCCATTCGTCCAGCGTCGCGCGGATGTCGAGCAAATGGCTTGCCGTGGCAGCCCGGGAAGGACCTGACAACTCAACCAACCTTATGACGGCAAACGTTCGAGCGTCATTCGTCAGGGTGGGAAAGGCCATGGTCACATACTGCCTCAACGGCCTGTCGAACAGTGCCGGATGATTTTGCCACCCACCTGAAGGCAGGCGTGATACGGGAATAGGCTGGTCGCGAATATCAGTGCTTGTCCAGCGCATGATATCGGTTAGCGCGGATCGCCCCGGTGGCTCATTTCGGGTGATAAACACCAGGCCGTTCAACGGTGCACGATCACCCTGCGGGAGCATCCGGTAGAAACCGCTGCTCGGATCCTGGATGGCGGTATAAGGAGGAGCCACGCGTAAAAACCTGGCATTGAGCTCAGAACCTCTGGGACCCACGCCTACCTCAAACACGCCAGCCGCCGGAAAGTCCACAATTTGACTGGGTTGGACTTGAACACGCCAACTCAGCCACTGAGTATCCGTTGTACGTGACTGCACAATCCGATTCTCGGTAGCCGTGCGCGTACGAGGGGGTTGCCAATCCGGCAATGGGGAAACGGGCCATGGGTTATGCACCCCGGAGCTGGGCCCAGGTTGTGGCGCATTCATGCCCAACAACCACTCTTTAGGCTCTTGAATGTTGATGACCAACTCATCCAGTCCCGGTTCCCGGCTATTTCGCAGGCGAAATACCTCTTCGCTTTCGCGCTGGTAAACCGGGTAATGGTGCGTATCGTCCGCTATGAACTGCTCACCGTTCTTGACATGCACGCCTTGCCTGCCCGGCCCTTTCAACGCTACGGCGCCCTCGGGCTTACCCTTGATTCTGAAACGGTCCAAGAGCTTCGATTGCGTCACCAGCGACGAAGACGCGCTGGGCAAATGACTACGTATTGCCATCGGCAAGCGACGGATACGACTCAGAACCTTCATCGGCGAACGCATACCTATGACCTTACCGCCCTTCACTTTGGGAACAGGTGCAAAGTCTGTCGCCAGTTCGACCGCCAGAAACAGGGTCATGAACGCCACATCCACGGCATCGTTAGGGTCGCCAAAGCGATGATAGCGTCGGGCAGCCAACAGCAAATCATGGAAGTCGTTAGCCTTACCGAATAACGGAATCAAAATACCCAGCAACCCGCGCCTGGTGGCCTCGCTCTGCTCTTCAAGACGTTGAACCCGATAAGTCGCCAACATCCAGCTGGAGTTACTGACGGCTTGAACCCGCCCTTGCAGCTCCAGCGAGCTGGCCGCGTACAGCAGTGCCCTGGCGTCACGGTAGGTGGTGGGCGCCACCGCCAACCAGTTCGCTGGTGCACTGGCAATCTGCTCGTGGATCAGCTCTTCGATTTCATTGACCGCTGGCGTAGGCTCAAGGTGCGTGATTTTGAATGAGCGGAAAAACTCATAGCTCCTCCACACACCTTCGAAGAATGAAAAACCGGCGAGGATAGGGTCCACGTCATAAATCGAGCTGGTCTTGTTTGTTACATCGACGTTATGGGCGATGGCCTCGAATGCCCAACCCGGTGCAACCTGTCGCGCCAGAACCTTAACGTAATCGGGCTCTGCAGCCATACGATTGAGCGCCGCCAGGGCTACTCCCACACTGGTGTATTCGCTGATGACCAAGGCTTGGGGCGCGGCCGGCCAGTAAACCACGCAGCGTCCGCTGGCCTGGTCCGCCATCACCACAATGCCTGCGATGTAACGATCATGCAGCATCGTGTGTCCTACCAAATGAACCACACTGAGCGTCAGCCGATGCCCGTTCTTTAACAGGTCTTCAGCCGTGCGGGCTGCCATTGCAACCTTGAACAGGCTCTGCGCCTGGGCGCTCAAACCCTGGGCGGCCGCTGAAAAAAGCTGCATCTGCGCGCAGTCCCGCAACGTGCGATTTATCAGCACAGGGATACGTTCTTCCCTCTGACCGCTCGCCCCCGCAGGGTAAAATGCACGGTGGGCCCGTATCGCGTAATTACCGCCGATATCCAGCGAAGACACGGTGTTGATCAGATAATCGGCGTTCAGTCGCTGGCGCCACTGCGGTTGCAGATAGCGGCCGCGTGTCAATCGCGGGCGTGTCCAGGGTGCTTGCGAGTCAAGGTTATGCAACGCCAGTTGCAGCATGCTGAACGTGTGGCGTTTGAGGCTGGGTGTCACGATGACTTTGCGATCGCCCGGCGTGCAGCGACTTTCGTGGCCACAAAAACTGCTGTAGGTGTCATCCGGCAAGTCGATCAACGGCTTGTCGATGTCCAGTTCCGGGTAAAAACCGTCTTCAGTCAAACGAGCGATCAATGCACTGCGGGCGAAGGTGTCCAGGTCAGGCAGGATCTGCACGAGCCCGCTTTCAGCGGCAGCGGCACTGCCCAGGTACCTGCGCTTGAGGCGTTGGAATTGTTTGAGCTGGGTACGCGTTGCGCTGGCCAGCCACGGTGGAGATTCTTTCATCTCAAGCGCAACTTTACGCAGCACGTCCACATTGGCCAACGCCTGGCTCAAAGCATGGTTGGGAGGAAACGCCAGATGTTGGTGCAGCTCGACCACCCACAACAAGCGGCTGACCATCGCATCCTTCACCTCGCCGAAAAGCCCCGTCATGCCACCGATGCGTTTGCTCAACCCTGCGTAGTACATCACCAGGTTTTTCAGCGAGAGACCCGTGGGGCTGATGTAGACAGGCTCGTAACGCACAGCCAGCGTGTTGCGCACCGCATGGGCGCGCAAGTCGTGGAGCTTATCCCGTTCGACACAACCCCATAACCTGGAATAGTCACTGCTGCCCAGTGTCGCTTTGAGCCCCTGCGTCAGCGCCTCCAGGCCGGAAAAAGCCATAAGCCCGCCATAGTCTCCAAACGCATACAGCACCACCGGAATTGCGCCTGCCGGTTTTTTCAGTGCGGTCACTCGCGTCACCACCCACACGTTATGCAGCGGATAGAAGGCATCCGGCGCGCTGCCCACCGAGACCGACAGCACCTGGGTTCGACTGCCAGGGCGTTTGCGCGCTGCAGGCTGGTCCAGCACTTCGCTAATCACGTCACGATGCGCCGTGGATATGAGCTTGAGCTGGTGTTGCAACTCAACCTCACAGCGCAATGCTTCGACCTGGGCGCTCAAAAACAGCGCAGCACGCCTGCGCCCTCCCCCAGGGCGCGCAAGCCAGAACGGCAAATCGAACAGTTGATGCTGCGCATCCTTGATCTGTGCGCTCAACACCTGCGTGTGCTCCTTGCGCTGACGCTCGAGCGCCAACACCTGCTCAAACGCCGCGCTCTGCGCACTCGGATCATCCTGGTTAAGCAACGCAACCAGGCCTTTTTCATAGCGTTTGACCTGTTGCTCTGCCGTAAGCCGGGCCAGCTCGGGCATCGCACTGGCAAACAGGATTTCTGGCTCCCGTCGCTGCCGGTCCCAGATAAGTAATTGGTCGCACACGTTGTGCAGCCGGGCGCTGCCTGCCAGCCGTTTGCGAGCTTGCTCGATCGAACGGAGAAAGGCCGTGGCCGACAACGTTTCAGGCCGCGGCCTGCTTGCAGCGAACACATGCGCGTGATTGATCGCCAGCGCGCAGGCCAACTCATTCGCCCACTGGCCATCCAGCAACGCCCGGGCGCTCAGAGCCAACGCATCCTCCGTCACCGCCGCGCCACGCACGACAACGGAGGCTGGGCTCAGGTGATCGGGTCGGCATAATTGGTGACGACGCTTTAGTGGCAAGCATTGCCAGAGTTCATCGAACAGCGTCTGACTGGTCAACGCCAACAGGCCGCATTGAAGCGAGAAGAACGACGGGTACTCGTAAAAATGGCGGGCCACGCCCGGCAGGTAAATCACATGCGGCGCACCCTCGGGGTCGCCGTCTCGATAAATATGCAGTGCCCCGGGAATCGCGACTGCAGGCAAGCCTGGCCACATCAATTGGCTTACCCGCACGCTGGCCCAACTGCCCCCGGCGCGCTGGCGCGCCTCGGTGTCGGGGGCATCCACCAATTGCTGGACCAGGGTCATTCCCGCAATGGAAATCTCATCCAGTTGCCGTGCCATGAAAGCCTGCTCGGCAAAAGCTGCGGCGTATGATTCAGCCCAGCGTTCCTGACGTGTGTGCCACGATCCATGCGCCAAGGCCTGCCAATATTCCGTTACCGCTTGAGGCAGCCGCTCCAGCAGGTTCATCGCGATCATGCGTCGCAACACCTGCAAAGGCGTATACGGCAGCCGACGGTTTGGATCGCCCTTGACACTCAAGGAGGTGAATTGATTGAGGTTGTCCGGTACCGAAGGCAATGCCAGCGACAGCAGCGCCCGGTCGGTCAAACTGTCAACTTTGGCGGCCGCCCCCGGCAATGCCGCCTGGGTAAACAGCAGGCTGTCGGGGTCAATTTCAAATTCCTTGCGCAGCGCGGCACGAATCACTTCCAGAACCCGGGGCGCATGACCTATCAAGCGGGCGAGCACTCTGGTCGACTGGAAACACCGCCGGTCGGCCTCCGCGAGCTGGTTGATCAGGCGGCCGGGCTGGGGATGAGTGTTGATGCGCCGAGTCAGTTGATCGCGCATCTGCTGCACGCGTTCGGCAGTGATATCCGGATCATCTGAATAGATGTTGCCGATGGCTGAAGTCATGGTGCTTTCTTCTTGATGGAAGGACAAACACCAGCCTAGGCAGCGTCGCGGCTCAAAAGGCGTTAGATAATTGAACACACCACGGGCGAAAAAAAGCCCGCAGTGTGCGCGGGCGAAACCAACGAAGAGCATTTGGGGGTATGAAGCGAGGTGACGACTCAGCTACCGCGATAGGTGGAATAGCTGTAAGGCGAAATCAACAGGGGTACATGGTAATGCTCTTGCTCGGCGCTGATGCCAAAGCGTAGTACCACTACATCCAGGAAAGCCGGCTCCGGCAGCTGCACGCCACGGGCGCGGTAGTAATCGCCGGCGTTGAATTGCAGCTGGTAGACACCGCTGCGGTAATCGTCGCCTTGCAACAGCGGCGCATCGCAGCGGCCGTCGCTGTTGGTGGTGGCGGTAGCGACCAGCTCAAGCTGCGCACCTTCGACGCGGTACAGCTCGACCTTGATTGCGCTGCCGGGGCAACCGTGCGCGGCGTCCAAAACGTGTGTGGTCAAACGTCCCATGGCTTTTATGCGCCTCCCGAAGTCAGTCATAGAGAAACCCGCACTCTTTCAGGGCAGTGAAAAAGCCGGCGATGGCTGATTAAGACATTTTCAAAGAAAATTGTACACAATAAATTTCACAGCGCTTCAACCCCCTGTAGGAGCGAGCTTGCTCGCGAAAAACGCCAACGATAACGCGGGCTCCCAGGATGAAAAGTGGCGCCCTCAGGTTATTCGCGAGCAAGCTCGCTCCTACAGTGGGCTTTTTGATCTTAACCTGACCACTCAGTCAAGTTTCTTGCAGAGACCCGTAGAGAGCCCGTTCAGAAAAAATGCAGAAATGCAGGCTTACAAAGTTTGCAATAAGTTGTATACAATCACTCATCGCTGTGACGCCACTCAGTCATTCCACTGCCCGGACGCCACACACACCTGCTACCACGAACAAGAAGGAAGACTGCAGTGAGCGCTGACTACCCACGCGACCTGATCGGTTACGGCAGTAACCCTCCTCACCCCCACTGGCCGGGCAAGGCACGCATTGCGCTGTCGTTCGTACTCAACTACGAAGAAGGCGGCGAGCGCAACATTTTGCACGGTGACAAAGAGTCCGAAGCCTTCCTCTCGGAAATGGTCTCGGCCCAACCGCTGCAAGGCGAGCGCAACATGAGCATGGAGTCGCTGTACGAGTACGGCAGCCGTGCCGGTGTGTGGCGCATCCTCAAGTTGTTCAAAGAATTCGATATCCCGCTGACCATCTTCGCTGTGGCCATGGCCGCCCAGCGGCATCCGGATGTGATCCGCGCCATGGTCGCCGCCGGCCACGAGATTTGCAGCCACGGCTACCGCTGGATCGACTACCAGTACATGGACGAGGCCCAGGAGCGCGAGCACATGCTCGAAGCCATCCGCATCCTCACCGAACTTACCGGTGAACGCCCATTGGGCTGGTACACCGGCCGCACCGGCCCCAACACCCGTCGCCTGGTGATGGAGGAAGGCGGCTTCCTGTACGACTGCGACACCTACGACGACGACCTGCCCTACTGGGAACCCAACACCCCGAACGGCAAGCCGCACCTGGTAATCCCCTACACCCTGGACACCAACGACATGCGCTTCACCCAGGTGCAGGGTTTCAACAAGGGCGATGACTTTTTCGAGTACCTCAAGGATGCCTTCGACGTGCTGTACGCAGAAGGCGCCGAAGCGCCGAAGATGCTATCGATCGGCCTGCATTGCCGCCTGATCGGTCGCCCGGCACGCCTGGCCTCGCTCAAGCGCTTCATTGAATACGTCAAAGGCCACGATCAGGTGTGGTTCACCCGTCGCGTGGACATCGCCCGTCACTGGCACCAAACCCACCCTTTCCCGGGAGCGGCGAAATGACTGCGTTCCAGACCCTGAAACCTTCGACCTTGAGCCGCGACGCCTTCGTCCAGGCCTTTGCCGATATCTATGAACACTCGCCATGGGTGGCCGAAAAGGCCTTCGACCTGGGCCAGGACGCGTCGATCGACCAGATCGAAACCCTGCACCAGCGCATGAGCGATATCCTGTTGAGTGCTGATCACGCCTCGCAACTGGCGCTGATCAATGCTCACCCGGACCTGGCCGGAAAAGCTGCCGTCCAGGGCCAACTGACCCAAGCCAGCACCGATGAACAAGCGGGCGCGGGTATTCACCAATGCACGGCCGAAGAGTTTTCTCGCTTCACCGAGCTGAATGAGGCCTACAAAGCCAAATTCAAGTTTCCCTTCATCATGGCGGTAAAAGGCAGCAACCGGCATCAGATCCTCGCCGCGTTCGAAACGCGCATCCACAACTCGGCAGACACCGAGTTCAAGTGCGCGCTGGACGAGATCAACAAGATCGCGTTGTTCCGTTTACTGACCCTCTAGCAGTCCATCTCCAGCCACTCTATCTAAGGCAGACAAGAAGAATGAAAGCTTACGCCGTACCTTTCGAAAAGTTCGTCAACCTGGCCGACGCCCGCCTGGGCACCAAGATCATCTCGGTGACCGATGACTGGTTCGCTGACGCCAACCGCCTGTTCCAGCCGACCCCGGCCGTGTGGAAGGAGGGCGTTTTCGATGACAACGGCAAGTGGATGGACGGCTGGGAGTCACGCCGCAAGCGCTTCGAAGGCTACGACAGTGCGGTGATCCGCCTGGGCGTGCCGGGCTCGATCAAAGGCGTGGACATCGACACTTCATTCTTCACCGGCAACTTCCCGCCGTCGGCTTCCCTGGAAGCCTGCTTCCTGGCCTCGGGCGAGCCGGATGCCAACACTCAGTGGGTGGAAGTGCTGTCAGCCGTCGAGCTGCAAGGCAACAGCCACCATTACCACGAGATCAACAACGACCAGGCGTTCAGCCACCTGCGCTTCAACATCTACCCGGATGGCGGCGTGGCCCGTCTGCGTGTGTACGGCGTGCCGTTCCGCGACTGGTCTTCGGTGGGCGACAACGAACAAGTCGACCTGGCTGCCGCGCTCAATGGCGGTCGTGCCCTGGCCTGTTCCGACGAACACTTCGGCCGCATGAGCAACATCCTCAACCCGGGCCGCGGCATCAACATGGGCGATGGCTGGGAAACCGCACGTCGTCGCACGCCAGGCAATGACTGGGTGATCGTCGCCCTGGGTCACCCGGGCGAGATCGAGAAAATCGTGGTCGACACCCTGCACTTCAAGGGCAACTACCCGGACACCTGCTCGATCCAGGGCGCCTTCGTGAAAGGCGGCACCGACAGCCAGATCGAAACTCAGTCGCTGTTCTGGCGCGAACTGCTGCCGGCGCAGAAGCTGGAAATGCACGCCGAACACACCTTCGCCGAGCAGATCAAGGCGCTGGGGCCGATTACCCACATCCGCTTGAACGTGTTCCCGGATGGTGGTGTGAGTCGCCTGCGCGTCCTGGGCAAGGTCGCCAAATAACACCCGATCGTCCCCACGCTCTGCGTGGGGATGCACCCCGTGACGCTCCGCGTCACACAGCGGACGCAGAGCGTCCAGGGCAGCGTTCCCACGCAGAGCGTGGGAACGATCTATAGACAAGACAAGAAGACAGCCATGCGCACACTGATGATCGAACCCCTGACCAAAGAAGCCTTCGCCCCCTTCGGAGACGTTATCGAAACCGACGGCAGCGATCACTTCATGATCAACAACGGGTCGACCATGCGCTTTCACAAACTGGCCACGGTCGAAACCGCGAAGCCGGAAGACCACGCCATCATCAGCATCTTCCGCGCCGACGCGCAGGACATGCCGCTGACCGTGTGCATGCTGGAGAGACACCCGCTGGGCAGCCAGGCTTTCATTCCGCTGCTCGGCAACCCCTTTCTGATCGTGGTCGCGCCACTTGGCGATGAACCTGTATCGGGCTTGGTCCGCGCCTTCGTCACCAACGGCAGGCAGGGCATTAATTACCATCGCGGCGTCTGGCACCACCCGGTGCTGACGATCGAAAAGCGGGATGACTTCCTGGTGGTTGATCGCAGTGGCACAGGCAATAACTGCGATGAGCATTTTTTCAAAGAGGATGAGCGTTTGATCCTCGCCCCCCACCAATAAGAGAAGGTCTGATCACCCGACAACAAGGGTGACAGGCGAGAGGTAAAGACTGTGGAAGCACATCTGTTGGAATGGCTGAACCTGAGCGTGCGCTGGGTTCACATGATCACTGGCGTCGCCTGGATCGGCGCTTCTTTCTACTTCGTCTGGCTGGAAAACAACCTTAATCGCGTCAACCCCAAGAACGGCCTGGCCGGTGACTTGTGGGCGATCCACGGTGGCGGTATCTACCACCTGGAAAAATACAAACTGGCCCCGCCGACCATGCCGGACAACCTGCACTGGTTCAAATGGGAAGCCTATTTCACCTGGATGTCGGGCGTCGCGCTGCTGTGCGTGGTGTTCTACCTCAACCCGACGCTGTACCTGCTCGCCCCCGGCAGCAGCCTCAGCGGCACCGAAGGCGTGTTGCTGGGCATCGGCTCACTGTTCGCCGGCTGGTTCATCTACTCCTTTCTGTGCGACTCGGCCCTGGGCAAACGCCCTGCCCTGCTCGGCTTGATCCTGTTCGTGCTGTTGATTGCGGCGGCTTACGGCTTCAGCAAGGTGTTCAGCGGCCGCGGTGCCTACCTGCACGTGGGTGCGGTGATCGGCACGATCATGGTGGGTAACGTGTTCCGCATCATCATGCCGGCCCAACGCGCGCTGGTGGCGGCCATCGCCGAGAACCGCACGCCCGACCCGGCGCTGCCGGCCAAAGGTCTGCTGCGCTCACGCCACAACAACTACTTCACCTTGCCGGTGCTGTTCATCATGATCAGCAACCACTTCCCGAGTACCTATGGCAGCCAATACAACTGGCTGATCCTGGCCGGTATCGCGGTGGCAGCAGTGTTGGTGCGCCATTACTTCAACACCCGGCATGACAGCCAGAAGTATGCATGGACCTTGCCCGTAGGCGCCTTGGCGATGATCAGCCTGGCCTACGTGACCGGGCCCAAGCCGGCTGAACCGATTGCCAAGGCACCGGCTGCCATCGAGTACCAACCCCTGCCAGAAACCGCACTGGGCGGTGGCTTGAAACCGGCCGCGCCTGCCGCACCCGCCGCTGAACCGGCACCGGCCCAGGCCACCACGGACTTCGGCCAGGTACACCACGTGATCGAGCAACGCTGCACCGTGTGCCATTCGGCCAAGCCCACCAGCCCGCTGTTCAGTACGGCACCGGCTGGGGTGATGTTCGACACACCGGCACAGATCCAGCAGCAGGCGGCGCGGATTCAAGCGCAGGCCGTGGCCAGCCAGATCATGCCGCTGGGCAACATTACCCAGATGACCCAGCAGGAACGGGATTTGATCGGCACCTGGATTAATCAGGGGGCCCGTACCAACTGACTGTTTCACACCGTTCCCATGTGGGAGCTGGCTTGCCTGCGATAGCGGCAGATCACCAACATTTTCGGTGACTGACACACCGCCATCGCAGGCAAGCCAGCTCCCACAAGGGAGATCAGTGATGGTTTGAAGATTAAGTTTCATCCGGCAATTGAATGCCAAACAACACAAAAATAAAAAGATTCGAGGTGTTGCATGTCCCAGTTAGAAACGCAGACTCCTGCCGCGCCCGCCATGGTGCGGCTGCCCCTCTTGCAACTGATCCTGGTAGGCCTGCAACACGTCTTGCTGATGTACGGCGGTGCTGTCGCCGTGCCCCTGATCATTGGCCAGGCCGCCGGCTTGAGCCGTGAAGAAATCGCCTTTCTGATCAACGCCGACCTCCTGGTGGCCGGTATCGCCACCATGGTGCAGTCGTTCGGCATCGGCCCCATGGGCATCCGCATGCCGGTGATGATGGGCGCCAGTTTTGCCGCCGTGGGCAGCATGGTCGCCATGGCCGGCATGCCCGGCATCGGTTTGCAGGGCATCTTCGGCGCGACCATCGCCGCCGGGTTCTTCGGCATGCTCATCGCACCGTTCATGTCCAAGGTGGTGCGCTTTTTCCCGCCGCTGGTGACCGGTACGGTGATCACCGCCATCGGCCTTTCGCTGTTTCCCGTGGCGGTGAACTGGGCCGGCGGGGGCAGCGCCGCCGCCACGTTTGGCTCGCCGGTCTACCTGGCGATTGCCGCCCTGGTACTGGCCACGATCTTGCTGATCAACCGCTTCATGCGCGGCTTCTGGGTGAACATCTCGGTACTGATCGGCATGGGCCTGGGTTACGCGCTATGTGGTGTGATCGGCATGGTCGACCTCAGTGGCCTGGCCCAGGCGCCGTGGGTGCAGGTGGTGACGCCGTTGCACTTTGGCATGCCCAAGTTCGAGTTGGCGCCGATCCTGTCGATGTGCCTGGTGGTGGTGATCATTTTTGTCGAGTCCACCGGCATGTTCCTCGCCCTGGGCAAGATCACCGGCCAGGAGGTCACGCCGAAGATGCTGCGACGAGGCCTATTGTGTGATGCCGGCGCGTCGTTCTTTGCCGGCTTCTTCAACACCTTTACCCACTCCTCCTTCGCGCAGAATATCGGCCTGGTGCAGATGACCGGCGTGCGCTGCCGCTCGGTCACGCTCATGGCCGGCGCGTTCTTGATCGTGCTCAGCCTGTTGCCCAAGGCGGCCTATCTGGTGGCTTCAATTCCACCTGCGGTACTCGGCGGCGCGGCGATTGCGATGTTCGGGATGGTGGCGGCAACCGGGATCAAGATTCTGCAGGAAGCCGACATCGCCGACCGCCGTAACCAGTTGCTGGTGGCGGTGAGCATCGGCATGGGCCTGATCCCAGTGGTACGCCCGGAGTTCTTCGCACAGCTGCCGTTGTGGATGAGCCCGATTACCCACAGTGGCATTGCCATGGCCACCCTCAGCGCGCTGTCGCTCAACATCCTGTTCAACATCCTCGGCGGCGCTGAGCGCCCCGAAGTCGCGCATACGCATTGATTCCTTTGTTAGTACAAAAATAACAACAAACAGGGAACCCCCACATGCACAACCTTGACATGGGGCCGGCCACACGCCGCGCCCCATTCTTGCCCCTCGCGCTCTGTTACAGCGCACTTGAGCCCAGGCCTGGGAGCCAGTATTCTCCGCGCCCGCTCGAATCGACTCAAAAAAAAACAGCGAATGTAAAAGCTGACCTCAAGGCCAACTTATCCCGGCCTGATGTTTGCTGCCAAAGTGCGCAAAAGTCCCCTGAATTCGACTGCATCCGCTGCAGCCGACGGGGATTTTTTGGCTTTTTCAGCACCTTGGCGCAGCTCTTGCTAAAAGCATCAAAGCTGACCGAACAGACGATTTTTGCAGCGAACCAAAAGGCGCCACACCAGAGCGCCTGCGTAGAAGAAAAACCATAAAATTTTAACTCGGGAGCAACCGAATGAAACCTATGTTCAAAGGCCTGATGCTGGCTGGATCACTGTTGGCCGGTGGCCAGGCCGTAGCCGGTGACTTGTTGCAGTGGCAAAACAACAGCCTGACTTATCTGTGGGGCAAGAGCTTTACCGTCAACCCGCAGATCCAGCAAACCGTCACCTTCGAACATGCCGACGCATGGAAGTACGGCGACAACTTCTTCTTCCTCGACCGTATCTTTTACAACGGCAAGGAAGACGGCAATGTCGGCCCGAATACTTACTACGGCGAGTTCAGCCCGCGTTTATCGTTCGGCAAGATCCTGGACAAGGACCTGTCGTTCGGCCCAATCAAGGACGTGCTGCTGGCCTTCACCTATGAGTTCGGCGAGGGCGATAACGAGTCCTACCTGCTGGGGCCGGCATTCGACTTGAACATCCCCGGTTTCGACTACTTCCAGTTGAACTTCTACCAGCGCCAGACCGAGGGCAATCGTCCGGGTGACGGCGTGTGGCAGATCACTCCGGTCTGGTCGTACACCATTCCCGTGGGTAATTCCGACGTGCTGATCGACGGTTTCATGGACTGGGTGGTGGATAACGACAAGAACGCTCGCGGCACTTATCACGCCAACCTGCACTTCAACCCACAGGTCAAATACGACTTGGGCAAGGCGCTGCATTGGGGCGACAAGCAGTTGTATGTGGGTTTTGAATACGACTACTGGAAGAACAAGTACGGGATTGAAGACAGCGGCGCCTTCAAGACAACCCAGGACACAGCAAGCTTCCTGGTCAAATACCACTTCTAAAGGTTGATCGCGGTTCCCTGTGGGAGCTGGCTTGCCTGCGATCGCGATGTGTCTGTGCCAGCAGTGTTGGCTGGCATACCGCTATCGCAGGCAAGCCAGCTCCCACATTCAGTTCGGCGTCAGGCCCAGGAAACGGGTGATTTCTTCGCGCTTGGCCAGCGCATCCTTGCGCCCCAGTTCGATCAACTCGCTGCAATACCCCGCCTCGAACAACAGATAACTCAACACCCCTGCCCCGCTGGTCTTGGTTGCCCCAGGCCCCCGTAAAAACACACGCAACGCCGCCGGCAATTCTTGGCGATGTCGCGCGGCGATTTCATCGATGGGCTGGCTGGGGGCAATCACCAACACCTCTACCGGCGCCAGGCCCTGCACCGCCGCATCCGCAGGCACGACGCGGCTGAACTGGTTCAAGCGCTCCAGCAGTTCGATATCGCTTTCCAGGCTGTCAATGAAGGTGCTGTTGAGCATGTGCCCGCCGATTTGCGCCAGGGTCGGTTGCTGGCCGGTGTAGGTGCGTTGCGTCGAGGCTTCATTGCCCCTTGGGTTGCCGCTCACACCGACGACCAATACGCGGCTGGCCCCCAGGTGCAAGGCCGGGCTGATGGGCGCGGACTGCCGCACTGCGCCATCGCCGAAGTACTCTTCGTCAAGTTTGATCGGAGCGAACAACAGCGGAATTGCGGAGCTTGCCAACAGGTGCTCTACCGTCAGTTGGGTCGGTACCCCAATGCGCCGATGACGCAGCCAGGCATCGATGGTGCCGCCGCCCTGATAGAAGGTCACCGCTTGCCCGGACTCATAACCAAAGGCCGTCACCGCCACCGCCTGCAAGTGCTTGCGGCGGATAGCCTCGTCGATGCCGTCCAGGTTCAAGCGCGCTTGCAGCAAGTCACGCAGGGGAGAGCTATTGAGCAACGCCACCGGCACCTGGGCACCCAGGCCCAACAGGCTGTGGATCAGGAAGCGACTGGCCTGGCGTATCACCCCCGGCCAATCGCTGCGCAGCACCTGATGACTGCGAAAGCCCTGCCAGAACGCTGTCAGCCGTTGAACAGCCGCGCAGAAGTCACTGGCCCCACTGGCCAGGCTCACCGCATTGATGGCGCCGGCGGAGGTGCCGACGATCACCGGAAAAGGATTCGGTGCCCCTGGCGGCAGCAATTCGGCAATCGCCGCCAGCACCCCCACCTGATAAGCCGCTCGCGCCCCGCCGCCGGAAAGAATCAAGCCTGTGACCGGTTCAACTGGGCGCATTGCGTCACTCCATGTGGCGAAAAGTTGGGCTTATCAACGTCATATCACTGTAGGAGCGAGCTCGCTCGCGAAGATCGCCAATGATTACGCGTACATCCTAGGTGAACGCGGTGTTATTGGGTTTTTCGCGAGCAAGCTCGCTCCTACAATGGCAGCAGGGTTATCGACGGCGCTTTTCGTACAACTTGGGCTCACCCGGCGGCCGGCTCTTGAAGCGGCGATGGGTCCACAGGTATTGCTCAGGGCATGCGCGTACCGAGGCTTCGACCCACTGGTTGATGCGCAGGCAGTCAATCTCGTCGGTTTCACCCGGGAAGTCGGTCAGCGGCGGATGGATCACCAGGCGGTACCCGCTACCGTCAGCCAGGCGCTCCTGAGTAAACGGCACCACCAGCGCCTTGCCCAGGCGTGCGAATTTGCTGGTAGCGGTAACGGTAGCAGCCTGGATGCCGAACAACGGCACGAAGATGCTTTGCTTGGCGCCGTAGTCCTGGTCCGGTGCGTACCAGATGGCCCGGCCGGCGCGCAGCAGCTTGAGCATGCCGCGCACGTCGTCGCGCTCCACGGCCAGGGAATCGAGGTTGTGGCGTTCACGGCCACGGCGCTGGATAAAGTCGAACAGCGGGTTGCCGTGTTCGCGGTACATGCCGTCAATGGTGTGCTTCTGCCCCAGCAGCGCCGCGCCGATTTCCAGGGTGGTGAAGTGCAGCGCCATGAGGATCACGCCCTTGCCGTCCAACTGCGCCTGCGTGAGGTGCTCCAGCCCTTCGACATGGGCCAGGCGCGCCAGGCGCGGCTTTGGCCACCACCAGCTCATGGCCATTTCAAAGAAGGCGATGCCGGTGGAAGCGAAGTTTTCCTTGAGCAGGCGTTTGCGTTCCTTGACGGATTTTTCCGGGAAGCACAGCTCTAGGTTGCGCGCCGCGATGCGGCGACGATCACCTGCCACGCGGTACATGCCCGCGCCCAGCAGGCGACCAATGGTCAACAGCGCCCGATACGGCAATTGAGTGACCAGCCACAGCAGGCCGAGCCCCAGCCATAGCAGCCAAAAACGCGGGTGAAGAAATACAGCTCGAAAACGCGGGCGATCCATTACAGATTCCGGTAAAGACAAGGGCCGCGCATTCTACAACGGTTCGACTCGGCTTGCGGCGGGTGAGTGTTCTCGTTATAAGTCTCGACACTTTTCGTGACAAGCCGCTTTCGCCGACCATGAGCCAAACCGAACCGCTAGACCAAGATCCCGTGTTCCAGCTAAAAGGCAGCATGCTCGCCATTACCGTGCTGGAACTGGCCCGCAATGACCTCGACGCCCTGGACCGCCAACTGGCCGCCAAGGTCGCCCTGGCGCCGAACTTCTTCAACAACGCCCCGCTGGTGCTGGCGCTGGACAAGCTGCCGGCTGGCCAGGGCGTGATTGATTTGCCCGGCCTGATGCGCGTATGCCGTTCCCATGGCCTGCGCACACTGGCGATTCGCGCCAGCCGCATCGAAGACATTGCCGCCGCCATCGCCATTGAACTGCCAGTACTGCCACCGTCCGGCGCCCGCGAGCGTACGCTGGAGCCATTGGTCGGCGAAGAAAAGAAAAAACCGGAAAAACCACCGGAGCCTGCGATCAGGCCTACAAAGATCATCACCTCGCCGGTACGCGGCGGGCAGCAGATTTACGCCCAGGGCGGCGACCTTGTGGTGGTCTCCTCGGTCAGCCCGGGGGCGGAACTTCTTGCCGATGGCAACATCCATGTATACGGCCCGATGCGCGGACGCGCCCTGGCCGGCATCAAGGGTGATACCAAGGCACGTATTTTTTGCCAGCAGTTGACCGCCGAGCTGGTTTCTATCGCGGGTCAGTACAAGGTTTCCGAAGATTTGCGCCGCGATCCACTGTGGGGCGCTTCGGTACAGGTCAACCTGTCGGGCGATGTGTTGAACATCATCCGTCTTTAACGGATACTGCCGCATTTTCCAAGCATCTCTAGACTCTGATAGCAAAGCGAAACCGGCAAGACTTGTGTAGGACTAATTGGAAGTTGGTGTTTCCCCATGGAAACTCCTTCTTTTCCTGCAAAGGCTGTCCGCCTGCAGCGAGTTTCAAGAGATGTTTTTCAGGGACCGAAAGTCCTTTTTCCTTAGGGGTGAAACACCTTGGCCAAGATTCTCGTGGTTACATCCGGCAAGGGTGGTGTGGGTAAGACCACCACCAGCGCCGCTATCGGTACCGGCCTCGCTCTGCGCGGCCACAAGACAGTCATCGTCGACTTCGACGTCGGTCTGCGTAACCTTGACCTGATCATGGGCTGCGAGCGTCGCGTGGTGTATGACTTCGTCAACGTGGTGAACGGCGAAGCCAACCTGCAACAGGCCCTGATCAAGGACAAGCGCCTTGAGAACCTGTACGTGCTGGCTGCCAGCCAGACCCGTGACAAAGACGCGCTGACCAAAGAAGGCGTCGGCAAAGTCCTCGCCGAGCTCAAGGAAACCTTCGAATACGTGGTCTGCGATTCTCCGGCCGGTATCGAAACCGGTGCTCACCTGGCGATGTACTTCGCCGACGAAGCCATCGTGGTAACCAACCCGGAAGTCTCCTCGGTACGTGACTCGGACCGCATGCTCGGCCTGTTGGCCAGCAAGTCCAAGCGCGCCGAAGAAGGCCAGGACCCGATCAAGGAGCACCTGCTGCTCACCCGCTACAACCCGGAGCGCGTCAACAACGGCGAAATGCTGGGTGTTGAAGACGTGAAGGAAATCCTCGCCGTGACCCTGCTGGGCGTGATTCCGGAATCCCAGGCCGTCCTGAAGGCATCCAACCAAGGCGTACCGGTGATTCTCGACGACCAGAGCGACGCCGGCCAGGCGTACAGCGATGCAGTTGATCGCTTGCTGGGCAAGACCGTGGAACACCGCTTCCTCGATGTCAAGAAGAAGGGATTCTTCGAGCGTATCTTTGGAGGCAACTAAACAATGAAATTTCTCGACTTCTTTCGCGCCAACAAAAAGCCAAGTACCGCGTCGGTAGCGAAAGAGCGTCTACAGATCATCGTGGCGCACGAACGCGGCCAACGCAGCACGCCGGATTACCTGCCAGCCTTGCAGAAGGAACTGGTCGAGGTGATCCGCAAGTACGTCAATATCGGCAACGATGACGTGCATGTCGCCCTGGAAAATGACGGCAGCTGCTCGATTCTGGAACTCAATATCACCCTGCCCGATCGTTGATCGAACGGGCGGTCGCCACGGCGGCTCCACTGACGGCCCCCTCGCTCCTACAGGGTGAGGGGGCCGTCAGTGGAGCCGCCGTTGGCGTTTGTTACGAGGCTGTTTAATGCCGCTGTCCAATATCCACATCCTGCATCAGGACGACGCTGTCCTGGTGGTGAACAAGCCGACCCTGCTGCTCTCGGTGCCTGGTCGCGCCGACGACAACAAGGACTGCCTGATCACTCGCCTGCAGGAAAACGGCTACCCCGAAGCCCGCATCGTCCATCGCCTGGACTGGGAAACGTCGGGGATCATCCTGCTGGCCCGGGACGCGGATACCCACCGCGAACTGTCCCGCCAGTTTCACGACCGCGAGACCGAAAAGGCCTACACCGCCCTGGCCTGGGGCCAACCGGCACTGGACAGCGGCAGCATCGACCTGCCCCTGCGCTATGACCCGCCGACCAAGCCCCGCCACGTGGTCGACCATGAGTTCGGCAAACATGCCCTGACCTTCTGGAAAGTGCTGGAGCGTTGCGGCGACTGGTGTCGCGTAGAGCTGACACCCATCACTGGGCGCTCGCACCAGTTGCGCGTGCATATGCTGTCCATCGGGCATCCATTGCTGGGTGATGGTTTGTACGCCCATGAACAAGCCCTGGCCGCGTGGCCGCGCCTGTGCCTGCATGCAAGCATGCTCAGCTTCACCCATCCGCAAAGCGGCGAGCGCCTGCGCTTCGAGTGCCCTGCGCCTTTTTGAAGGGCTGATGCGGTCAAATGTGGGAGCTGGCTTGCCTGCGATATCGGCGTGCCAGCCAATACATCTGGCACAGAAAGACCGCTATCGCAGGCAAGCCAGCTCCCACAGGGTTTGATGTGGTTCTCGGCCATGCACGCTCACTCCAAATATCTGGCCAATACGTTAAACTCTCGCCACTGCTGTCTGGAGCTATTTATGCGCGAAGCGTTGAATCAAGGCCTGATCGACTTCCTCAAGGCCTCCCCTACTCCTTTTCATGCCACTGCCGCCCTGGCCCAACGCCTGGAGGCGGCCGGCTACCAGCGTCTCGACGAGCGCGACACCTGGGCCACCGAGGCCAACGGTCGCTACTACGTGACCCGCAATGACTCCTCGATCATCGCCTTCAAGCTCGGCCGCCAATCGCCGCTGCAAGATGGTATCCGTATGGTCGGCGCCCACACCGACAGCCCATGCCTGCGGGTCAAGCCCCAGCCGGAGCTGCAACGCCACGGCTTCTGGCAACTGGGTGTGGAAGTCTACGGCTGCGCGCTGCTGGCGCCCTGGTTCGACCGCGACCTGTCCCTCGCCGGGCGTGTTACCTTCCGCCGCGATGGCAAGGTCGAGAGCCAACTGATCGACTTCAAACTGCCGATCGCCATCATTCCCAACCTGGCCATTCACCTCAACCGTGAAGCCAACCAGGGCTGGGCAATCAATGCCCAGACCGAGCTGCCGCCGATCCTTGCGCAGTTTGCCGGTGACGAGCGCGTGGATTTTCGCGCCGTGCTCACCGAACAGTTGGCTCGCGAGCATGGGTTGAATGCCGATGTGGTACTCGACTACGAGCTGAGCTTCTACGACACCCAAAGTGCCGCCGTGATCGGCCTCAATGGCGACTTCATTGCCGGTGCGCGCCTGGACAACCTGCTGTCGTGCTACGCCGGTTTGCAAGCCTTGCTCACCAGCGACACCGATGAAACCTGCGTGCTGGTGTGCAACGACCACGAAGAAGTCGGCTCCTGCTCGGCCTGCGGTGCCGATGGCCCGATGCTGGAACAGACCCTGCGTCGCCTGCTGCCCGAAGGTGAAGAATTCGTACGCACCATTCAGAAATCCCTGCTGGTATCGGCAGACAACGCCCACGGCGTGCACCCCAACTACGCCGACAAACACGACGCCAACCACGGCCCGAAACTCAACGCCGGCCCGGTGATCAAGGTCAACAGCAACCAGCGCTACGCCACCAACAGCGAAACCGCGGGGTTCTTCCGCCACCTGTGCATGGCCCAGGAAGTGCCAGTGCAAAGCTTCGTGGTGCGCAGCGACATGGGCTGCGGCTCGACCATCGGCCCCATCACTGCCAGCCACCTGGGCGTGCGCACCGTGGACATCGGCTTGCCGACCTTTGCCATGCACTCGATCCGCGAGCTGTGCGGCAGCCATGACCTGGCGCATCTGGTCAAGGTGCTGGGGGCGTTCTACGCCAGCCGCGATTTACCCTGAGACCGAAGCACGCCCATCGCGGGCAAGCCCGCCCCCACATTTGATCTGTGAATGCATTTCAGTGTGGGAGCGGGCTTGCCCGCGATGGGTTTCCAAACAGATATAAGGCTATCTGACTCACATCAACTGCACTTCTGCCAATCCGGCCTAGACTTGTCAGAACTTCCAGTCCGACAAGGCCGCCCCTCGCCATGATCTCAATGTCCTCATTCCACGCCATGCTGATCCCCATCCTGATCGGCATGATCATGCTCGCGGTCGGCTTCAACTTTCGCGACAAGCCTCTGGGCGTGTTTGGCATGTGGATCGGCATGCTGTTGATCCTCGGCACCGTGCTCTACAAGATCCTCGCCAAACTGGCGCAGTGACAAATGCGCTCGCATTGGGCATAGCGGCCTCGTACACTCGGTCAATTCGTCGTTTTCAAGGTTGACCGCCTCGTGTTCTCCCGTCTGTTTGCCCTGCCCTGCTACCTGCTGATCGCCCTGCTCACGCTGCTGCCAGTGATGCCCGCCCAAGCCGTGGGCTTGCCCGGGATGCTGGGCGGTTCCAGCAAGACCCAACCCCAGGCGGAAGTGCCCCTGGGGCAGTCGCTGGACGAAGTGATCAAAACCCTGGAAAACGACCAGCAACGCACCCAGTTGCTCAGCGACCTGAAAAAACTGCGCGCCGCCACGCAAAAGGCCCAGCCCGCCGCCGAACTCGGGGTACTCGGGTTGATCGGCAGTACGCTGTCGGGCTTTGAGCAGCAGTTTTCCGGCGCCGACAGCCCGCTGGGGCGCTGGTCCAATGAAGTCGACCTGGCCAAGGATGAACTGGCCGCCCTGATGTTGCCAGCCAGCGAATGGCTGCCGATCATCTTCGGTTTTGCCGTGATCCTGGCCGTATGGAGCCTGCTGGCCGCTGCGCTGATCTGGCTCAGCCACCGAGTGCGCGAGCGCTTCGGCCTGCCCGAAGAGCTGCCGCAGCACCCGCGCACCTGGGACATGCTGCGCTTTGCCCTGCGCAAGCTGGGCCCCTGGTTGATCGCCCTGGTGATCACGGTTTACCTGAGCTACGCCCTGCCTTCCTCCCTGGGCAAATCCCTGGCCATGGTGCTGGCCTATGCCTTGGTAGTCGGCACCTGTTTCTCGGCAATCTGCGTGATTGCCTTCTCCGTACTCGACGGCCCGCACCGCCACCGCGCCTTGTATATCCTGCGCCACCAGGCGTTCCGCCCGCTGTGGTGGATCGGCAGTTTTGCCGCCTTCGGTGAAGCCTTGAGCGACCCGCGCCTGGTTGCCGCGCTCGGCCAGCATCTGGCCCACACCGCCGCGACCGTGG
Source organism: Pseudomonas sp. J380 (assembly GCF_009827115.1). NCBI lineage: Bacteria > Pseudomonadati > Pseudomonadota > Gammaproteobacteria > Pseudomonadales > Pseudomonadaceae > Pseudomonas > Pseudomonas sp. J380. The sequence continues at coordinate 6,089,470 of NZ_CP043060.1, read as the reverse complement.
CCAATGTCATGGCGGCGTTGTCCACCGGGGTGTTTATCCTGCGTTTCCGCCGGCCCATCGCGCACCTGATCCGCAACCAGCCGCTGTCGCGCCGACTGACGCGCCGCGCCCTCACCGATACTCTGTCGATCATCGGCACCTTCTGGTACATCCCGGCTCTTCTGCTGGTGGGCATCTCACTGTTCGCCACCTTCCTGTCGGCCGGCGACACCAGCACCGCCCTGCGCCAGTCGTTGCTGTGCACGGTGCTGCTGGTGTTGTGCATGGTGATCAACGGCCTGGTGCGCCGCCACGCTCTCAAGCCGCAACGCGGGCACAAACGCCACGCGCTGTACTCCGAACGCCTCAAAGGCTTTGTCTACACCCTGGTGCACCTGGTGGTGTGGCTGGTATTCATCGAACTGGGGCTGCGGGTCTGGGGCCTGTCGATGATTCGCTTTACCGAAGGTGAAGGCCATGAAATAGCCGTGAAGCTGTTCGGCCTCGGTGGGACCTTGTTGTTCGCCTGGCTGATCTGGATCCTCAGCGACACCGCGATTCACCACGCCCTGACCCGTTCGCGCAAAGGCCTGGCCAACGCGCGTGCACAAACCATGATGCCGCTGATCCGCAACGTGCTGTTCGTGACCATCTTCATCATCGCCGCCATCGTCGCCCTGGCGAACATGGGCATGAACGTCACGCCCTTGCTGGCCGGTGCGGGTGTGATCGGTATCGCCATCGGTTTTGGTGCACAGTCGCTGGTGGCGGACTTGATCACCGGCTTGTTCATCATCATCGAAGACTCCCTGGCCATCGACGACTACGTGGACGTCGGCGGCCACCTCGGTACCGTAGAGGGCCTGACCATCCGTACCGTGCGCCTGCGCGATATCGACGGCATCGTGCACACCATCCCGTTCAGCGAAATCAAGAGCATCAAGAACTACTCCCGCGAGTTCGGCTACGCCATCTTCCGGGTGGCGATCCCTTACAACATGGAAATCGACGACGCGATCAAACTGATGCGCGAGGTCGGCCATGCCATGCGTAACGACCCGCTGCAACGCCGCAATATCTGGTCGCCGCTGGAGATCCAGGGCGTGGAAAGCTTCGAGTCCGGCAGCGCGATCCTGCGCGCACGCTTCAAGACCGCGCCGATCAAGCAGTGGGAAGTGTCGCGGGCATTCAACCTGTCGCTCAAGCGGCACCTGGATGAAGCCGGGCTGGACCTGGCGACACCGCGCTTGAGCGTGCAGGTGCAGACTGCCGGCAGCGTGCAGGAGAAAGATCCACAACAATAAGCAAGGAGAGGTTGGTATGCGAATGAACGGTCTGACACACCAATGGGTTTTGGGTCTGCTCGGCGCGGTCGCGAGCAGTGCAGTGATCGCCGCCAGCAGCGGCCAGGACAGTGCCCGGGAAACCATTGCCGCCCAGGCAAAAATCCTCGAACCCAGCCTGTTGGAAACCCGCCGCGATATCCACGCCCATCCGGAACTGGGCAATACCGAAACCCGCACCGCCGAGTTGGTCGCCAAACAGTTGCGCGAACTCGGCCTTGAGGTGAAGACCGGGGTGGCCCGCACTGGCGTCGTCGCCATCTTGAAAGGCGCCCTGCCCGGCCCGACCGTGGCCCTGCGCGCCGACATGGATGCGCTGCCGGTCAAGGAAGTCGCCGACCTGCCCTTCGCCTCCAAAGCCAAGGGCACCTACCTGGGCAAAGAAGTCGACGTGATGCACGCCTGCGGCCACGACGCCCATACCGCTATCCTGCTGAGCACTGCGAAGATTCTCACCGGGATGCGCGAGCGCCTGCCCGGCACCGTGGTGTTTTATTTCCAACCGGCCGAAGAAGGCCCCAGCGACTTTATCCCCGACGGCAAGAACACCTGGGGTGCGAAGATGATGGTGCAGGAAGGCGTGATGAAAGCGCCCAAGCCCGATGCGGTGTTTGGCCTGCATGTGTGGGCCGGTGTGCCTGCCGGGCAAATCGCCTACCGACCGGGCCCGACCCTGGCCAGCTCCGATGACCTGCGCATCAGGATCCTCGGCAAACAGACCCACGCCGGCCGCCCCTGGGACGGTATCGACCCGATCACCGTTGGCGCTCAAACCATTGTCGGCCTGCAGACCGTGGTCAGCCGCCGTACCGATATTTCGTCATTCCCCTCTGTGGTGAGCATCGGCACCATCAACGGTGGCACCCGCTATAACATCATCCCCGAGTCGGTGGACATGAGCGGCACCATTCGCTCCTACGACTACGGTATCCGCCAGAAGCTGCATGCAGACGTGCGTCAAACCGTAGAGAAAATCGCCGAAAGCGGTGGCGCCAAGGCCGAAGTGACGATCATCGAGAAGTACGACCCCACCATCAACAACCCGGCGCTGACCGAGAAAATGCTGCCGAGCCTGCGCTGGGCGGCTCAGGATGATGTGGTGCAAGGCCCGTTGGTGGGTGGCGCCGAAGACTTCTCGTTCTATGCCAAGGAGGCGCCGGGGCTGTTTGTCTTCCTGGGGGTGACCCCGAGGGATCAGGACATGAGCAAGGCGGCACCGAATCACAACCCAGGGTTCTTTGTGGATGAGTCGGCGTTGGTGGTAGGCGTGAGGACGCTGGCGTCGTTGGCGACGGATTACCTCTATACCCATACCCCCCTGTAGGAGCGAGCTTGCTCGCGAAAAACTTCAGAACGCCGCGTTTATTCAGGGTAAACGCGGCGTTCTTGCGCTCTTCGCGAGCAAGCTCGCTCCTACACAGGGTATTGGGTGAATCAGTTGGCGAGGGCCGCGCCATCCATTTTCTGGCGCAGGCTCAACGGCCGCATGTCGGTCCACACTTCCTCGATATACGCCAGGCATTCCTTCTTCATGCCACTCTTGCCCACGGTGCGCCAGCCTTCCGGCACGGCCTTGTAGTCGGGCCAGATCGAATACTGTTCTTCATGGTTGACCACTACCTGAAAGAGGATGTCGTCGCGGTCAAATACTGAGGTCATTGCTGTTCTCCGTCGCTCAAAGGCTGGCTGCGCACCACGCGCAGCACTGATATCTGTAGAAACGTACCAAGGGCCTGGAAAATTACAGGCTGGCCACGGCCGCCGCCAAGGCGCGCCCGAAAATCTCAGCCACCTGGTCGACTTCGCCAGCGGTGATCACCAGCGGTGGCAGGAAACGCACCACACTGCCATGGCGCCCGCCCAGTTCCAGGATCAGCCCGCGCTTGAGGCATTCGCGCTGCACCAGCGGCGCCAACTGGCGATGCACCGGTGGGTGGCCCTGACTATCAGGCGTGCCAGTCGGGTCTACCAGCTCCACCCCCAGCATCAGCCCACGCCCACGGATATCCCCCAGGTGCGGGAAGTCGCGCTGCAGGATGCGCAGGTGTTCGCCCAGGCGCTCGCCCATGGTCGCCGCATGGCCTGCCAGGTCGTGATCCTTGAGGTAGCGCATCACCGCCGAGCCCGCCGCCATCGCCATCTGGTTGCCGCGGAAGGTCCCGGCATGGGCGCCCGGCAGCCAGGTGTCGAGCCAGTCTCGATACACCACCACCGCCAGCGGCAGGCTGCCGCCAATCGCCTTGGACATGACCACCACGTCCGGAATGATGCCGGCGTGTTCGAAGGCAAACATTTTGCCGGTACGCCCAAAACCGCTCTGGATCTCATCGACGATCAGCGCCACCCCCGCTTGCGCGGTGATACGGCGCAGGCCACGCAGCCAGTCGATGTCCGCCGGGATCACACCGCCCTCACCCTGGACCACTTCGACAATCACCGCCGCTGGCAACAGCACGCCGGCTTCCGGGTCGTTGAGCAGGTTTTCCAGGTAATGCAGGTTGACCCGCACACCTTCGGCGCCACCCAGCCCAAACGGGCAACGGTAGTCATACGGGAATGGCAGGAATTGCACGCCATTGCCGAGCAAGGCGCCCAAGGGTTTCTTTGGCCCCAGGCTGCCCATCAAACTCAGCGCGCCCTGGCTCATGCCGTGATAGCCGCCCTGGAACGACAGCACGGTGCTGCGCCCGGTAGCAGTGCGCACCAGCTTCAACGCGGCTTCCACCGCATCAGTGCCGGTGGGGCCGCAGAACTGGATTTTCGCTTCTCGCGCCAGTTCCGACGGGAGCAAACCGAACAGGTCCTGCACGAATTGATCCTTGACCGGCGTGGTCAGGTCCAGGGTATGCAGGGGCAGTTCGTCGCTCAGCACTTGCTGGATGGCCTGGATCACAACCGGGTGGTTATGCCCCAGCGCCAGGGTTCCGGCGCCGGCCAGGCAGTCGATAAACCGCCGCCCCTCCACGTCCTCCACGTAAATGCCCTTGGCGCGTTTGAGTGCCAGGGGGATGCGCCGTGGGTAGCTGCGGGCGTTGGATTCCTGCTGGCGCTGGCGGGCCAGCAGCGGGCTTTCGTCAAACTGATAGAGCGTTTCCGCGGCCTGCACCGGGGCGTCTTCGATACGGCTGGTAGCGACTGACATCTGTGGATCCCTCAATACGCTGATGATCGTGACCAAACTGCCGATCCGTTGGCGTCTGGCCCAAGGGCATGCGCACGGATTTCCTGTTGTGGAGACGCTTCAGCGTGAAAAGGATTTAGGGGACGAGGGTTGTTAACTGATGAATGAAGATCCAATTGTAGGAGCGAGCTTGCTCGCGAAAAACTCCCCGGCGCCGCGTTTATCCAGAAAGCCCGCGGTATCGTTGACGTTTTTCGCGAGCAAGCTCACTCCTACATTTGAACAGTGCTCGGTATTAAATCCCGCGGTACTTTTCGTTCAGGGCATACAAGATCGCGCAAGTCTCTGCATCCAGGAATCCACAATAATCCCGTGGTCGAAAGTGCATCTGGAACGCCCGGGTGCGCTGTTCAAAGGCCCGGCGATTCTGCGCGGGCTTGTAGCCATAACGCTGAAACGCCCGCTCCACTTCGACCTCCGGCGGCAAGCCGAGACAAAAGCGGCGCTGGTACATCGCCCGGCTCGATTCATCAAACCAGGCCCCGATGCCGGCCTCATGCAGCACACGCCAGGGCAACCGAGGCCCAGGGTCGCTCTTGCGCCAGTAGGCCACGTCCGAATGCCCGAGCCAGTCAGTGGGGCCCACCTGCGGATAGCGCTCCAGCAGGTCGCGAAGCAATTCAATCAGTAGGTCAATCTGTGCCGGTGCGTACTCCGGAAAGGTAAAGACCCCCGCTTCATCCCGCGCCAGGTTGACGATTTCAATGCCCACCGAGCGGCTGTTGAGATCGGCCTTCCCCGCCCAATAGCTCACGCCTGCGTGCCAGGCGCGCTGGTCCTCGTCCACCAGGCGAAACACCCGCAGCTCTTCATAACCGGCAGCGCGGTAGCTGGGTTCAGCGGGATCGGGCAGCAGATAGTGAGCGCTGACGCCATCTTGGGTGAGGGTGCGTAGCGAGGAAGCAAAGGGCGCGGCGGTGTAGTGCACAAGCACCTGCTGCACGGATTCGCCGCGGCGGTCGTTGAAATCCCTGGCGGGGAAACTGGTGTCGATCACCAACATAAGAACAGTCCTTTTCATTTCGAGCCGACTCATTCGGCCCGTTCAAGCGCAAAAAAATTACCGCCATCCTGAAGGCTTGAGCCTCAGGCGGGCGGTAATTATTTGCCACGTGAAAAGGGCAGCTCAGCGCCGCAACGGCATACCCAGATCAACCCGCATACCGTCGGGCTGGCTGTCGAAGTGCAGCGAGCAGGAACAGCGCTGCACGATCGCCTGGACAATCGCCAGGCCCAGGCCACAGCCTTCGCTGCTGCCATTGCGCCAGAAGCGTTGGGTGAGGTATTGCAGGTCTTCGCTGGAGATCTGCTGGCCATGGTCACGCACGCGGAACACCACATTATTCAAGGTAGAAAACACCTGCAGTTCCACGCGGGTATCGGCCGGGGTATGGCGCAAGGCGTTGTCCAGCAGGTTACGCAAGGCCGCGACGGCAAGACCCACAGGCATTGCCACTGGAACAGGGGAAAGATCCGGCGCCAGGATCAGATCAATGCGTGAATTGTCGCCGGCGTTGGCATCCTGGATCGCCAACCGGGCGACTTCCTCGGCACTGGACTGCAGGCCATCGTCAAACGACAGGCTGCCCTCCACCCGCGCCAGCAACAACAGTTGCTCCAGGGTGCGATGCAAGCGATCGGCGCCCTCCTCGGCGTGCGCCAGGGACTGGTCGCGGGCCGCGCCCTCGGTCATGCGCGCGACTTGCAGGTGGGTCTTGATCGCGGTCAACGGGCTGCGCAGTTCATGGGCGGCGTCACCGGTCAGGCGACGTTCGCGCTCGATGGTCTTGGCGATGCGCTGCAGCAGTTGGTTCTGGGTGTCGAGCAACGGCTTGAGTTCACTGGGCAGAGGATGAATCTGCAGAGGCTCGAGGGAGTCGACACTGCGCCGCATCAGGGCATCCCGCATACGGTTGAGCGGCACCAGGCTCTGGCCAATGCCCAGCCACAGCAGGCACAGGCAGCCCAGCAATGCCACGCCGACCGGCACCGACGCCGCCAGCAGGATCGACAGGTTGAGGGCTTCACGCTCCACCTGGCGGTCGGCGGTGGTGATCAGCAAGTCGCCACGGGACAGGGTAAAACTGCGCCAGCCCACGCCGTCGATGATCTGGTCGCGAAAGCCGCTGCGGCGCGACTCCAACCCTTCCTCCGGCGTGGTATGGCTGCGCGCCAGGATCTCGCCACGCAAGGAGCTGACCTGGCAAGCCATGCCACCCGGCACATTCAGTTGTTCGGTGCGCAAATGCGCGCCCCCGCTGACGCTGGCCAGGCCCGGCATCTGCTCGGTGAGCCCGGCCACCATGCGCGCAGAGGCCACCAGGCGCTGGTCGAGGGAAAACATCATCTGGTTGCGCAAGTCGTTGAGCATCCAGGCGGCCGCCAGCACCCAGATCAGTACAAAAGCGGCGCCCAGCTTGAACGTCAGGCGCAGACGCAAGCTCATCACGGCGTGTTTTCTCCCCCATCAGCCGTGCCCAGGCGATAGCCCAGCCCCCTGACGGTTTCGACGATGCCATTGCCCAACTTGCGCCGCAGGTGGTGGATATGCACGTTGAGGGCGTTGCTTTCCAGTTCGTCGCTGAAGCCGTAGACGCTGTCCTTGAGCTGTTCGCTGGACAGTACGCGGCCCTTGTTGTGCAACAGCGCCTGCAACAACGCCTGTTCACGCCGGGACAAATCTACCGGCTGGCCGCCGAGGAAGGTCTCGCGGCTGCTGGGGTCGTAGGCCAGGCGGCCATGTTCGATCAGATTGACGCTGCGTCCCGCCACCCGGCGCAGCAGGGTTTGCAGGCGAGCAGCGAGTTCACGCAGGTCGAAGGGCTTGAGCAGGTAATCGTCGGCGCCGGCTTGCAAGCCATCGACGCGGTTGGTCACCGAGTCCCGCGCGGTGAGGATCAGCACCGGAATGTCCAACCCCTGGCTGCGTTGTTGTTGCAGCAGCTTGAGGCCGTCTTCGTCGGGCAGGCCAAGGTCGAGCACCATGATGTCGAAGGCCGCGGCCTTGAGCATCGCCCGCGCCGCCGAGGCCGTGGCCACGCGCTCCACGGTAAAGCCCTGGGCGGTCAGGCCGGCCACGATGCCACTGGCGATCAGTTCGTCGTCTTCACAGACCAGTACGTGCATGGTTAACCCTTCATGAAAGATGGCGCGATTAGAAAAGCCACGGATTAAGCGCGCATTATGCCGCTAAAGTTCGCAACACCGGACAATCCCTACGCTCTAGAATAGCGGCGGTTAATCATCGGTTAATCAACGCCACACATTGTGTGCCTCACTTGCATCGAACTAAGGCTTGACCATGCGGCATCTGTTTACCTTTCTGCTGGTGTTGTTCGCGGGATTCGCCCAGGCAGCGCCGGGCAGCCCCTTCGAAACCAAACCCGACTTCCTCCCGGTGGGCAAAGCCTTCGCCTTTACCTCCGAACGTCTTGAAAGCGGCGAAACCCAGCTGTTTTGGCAGATTGCCGACGGTTACTACCTGTACCAGCAGCGCATGAAGTTCGACGGCCTGGCCGAAAAGCCCGTGCTGCCCGAGGGTGAAGCCCATAGCGACGAGTTCTTTGGTGAACAACAGGTGTATCGCCAGGGCCTGGAAGTGAAGATCCCCGCTGGCACCACCGGCCAGGTCAAGCTCGGCTGGCAGGGCTGCGCCGATGCGGGCCTGTGCTATCCGCCGCAGTCGATCACCGTGGACCTGGGCGGCAACCCGGCCGTCGCCGCGACCGCGCAAGCCCAGGATCAAAGCCTGGCCAGCGGCCTGCAGCAGCGCAGCCTGGGGTGGAGCCTGCTGGTGTTCTTCGGCCTGGGCCTGCTGTTGGCGTTTGCGCCCTGCTCGTTACCGATGCTGCCGATCCTCGCTGGCCTGGTGGTCGGTAGCGGCGCCAGCCCGCGTCGCGGATTTGCCCTGGCCGGCAGCTACGTGGTGTGCATGGCGCTGGTGTATGCCGGCCTGGGGGTGATGGCCGCGTTGCTCGGCGCCAACCTGGCGGCGTTGCTGCAAACCCCGTGGATCCTCGGCAGCTTTGCGGCGTTGTTCGTGCTGCTCGCCCTGCCGATGTTCGGCTTCTTTGAACTGCAACTGCCCGCCTTCCTGCGCGACCGCCTCGATAACGTCAGCCGCCAGCAAAGCGGTGGCAGCCTGGTAGGTGCCGGTGTGCTCGGCGCGTTGTCCGGCCTGCTGGTGGGGCCGTGCATGACCGCGCCCCTGGCTGGCGCCCTGCTGTACATCGCCCAGAGCGGCAATGCGCTGCACGGGGGGCTGATCCTGTTTGCCATGGGCATCGGTATCGGCATTCCGCTGTTGCTGCTGGTCACCGTGGGCAATCGCTTCCTGCCCAAGCCGGGCACCTGGATGAACGTGCTCAAGGGCATCTTCGGCTTCCTGTTCCTGGGCACCGCGGTGCTGATGATTCGCCCGGTGGTCGGCGACAGCCTGTGGATCGGCCTGTGGGGCGCCTTGGCGCTGGTGATGGCGTACTGTGGCTGGGCGCTGGCCCGTGAGTCCGGCCTGGCGGCCAAGGTATTCGGCGCTGGTTCCCTGGTGCTGGGTCTGTGGGGCGCGGTGCTGGTGGTGGGGGCGGCCGGTGGCAGCGATGAGCTGTGGCAACCCTTGAAGGTCTACAGCGGCTCAAAGGTCGCCGGTGCACCGAGCGCCCACGATGCCTTCACCACGATCAACGACCCGGCCGTGCTGCAAAGCCAGCTCGACAGTGCCAAGGCCCAGGGCCAATGGGTGCTGCTGGACTACTACGCCGACTGGTGCGTGTCGTGCAAGATCATGGAGAAACAGGTGTTCGGCAAACCCGAGGTGATGGACGCGCTCAAAGACGTGCGCCTGTTACGCCTGGACGTCACCGCCGACAACGCCGCCAGCCGCGAGCTGCTGGGCCGCTACAAAGTGCCAGGGCCACCGAGCTTCGTGTGGATCGGCCCGGACGGTGAAGAACGCCGCGCCCAACGCATCACCGGCGAAGTAGACGCCGCCGCCTTCCTGCAACGCTGGACCCAGACGCGGGACGCTCTCTGATGCTGACCCTCACCATCGGCACCTTCGCCATCGCCCTGAATCACCTGCTGCTGATCAGTGCGCTGATTCTCGCCACCCTGGTGGGCTGGCGCGTGGCCAAGCGCGGCGGCGAAAACCCGGAGTCGGTGCTGTTCAGCCTGTTTCTGCTGGGCCTGCTCGCCGCCCGCGTCAGCTTTGTGCTGATGTACTGGAGTTATTACAGCCACGACTGGGTGGAGATGGTCGACCTGCGTGACGGCGGCTTTCTCGCCTGGCCCGGGATCATCGCGCTGATCCTCGGCGCGCTGGTCTACGGCTGGCGTCGCCCTGCCCTGCGCAAGCCGCTCAGCGCCGGGGTGATCACCGGCCTGGTGTTCTGGGGCATGACCAGCCTGTCCCTCAGTCTGTACGAAAAAGGCACGCGCCTGCCGGATATCACCCTGCGCAATGCCAATGGCGAGGTGGTGCAACTGGCGGATTATCAAGGCGGCCCGTTGGTGATCAACCTCTGGGCCACCTGGTGCCCGCCGTGCCGACGCGAAATGCCGGTGCTGGAAAACGCCCAGCGCATGCGCCCCGATGTGACCTTCCTGTTCGTCAACCAGGCCGAAAGCATGCAAAGCGTCAGCACTTACCTGGCCACCCAGGGCCTGAACCTCGACAACGTGCTGTTCGACGCCAGCGGCCGCCTCGGCCAGGCCGTGGGTTCCATGGCCTTGCCGACTACGTTGTTCTACCAAGCCGATGGGCGCCTGATCAACAGCCACCTGGGCGAACTCTCCGAAGCCAGCCTGGCCCGTGCCATGGAACCCTTCGACAACACCACGACAAGGAAACCGACATGCCTCGCCTCCGCCACCTGCTGACCCTGCTGCCTTTGACGCTAGCCGCTACGCTGGCCCAGGCCGAAGACCTGCCGGCCCCGATCAAACAGATCGAAGCCAAAGGTGCCAAGATCATCGGCAAATTCGATGCCCCCAGCGGCCTCACCGGCTACGCCGCCCAGTACCAGAACCGTGGCATGGCCCTGTACCTGACCGCCGACGGCAAGCACGTGATCGCGGGCAACCTGTACGACGCCCAAGGCAATGACCTGAGCACCGCGCCCCTGGAAAAACTGGTGTACGCGCCGATGGCCAAGGAAGTCTGGGCCAAGATGGAAAACAGCAGTTGGATCCAGGATGGCGATAAAGACGCCCCGCGCACCGTCTACCTGTTCAGCGACCCCAACTGCCCGTACTGCAACATGTTCTGGGAACAGGCCCGCCCGTGGGTGAAGGCCGGCAAGGTGCAGTTGCGCCACATCATGGTCGGCATCATCCGCGAAGACAGCCCAGGCAAATCCGCCGCCCTGCTCGCCGCCAAAGACCCGCAAAAAGCCCTGCAAGAACACGAAGCCGCCGGCAAGGGCAGCAAGCTCAAGGCGCTGGAAAAGATCCCGGCCGAGGTCGAGGCCAAGCTTGATGCCAATATGAAGCTGATGGATGAACTGGAGTTGTCGGCGACGCCGGCGATCTTCTATCTGGATGACAAGGGTGGGTTGCAGCAGCAGCAGGGGGCGCCTTCGCCGGATAAGTTAGTGAAAATTCTCGGGCCAAAATAAGCGCCGCCCTCGCGGGCGCCATCGCAGGCAAGCCAGCTCCCACATTTGAATGTATTCACAACTCAAAATGTAGGAACTGGCTTACCTGCGATGAGCATAGGTATCTACACAACTTCGGCACGACGCTAAATCTGTGGCGAGGGAGCTTGCTCCCGTGACGGCCTGGCAGCCGACACAGATATAACTGATGCCCCGCGATCCAATGTGCGAGCTGGCTTGCCTGCGATGAGCATAGGTATCTACACAACTTTGTGGGTTGTAACAGCAGACGGTAACCACGATGCGAAGCGAGTCGCTCTTGCTCTTGATCTGCTTTTGATCTTGATCTTAAGCGCCCCGTTAAACCACGCTGGCCGGAATTCGACAGGGATTTGGGGGGTAAACCGGCAGGGATGCCGGTTTAGCCGCCCCGCGCCATGGATGGCGCGTGGCGGCGGCCCCCCAAATCACTGACGGATTACGGGCACACCGAGCCTAGGCGAGGTGCCGAGTGGTGGGGCAGGAGCCCTTTTGGTTACTTTTGGGGCTCTTTTCCAAAAGTGACCCGCTGTAAGAGCGGAACCCTAAGTGGCCGTTACCGCAGGAATGGATATGTACTCGGTCTGACACCTGTGTCGGCTGTCAGGCCGCTATCGCAGGCAAGCCAGCTCCCACAATTTGATCACGGGGCCTCAGGTAGATAGGTGTCGGCTGGCAGGCCGTCTTCGCAGGCAAGCCAGCTCCCACATTTGGATCGCGGTGCACCAGCTCGATCAGCGTCGGCTGCCAGGCCGTCACGGGAGCAAGCTCCCTCGCCACAGGTCCAGCTGTGTAGATGCTTATGCTGCAATGAGGCCCTGATAGACAACGAAGATCAAAGCCCCTCCAACTCCGCCATCAAATCACTCAACCGATCCACCTTCTCGGCACTGATCTCATTGCCTGCCACCCCCTCGATATACTCGGCCAACTCCGCCACGGTGCTGCACTCGAACATCGCCCGCAACGGCACATCGCGCTGCAGTGTCTTCTGCACCCGCGAGGCAATCTGCGTGGCCAGCAGCGAGTGCCCGCCCAGTTCGAAGAAGTTGTCCTGCACCCCGACCCGCTCGACCTTCAGCACCTCGGCCCAGATACCCGCCAACGTGGTTTCCAGTTCAGTGCACGGCGCCACATAGTCCTGATTGTGCAACTGGCCGATCTCCAGGGCCGGCAGGGCCTTGCGGTCGAGCTTGCCGTTGGCATTCAGGGGCAGGCGGTCAAGCCATAGCCAATGCAGTGGCACCATGTATTCCGGCAGTTCGGCACGCAGGCGTTGCTTGATGCGCTCCAACTGCTCGCTCGGGTCGAGTGTGGCATCGGCGGCCACCAGGTAGCCGACCAGATGTTTGCCATTGGCCCCCTCTTGCACACCCACCGCCGCGTCGCGCACGAGGGGTTGTTCATGCAGGCGCGCTTCGATTTCACCCAGTTCGATGCGGTAGCCGCGAATCTTCACCTGGTGGTCGATACGCCCGACATACTCCAGCACCCCATCGCTGCGACGCCGTGCCAGGTCGCCGGTACGGTAGAGGCGCTCACCAGGCGCGCCAAAGGGGTTGGGTACAAACACCTGGGCGGTGCGCAGCGGATCGCTGACATAGCCACGACCGACACCGGTGCCGGCGACGCACAACTCGCCCACCGCCCCTTGAGGCACCAGCTCTAAAGCGCCGTCCAGCAGGTACAAGCGGTTGTTGTCGGTCGGCGTACCAATCGGCAGGTAAGTGCCACGGGTCGACGCCAGATCGACGCGGAAGAACGCCACATCATCGGAGCATTCCGCCGGGCCGTAAGCATTCACCAGGCCAATCTGCGGGTAACGCAGCAGCCACTGATGGGCCAGCTCAGGTGGCATGGCCTCCCCGGTCGGCAACATCCAGCGCAGGCCCTCGAGGCTGATACGCTCCTGGGCCAGCATGCCCTGGATCAGCGACGGCACACTCTCCAGCACGGTGATGCCCTGTGCTTGAACATGGGCCAGCAACCCTTGCGGATCATGGGCGATGGTATTGGGCACAATGTCCACCCGTGCGCCAAACAGCGGCGCGGCGAGGAACTGCCACACAGAAATATCGAAGCTTTGCGACGCGGTCTGGGCAATCACATCGGCATCGCTCAGGTTCAGGTACGGCACCTTGCTCAACTGGTTATTGAGCATGCCACGCTGTTCGACCATCACGCCCTTGGGCAAGCCGGTGGAACCCGAGGTGTAGATCACGTAGGCAAGATTGTCCGGGCCGCTGTAGACACCGGGGTTTTCGCCACGGGCGGGCACTTCCTCCCACACCAGCAGTTGGCAATCAACCCCTTGCAGCAACTCGACGGCCTGCTCGCGGCACGCCTCGGTGCACACCAGCAGCGGCGTGCGGCTCATGTCGATGATGCGGCTCAGGCGCGGGCCGGGCAGCCCTGGGTCCAGCGGCAGGTAACCGGCACCGGCCTTGAAGCTGCCGATGATCATGCCGAGCAAGTCCAACCCACGTTCAGCCAGCAACGCCACCGGTTGGTCCAGGCCCACACCGGCCGCAATCAACGCGTGGCCCAGGCCGTTACTGCGGCGGTTCAGTTCGTCGTAGCTCCATTGCTGGTCCAGGCAACTGGCGGCGATGCGCTGCGGATGCTCTGCCACCTGGGCCTCGAACAGCTCGATGTAGCTCGTCTCCAGCGGATAGGCTCGCTCACTCTGGTTACAGCCCGCCACCAGGAATTCACGTTCCTGCTCGCCAATCAGCGCCAGCTCGGCCATGTCGCCATGGAAGCCCTGCACCAGCGCCAGCAACAGGCGCTTGAACTCAGCGAGCATGCCTTGCACGGTGCTTTCGTCGAAATAACGCTGGTCGTAGGACAGGTGCAAACCGAGGTCATCGCCGGGGTAGCACACCGCCGTCAGCGGGAAGTTGGTGTGGGTACGCCCGGAATCCGAGGTGGCGTTCAGGCTTTGTGCACGGTCCAGCACCGAGACTTCCACTGGCGCGTTCTCAAACACAAACAGGCTGTCGAACAGCGGCTGGCCTTTGGGCAATTCGCTGTGTTCCTGGATCGTCACCAACGGCAGGTATTCGTACTCGCGCAGTTGCATATTGCTGTCGAGCAAGGCGCTCAACCACTGGCGCACGCTGCAGCGCTCGCCGTCCTCGGGCAGTTTCACCCGAAGCGCAATGCTGTTGATAAACAGGCCGACGGTGCGTTGCATCTCGGGCATGTCCACCGGACGCCCGGCCACGGTGACGCCGAACAGCACGTCGCGATCGCCACTCAAACGCCGCAGCACCAGGGCCCACGCCGCCTGGGCGAAGGTGTTGACGGTGAGCTGATGCGCCTGGGCCAGTTCGCGCAACTGCGCACCGTCGCTGGCATCCAGGCGGGTGTAACAGTCGCCCACCACCATGCCGCCGCTGCCACCGGCGTGTTCGCGCAGGAACGGGCGGTCACTCGGGATCGGCGTGGCGCGCTCGAAGCCTTGCAAGTTTTGCTGCCACCACTGGCGCGCCTCGTTGAGGTCCTGGCGTTGCAGCCAGGCAATGTAGTCGCGATAGCGCGGCGGCGTCGCCAGTTGCGCATCGCGGCCTTCGCCCAGGGCTGTGTAGATATCGAAGAAGTCATTCATCAGCAGCGAACGGCACCAGGCATCGATCAGGATGTGGTGGTTGCTCATCATGAACCAGTAGCGCGCCTCGCCCACGCGAATCAGGCGCAAGTGGAAAGGCGCCTGGTTGAGCAGGTCAAAACCGGCTTCGCGTTCGGCCTTGAGCAAGGCTTGCAGACGCGGCTCCTGCTGATCCTGCGGGTCGGCGCTCCAGTCCAGGTACTCGATCGGCGTACTGCCGGGCTTGTGGATCACTTGCAGCATGTCTTCGCCGACGTTCCAGCAGAACGAGGCGCGCAAGGCCTCGTGGCGGGCAATCACCGCTTGCCAGGCCTGGGCAAAACGCTCCGGGTCCAGGGCGCTGTTGATGCGATAGCGGTCCTGCATGTAATACAGGCCGGTGCCGGGCTCCAGCAGGGTGTGCAGCAGCAAGCCTTCCTGCATCGGAGTCAGCGGGTAGACGTCTTCGATGGCGCTGGCCGGTACTGGCAAGGCGTCCAGTTGCACCTGGGTCAGGCGCGCCAGGGGGAAGTCGGACGGCGTGAGGCCACCGGCATCGTCCTGCAGGCAATGGGCGATAAGGCTGTGCAATTCGCCCAGGTAGGCCTCGGCCAGATCGCGAATCACCTGCTGATCATGCCGCTCACGGCTGAACGTCCAGCGTAGCACCAGCTCGCCGCCGTAGACTTGGCTGTCGATGCTCAGTTCATTGGGCAACGGCGCATCCGGGTCATGGGCCAGGCCGGCGGATTCCTCCAGCGGGTGGAACAGCGCGTCAGTGCCAAAGCTCTGGTCGAACTGACCCAGGTAGTTGAAGGTGACCTGCGCGCTCGGCAATGCGGCCATGCTCTGCTTGCACAGGTCATCGGCCAGGTAACGCAGCACGCCATACCCCAAACCTTTATGGGGCACGCCACGCAGTTGCTCCTTGATCGCCTTGATCGAGTCGCCCTGCTCGGCCTGCGGCGTCAGACGCAACGGATAGGCACTGGTGAACCAGCCCACGCTGCGGGTCAGGTCGATATCATCGAACAAGGTTTCGCGGCCATGGCCTTCCAGTTGGATCAGTGCCGAGGCCTGCCCGCTCCAGCGGCACAGTACGCGGGCCAAGGCGGTCAGCAACAGGTCGTTGACCTGGGTGCGATAGGCACTCGGCGCCTGTTGCAGCAACTGCCGGGTGCGCTCGGCATCCAGGCGCACGCTGACCGTTTCGGCATCGCTATTGCGCCGTGCGCCTTGGGGACGCTGTACTGGCAAGGCCACGGTGGGGCCAGCTAGTTGCGCTTGCCACAGGCTCAGCTCTTCGCGCAGTGACTCACTGTGGGCATAGGCTTGCAAACGTGCAGCCCAATCACGCAGCGCGCTGGTTTTGGCCGGCAGGCTGACGGACTGGCCTTCACTGAGTTGGCGATAAACATTTTGCAGGTCTTCCAGCAGGACGCGCCACGACACGCCGTCCACCACCAGGTGATGGATGGCGATCAGCAAGCGCTGCTGGCCTTGCGGCCCGTCCACCAGCAAGGCGCGCAGCAGCGGCCCCTGTGCCAGGTCGAGGCTGCGCTGAGTGTCGGTGAACAACGCCGTGCACGCCTGCATGTCACGCACCTGCGCCTGCAGCAGCACGCCGCCTTCCGGCACGCCCAGGTGTTCGGCATGCCATTGCGCATCGCGCGGGGTAAAGCTCAAGCGCAGCGCGTCGTGGTGTTCCAGCACCGCCAGCAGCGCTTGCTCCAGGCGATGGGCATCGAGCAGTTGCAGTGGCTTGAGCACCAATGCCTGGTTCCAGTGCTGGCGCGCCGGGATATCGGTGTCGAAGAACCAGTGCTGAATCGGCGTGAGGCCCGAGGGGCCGGTCAGCAGCCCTTGCTCGGCGATGACGCGTTCCGAGCGGGTGGCCACGGCAGCCAGGCTCTGAACCGTCTGGTGCTGGAACAGGTCACGGGGGCTGAAATGAATCCCGGCCTGGCGCGCACGGCTCACCACCTGGATCGACAGGATCGAGTCGCCGCCCAGTTCAAAGAAGTTATCGTCGAGGCCCACTTGCTCCACGTTCAGCACCGCGCACCAGATGGCGGCCAGGCTGTGTTCCAGCTCGCTGCGCGGCGCCACGTAGGCTTGGCGATTGGCCTCTGGGTCCGGCTCAGGCAAGGCGCGGCGGTCGAGCTTGCCGTTGGCGGTCAGCGGCATGCTCTGCAGCACGATCAGATGCGCGGGCACCATGTAGTCCGGTAGTTGCGCCTTGAGGTGCGCCTTCAACGCGTCGCGCAAGGCGGCGTGCTCGGCATCGCTGACCAGGTACGCCACCAATTGCTTGCCGCTCGGCGCATCCAGTGCCAGCACCACCGCTTCGCGCACAGCGTCATGTTCGAGCAAGCGCGTTTCGATTTCGCCCAGCTCGATGCGAAAACCGCGGATCTTCACCTGATGGTCGATGCGCCCCAGGTACTCCACCAGGCCATCGGCGCGTTGGCGTACCAAGTCGCCTGTGCGGTACAGGCGCCCGCCCTTGCCAGCAAACGGGTCTGCGACAAAGCGCTCCGCCGTCATCCCCGGCCGCTGGTGATAACCCTGGGCCAGGCCGGCGCCGCCGATGTACAGCTCACCGCTGACGCCCTGGGGCACCAGCGCCAGGTCGGCGTCGAGAATGTAGGCCACGCGCTCGCCGACGATGCTGCCGATCGGTACGCTGCCTGCGCCCTCCTCCAACTGCTCGGGCGCCAGGCTGGCCAGGGGCATCACCACGGTTTCGGTGGGGCCGTAGGCGTTGAAGAACAACTGGGGCGTGAACGCTGCGCGGATGCGTTGCAGGTGTTCGCCGGTCAAGGCTTCGCCACCGGTGATGCACATGCGCACCGGCAGCGTCTGTTGCTGGGTCGCCAGCCACTGCGCCAACTGGCTGCCGTAGCTGGGGGTGAAACCGAGCACATTGATGCGATGGGTACGGATCAGCGCGCAGATTTCCTCCGCATCCCACTGGCCCTGGGCGCGCAATACCACCCGCGCCCCGCACAGCAGCGGCACCAGCAAACGCTCGGTGGCAGCGTCGAAGTTGATCGAGTAAAAGTGCAGCTCGCAGTCATCCGGGCGCATATCAAAGCGCTCGATCACTGCCTGACAATGCATGGCGATCTCACCGTGGGACACCACCACGCCTTTGGGCTTGCCCGTGGAGCCCGAGGTGTAGATGAGGTACGCCTGGTGTTGTGCCAGACTCACGAACGGCAGCGCTTCGGCGGGGTAATTCGCCAGCACCGGCGAGTCATCCTCCAGGCACCAGCACGCCACCGTCGCCGGCAATTGGCCAAGGGCTTCGAACAGCGCCGCATCACTGAGCAGCAGGCCGATGTCACTGTCTTCGATCATGTAATGCAGGCGGTCCAGCGGGTATTCCGGGTCCAACGGCACATAGGCACCGCCGGCCTTGAGGATCGCCAGCAAACCGATGACCATTTCCAGCGAACGCGGCAGCGCCAGGCCCACGCGCACCTGCGGGCCCACGCCACGCTCGCGCAGCATCCAGGCCAGGCGGTTGGCACGCTCATCCAGTTGCGCATACGAGAGGGTCACACCGGCAAAGGTCAGCGCCGGGGCATCCGGCCGCTGGCTGGCCTGCTGGCTGAACAGTTGATGGATGCACTGGTCGAGGCGATGCTCGCCCTTCTCCACCCCCAGGCTGTCTTGCAAGGCGCGTTGTTCATACGCGCTAAGCAACGGCAATTCGCTGAGGCGCTGGCCAGGATCGGCGACCAACGCTTCAAGCAAGTTGCGCCAATGCTCGGCCATACGCGCAATACGCGCCTCGTCGAACAGGTCGGTGCTGTAGGTCAGGCAGCAACCCAGGCGATGGTCGAGGTCGGTGACTTCCAGGTTGAGGTCGAACTTGGTCGCCCGCGCATCGTTGGCCAGGTACTCCACGGTCATGCCAGCCAGTTGGCGGCTTTGCTGGAACTCCCAGCGCTGCACGTTGCACATCACCTGGAACAACGGGTTGTACGCCGCGCTGCGCGGCGGTTGCAGGGCTTCCACCAGATGGTCGAACGGCAGGTCCTGATGGGACTGGCCCTCGATCACGGTATGGCGCACCTGCTCGAACAGCTCGCTGACCCGCATTTGCCCAGTGAGCTGGCAACGCAGCACCTGGGTATTGAGGAACGCGCCAATCAAGCCTTCGCTTTCCGGGCGGATACGGTTGGCCACTGGCGCGCCGATGCGCAGGTCGGTCTGGCCGCTGTAGCGGTAGAGCAACACCGCCAGGGTCGCGGTCATGGTCATGAACAGCGTGAGGCCGTGCTGGGCGTTGAAGGCACGTACGCGGGCGGCCAGCTCATCGCTCAAATCAAACCGGTACAGCTCGCCCCGATGGCTTTGCACCGGTGGCCGCGGACGGTCGCCGGGCAGTTCCAGCAATGGGTGTTCGTTGCCCAGTTGGGCGGTCCAGTAGTCCAGCTGACGCTGGCGCTCACCGGCTTCCATCCACTGGCGTTGCCACACGCTATAGTCGAGGTACTGCACCGGTAACGCTGGCAGCGGTGAGTCGCGCTCGTCGATAAAAGCTTCGTACAAGGCGCTGAGTTCACGGGCAAAGATGTCCATGGCCCAGCCTTCGGTAACGATATGGTGCAGGGTCAGCACCAGGTAATGTTCCTGCTCGCCGGCCTTGACTAGGCAGGCGCGCAAAAGCGGCCCGGTTTCCAGGTTGAACGGCGTGTGCGCCTCGACATCGGCCAGTTGCTGCAAACGCTGCTGGCGCTGCGGCTCATTCAGCGCGGAGAAATCCTGCCAGTCCATGCGCACATTGGTTTGCGCCGAGACCTTTTGACAGGCCACACCATCGACACTTGGGAAAGTGGTGCGCAGGGTTTCGTGACGCATGATCAAGGCCTGCAAGGCGGCCTCGAAACGCCCCACATCCAGCACGCCGCGCAGGCGCGCCATGCCGCCGACGTTGTAGGCCGGGCTGTCCGGTTCCATCTGCCAGAGGAACCACATGCGCTGCTGGGAATAGGACAAAGGGACCGGCTGGCTGCGGTCGACTTTGGCGATGGCAGTCTGTTGGTTGCGCTGGCCCGCCGCCTGCATCAGCCCGACCTGCTGGGCAAAATCGCCCAGCTCGCTGGCTTCGAACAGCGTGCGCAGGGGCAGTTCGACGTCGCAGGCCTGGCGGGTGCGGGAGATGATTTGCGTGGCCAGCAACGAGTGCCCGCCGAGTGCGAAAAAGTCATCGCGCAGGCCGATGCGTGGCAGGCCAAGCACCTCGCGCCAGATCGCGGCGATTTGCAGCTGCAAAGGTGTGTGCGGTTCGACGTGTTCGCGGGTTTGCCATACCGGCTCTGGCAAGGCACGCCGGTCGAGCTTGCCGCTGGGGCTCAGGGGCATGGCGTCAAGGCGCATCAGCAGCGCGGGCACCATGTACTCCGGCAACTCGGCGGCCAGGGCGGTTTTGACCCTTTGCTCATCCAGTTCGGTGTCGGCGGTGTAGTAGCCGATCAACTGTGCATCACGCACCAGCACCACGGCCTGGGCAACGCCTACCTGGGCCAGCAGGCGCGCTTCGATTTCTTCCGGCTCCACCCGGAACCCCCGCAGTTTGACCTGCTGATCGAGGCGTCCGAGGTATTCGAGCACGCCATCGGCGTTCCAGCGCGCACGGTCACCGGTGCGATACAAGCGGGTGCCCGCCGCGCCCAGCGGGTCGGCGACAAAACGTTCGGCTGTCAGCCCGGCACGGCCCAGGTAACCCCGCGCCAGGCCGATACCGCCGATGCACAGTTCGCCCGGCACACCGGCCGGCAACGGGTTGAGCTGCTCGTCCAGTACGCGGCAGATCACATTGCCCAACGGCCGGCCAATCGGCGAGCGCTCGCCATCCGAGGCGGCGCACTGCCAGTGGGTGACGTTGATCGCGGTTTCGGTCGGGCCATAGCGGTTGTGCAATTGCACCGCTGGCAAGCGCGCCAGTACGCGGTTACGCAGTTCGGCGGGCAAGGCTTCGCCGCCGGAGAACAGGCGACGCAGGCTGGTGCATTCGGCCACCAGCGGCTCGTCGATAAACAGCTGCAACAGCGGCGGCACGAAGTGCAGCGTGGTCACCCCGTGTTCCTGCACAAGCTGCGCGATGCGGTGCGGGTCGCGATGTTCGCCCGGCCCGGCCAATACCAAGCGGCAGCCGGTAATCAATGGCCAGAAGCATTCCCACACCGACACGTCGAAACTGATCGGCGCCTTTTGCATCAGCACATCGGTTTCGTTCAGTTGATAGGTGGCCTGCATCCACTGCAAACGCTCGGCCAGGGCGCCGTGGGTGTTGCCCACGCCTTTGGGTTGGCCGGTGGAACCGGAGGTGTAGATCACGTAGGCGAGGTTATCGCCGTGCAGGTGCAAGCCTGGCGCCTGGGTCGGCCAGCTGTCGAGGTGCAGGCTGTCCATGGCAATCACGCACACGCCTTCGGCGCTGGGCAGTTGGGGCAGCAACGCGGTCTGGGTGAGCAGCAGTTGCACGCCGCTGTCCTTGAGCATGTAGGCCAGGCGTTCGGCGGGGTAATCCGGGTCCAGCGGCACGTAGGCGCCACCGGCCTTGATGATGGCGAGCAGGCCGATCAGCAGTTGCGGCGAACGCTCGGCGGCGATGGCCACGCACACGTCCGGGCCGACGCCTTTGTCGCGCAGGTAATGGGCCAGGCGGTTGGCCTGGGTGTGCAATTGGGCGAATGTCAGGCTGCCGTCCTGCCAGACCAATGCGGTGGCGTCCGACGTCTGCTGATTGAGCAGCTCGGGCAGCCAGTGCCGGGCCGGCGCGCAGGGGGCTTCGCTCCAGGGTTGCTGTTCGTCAGCCTGCATCAACGGCAGATCGCCGATGGCGTGTTGTGGTTGCGTACACACAGCTTGAAGTAGATGGATGAAGTGCTCGGCCAGACGCTGGATGGTCGCGCAATCGAACAGCTCGTCGGCGTAGTCGAACGACAGGCTCAAGCGCCCATTGCGGTCTTCTTCGCTGTGCAGTTGCAGGTCGAACTTGGCTTCGCGGCTGTGCCAGGGCAACTCTTCGGCCAGCAGGCCCGGCAGGCGGCGCAAGGCACTGAGGTCGCGCTGCTGGTGGTTGAACATGACCTGGAACAGGCCCTGTTCGCGGGCCTGGGGGAAGGCTTCCAGCAGTTGTTCGAAGGGCAGGTCCTGATGGGCCTGGGCGGCCAATGTGGTCTCGCGAGTGGCGGCCAACAGTTGGTTGAACGGCAGGCGCCCGTCCAGCTCGGCGCGCAGCACCAGGGTGTTGATAAAGAAGCCGATCAGGCCCTGGGTTTCATGGCGTGGGCGGTTGGCATTGGGCACGCCGATACGGATGTCGCGCTGGCCGCTGTAGCGATAGAGCAAGGTCTGGAACGTCGCCAGCAGCAGCATGAACGGTGTTGAGTCATGGGCCTGGGCGGTCTGGCGGATCGCCGCACTGAGGCGCGCATCCAGGCGCTGGCGATGGCGCGAGGCGCTGTGCCGATGCTGGGCTGCACGCGGGTGATCGGTGGCCAGGTTCAGGGCCGGATGCTCGTCACCCAACTGCGCTTTCCAGTACGTCAGCTGTCGCTGGCCCTCGCCTTCGGCCAGCCATTGGCGCTGCCAGCTGCCGTAGTCGGCGTATTGCAAGGCCAGCTGCGGCAGCTCCAGAGACTGGCCTTGGGCGGCAGCGGCGTACAGGCGCGAGAACTCGTCGATCAGGATATTCAGCGACCAACCGTCAGCAATGATGTGGTGCAGCGTCACCAGCAGTTGGTGCTCTTCATCGCCCAGGCGCACCAGGGTAACCCGAAGCAACGGGCCTTTTTCCAGGTCGAACGGGCTGCGCGCCTGGTCTTCGCGAACCTCTTGCGCACGGGCTTCGCGCTCGGTGTTGGGCAGGTCACTGAGGTCGATGATCGGCAGTTCGAAATCCGCCGTAGCCTCGACACGCTGGAACGCCTGGCCGTCGCGCTCGTAGAAGCGCGTGCGCAGGGCTTCGTGACGCTGGATCAGTTGCTGGAAGCTGTGGCGCAGTGCGTCTTCATCCAGCTCGCCGCGCAGGTGCAAGGCGCCTGGAATGGTGTAGGCACTGCTGTGAGGGTCCAATTGCCAGGTGATCCACAGGCGGTTCTGTGCCAGGGATTGGGGCAGGTCTTCTTGACGTGACAGCACGTGGATTGCGCCTTGGGCCACGCCGCCATCCTGTTGCAGTTGCGCGACGGCCGTGGCGAAGGCGGCGAGGGTCGGCGCTTCGAACAGCAGGCGCAGGCTCAGTTCCAGCCCCAGGCTTTCGCGCAGGCGGGCGACCACTTGGGTCGCGGTGATGGAGTTGCCCCCCAGCAGGAAAAAGTGATCGTCGCCCGCCACATGAGCCAGTTGCAGTTGTTCGCACCAGATCGCCGCGATCTGCCGTTGCAGGTCCGATTCCAGCGCCACTTCGCTCGCCTGCCCCGGCTGCCCGGGGAACTGCGCGTAGCTGTCGAGGCTGCCATCGGCATGCCGAATCGCACAGGCCGCACGCTGCACTTTGCCGCTGGAGGTCTTCGGCAAAGCGCCTGGGTTGAGCAGCACCACCACGCTCGGAGCTTGCTGGCAGGCCTCGGCCACGGCTTGGCGGATCGCTTTGATCAGCGCTTCGGGCGGCAGGATTTTCTGCACGCTGCGGCTGATTTCCGCGGCGATGCCGATGCCTTCCAGGCCCTGGTCATTGACCGCAAACGCGGCGACCCGACCCTTGCGCACCACTTCCACTTCGCGCTCGATGGTCTGTTCGATGTCCTGGGGGTAAAGGTTGTGGCCGCGCACGATCAGCAGGTCTTTCAGGCGCCCGGTGATGTACACCTCACCGTCGCGGATAAAACCCAGGTCACCGGTGCGCAACCAGGTGCGGCCAGCGTGCTGGATGAAGGTCTTGGCGCTGGCTTGCGGGTTGCGCCAGTAGCCGTGGGCGATGCTCGGGCCCGTGGCCCAGAGTTCGCCGACGCACTGGTCGGGCAGCTCGGTGAGGGTGTGCGGGTCGGCGATCAGCACGGCGTGGTCCGGCTGGCTGGTGCCGCAACTCATGATCGCAGGGCCCTGCCCCGGTTCGGCACGGTTGGCGGCCAGCGCCTGTTCGTCCAGGCGCAGGGCGGGAATGCCACGGCCACGGGTACCGCCGGCGACAAACAGGGTGGCTTCGGCCAGGCCGTAGGAGGCGAAGAAATTATTCGGCGTGAAACCACAGGCCGCGAATTTTTCCGCGAAGCGTTCCAGGGTGTCGAGGCGGATTGGCTCGGAACCCGAATAGGCGACGCGCCAGCGACTCAAATCCAGGCGTTCCAGGGCCGACTCACTGACCCGTTCGCTGCACAGGCGGTAGGCGAAGTCCGGGCCACCGCTGATGGTGCCGCCGTATTCGCTGATCGCCTCCAGCCAGCGCAAAGGTCGGCCAAGGAAGTAGGCCGGCGACATCAACACGCAGGGCACGCCGCTGAAGATCGGTTGCAGCAGGCCGCCGATCAGGCCCATGTCGTGGTACAGCGGCAACCAACTGACGATCACGTCATCGGGGTTGAGGTCGATGCCAAAACCACGGCGGATCAGCACTTCGTTGGCCACCAGGTTGCCGTGGCTGACTTGCACGCCCTTGGGCAATGCGGTGGAGCCGGAGGTGTATTGCAGGAACGCGATGTCGTCGGCCTTGAGGTCGGGCTCGACCCACTGGTCGGCCTGCTGCGCCTCCAGGGTGTCGACGCTCAACACCTTGGGCGCGTTTTCAATCTGCGCCAGGCCCTCGCTGAGGCTGGCAATGGTCAACAGCAGCCGCGGCTCGGCATCGCTGATGATCGACAGCAGGCGCTCCTGGTGATGACGACGCGTGGATTCCGGTGGATACGCCGGCACCGCGATCACCCCGGCGTACAGGCAACCAAAGAACGCCGCCACATAGTCCGGGCCACTCGGGAACAGCAACACCGCACGCTCGCCCAGGCCAGCGTTGGCTTGCAAGGCGGCGGCGATGGTGCGGGCGCGTTGGTCGAGGTCGCGATAACTGAGCACCACACTGTGCTCGGCACTCTCGGCGAGGAAGCGCAACGCCACCTGGTCCGGCGTCTGCGCAGCACGCTGTTGAAGGGACTGGACCAGGGTGCGAGGGAGTTCGAAGGCGTCCATCATGGGGTTCCTGCCTGAAATCGGCTTACGGGAAATTCGGGAAGTCGGTGGAGTTCAGCCGGCGACGAGCTGCCGCGTCGCACCAATGCGCCAGCGCGCCAAGTGCTCGTCGGCATAGCGACGCACGCAGCGCAGCACGGCGCTTTCGTGCTGCACGAGGAAGAAGTGATGGCCGTCAAACATGTCCAGGGAAAACCCACTGGCGGCGTCGAGTTGCCAGTCGAGCAACTGGTCGGCACGCACGCTGTCTTGCTTGCCACCGAACACGTGAATCGGCAGCGTCAGAGGCTGACGCTCGCCATAGGTGAAACTGCCGCACAGCAGGAAATCAGCGCGCAGGATCGGCAACATCAGTTGCATCAGCTCGGGGTTGGCCAGGGCTTCTTCGGCGGTGCCCTGCAATTCGCGCAGCCGGGCAATGAGTTGGGCATCGGTCTTTTCGACGGCGTACTCGCTCACATCACGACGCGCCGGGCCCGCCGTGCCGGACACGAACAACGCCAGGGGCGCGGGCAGATTGCGCGCGTTTAAAGCGTGAGCCAATTCAAACGCCAACAACCCGCCAAGGCTGTGGCCGAACAAGGCATAGGGGCCATCGAGATCACGGCTGATTTCTTCAGCAAGCTGCGCGGCCAAGGCCTTGATATCGCGCTGCAATGGCTCGTCCATGCGCATGCCGCGTCCCGGCAATTCCAGCGGGCACACTTGCAGCCAGTCCGGCAGGACCCGGCGCCAGCGAGCGTAGACCGAGGCGCTGGCGCCTGAGTGGGGCAGGCAAAACAGGCGCAGCCGCAGGGACGTACTCATCCCGCGAGGACTCCGAACTGAAACACGCTGAATGCACGATAAAAACCCATCTGGTCCTCCTGCGGGTGCTGATCCTTGGCCGTTGTACTAACGAACCTGTCACCCATGAGAACGGACGGAGCCTTCAAATAATTAGTCGCCGGGGGCGAGCGAGACGTGGTTCACACCTTTGCCCAAGGCATAAGATTAGTTCGTCTTCTCATTTGACAATCATTATCATTAAGCATAATTTGTTGCCCGATATGTAGGAGGCCTCAGCAGGGATGCCCTCCCCTAACCTATTCGCAGCAAGGTGATTTCCATGACGGAACAAGTATCCACAGGCAGGTGCGATTCACCCCTTCTCCAGGCGTTCGTCGACAATCGACTGATTTTGGTGAAGATCGCGGCCCGTATCACCGGGTGCCGCTCCCGCGCCGAAGACGTGGTGCAGGACGCCTACTTCCGGCTGCAGTCGGCGCCGACCATCACCTCATCGTTCAAGGCCCAACTGAGTTATCTGTTTCAGATCGTGCGCAACCTGGCGATCGATCATTACCGCAAGCAGGCCCTGGAGCTCAAATACTCCGGGACCGAAGAGGAAGGCTTGAATGTGGTTATTCACGGCGCTTCACCGGAAACCTCGCACATCAATTTCAACACCCTGGAAAACATCGCCGACGCCCTGACGCAACTGCCCCAGCGCACCCGCTACGCGTTCGAGATGTACCGCTTGCATGGCGTGCCGCAAAAAGACATCGCCAAGGAGCTTGGGGTGTCTCCGACCTTGGTGAACTTCATGATTCGCGATGCGCTGGTGCATTGCCGCAAGGTGTCGGGCAGTCATAGCGATACGTTTGCGCGGCGGGTTTAATGCAGCGCCGACATATGTGGGTAAGGGCTCCACGGAAACTACGATGCGAAGCGAGCCGCTCTTGATCTTGATCTGCTTGTGATCTTGATCTGCTTGTGATCTTGATCTGGCTTTTGATCTTAGGCGCCCCGTTAAACCACGCTGGCCGGAATTCGACAGGGATTTGGGGGGTAAACCGGCAGGGATGCCGGTTTAGCCGCCCCGCGCCATGGATGGCGCGTGGCGGCGGCCCCCCAAATCACTGGCGGATTACGGGCACACCGAGCCTAGGCGAGGTGCCGAGTGGTGGGGCAAGAGCGTTTTGCTTACTTTTGCGCTTTTCAAAAGTGAGCCGCTGTAAAAGCGGAACCCTAAGTAGCCGTTACCGCAGGAATGGATATGTACACGGTCCAACTGTGTTGACTGTCAGGCCGCCACCGCAGGCAAGCCTGGTTCCACATTTTGACTGTGGGGTGTCAGGTAGATAGGTGTCGGCTTTCAGGCCGTCATCGCAGTCAAGCCAGCTCCCACAGTTGACCCCCCGAGCCCGAAGGATTTTACTTACTAAGACCTCAGGGCACCGGCGTCACATCAATACGATACGGCTCAAAAATCTTCAGCATCTGGCCACTGTCGCGCAGACGCTTGAGCAGTTCGGCAAACGCCGGACCAGTGATCGGTGCCTTGGGCCGCAACAACGCATAGTGGTGATACACCTGGTCAATACGCTCCGACACCAAAAACTGCCCCGCCATGTCTGCGTTGCGCACCATGAAATCACTCAGGTACGAACGGGTAACCAGCGCAATATCCGCACGCCCACGAGCAACCATCAGCAGATTACTGTCATGGGAATAGGTCAACGTCGCATTGAAACGCTCGGCCATGTTCTTGGGATCGGGATTGAAGTCGGCAAAGGCATAGTGATACCCGCTGAATACCGCCAGGCGCTTACCGGTGAGGTCGGTGAAGTAGCTCTGGTCGCGCCCGGGTTGACGCTGGGCAACGAATATTTCCGCATCTTCCAGCCCCATATCAACACTGGTATGGGCAATATTCTGCCAACCCCAGGACGGGTTTTCGAAGATGGCCATGTCGACCCGGCCTTGCTCGAAGTCACGAAAACGCCGGGGGATCGAGGTAGGCACCACCACGAACTGGTAATCCGTTTGCGCAGCGTTCAACGCCTCGACCAATTGCGGCAGCAACCCGGTGTCGGCGCCTTGTTCAGGGCGTACGGTGTAGGGCGGAAAATGCGCCGCGCCGATTCTCACCAACTGCGCGGCACCGGCCGGCGTCCACGCGGCGGTGCCCAGTGCCCATAAAGTAAGTCCTGCAGCCAGCCGCCATGGCGAAAACATCGAGGCACGCACCGTTGAAGAGTTCAATGCCGATAAGCTAGGCGTTTTTACTGGGGGAGACAACTTTCGCCAGCAAATTAATAACTTGCGCCTCAGTCCGACTTCAGCACCATCAACAAGGCCTCTTCGGCCAACTCCTCAAGGGTCAGGCTGCCTTGGGCACGAAACCAGGTGGTGGTCCAGGATAAGGCCCCGGTGAGGAAGCGCCGGGTAATAAACACATCGCCCCGGATGTAGCCAGCGGCCTTGGCCTCGCCCAGTACCTGCAACCAGATCTGCTCATACACGTCACGCAGGGCCAGCACGTGCGCCTGGCCTTCGGCCGACAGCGAGCGCCATTCGTAGACCAGCACCGCCATGGCCTCGCCACTGCCGCCCATGATCGACTGCAACTCGCAGCGGATCAGCGCCAGCACGCGTTCGCGCACCGTGCTCGCCTCCTCCAGTGAAGCGCGCATCATCGCGGTGTTGTAATGGATGGTTTCCTCCATCACGGCACGCAATATCTCATCCTTGCTCTTGAAGTGATGAAAGATGCTGCCGGACTGGATGCCCACGGCGCTGGCCAGATCTCGCACGGTGGTGCGCTCGAAACCCTTGTTGCGAAACAGATGAGCTGCGGTTTGCAGCAACTTGCCGCGGGCGCTCTCGGGGTCCGTCAATTGGCCACCATCGACCATGGTGCGCATCACCCCCAGGGCTTTGTGCTCATCCATGCTGCTCTCCTTCACGTCTACTGTCGTCTTGGCCGGCAATTTAGGCCGTGACTGCCACCCAAGCAAGCGCTTGGGTAAAACTTGTGACTGGAGTTTACAAACCAAGCGCTTGCTTGGTAGTCTCGGCACCAGCCCTTGGAGGAAGGATTTCTCATGAGCAAGACGGTACGTATCGGCTGCGCCAGCGCCTTCTGGGGCGACACCTGCACCGCCGCCGCCCAATTGGTGCAGGGCGGTGCCTTGGATTACCTGGTGTTCGATTACCTGGCGGAAGTCACCATGTCGATCCTCGCCGGTGCCCGCCTGAAAGACCCCAAGGCCGGTTACGCCACGGATTTTGTCGAGGTGCTGACACCCCTGCTGGCGGATATCCAGCGCCAGGGCATCCGGGTGATCAGCAATGCCGGTGGTATCAACCCCCAAGCCTGCGCCGCCGCCCTGCAAGCGGCCTGCGATAACGCCCACACCCCGCTGAAAATCGCCGTGTTGCTCGGCGATGACCTGCACCCTCAACTCAAACAGCTGCCACCTGTCACCGACCTGTACAACGGCGCCCCACTGCCGCCTCTGTGCGTGTCCGCCAACGCCTACCTCGGCGCACCGGGCATTGCCCAGGCTCTGGGGCTCGGCGCTGATATTGTCATCACCGGCCGGGTGGTCGACAGCGCAGTGGTCAGCGCGGCACTGGTGCATGAATTCAATTGGTCATGGCAGGACTACGATCACCTGGCCCAGGCCGCCCTGGCCGGGCATATCATCGAATGCGGCGCCCAATGCACCGGCGGTAACTTCACCGACTGGCGTGACGTGCCCGACTACGAACACATCGGCTTCCCTATCGTCGAAGTCAGCGCCGACGGCCAGTTCACCGTCAACAAGGTCGAAGGCAGCGGCGGGCTGATCAGCGAACTCAGCGTGGCCGAACAACTGCTGTATGAAATCGGTGACCCGCGCGCCTATGTGCTGCCGGACGTGATCTGCGATTTCAGCCAGGTCAAACTGCAGCAACAAGGCAAACACGCGGTGCGCCTGCACGGCGCCAAGGGCCTGCCACCCACCGACCAGTACAAGGTCAGCGCCACTTACCCCGATGGCTTTCGCTGCACCGCCAGTTGCCTGCTCGCCGGCATCGACGCGGTGGCCAAGGCCGAGCGGGTCAGCCAGGCGCTCATCAACAAGACTTCGGAGCTGTTCAGCCAGCGCGGCTGGGCGCCCTACACCGACGTCAACATCGAACTGCTCGGCAGCGAAGCCACCTACGGCGCCCACGCCCGGCGTGCGGATTGCCGCGAAGTGGTGGTGAAGCTGGCGGTGCGGCATCCGAACAAGCAGGCGCTGGTACTGTTCGCTCGCGAGATCGCCCAGGCGGCCACCGGCATGGCACCGGGGCTGACCGGCATTGTGGGCGGGCGACCGACGGTGTATCCGCTGATTCGGCTGTTTTCGTTCCTGGTCGACAAATCACGGTGTAGCGTCGCCATCGAGTACCAAGGCCAACGTCATGCCGTCGAGCTGCCCGTCTCCGCGCCTCTGCTCACGCCGGCTGTGCCCATCGAGCCGGCCAAGCCGGAGGGCCGTGCCGATGCCAGTGTGCCGCTGGTGAAACTCGCCGTGGCGCGCTCAGGTGACAAGGGCAACCACAGCAATATCGGCGTGATCGCTCGCCACCCTGACTACCTGCCGTGGATCGCCGAAGCCCTGACCCCGGAGGTGATCGTCGACTGGATGGACCACGTGCTCGACCCGATCCATGGCCGCGTCGAACGCTGGTACTTGCCCGGCAGCCACAGCCTGAATTTCCTGCTGGAGAATGCCCTGGGCGGCGGCGGTATCGCCAGCCTGCGCATCGACCCGCAAGGCAAAGCCTTCGCTCAGCAACTGCTGGAAATCCCCATCGCCGTGCCGCAATACATTGCCGATCAACTCACCTAAAGGACCGTCGCCGTGGCCTTCGACTCGATCTTCAAAGCCGACCTGTTCAAGGGGCAAACCGTGATTGTCACCGGAGGCGGCAGTGGCATTGGCCGCTGCACCGCCCATGAGCTGGCGGCCCTTGGTGCCTGCGTGATCCTGGTGGGGCGCAAGCCAGAAAAACTGCAGAAGGTCGCGGCGGAAATTGCTGAAGATGGCGGCGTCGCCCATTGGCATGCCTGTGACATTCGTGAGGAAGAGGCGGTGAAAGCGCTGGTCACGCAGATCCTGCACGACCACGGCCCCATCCATGGCCTGGTGAATAACGCGGGCGGCCAATACCCGTCGCCACTGGCGGCGATCAATCAGAAGGGCTTTGAAACCGTACTGCGCACCAACCTGGTGGGCGGTTTCCTGATGGCGCGGGAAGTGTTCAACCAGTCGATGAGCAAGCACGGTGGCGCGATCGTCAACATGCTCGCCGACATGTGGGGCGGCATGCCCGGCATGGGCCACTCCGGCGCGGCGCGCTCCGGCATGGACAACGTCACCAAGACCGCCGCGTTTGAGTGGGGCTATGCCGGGGTGCGCGTCAACGCCGTGGCGCCTGGCTGGATTGCCTCCAGCGGCATGGACACCTACGAAGGCGCGTTCAAGGCGGTGATTCCCACCCTGCGTGAGCATGTACCGCTCAAGCGCATCGGCACCGAGTCGGAAGTCAGCGCGGCCATCGTCTTCCTGCTCAGCCCGGCTGCGGCCTTTATCAGCGGTAGCACCCTGCGCATCGACGGCGCCGCCAGCCTGGGCAGCCGCGCATGGCCGCTGCACAAGGCGCAGGCGCCGAGCGAGCCATTCAACGGGTTCCACCGCGCCTACCTGCCGGATGTACTCAAGGCGGAGCAATAACGCCATGCCTGTCATTGAAACCATGATCGAGCCTAACAGCCCAGCGTTCGCGCAAAACCGCGAAGCCATGCTGGCGTCCATTGCCCAGCTACGTCAACTGGAACACACCCTGCTGGCCAAGGCCCAGGAAGCCAAGCCCAAGTTCGACAAGCGCGGCCAATTGCTGCCCCGTGAGCGCCTCAACCTGCTGCTGGACCCCGGCGCGCCTTTCCTGGAGCTGGCCAGTCTGGCCGGCTACAAACTCCACGACGACAAGGACGGTAGCGCCGCCGGTGGCGGGCTGATCGCTGGTATCGGCTATGTCAGCGGCGTGCGCATGCTGGTGGTGGCCAACAACAGCGCGATCAAAGGCGGCACCATTTCCCCCTCCGGGCTGAAAAAATCCCTGCGCCTGCAACAGATCGCCATGGAGAACAAACTGCCAGTGGTGACCCTCGCCGAAAGCGGCGGCGCCAACCTCAACTACGCAGCCGAGATTTTCGTCGAAGGCGCGCGCAGCTTTGCCAACCAGGCACGCATGTCCGCCATGGGCTTGCCGCAGATCACCGTGGTGCACGGCTCGGCGACGGCCGGCGGTGCGTATCAGCCGGGGCTGTCGGATTACGTGGTGGTGGTGCGCGGCAAGGCCAAGCTGTTCCTCGCCGGGCCACCGTTGCTCAAGGCCGCCACTGGCGAAGTCGCCACCGATGAAGAACTGGGGGGTGCGCAGATGCACGCGCAAACCGCCGGCACCGCTGAGTACCTGGCCCAAGACGATGCCGACGGCGTGCGCATCGTGCGTGAAATTGTGGGCCTGCTGCCCTGGAATGATCGCTTGCCGCACGCGCCACCCCGCGCCTATCGCGAACCGCTGTACCCGATTGAAGAGCTGTTGGGGCTGATCCCCGATGACCCGAAAAAGCCCTATGACGTGCGCGAAATCCTGGCGCGCCTGGCCGACGGTTCCAACCTGCTGGAATTCAAGGGCGAGTTCGACCCCCACACCGTCTGCGCCCATCTGCATATCCAGGGGCGCGCCGTGGGAGTGATCGGCAATAACGGCCCCATCACCCCAAAGGGCGCGAGCAAGGCCGCGCAGTTTATCCAGCTGTGCGACCAGAGCCGTACGCCGCTGCTGTTCTTGCATAACACCACCGGCTTCATGGTGGGCACCGAGTCGGAACAGCAAGGGGTGATCAAGCACGGCGCGAAGATGATCCAGGCGGTGGCCAATGCCCGCGTGCCTAAACTCACCATCGTGGTCGGGGGTTCCTACGGTGCCGGCAACTACGCCATGTGCGGCCGCGGCCTGGACCCGCGCTTTATCTTCGCCTGGCCCAACAGCCGTACTGCGGTGATGGGCGGCGCACAGGCCGGCAAAGTGCTGCGCATTGTCACCGAGGCCAAGCAACTCAAGGACGGCCTGGTGCCCGACCCCAAGGTGCTCGACATGCTCGAACAGGTCACCGCGCAGAAGCTCGACAGCCAGTCCACCGCCCTCTACGGCAGCGCCAACCTGTGGGACGACGGGCTGATTGATCCACGGGATACCCGCACCTTGCTCGGGTTTGTGCTGGATATCTGTCACGAAGCCGAACTGCGGCAACTGCAACCGAACAGCTTTGGCGTGGCGCGCTGAACGTTCCCACGCTCCACGTGGGTGATCGTTCCCACGCTCCGCGTGGGAATGCAAACCAGGACGCTCCGCGTCCCAACAGGGAGAACAATAAAAATGATCTTCACCCAGGAACACCAGGAACTGCGCCGCACCGTGCGCGCCTTCGTCGACCGCGAGATCAACCCGTACGTGGATGAATGGGAAAAAGCCGGGCGCTTCCCCATTCACGAAATCTTCCGCAAGGCCGGCGACCTCGGCCTGCTGGGCATCTCCAAACCGGAAAAATTCGGCGGCATGGGCCTGGACTACAGCTACTCCATTGTCGCCGCCGAAGAGTTCGGCATCATCCGCTGCGGCGGCATCCCCATGTCCATTGGTGTGCAGACCGATATGTGCACTCCGGCCCTGGCGCGCTTCGGCTCCGATGAACTGCGCGAAGAGTTCCTGCGCCCGGCCATCAGCGGCGAACAAGTGGGCTGCATCGGCGTCTCGGAAACCGGCGCCGGCTCCGACGTGGCCGGGCTCAAGACCCATGCGCGCAAGGACGGCGACGACTACGTGATCAATGGCAGCAAGATGTGGATCACCAATTCGCCCAGCGCTGACTTCATCTGCCTGCTGGCCAACACCTCGGACGACAAGCCGCACATCAACAAATCCCTGATCATGGTGCCGATGAACAGCCCCGGCATCAGCGTCAGCCCGCCGTTGGAAAAACTCGGCATGCACAGCTCCGAGACCGCCCAGGTGTTTTTCGACGGCGTGCGCGTACCGCAACGCAACCGCATCGGCCACGAAGGCGCGGGCTTCATGATGCAGATGTTGCAGTTCCAGGAGGAACGCCTGTTTGGCGCGGCCAATATGATCAAGGGCCTGGAGTACTGCATCGACAGCACCATCGAATACTGCAAGGAGCGCCAAACCTTCGGCAAGGCGTTGATCGACAACCAGGTGATCCACTTCCGCCTGGCGGAACTGGCCACCGAAATCGAATGCCTGCGCGCCTTGGTCTACCAGGCCACCGAGCAGTACATCAAGGGCCAGGATGTCACGCGGCTGGCCTCCATGGCCAAACTCAAGGCCGGGCGCCTGGGCCGTGAGGTCAGCGACAGTTGCCTGCAATATTGGGGCGGCATGGGCTTCATGTGGGACAACCCGGTGGCCCGCGCCTATCGCGACGTGCGCCTGGTGTCGATTGGCGGCGGTGCCGACGAAATCATGCTGGGCATCATCTGCAAACTGATGGGCACCCTGCCCGGTAAAAAGCCATGAGCACCTTGCTGCTAGAAGCCCACAACGGCGTGCTGCATATCACCCTCAACCGGCCCGAATGCCGCAATGCAATGAGCCTTGAAATGGTCAATGAGCTGCGCGCGGTACTGGCGCAGTTGGACAGCCAGGTGCGCGCCGTGGTGATCAGCGGCGCGGGCGGGCATTTTTGCGCGGGGGCCGATGTGAAGGATCTGGTCAGCGCGGGGGATCAACTGCAAACGTTGAACCGCGCATTTGGCACCTTGCTGCAAGAGGTGCAGGCACTGACACCCGTGGTGATCGCGGTGCTGCAAGGCGCGGTGCTGGGCGGTGGGTTCGGGCTGGCGTGCGTGAGTGATATTGCGATTGCAGAGGGCCAGGCGCAGTTCGGCTTGCCCGAGACCCGCCTGGGCTTGTTGCCGGCGCAGATTGCGCCGTTTGTGGTCAAGCGTATTGGCCTTACTCACACGCGGCGCCTGGCGCTGACGGCGGCGCGGTTTGATGGGGTGGAGGCTGGGCGGCTGGGAGTGGTGCATTTTGTCGAGCACGACGCCCAGGCATTGGCGCAGCGGGTGGATGAGGTATTGGGGCAGGTGTTGCAGTGTGCGCCGGGGGCGAACGCACGGACTAAAGCGCTGTTGCTGGCCAGTGTGGATGAGCCCCTTGAGGCCGTGCTGGATCGCGGGGCGCAGTGGTTTGCCGAGGCGGTGAGGAGTGAAGAAGGGGTCGAGGGGACGCAGGCGTTTGTGCAGAAGCGAAAGCCGAGTTGGTCTCGATGACGCCATCGCAGGCAAGCCAGCTCCCACAGGGGGAGACATTTCAAATGTGGGAGCTGGCTTGCCTGCGAAGAAGCCCCAACACACGCCACATCCACCAAGGGATAACCCAATGCCCGCATTCACCAAGATCCTGATCGCCAACCGCGGTGAAATCGCCTGCCGCATCCAGCGCACTGCCCAGGCCCTCGGCTACCGCACCGTGGCCGTGTACAGCGACGCGGATACCGATGCCCTGCACGTGCAGATGGCCGACGAAGCCGTACACATCGGCCCGGCGCCCGTCCACCAGTCCTACCTGAACACAGAGGCCATCCTCGCCGCCGCCCAACTGACCGGCGCCGACGCCATTCACCCCGGCTACGGCTTCCTCTCGGAAAACCCCGACTTCGCCCGCGCCTGCCAGCAGGCCACGCTCACCTTCATCGGCCCCAGCGCCGAGGCGATCGAACTGATGGGCAGCAAACGCCTGTCCAAACTCGCCATGCTCGACGCCGGCGTACCTTGCATCGCCGGTTATCAAGGCAGTGCCCAGGACGATGCCACCCTGCAACGGGAAGCCGAACGCATCGGCTTCCCACTGATGATCAAGGCCAGCGCCGGTGGCGGTGGGCGTGGCATGCGCCTGGTGCACCAGCGCGAACAGCTGCTGGAGCAACTGCGCACCGCACGCTCGGAAGCCATGAATGCGTTCGGCAGCGACGAGTTGATCCTCGAACAGGCGCTGATCGACCCGCGCCACGTGGAAGTGCAGCTGTTCGGCGACAGCCATGGCAACCTCATTTACCTCGGCGAACGCGACTGTTCGATACAGCGCCGCCATCAGAAAGTCATTGAAGAAGCGCCCTGCCCCGTGATGACGCCCGATCTGCGCCAGGCCATGGGCGAAGCCGCGCTCAAGGCCGGGCGGGCGGTGAGCTATGTAGGTGCCGGCACCGTGGAGTTTCTGCTCGACCGCAACGGCCAGTTTTATTTCCTGGAAATGAACACGCGCCTGCAAGTCGAACACCCCGTCACCGAGATGATTACCGGCCTCGACCTGGTGGACTGGCAGTTGCAGATCGCCGCCGGCCAACCGCTGCCACTCACCCAATCACAGGTGACCCTGACCGGCCACGCCATGGAAGTACGCCTGTACGCCGAAGACCCGGCCCAGGGCTTCCTGCCGCAAACCGGTGACGTGTTGCGTTGGGAACCAGCCCCCGGCGTACGCATCGACCATGGATTGCTTGAAGGCCAAACCGTCAGCCCGTTCTACGACCCGATGCTGGGCAAGATCATCGCCCACGGCGCCAGCCGCGAAGAAGCCCGGCGAAAACTGCTGCGGGCCGTGGAAGACAGCGCATTGCTGGGCGTGGCGACCAACCAGCGTTTGCTCATCGACCTGCTCAAGCACCCGGACTTTATCAATGGCGACTTCAGCACGGGGTTGATCGCCGAACACTTCAGCGTCATCCCACAGCAGACGGCGACCGCTGAACAGCTCAAGCTGGCCGCCGCGCTGTTTTATCAACACAGCGCCAACCAGCACACCCAAACACTTGCGCGCTGGCGCAATACGGCGAGTGTCCCGGTAACGTACCGTCTGGAGGCCAACGGCCAACTCCACAGTGTCAGCGTTGACGACCTGCAACTCACCACCGACGGCCGCCACGCCAGCCTGGTCATCAAGGGGGTCCGCCGCCGCATCGCTTATCACTTGGACGGCAACCGGCTATGGCTACCAGGGCTGAATGTCACAGACCGCACCCAGCAAGTCGCCAGCCGCCAGGCCGACGCCAGCAGCGGCACGGTCCAGGCGCCCATGGACGGCGCCATCGTCGATATACGGGTGTGCGTCGGTGAGACCGTCAGCAAAGGCCAACTGTTGCTGGTGCTCGAAGCGATGAAAATGGAGCACCCGTTGGAGGCCGGCATCGATGGCACCGTCAAGGAGATGCGCGTCATGACGGGCGACCAGGTGCGCAACCGTCAGGTTTTGCTGGAGATCGAATAACGCCCCTAGGCGGAACTACAGGGCCGGGCTACGCTCTATCCCCATCAGGAAGGGACGAGTACGGGAACCTGCACATGCCTCATTGGCTGATTATTGACCTTGAAGCCACAACGGATGACGGCGGCTGGCCCGTGACAGAGATGGAAGTCATCGAGATCGGCGCCAGCCTGGTCAACCGCCAGGGCCGCGAACTGGACCACTTCCAGCGCTTTGTGCGGCCCTTGCGCCGGCCATTGCTGACACCCTTTTGCCGCAAACTCACCCATATCACCCAGGCCAATATCGACATGGCCGCGCCGATCACCGAGGTGTGGCCGCTGTTCGAGCGCTGGCTGGGCCAACATCAGCCACGCCTGGAAGGCTGGGCCAGTTGGGGTGACTATGATCGCGTGCAGCTTGAGCTGGAGTGGCAGCGCCATGGCCTCGCTAGCGCCTTGGGCGACACCCCGCATGTGAACCTCAAGCAACGCTTTGCCAAGGCCCGGCGCCTGGACAAGCCGCTGGGGCTCAATGGTGCGCTGCAATTGGCCGGAATGCAGTTCAATGGCCAGCAGCATCGCGCCCTGGAGGATGCACGCAACACCGCACGCCTGCTGCCGCTGATATTGCCGGTCTAGGCAGCGTCCACAGCCTTGGGCATACTGGCCAGCCATTTTCCTTTGATGCTGCCCACCTGCACCAACGAAATCCTGTGGCGAGCAAGCTTGCTTGCGCTGGGGTGCGAAGCTCCCCCAAAAAACGGGGACTGCTACGCAGTCAACGGGAGCAAGCTCCCTCGCCACAGAAGCCCGCGCCTGCAGTGATGAGCGTAAGCATCCATCTTTTCCGAGGATTCACCCATGTTCAAAGTCAACGAGTACTTCGACGGCACCGTCAAGTCGATCGCTTTCGGCACCGCAGAAGGGCCGGCGACCATCGGCGTGATGGCTCCGGGTGAATACGAATTCGGCACCGCCCAACGTGAAATCATGCACGTGGTCTCCGGCGCCCTGACCGTGAAGCTGCCCGACAGCAGCGACTGGGAAACCTTCGCTGCCGGCAGCCAGTTCAACGTACCGGCCAACAGCAAGTTCCAGTTGAAGGTTGCGGTGGACACCGCCTACCTGTGTGAATACCGCGGCTAAGCGGTACCCGGCACACAAAAAGCCCGTCTCCCACGAGACGGGCTTTTTTATTCCAGCACCGTTACCGGCATGCCGACTTCCAGGCGCCCGATGCCATCGTTGACCAGGTTCTGGCCGAACATCGCGCCCTTTTCGGTCTGGCGGTAGGTTTGCAGCGTCGCGAAAGGCTCGCGGTCGGGGCTGCGCTCACCGGTCTGGGGGTCGACTGTGGTGAGGATGCACCGCGAGCACGGCTTGACCACCCGAAACTCCACGTCGCCGATGCGCAAGCGCTTCCAACCGTCTTCGGCGAAAGCCTCGGCGCCCTCGATGACCAGGTTGGGACGAAAACGCAGCATCTGCATCGGGCGGCCGATCTTTTCACACAAGTCGTCGAGGGAGCCCTGGCCGATCAACAGCAACGGGTAGCCGTCAGCGAAGCCGACCTTGTCGTCATCCTTGCCATACCCGGCTTCGGTGGTGCGCGCACGTTCCAGGGGCAGTTGCACCAGGCGCGTCGGCTTGCCAATGAATGCGCTGACCCAGGCCGCGGCCTCATCGCCAGCATCCGGCACACGCAGCGTATCGCGCCAGATGGTCACACCACGCAGTTCGCCGGCGCTGCCCGGCAATGCCACATCCAAAGACGCGTAGCCCGGCGAACTCAGGGTCAGGCCCCCGCTGCTGTTCCACAACGCCGAGAGCTGGCTCATCTTCGCCACGGCCCGTTGCGTCAGGAACCGCCCGCTGGCTTCATCCACCAGCATCCAGCGTCGATCCCCGTCCAACCCGAGTTTATCCAGGCCAATCTGCTGCAAGGCTTCGGCCTTGCCGGACTTCAAGGGGTAACGGTACAACGCGCTGAGACGCAGCATGGGCCTGCCTTCCTAGGAAACAAAGTGTCATCCTAAAGTCAGGCGGGCATTTCGTCCAACATCAGTCGCTGGCGTACCACGTCCACCAGCTTGTCCGGCTGGAATTTGGAGAGGAAATTGTCGCAGCCGACCTTTTTGACCATCGAGTCATTGAAGCTGCCCGACAGCGAGGTGTGCATCACCACGTACAGACCACGCAGGCGCGGGTCGTTGCGGATTTCGGTAGTGAGACGGTAGCCATCCATCTCGGGCATTTCGGCGTCGGTGAAGATCATCAGCAGTTTGTCGGTCATCACCTGGCCGCTGTCGGCCCACGCCTTGAGCATGTTCAGTGCCTTGAGACCGTCGCTGGCGACGTGCATCTTCACGCCCAACTGGCCCAGGGTGTCACGCAACTGCGACAACGCCACGTTGGAATCATCCACCAGAAGCACTTCGCGGCCACGGGCACGCTCCAGCACCGGATCTTCAAGTTTGTCCCGGGAGACCTTGGCGTTGTAGGGCACGATCTCGGCGAGGACTTTTTCCACGTCGATGATTTCCACCAGTTGCTCATCGACCTTGCTGATGGCGGTGAGGTAGTGCTGGCGACCGGCGCTGGTCGGCGGCGGCAGGATGGCTTCCCAGTTCATGTTGACGATGCGGTCGACGCCGCCCACCAGGAACGCCTGCACCGAGCGATTATATTCGGTGACGATAATGGTGCTGTTGGGGCCCGGCACCAAAGGACGCATGCCGATGGCCTGGGACAGATCGATCACCGGCAGGGTCTGGCCACGCAGGTTGACCACCCCACACACGAACGGGTGGCGCTGGGGCATCAGGGTCAGCTTGGGCAACTGCAGCACTTCCTGCACTTTGAACACGTTGATCGCGAACAACTGCCGTCCGAAGAGGCGGAACATGAGAATTTCCAGGCGATTCTCACCCACCAATTGCGTGCGTTGATCTACCGTGTCGAGAATGCCGGCCATTAAAAGCTCCTGGTGTACACGCCGCAGGCGCGTGAAAGGGTATGCAGCTGTATAAGCACGTTATCGGCGGCAAGCGCCGGACCTTGACCCCAATAAAATGCCATGTAAATCCATTGATGTCACACTGACATCATGCTTTACTGCTTGGGCCCTTGATGCTCTATCAAGCCGCCTTGCGCGACAGTCGAATTGACGTGCAGTTCCGCCACATAGGGGATTCCCCTATACGCAATCAGGCCCAACCTGATATTCGCGATATCTAATAGCCATTAATGTGACGCCATTCTCATTGCATGAATGGAGTCAGGCTTTTGTTTGCCCACCCAAGCCCTTGGTCTACGGGCCTTTCAGGCACTCACGTATCGGCAACTGAAGTTGCGTCATCCCGCCTAACAGCGGTTAAAGGCGGCATTCGTGAGTTTTTCAATAAACGTCCTACTGGATTATCGGAAGCAACCTACACGCCCCAGTCGTATTTCAGCGCTAGTTTTAAGCCATTCACCCGGTGCGACATCTCATCACCCGACCTTAAGTTGTGGAGACTTGCATGATGAATAGCGCGAACGAATGGCAAACCGCGCTTCCCGAGTTTCTGCTGGAAGCCGAAATGCTGCTGGCCAAGTCCGAGGAATGCCTGAACCACCTGCATTTGATCCGCAATGACAGCGACGCCATCGACTGCATGAAAACCAGCTTGGCCAAACTGGCAGAAAAAGCCGATGGCCTGGCCTTGCAGGCGATCAGCGAGTTCTCCCGGCATATTCAATACCTGATCGCCAATGCCGTGAGCCCGGTGCAACTGCATGACCAGGCCCTGGAGGCGTTGCACGACTGCCTGAGGTTACTGGCTTGGCAACTGGAGCTGATTGACATCCGTACCGGGGAACTGGGCCTGGATGACAGTGAGCAAACTTCGCTGATTGCCACGGTGACCTCGCAGATTCCGCAAAAAGACTACGGCCATCAGCAGCGTCTACAGCAGAGGTCTTAAATCAAGGAGAGGTCGTATTTAATACCCGTGTTATCTAAAAGCGACCGTTTAAGCCAAAGATGAAACACTTCTAGAGACTGAAGAAATATCAATTAGCCAGCACCTTAAAATTGTACAAATCAGTCTAACTAATACAACTCAAGAGCGCTGGCCTGACCGTCAGGGCATTGCCGTGGTTAATATATCGAGGGAGGAATATGCCAGGCGACCAACGGTAATAGTGGTGGTACCATGCACCGCTCGAAATGAAGCAACTTCATTATGGATAACCACGATCCGGCACCGCACTCTCGACAGAGCCCAGTCAACCGCCGTGACCGGTCTTCGCGCAGTGAACCCTCATTGGCTCCATCCGCTATGTACGCCAGCCTCAAGTCACTCATCGCAAGGTTCGTGTCCCGCCGCCATGCGCGCGCCCTCATCCTTGCCCTGTGCCTGTGCTCAGTGCTGGTCAGCCTGTGGGTTTACCTGCAAGGCGCGCCGCTGCCATTAGTGATTGTGTTGCTCAACCTAGTCACGTTGGCAGTGGTCGCCCTGCACCAGTGGCGCTCGCGCAAAGCCATCAAGTTCCAGCCCCAGGAGCTGGCCGACCGCCTGCTGCAAGTCCAGGAAAACGAACGCCACCGCCTCAGCCGCGAGCTGCACGATGACATCGGCCAACTGCTGACCGCCGCCAAGTTGCAGAGCGAATGGTTGCAGCGTCGACTGCCCCAAGACCTGCAAATTCATTGCTCGGTGCTATGCAATACGCTCAATGAAACCCTGGCCAAGGTGCGCGACGTGTCCGCCATTCTCAACCCTCGCCAACTGGCAAGCCTGGGGCTGGAAGCCAGCCTGCGCGCGCACCTGCTCAAGGCCCTGGAAAATACCCAGGTGTGCTGGAGCCTGGAGTGTCAGCAACGCCTCACCGGCATTCCCGAAGAAATGGCCGTGGCGGCCTTTCGCATCACCCAGGAAGCGGTCACCAACATGCTGCGCCATGCGAAGGCACACAACCTGCTGGTGCGCCTGCAACGCTTGCCGGAAGGGCTGTCACTGACGATATGCGATGACGGTCAGGGCTTCGCACCTGCCGCCGACCCCGGCAAGGAAGGCCAACGGGGCATGGCCGGCATGTGCGAACGGGCCCACCAGTTGGGCGGCACCGTGTCCGTCAGCAGCCAGCCGGGCAACGGCACACGCATCCACGCACTTTTCCCCTGGCCCCCCCGCGCCCTCGAACGGGCCAGTGCCCATAAGGTTCTCCGGTGACCTGCAATCTGCTCCTGGTCGATGACCATGCCTTGATCCGCGCCGGCGTGCGTGCACTGATCCTGGATATCCCCGGCTACGCCGTCGTTGGAGAGGCCAGCGATGGCGCGCAACTGCTTGAGAAATTCTGCGCCCTGCAGCCCGACATTGTGCTGCTGGACCTGTCGATGAAACACACCGGGGGCCTGGATGCCTTGCAGCAACTCAAGCGCGCCTACCCCAAGTGCAAAGTGCTGATCCTGTCGATGCACACCGATCCCGAGATGATCATGCGCGCCCTTGAGTCTGGTGCCCACGGCTACCTGCTCAAGGACACCACCGCCAACGAGCTGGAACATGCCCTGCAGGCGCTGCGTAACAACGAACGCTACCTGAGCCCCGCCATCGCCCACACAGTGATCAACCAGGCGCTGATCCGTAGCCAGGACTCCAGCGCGCCTGTCGCCCACAGCCACAACCTGACGGCGCGACAACTGGAAATCCTGCGCTTGATCGTGCGCGGCAAATCCACCCGGGAAATTGCCCATGGCCTGGGCCTGAGTATCAAGACCGTCGAAGCCCACCGCTCGCAGATCATGAAGCGCTTGCAGATTTTTGACGTGGCGGGCCTGGTGCTATTTGCCGTGCGTGAGCAGATCATCAGCCTGGACGACTAACGGCGAACCCAGCGGCAAGTGCACGCGCAGGGCATTGGGCAGCGCCTCGAAGTGCAGGTCGTCGCCTTCCAGCGGCTCGCCGTCGAGGTTGATGTACAAGCCTTGTGCGACCTTGATCTTCACCCAGGGCAGGCGTGCGCGCACGAACATGGTGTCCAGGCCCCAGCCGTTGTTCATCAACTCACGCAACGTGCCGACCACCTCT
The DNA here is from genome assembly GCF_009827115.1 of Pseudomonas sp. J380. Lineage (NCBI taxonomy): Bacteria > Pseudomonadati > Pseudomonadota > Gammaproteobacteria > Pseudomonadales > Pseudomonadaceae > Pseudomonas > Pseudomonas sp. J380. The sequence goes on along the minus strand of NZ_CP043060.1, from coordinate 6,046,401 downwards.
TGAGGCGCCGGCAAGATGCTGACATCCAACAGCCCGTCATCAGCCAATGCTCCGGGGCACAGCACATGCCCGCCACCGGCCTGGCGACCGTTGCCGATGCCCAACGCGAGCAACTCGCCTTTCCAATGGAAATCCGGGCCTTCCAATTCACCGTAGGCGGCTTTCAATTCACTGAAGCGGGTTAAACCGGTGAACAGGTACGCGGCACCGCCCAAGACCTTCTTCAGGTCTTCGGAGGTGTTGGCCGTGACCTGGCTGCCAAAACCACCGGTGGCCATATTCAGGAAGATTTGCCCACCGACCTGGCCCAGGTCGATCGCCCTGGGCTGTACGTCCAGCAAGGCCAGGGCGCCAGCCGGCTCCAACGGCACGCCGGCGGCCTTGGCGAAATCATTGGCGGTGCCCAGGGGCATCAGCACCAGGCTGGCGTCAGTGTTGGCATGGGCCATGGCTTCGGCCACATCGCGCAAGGTGCCGTCGCCACCGCCGGCAATGATATGGGTGTACCCCTCGGCCAGGGCTTCATTGACCAGTCGCCGGGCATCACCGCCCTCCCAGGTCACCCGCACCGCCAACTCCCCACCCTGCTCACGCCGCGACAGCACAGCAGCGCGCACATCCTCGTTGAGGGCTTGTTTGCCGTGGAGGATCAACAGGGCTTTGGGGGCGGTCATTTGGGAGAATCTCCTGGGTCAAGGTGCTTGAAGGATGTTGACCTTTGGGGAACAGGAAAAGTCTGTGGCTGGAGAAAATTGATTGAGGTATGCAGATCAAAATGTGGGCTGTCAGGCAGATAGATGTCGGCTGGCAGGCCGTCATCGCAGGCAAGCCAGCTCCCACAGTTGGATCGTTGGGCGCAAGGTAGAGAAGCGTCGGCTGCCAGGCCGCTATCGAGAATCAGCCCTTGTGCAACTTGCTCATCAACTGCGCCTCAGCCTGGGTCAGCCCGCACGACTGGGTCAACTCATCCACCGTCGCCCCCATGCCAACCAGCTTGGCCGCCTGGGCAAACGACAGGTTCGACGGATCACGCTGCTCCAACTGCACCAACCTGTCGGGCAACGGCGCGAGAATCGCGCGCAGTTCATGCACTTCATCCCCAACCCGCACCGCACTTTGCTGGAAGTGATCAACACGCTTGACCAGTTCCAGAATGCGCCGGTCGCGCACCGCATCGCGCTCGGCCTGTTGCAAGGCTGACTCCCGCTGCTGGCGCATAGAGCGCAGCACAAACGCCAAGGTCCCGGCCCACAACAGGGCCAGGACAATCACCGCTGCCTCAAGGAACAATCAGATGCTCTCCAGTTCCGACCATTCTTCTTCGCTCATCATCTTGTCCAGCTCAACCAGAATCAGCAGTTCGCCGTTCTTGTTGCACACGCCCTGGATGAACTTGGCCGACTCTTCGTTACCCACGTTCGGTGCGGTTTCCACTTCCGATTGGCGCAGGTAAACCACCTCGGCCACGCTGTCGACCAGGATGCCGACCACTTGCTTGTCGGCCTCGATGATCACAATACGGGTGTTGTCGCTGACTTCAACCGTGTCCAGGCCGAACCGCTGGCGGGTGTCGATCACCGTCACCACATTGCCGCGCAGGTTGATGATGCCCAGCACGTAGCTTGGCGCGCCTGGAACCGGGGCGATCTCGGTGTAGCGCAGCACTTCCTGCACGCGCATCACGTTGATGCCGTAGGTTTCGTTGTCCAGCTTGAAGGTCACCCATTGCAGGATCGGATCATCCAAACCTTGTGCGGACGCTGACTTGTTCATTCATCTGACCCCTTCAAATGCCGCTATCGACGGCGTGTGTGCACGTAGGCCGCGCAACCGCACGGCCCTTATTGTTCAATCAACTGCGTTTGTTCTGTGGCATTGCCTTCACCGCACCGCTGGCGATCAACTCGGCCAGTTCGGCGACATCCAGCAACGCGCACATGTGTTCAATCACCGTGCCCGCCAGCCACGGCCGCTGGCCGCGGTGGCTGCGCCATTTGATTTCATTGGGGTCCAGGCGCAACGAGCGGCTGACTTGATGCACCGCCAGCCCCCACTCGTAGCCCTGCACCGAGATCACGTATTGCAGGCCCTGGCGAAAATCATCGCGGTAGCGGTCGGGCATCACCCAACGCGCCGTATCCAGCACCTTGAGGTTGCCGGCCTGGCTGGGCAGGATGCCGAGGAACCACTCCGGCTGCCCGAACAGCGGCGTCAGCTCCTGGCCTTCCAGGGAATAGATCGAGCCCAGGCACACCAGCGGCACCGCCAGGGTCAACCCGGCGACGTCGAACAGCAGGCACTCGAACGGCTCGGCAGCCCATGAGGGGCGACCGTCGCCCGTCATCGGCGGCGGCGTGATGCTGGGCGGCAGGTGCACGTCCACCAGCGGTTCGACCACCGGGGGCGCCACCACCGCCGGGGCGCTTGGCACCACCACCTGCGCATCCCGTGCCTGTTCTTCCATCACCGCCTGCTGGAATTCATCCAGCGGGCTTTCGGGTTCGACAGCAGGCTCAAGTACCAGAATCGGTTCTGGCAGTTCCTCGGCCGTCGCATCCTGCAGCAAGGCATCCAGGTAGGATTCCAGAGCCAGTTGCGGGCGGGTCTTGAATTCGACAGGACGGTTCATCACGCCACCTGCGCCACAAGCTGTTGCGACAGCAGGTGCTTGAGCAACGCACGGTAGGCCAGCACGCCACGGCTCTTGCCGTCGAACTGCGACGGTGTGAGCCCGGCACGGCTGGCGTCACGCAGGCGCGTGTCCACCGGGATGTAGCCATTCCAGATGGTGTCCGGGTAGGCATCGCGCAATACGCGCAAGGTGCCGAGGGACGCCTGGGTGCGACGGTCGAACAAGGTCGGCACGATACTGAACGGCAGCGCCTGCTTGCGCGAACGGTTGATCATCGCCAGGGTGCTGACCATACGCTCCAGGCCCTTGACCGCCAGGTGCTCGGTCTGCACCGGGATCACCAATTGCTGGCTGGCCGCCAACGCATTGACCATCAGCACGCCGAGCAACGGCGGGCTGTCGATGATCGCGTAATCGAAGTCCTGCCACAGCTGCGCCAGGGTCTTGGCGATCACCAGGCCCAGGCCGCTCTGGCCTGGCGACTGGCGCTCCAGGGTGGCCAGGGCAGTGCTCGACGGCAGCAGGGAAATGCTTTCGTTGCTGGTGGGCAACAGCAGTTGCCCAGGCAGATCCGCCGGCACGCTGCCCTTGTGCAAAAACAGGTCATAGCAGCTGTGTTCCAGCGCATCCGGGTCGTAGCCGAAATAGCTGGTCATGGAACCGTGGGGGTCCAGGTCGACCACGACCACACGCTTGCCCGCTTCGGCCAGCAAACCGGCCAAGGCGATGGAAGTGGTGGTCTTGCCGACTCCACCCTTTTGATTGGCAACTGCCCAGACTCTCATTCGGTTGGTTCCTCCCGGCGGGCACAGGCGCGACCGAGACATTGCATACGGTTATTGAGCCAGCGACGGAGAATTGACGTTACTCGGTCGGACCGGCGGCTTGACAACGGGCGGTGCAGTTTGTGTGCCAGCACGCTTCAACGCCGCATCCGGGGTGGCATTGGCAGTGCCAGTACCGGTCAGGCTGCGACGCACATCCAGGTTGCGCGAGACCACCAGCACCACCCGGCGGTTACGGGCGCGGCCTTCCACCGTGGCGTTATTGGCCACCGGCTGGAATTCACCATAGCCCACCGACGCCAGGCGCTGGGGGTTCACGCCCTGCATGGCCAACATGCGCACGATGCTCGACGCGCGGGCCGAGGACAGTTCCCAGTTGGTCGGGTACTGCGCGGTGCTGATGGGGAAATTGTCGGTGAAGCCTTCCACGTGGATCGGGTTTTCAAACGGTTTGAGGATCGCCGCCACCTTGTCGATGATCGTGAACGCCTGGTCACTGGGCAACGCATCGGCACTGGCGAACAACAGACTGGAGTTCAGCTCGATCTCCACCCACAACTCATTGCCGCGCACGGTCATCTGGTTGGAGCTGATCAGGTCGCCAAAGGCGGCACTGATATCGTCGGCGATACTTTTGAGCGGGTCGCTGGTGCCTTGGATGCCGGCGGCGGTTTCATCACTGTCATTGACCAGGGGCTTGGCCGGGGTCACCGTCTTGGGCCGCTCTTCGCCGATGGGGATCGGCTTGATCGCCCGCTCGGCATCGTTGAACACGCCGACCAGCGCCAGGGAAATGATCTTGTACTTGCCTTCGTTGATCGACGAGATCGAGTACATCACCACGAAAAACGCGAACAGCAAGGTGATGAAGTCCGCGTAGGACACCAGCCAGCGTTCGTGGTTGACGTGCTCTTCAGGCTCGCGACGGCGACGGCTCACAGGCAAATACCTCCCTGACCGCTATTGGCCGCTTTACTGTGGCGAGCGAGCTTGCTCGCGCTGGGGCGCGAAGCGGCCCCCATCCAGGCAACGCGTTTGTTCAGACAGATTGCGGTACCTGGTTTTGGGGCTGCTTCGCAGCCCAGCGCGAGCAAGCTCGCTCGCCACATAAAGCTCACTGGCCACAGGTCAATGTGCATACCCATCAATCCATGAAGCCCTGAAGCTTCAATTCGATGGAGCGCGGGTTTTCGCCCTCGGCAATCGACAGGATGCCTTCGAGCAACATTTCGCGATAACGCGACTGGCGCATGGCAATCGACTTGAGCTTGCTGGCCACCGGCAGCAACACCAGGTTGGCACTGGCCACGCCGTAGATGGTCGCGACAAATGCCACGGCAATGCCGCTGCCCAGTTGCGAAGGGTCGGCCAGGTTGCCCATCACGTGGATCAGGCCCATCACCGCGCCGATGATGCCAATGGTCGGCGCATAGCCGCCCATGCTTTCAAAGACTTTGGCCGCATTGATGTCACGGCTTTCCTGGGTGTAGAAATCCACTTCGAGGATGCTGCGGATCGCTTCCGGTTCGGCGCCATCGACCAACAGTTGCAGGCCTTTGCGCGCGTAGCTGTCAGGCTCGGCATCGGCCACGCCTTCCAGGCCCAGCAGGCCTTCCTTGCGGGCGGTGAGGCTCCAATTGACCACACGGTCGATACCGCCTGCCAGGTCGACCCGTGGCGGAAAAATGATCCACACCAGAATCTGCATGGCACGCTTGAATGAGCTCAGGGGCGACTGCAACAACGCCGCGCCCACGGTGCCACCGATCACGATCAGCGCTGCCGGGCCGTTGGCCAAGGCGCCGAGGTGGCCGCCTTCCAGGTAGTTGCCACCAATGATGGCGACAAACGCCATGGTGATGCCGATCAGGCTCAACACATCCATCAGAGGCAGGCCTCCACCAGGTGCTTGCCGATGTCGTCCAGGCTGTAGACCGCATCGGCCAGGTCAGCCTTGACGATGGCCATGGGCATGCCATAGATCACGCAACTGGCTTCATCCTGGGCCCAGATGGCGCTACCGCCCTGTTTGAGCAGGCGCGCACCTTCACGGCCATCGGCGCCCATACCGGTGAGCACCACCGCCAGAACTTTGTCGCCATAGGACTTGGCTGCAGAACCGAAGGTGATGTCCACGCACGGCTTATAGTTCAGGCGCTCATCGCCCGGCAGGATTTTGATCGCGCCACGCCCGTCCACCATCATCTGCTTGCCGCCCGGCGCCAGCAGTGCCAGGCCAGGACGCAGGATGTCGCCATCCTCGGCTTCCTTGACGGTAATACGGCACAGCTTGTCCAGGCGCTCGGCGAAGGCTTTGGTGAACGCCGCCGGCATGTGTTGCACCAGCACAATCGGCGCCGGGAAGTTGGCCGGCAGTTGGGTCAGGACCCGCTGCAAGGCCACCGGGCCGCCAGTGGAGGTGCCGATGGCGACCAGTTTGTAAGCCTTGCGCTTGGGCGCGGGCGAATGCGCACTCGGCGCTGCGGCGGCACGTACCGGCGCTACCGCAGGCCGGGCCACGGGCGCAGGCGCCGGGCGCGCAAACGACGAGGTCGGCGCCGCTGCTGCGGGCGCAGGCGTGGCAGCTGGCGCGGGCGTGCTGAACAAGCTGCGACGGTTACTGCGGGAAATGCTGTGCACCTTCTCGCACAGCATCTGCTTGACCTTGTCAGGGTTGCGCGAGATGTCTTCGAAATTCTTCGGCAAAAAGTCCACCGCGCCGGCATCCAAAGCGTCGAGGGTCACCCGCGCGCCTTCGTGAGTCAGCGAGGAAAACATCAATACCGGTGTAGGGCAGCGTTGCATGATGTGGCGCACGGCCGTGATGCCATCCATCATCGGCATCTCGTAGTCCATGGTGATCACGTCCGGCTTCAAGGCAATGGCTTGATCGATCGCCTCTTTGCCGTTGGTGGCCGTGCCGACCACCTGGATCGTTGGATCAGCGGAAAGAATTTCCGAGACGCGGCGGCGGAAGAAACCCGAATCGTCCACCACCAGGACCTTGACTGCCATAAACACTCCGTTAGGCGGGGCGGGCATGACCGCCCTGCCCCTCCAGAATCAAATACGCCGTGCGGCGTAACGCTTGAGCATGCTTGGAACATCGAGAATCAGCGCGATGCGACCGTCACCGGTAATGGTCGCGCCCGACATGCCCGGGGTGCCCTGCAGCATCTTGCCCAAAGGCTTGATCACCACTTCTTCCTGGCCCACCAGTTGATCGACCACAAAGCCGATGCGCTGGGTGCCCACGGACAGAATCACCACATGGCCTTCGCGCTGTTCTTCATGGGCGGCCGAGGCCACCAGCCAGCGCTTGAGGTAGAACAGCGGCAACGCTTTGTCGCGCACGATCACCACTTCCTGGCCGTCCACCACGTTGGTGCGCGACAGGTCGAGGTGGAAGATCTCGTTGACGTTGACCAGCGGGAAGGCGAACGCCTGGTTGCCCAGCATCACCATCAGGGTCGGCATGATCGCCAGGGTCAACGGCACCTTGATGACGATCTTGGAGCCCTGGCCCTTGGTCGAGTAGATATTGATCGAGCCGTTGAGCTGGCTGATCTTGGTCTTCACCACGTCCATGCCCACGCCACGCCCGGACACGTCGGAGATCTCGGTCTTGGTCGAAAACCCCGGGGCAAAGATCAGGTTGTAGCACTCGGTATCGGTGAGGCGGTCGGCGGCGTCCTTGTCCATCACGCCGCGCTTGACCGCGATATTGCGCAAGATGGTCGGGTCCATGCCTTTGCCGTCATCGGTGATCGACAGCAGGATGTGGTCGCCCTCTTGCTCCGCCGCCAAAATCACTTTGCCGTTGCGGGACTTGCCGGCGGCTTCGCGTTCTTCCGGGGTTTCTACACCGTGGTCGACCGCGTTGCGCACCAAGTGGACCAGCGGGTCGGCCAGGGCCTCGACGAGGTTTTTGTCGAGGTCGGTTTCTTCGCCCACCAGCTCCAGGTTGATTTCTTTCTTGAGCTGGCGCGCCAGGTCGCGAACCAGGCGCGGGAAACGGCCGAAGACTTTCTTGATCGGCTGCATCCGCGTTTTCATCACCGCGGTTTGCAGGTCGGCGGTGACCACGTCGAGGTTCGACACGGCCTTCTGCATGGCTTCGTCGCCACTGTTCAGGCCCAGGCGCACCAGGCGGTTACGCACCAGCACCAGTTCGCCCACCATGTTCATGATGTCGTCCAGGCGCGCGGTATCCACGCGCACGGTGGTTTCGGCTTCGCTGGCGGGTTTTTCCGCAGCAGCCGGCGCGGCTGCACGCGCAGGGGCCGGGGCGGCAGCAGGTGCTGGCTTGGCAGCCGGCGCAGGTTTGGCAGCAACCGGTGCCGCAGTGGCAGCGGCTGGCGCTGTAACCTGGGCGGCAGCGGCCGGGGCCACTTCGCTGAACTTGCCTTTGCCGTGCAACTCGTCGAGCAGGGCTTCGAATTCGTGATCGGAGATCAACCCGTCACCGGCCGGTGCGGTACTGGCCGCTGGCGCAGCGGCGGCGGCAGTCGCCGCCACCTCGGGCAGGGCTTCGGCCACAAAAGTGCCTTTGCCATGCAGTTGGTCGAGCAGTGCCTCGAACTCGTCGTCGGTGATGTCGGTGCTGGCGTTGGCAGCGGGTGCTTCTGGCGCAGCGGCAGGCGGGGCCACGGCATCTGCTGCGAACTGGCCTTTGCCGTGCAACTGGTCGAGCAACGACTCGAATTCGGCGTCGGTAATGTCTTCACTGCTCGGCGTCGCGGCAGGCTGCACCGGCGCTTCAGCCTCGGCCTTGACCGCGCTGAGGGAGTTGAGCAGTTGTTCGAACTCGCTGTCGGTCACGTCCGGCTCGGCTTGCGCCACCGGTTCCGGTGCGGCCTCGACCACCGGCGCAGCCGCGGTGTCGGCAGGTTCGGCCAGGCGCGCCAGGGCGGCCAGCAGTTCCGGGGTGGCAGCGGTGATCGGTGCACGTTCACGCACCTGGCTGAACATGCCGTTGACCGCATCCAGTGCTTCGAGAATCACGTCCATCAATTCCGAGTCGACGTGACGCTCACCCTTGCGCAGGATGTCGAAGACGTTCTCGGCGATGTGGCAGCACTCCACCAGCTCATGGAGCTGGAGGAAGCCGGCGCCCCCTTTTACAGTGTGAAAACCGCGAAAAATTGCATTGAGCAGGTTCGCATCATCCGGTCGGCTTTCCAGCTCGACCAGTTGTTCGGACAGTTGCTCTAGAATTTCGCCGGCCTCTACAAGGAAATCCTGAAGGATTTCTTCATCGGCGCCGAAGCTCATGTGGGTGCTCCTTAGAAGCCTAAACTGGATAACAGGTCATCTACGTCATCCTGACCTGACACAACGTCTTCACGTTTATCGGCATGAATCTGCGGACCTTCACCCTTGGCGAGATGTTTTTGTGGATCTTTTTCCGAGAGGATCGCTTCGCGGTCATGTTCGATGCCGGCAAAACGATCGACCTGGCCGGCCATCAGCACCAATTTGAGCAAGTTGCTTTCCACTTCGGTGACCAACTGAGTCACGCGCTTGATCACCTGGCCGGTGAGGTCCTGGTAATCCTGGGCCAGCAGGATGTCGTTGAGGTTGCTGGCCACCGTGCGGTTTTCCTGTTCGCTGCGCGACAGGAACCCGTCGACGCGACGCGCCAATTCACGAAATTCTTCAGCGCCGACTTCGCGGCGCATGAAGCGGCCCCAGTCCTGGCTCAAGGCCTGGGCTTCGGTGGCCATGCCGTTGACCAGGGGCGTGGCGTTTTCCACCAGGTCCATGGTGCGGTTGGCCGCTGCCTCGGTCAGCCTGACCACATAGGACAGGCGCTCAGTGGCATCAGTGATCTGGGAAATTTCTTCGGCCTGGGGCATGCGCGGGTCAATCTGGAAATTGACGATTGCGCTGTGCAGCTCGCGTGTGAGCTTGCCCACTTCCTGGTACAGGCCGCGGTCACGGGTCTGGTTAAGCTCATGGATCAACTGCACCGCATCGGCGAACTGGCCTTTTTCCAGGCTGTCGACCAACTGGTGAGCATGTTTTTTCAGGGTCGACTCAAAGTCGCCCTGTGACGTTTCGTTATGCTCCATAGCTCCCCCGCGATGGCATTAGCCGTGGATGCGTTCGAAGATTTTCTCGATCTTCTCTTTCAAGGCCAGTGCCGTGAATGGCTTGACCACGTAACCGTTGACCCCGGCTTGGGCGGCTTCGATGATCTGTTCGCGCTTGGCTTCGGCGGTCACCATCAGCACAGGCAGGCTGCGCAGTTTTTCATCGGCGCGCACATGGCGCAGCAGGTCGATACCGGTCATGCCCGGCATGTTCCAGTCGGTCACCAGAAAGTCGATGCTCCCGCTGTTGAGGATCGGAATGGCCGTCAGGCCGTCATCCGCCTCGACCGTGTTGGTGAACCCAAGGTCACGCAACAGGTTTTTTATGATCCGCCGCATCGTTGAGAAGTCATCAACGATGAGGATTTTCATGTTCTTGTCCAATTCGACCTCCAAGCAGTCTTAAACGCGCCCAGCACCTGGACGCGCCATTTCAATCAACAGGCGTTACACAAAAAGGACTGCCCAGGGCACCACGGCACATAGCCGCGAAACCTTGCGATCTCACGGCAGCGTCTGCAGTGCCCCCACACTGCCTGTCAGCGCGCGCGCCACTCGGCCAATCGGCCCCGCAAGCGGGCTGCGCACTGGCTATGCAACTGGCTGACACGCGATTCGCTGACCCCCAGTACCTCACCGATTTCCTTGAGGTTCAGCTCTTCGTCGTAGTACAGCGCCAGCACCAGCCGCTCACGCTCTGGCAAATTGGCGATTGCATCGGCCAACGCGCCCTGGAAACGTTCATCTTCCAGGTCGCGCGACGGCTCCGTATGCGCGCTCGCGCCGTCCTCGTGCAGCCCTTCGTGCTCGCCGTCCTGTAAAAGGTCGTCGAAACTGAACAGGCGGCTGCCCAAGGTATCGTTCAAAATCCCGTAGTAATCGTCGAGACTCAATTGGAGTTCGGCCGCAACTTCATGATCTTTAGCGTCACGACCGGTTTTTGCTTCAATTGCACGAATTGCATCGCTGACCATGCGCGTATTGCGGTGTACCGAACGCGGCGCCCAATCGCCTTTACGCACTTCATCGAGCATCGCGCCACGGATACGGATACCCGCATACGTTTCGAAACTGGCACCCTTGCTGGCGTCGTATTTGGTCGAGACTTCAAGCAGGCCGATCATGCCGGCCTGGATCAAGTCTTCGACCTGCACACTCGCGGGCAGGCGCGCCAACAGGTGATAGGCAATGCGCTTGACCAACGGCGCATAGCGCTCGATCAATTCGCCCTGGCTGTCACGTGCCGACTTTTTGTAAAGGTTGTAGCCGCTGGATGTCATAGCACCGGTCCTGCGCTCGTCTGATGCACCAAACGCTCGACGAAAAACTCCAGATGCCCCCGCGGGTTGGCGGGCAACGGCCAGGTATCGACCTTCTGGGCAATGGCCTTGAACGCCAGTGCGCATTTCGAACGAGGGAACGCTTCGTAGACCGCACGCTGCTTTTGCACGGCCTTGCGCACACACTCGTCATAGGGAACTGCGCCGACGTATTGTAAGGCCACATCGAGGAAGCGATCCGTGACCTTGGTCAACTTGGCGAACAGGTTGCGCCCTTCCTGCGGGCTCTGGGCCATGTTGGCCAACACGCGAAAGCGGTTCATGCCGTAGTCACGGTTAAGCAGCTTGATCAGCGCGTAGGCGTCGGTGATGGAGGTGGGTTCGTCGCACACCACCAACAGCACTTCCTGCGCTGCGCGCACAAAGCTGACCACCGACTCGCCGATCCCGGCGGCGGTGTCGATCACCAGCACGTCGAGGTTGTCGCCGATGTCGCTGAACGCCTGGATCAGCCCAGCATGCTGCGCGGGGCTCAGGTGCACCATGCTCTGGGTGCCCGAGGCCGCCGGCACGATGCGAATGCCTCCGGGGCCCTGGAGCAGCACGTCGCGCAGCTCACAACGGCCTTCGATCACATCGGCCAGGGTATGTTTGGGTGTCAGCCCCAGCAGAACGTCCACGTTCGCCAAGCCCAGGTCAGCATCCAGCAGCATGACGCGACGGCCAAGCTCTGCCAGGGCCAGGGACAAATTCACTGACACGTTAGTTTTCCCGACGCCACCTTTGCCGCCGGTCACCGCGATCACCTGTACGGGATGCATGCTGCCCATTTTATTTCTTTACCTTGTCTTGCTTAGACGCAGGCTACATGGCTTGGCCGCGTGAATCGCTTGCAGACCATCGATGTAGGTACATTTCACGGTGTTCATCCTGCCTCAACCCACCCGTTTAGCCGGGTGGTGGTAAAGGTCGGCGAACATATCGGCCATCGCTTCCTCGCTAGGCTCGTCTTGCATTTGCACACTCACGGCACGGCTGACCAACTGATGACGGCGCGGCAGATGCAGATCATCCGGGATCCGCGGCCCGTCGGTGAGGTAGGCAACCGGTAATTCATGGCTGATGGCCAGGCTCAACACCTCGCCCAGGCTCGCGGTTTCATCGAGCTTGGTGAGGATGCAACCGGCCAGGCCGCAACGCTTGTAACTGTGATAAGCAGCGGTAAGAACCTGTTTCTGGCTGGTGGTTGCAAGCACCAGGTAATTTTTTGACTTGATGCCTCGCCCGGCCAGGCTTTCGAGCTGCATGCGCAGCGCCGGATCACTGGCTTGCAGGCCGGCGGTATCGATCAGCACCACGCGCTTGCGCAGCAACGGGTCGAGGGCATTGGCCAGGGACTGGCCCGGGTCAACATGGGTTACCGGCACGTTGAGGATGCGGCCCAGGGTCTTGAGCTGCTCCTGAGCGCCGATACGGTAACTGTCCATGCTCACCAGGGCGATATTCTGCGCGCCGTATTTAAGCACGTAACGGGCCGCCAGCTTTGCCAGGGTGGTGGTCTTGCCCATGCCGGCGGGGCCGACCATGGCGATTACACCGCCCTCTTCCAGGGGTTCGATTTCCGGCGTGGCAATCATGCGCGCCAAGTGCGCCAGCAGCATGCGCCAGGCCTGGCGCGGCTCCTCGACTTCAGCGGTCAAGGCCAGCAGGTCGCGGGACAACGGGCCGGACAGGCCGATGCGTTGCAGGCGACGCCAGAGGTTGGCTTGCTGCGGCTTGCTGCCTTGCAGTTGGGTCCAGGCCAGCGAGCCGAGCTGCACTTCGAGCAATTCACGCAGGCCGTTGAGTTCAAAACGCATCGAGTCAATCACGCGCTGGTCAACTGCGGCAGCCGGGGCAGGCGCTGCAGGACGCGGCGGTTCGACAAAGGTGGGTTCAACCAGCGGCTCCGCGGCGGTCAGCGGCAGGCCGGCAAACAGCTGGCGATTGGTGCTGGCATCGCTGTCGCCACGCATGCTCAGTTCAGCCTGGGCCGACACAATGCGCGAGGCGGTCTTGCGCAGCTCGTCTTCGAGCTCCATGTTTGGCACGCGCGGGGCCAGCGCCTGGGGCGTGTAATCCAAGGCAGCCGTCAGCTCGACACCGCCGGCAATCCGACGGTTACCGATAATCGCGGCATCGGCGCCCAGCTCATCACGGACCAGTTTCATGGCCTGACGCATATCGGCGGCGAAAAAACGCTTAACTTGCATAACCCACTACCTCAGCCATTGGGCCCAACTGTCGCGACAATAGTCACTTGCTTATTGTCAGGAATTTCCTGGTAAGCCAACACGTGCAAATTCGGTACAGCCAGGCGTCCGAACCGCGACAACATCGCGCGAACCGGGCCGGCCACCAGCAGGATCACCGGATTGCCCTGCATTTCCTGGCGCTGTGCGGCGTCGATCAACGAACGCTGCAGCTTTTCAGCCATGCTTGGCTCCAGTAAAACGCCCTCTTCCTGGCCTTGCCCTGCCTTCTGAATACTATTGAGCAATATTTGTTCCAACCTGGGCTCCAGGGTGATCACAGGCAGCTCCGACTCAGTCCCTACAATGCTTTGCACGATTGCGCGGGACACGCCGACACGCACCGCCGCCACCAGAGCGGCAGTATCTTGACTCTTGGCGGCATTGTTGGCGATGGCCTCGGCAATGCTGCGAATGTCGCGCACGGGCACCTGTTCGGCCAACAGCGCTTGCAACACCTTGAGCAACTGCGACAGTGACAGCACGCCAGGCACCAGCTCTTCGGCCAGTTTTGGCGACGATTTGGCCAGCAAGCTCATCAATTGCTGGACTTCCTCGTGGCCGATCAACTCGTGGGAGTGCTTGTAGAGAATCTGGTTGAGGTGCGTGGCGACCACGGTGCTGGCATCCACCACGGTGTAACCGAGGGACTGCGCCTGGCTGCGCTGGCTGACTTCGATCCACACCGCTTCCAGGCCGAAAGCCGGATCTTTGGCGGTAATGCCGTTGAGGGTACCGAACACTTGGCCGGGGTTGATCGCCAGTTCGCGGTCCGGGTAGATCTCGGCTTCGGCCAGGATTACCCCCATCAGGGTCAGGCGATAAGCGCTGGGGGCCAGGTCGAGGTTGTCACGGATATGCACAGTGGGCATCAAGAAACCCAGGTCCTGGGACAGCTTCTTGCGCACACCCTTGATCCGCGCCAGCAGTTGCCCACCCTGGTTGCGGTCGACCAGCGGGATCAGGCGGTAACCGACTTCCAGGCCGATCATGTCGATGGGCGTGACGTCGTCCCAGCCCAACTCCTTGGTTTCCTGGGCGCGGGCCGGGGATGGCAGCAGCTCCTGTTGACGGGCGATTTCCTGCTGGGCCTGGACTTTGACCTGGTTCTGCTTTTTCCAGAACAGGTACGCCGCACCACCCGCCAGGGCCGCCATGCTCAGGAACGAGAAGTGCGGCATGCCCGGCACAATGCCCATGATCGCCATGATGCCCGCCGCCACGGCCAGGGCCTTGGGCGAAGCGAACATCTGCCGACTGATCTGCTTGCCCATGTCTTCGGAGCCCGAAGCACGGGTAACCATGATGGCCGCCGCTGTGGATAACAACAGTGATGGCAATTGCGCCACTAAACCGTCACCGATGGTCAGCAAGGCATACACCTTGCCGGCATCGCCGAATGTCATGCCGTGCTGAAACATACCGACGGCCACACCGCCGATCAGGTTGATGAACAGAATCAACAGGCCGGCGATGGCGTCGCCGCGCACAAACTTGCTGGCACCGTCCATGGAGCCGTAGAACTCGGCTTCCTGGGCGACTTCCGCCCGACGGGCCTTGGCTTGGCCCTGGTCGATCAGGCCGGCGTTGAGGTCGGCGTCGATGGCCATCTGCTTGCCGGGCATGGCGTCGAGGGTAAACCGCGCGCTCACCTCGGAAATCCGCCCGGCGCCCTTGGTCACCACGACGAAGTTGATGATCATCAGGATCGCGAACACCACGATACCGACCACGTAGTTACCGCCGATGACCACCTCACCGAAGGCCTGGATTACCTTGCCGGCGGCGGCGTGGCCGTCCTGGCCGTGGAGCATCACCACCCGCGTGGAAGCGACGTTCAATGCCAGACGCAGCAGGGTCGCCACCAGCAGAATCGTCGGGAACACCGCGAAATCCAGCGGCCGCAAGGCGTACACGCACACCAGCAACACAACGACGGACAGGGCAATGTTGAAGGTAAAGAACACGTCGAGCAGGAACGGCGGCATCGGCAACATCATCATTGCCAGCATCACCAGCAACAACAACGGCACACCCAGATTGCCCCGCGACAGGTCAGTCAGGGTGCCACGGGCCGTGTTGAGCATTTGAGAGCGATCTACCACCGGTATTCCTCGGGTCCTTGAAGCAAAGTTTTGACGCTGGAAGGCGACTTGGAGGCGGGGTTGCAAGAAGCCTTCCAACTTTGCTTTCGGGGCCGATTTTCGAGTGGTAAACCGATTCAAGTGTGGGAGTTGGCTTGCCTGCGATGCGGTGTGTCAGGCGCACGACTTGAGTACTCTGCAAGGGTGACGCAGAGCGTCACGCGATGCGTTCCCACGCGGGAGCGTGGGAACGATCAAGAGGCTTGATACCTGAGGCTAGAACAATAACGCGGTTCCCTCGATCACTCCCACGCTCTGCGTGGGAATGCCGCCTGGGACGCTCCGCGTCCCGAGCCAGGCGCACGACTTGAGCACTCTGCAAGGGTGACGCAGAGCGTCACGCGATGCGTTCCCACGCGGGAGCGCGGGAACGATCAAGAGGCTTGATACCTGAGGCTAGAACAATAACGCGGTTCCCTCGATCATTCCCACGCTCTGCGTGGGAATGCCGCCTGGGACGCTCCGCGTCCCGAGCCAGGCGCACAACTTGAGCACTCTGCAAGGGTGACGCAGAGCGTCACGCGATGCGTTCCCCACGCGGGAGCGTGGGAACGATCAAGAGGCTTGATACCTGAGGCTAGAACAATAACGCGGTTCCCTCGATCATTCCCACGCTCTGCGCGGGAATGCCGCCTGGGACGCTCCGCGTCCCGAGCCAGGCGCACGACTTGAGCACTCTGCAAGGGTGACGCAGAGCGTCACGCGATGCGTTCCCACGCGGGAGCGTGGGAACGATCAAGAGGCTTGATACCTGAGGCTAGAACAATAACGCGGTTCCCTGGATCATTCCCACGCTCTGCGCGGGAATGCCGCCTGGGACGCTCCGCGTCCCGAGCCAGGCGCACGACTTGAGCACTCTGCAAGGGTGACGCAGAGCGTCACGCGATGCGTTCCCCACGCGGGAGCGTGGGAACGATCAAGAGGCTTGATACCTGAGGCTAGAACAATAACGCGGTTCCCTCGATCATTCCCACGCTCTGCGCGGGAATGCCGCCTGGGACGCTCCGCGTCCCGAGCCAGGCGCACGACTTGAGCACTCTGCAAGGGTGACGCAGAGCGTCATGCGATGCGCTCCCACGCGGGAGCGTGGGAACGATCAAGAGGCTTGATACCTGAGGCTAGAACAATAACGCGGCTCCCTGGATCATTCCCACGCTCTGCGTGGGAATGCCGCCTGGGACGCTCCGCGTCCCGAGCCAGGCGCACGACTTGAGCACTCTGCAAGGGTGACGCAGAGCGTCACGCGATGCGTTCCCACGCGGGAGCGTGGGAACGATCAAGCCAGCTCCCACATGTGATCCAGTTTTTAAACTGGCCGCACATTCTCAGCCTGAGGGCCTTTTGGCCCTTGCGTGATGTCAAATTCTACTTTTTGGTTTTCATCCAGGTTTTTTTGCCCCTGCGACTGGATTGCCGAGTAATGGACGAAAACGTCATCCCCCCCATCCTCCGGGGCAATAAAGCCAAACCCCTTCTCCGCGTTAAACCATTTCACAGTACCCGTTGCCATTTTTGCTCTCCTTACCCTCACTCAGACCCCAACCAACCCCGGTGATGCCCCCTGACGGGCAACGCATAGATGCCCTTGGGCCGATGGACCATTTGAAACCTCAGTTGCTTACCCACCGACAGCGCTGTGCAACGCCAATCCTTGCGATTGATAAATACCTCTTCTGCCTCATCATCCAATTCGATCAGCCAATCGCCCCTGACCCGGTCATAGGATTTGACAGTCCCTGTAGCCACCTTCAATCCCGCTCTCCCTGCATCTCGTTTACTACATACGCGCAGTGCTTGGTTCAGTCATAAAACAACGGGAAGCATCCTTTGGCTACTGTCAGAGTTGACAGGTAGACGTGAGCTACCGATGGGTGGTAGCGGCGGAACAGCAGAAGATTCATGCATCCGAGGGTTTCTTGCGCTTGCGGGGTTTTCGCGGTTTGGGAGGGGTGGGAGGAACGTTACCGTGTTGAGCGCCTGTCGACTGGACGGCAACCTCGTTGCCATCGCGATCCCGGGCAATAAAGCCGATGCCTTTGACCGCATCAAACCACCTGACCGTACCCCTATCCATCACCGCCTCCCGAGTCGTGCAGAGCTGCACGCCTCATCGCTGTATCAAACAGTGAAGGCGGCGTAATGGCTACTGTCAAAGTTGACAGGTAAACAACACACCACTGTAGGAGCGTTCAAGAATCGCGACGCAGGTCCGGCGGGATCGGCAAATCCTTGAGCGGATCAGGCCGCTTGCCCTTGCCGGCGCGGTATTGACGGATTTGGTAAACGTAGGCCAGTACCTGTGCAACGGCCAGGTACAAGCCGGCGGGGATTTCCTGGTCCAGATCGGTGGAGTAGAAAATCGAGCGCGCCAATGCTGGCGACTCCAATAACAGAATGTCGTTGGCCACCGCAATTTCGCGGATTTTCAACGCGGTAAAATCACTGCCCTTGGCCAGCAGCATCGGTGCGCCGCCCTTCTCCGGGTCGTACTTAAGCGCTACGGCGTAGTGAGTCGGGTTGGTGATGACCACATCGGCGTCGGGCACCGAGGCCATCATCTTGCGCTGGGACATTTCCCGCTGCAGTTGGCGGATGCGTTGCTTGACCTCGGGGCGGCCTTCCTGGTCCTTGTGCTCGTCGCGCACTTCCTGCTTGGTCATCAGCAGTTTCTTGTGGCTTTCCCACAACTGGATCGGCGCATCCACGGCGGCGATGAGGATCAGCCCGGCCGCCATCCATAGCGCACTCCAGCCCACCACTTGCACGCTGTGGATGATCGCTGATTCCAGCGGCTCATGGGCAATGCGCAGCAAATCGTCGATATCGGACGACAACACCGCCAGCGCCACGAACAGAATCAGGAAAAACTTGGCCAGGGCCTTGAGCAATTCCACCAGGGCCTTGGCGGAAAACATGCGCTTGAGCCCCGCCCCCGGGTTCATGCGGCTGAACTTGGGCGCCATGCTGCCCGCGGCAAACAGCCAACCGCCGAGGGCCACCGGGCCGATCAGCGCGGCCAGCAACAAGGTGATCAGGATCGGCTGCACCGCCAGCAGCGCGATTTTGCCCGAGTGCAGCAGGTACTGGCCCATGGCATCGGGGTTGAGCAACACTTCGCGCGGCAAGCTGAAGTTGTGCTTCATCATCTCCAGCAGGTCCAGCGCCAGGCCACCGCCGTAGATCAGCAAGGCGCCTGCACCGGCGATCATGGTGGCGAAGGTGTTGAGCTCTTTGGAACGCGCGATCTCGCCCTTTTCCCTGGAGTCCTTTTTACGTTTCTCCGTGGGGTCTTCTGTTTTGTCCTGACCACTCTCGCTCTCGGCCATGGCTCAGCGCGCCCGTGCCAGGTCACGTAAGAACTGCAAGGCATCGGTGGCCAGCGGTTGATACTGATTGAGAATGTCAGCCAGGCCGACCCAGAAAATCCCCATACCCAACACCAGGGTCAGCGGGAAACCAATCGAGAAGATATTCAGTTGCGGCGCCGCACGGGTCATCACGCCGAAGGCGATATTGACCACCAGCAGCGCAGTGATCGCCGGCAGCACCAGCAACAGCGAAGCCCCCAGTACCCAGCCGAGGCGCCCCACCAGCTCCCAGAAATGGTTGACCACCAACCCCGAGCCCACCGGCAAGGTGGTGAAGCTTTCGGTCAAGACTTCGAACGCCACCAGATGACCGTTCATGGCCAGAAACAGCAAGGTCACCAGCATGGTCAGGAACTGCCCTATCACCGCCGCCGACACGCCGTTGGTGGGGTCGACCATGGACGCGAAGCCCATGCCCATCTGGATCGAGATGATTTGCCCGGCGATCACAAAAGCCTGGAAGAACAGCATGAGGGAAAACCCCAGCATGGCACCGATCAGAATCTGTTCGGCAATCAGCAGCAAGGCGCTCAGGTCGAGAGCGTTCACCGGCGGCATCGGCGGTAGGCCAGGCACGATTACCACGGTGATCGCCACCGCGAAATACAGGCGCACACGACGCGGTACCAGGGTGGTGCCGAACACCGGCATGGCCATCAGCATCGCCGTGACGCGAAACAGCGGCAGGATGAACGAGGCTACCCAGGTACTGATCTGGGTGTCGGTCAAGGCCAGCAAGGATTGCATCGGCTCAGCCGATCAACTGCGGAATACTGCCGTACAACTGCAGGATGTATTCCATGAAGGTTTGCACCAACCACGGGCCGGCGACAATCAGGGTCACCAGCATCACCAGCAGGCGCGGCAGAAAGCTCAGGGTTTGTTCGTTGATCTGGGTGGCGGCCTGGAACATCGCCACCAGCAGGCCCACCAACAGGCTCGGCACCACCAGCACGGCGACCATCAGGGTGGTCAGCCACAGCGCTTCACGGAACAGGTCGACGGCGACTTCTGGCGTCATAGCGCTATACCCCTCCGAAACTGCCGGCCAAGGTGCCAATAATCAGCGCCCAACCGTCCACCAGCACAAACAGCATGATCTTGAACGGCAACGAGATGATCAGCGGCGACAGCATCATCATACCCATGGCCATCAACACGCTCGCCACCACCAAGTCGATGATCAGGAACGGGATGAAGATCATGAAACCGATCTGGAACGCGGTCTTCAATTCGGAGGTGACGAACGCGGGTACCAGGATGGTCAGCGGTGCCTGGTCCGGGGTGGCGATGTCGGTGCGCTTGGACAGGCGCATGAACAGCTCAAGGTCGCTGGAGCGGGTTTGCGACAGCATGAAGTCCTTGATCGGGCCCTGGGCCTTGTCGATGGCATCCTGGGCTGTGAGCTTTTCCGCCAGATAAGGTTGCAGGGCTTGCTGGTTCACCTTGTCGAACACCGGCGCCATGATGAACAGTGTCAAAAACAGTGCCATGCCGGTGAGGATCTGGTTCGACGGCGTCTGCTGCAGGCCCAGGGCCTGGCGCAGGATCGAGAAGACGATGATGATCCGCGTAAAGCTGGTCATCAGCATGACGAACGCTGGGATGAAACTCAGCGCCGTCATGATCAGCAGGATCTGCAGGCTGACCGAATATTCCTGGGCGCCCGCCGCGTTGGTGCCCAGGGTGATCGCCGGGATCGACAACGGGTCGGCGCCCAGGGCCATCGGCGCGGCCAGCAACAGCATGAGCGTCAACAAAACGCGCATTACTTCTTATCCTTCTGATCCTTGCCCAGCAACTCCATCAGGCGCTGGGCGAATTCTGGCGTGGCGGCTTCGGTCTTGACCGCGTCCACCGGGGTCTTGAGTACATGCAGCGGGGTGATGCGGCCGGGGGTGATGCCGAGCAGGATCTGCTCTTCGCCCACTTGCACCAGCACCAGCCGATCACGCGGGCCGAGGGCGCGCGAGCCCACCAGCTCTATCACCTGGCCGTTGCCCGGGCCGATGCGCTGCACGCGGCGCATCAACCAGGCCAGCAGGAAGATCAGGCCGATCACCAGCAACAGGCCCAGCACCAGTTGCGTCAACTGCCCGCCGACGCTGCCGACCGCTGGCGCCGCAGCCACCTGCGCCACCGGCTCGGCCGCCAAGGCGCTCAATGGCAGCGCCAGCAACAGTCCCGCCATCGAGTACTTCATCTCAGCGCAACTTCTTGATGCGTTCGCTCGGGCTGATCACGTCGGTCAGGCGGATGCCGAACTTCTCGTTGACCACCACCACCTCGCCATGGGCAATCAGGGTGCCGTTGACCAGCACGTCCAATGGCTCGCCGGCCAGGCGGTCCAGTTCGATCACCGAGCCCTGGTTGAGCTGCAACAGGTTGCGGATGTTGATTTCGGTGCTGCCCACTTCCATGGAAATCGACACCGGGATGTCGAGGATCACATCCAGGTTCGGGCCATCGAGGCTCACCGGGTCGTTGTTCTTCGGCACGCTGCCGAATTCTTCCATGGCCAGGCGGTTGCCGGCCGGCGCGGTGGCGGCGTCGGCGGCCAGCAGCGCGTCGATGTCGTCCTGGCCAACATCGCCGGTTTCTTCCAGGGCCGCAGCCCACTCGTCAGCCAGGGCCTGGTCTTCGGCGGAAGTGTTTTCGTGTTCGGTAGCCATTACATGTCCTCGGCGCAGCAAACAATCATGAATTGGGGTTGAATCAGCGGCGGTTGATCGGCTCAACCACTTGCAGCGCCAGGTTGCCCTTGTGGGAACCGAGCTTGACCTTGAATGACGGCACGCCGTTGGCGCGCATGATCAACTCTTCCGGCAAGTCGACGGGGATGATGTCCCCAGGCGCCATGTGCAAAATATCCCGCAGGCGCAACTGACGGCGGGCCACGGTGGCGCTCAGCGGCACGTCGACGTCCAGCAGGTCTTCGCGCAGGGCCTTGACCCAGCGTTCGTCCTGATCGTCGAGGTCGGACTGGAAGCCGGCGTCGAGCATTTCGCGCACCGGTTCGATCATCGAGTAAGGCATGGTCACGTGCAGGTCGCCGCCACCGCCATCGAGTTCGATGTGGAAGGTCGACACCACAATGGCCTCGCTGGGGCCGACGATGTTGGCCATGGCCGGGTTCACTTCCGAGTTGATGTACTCGAAATTGACTTCCATGATCGCCTGCCAGGCTTCCTTCAAGTCGATGAAGGCCTGCTCCAGCACCATGCGCACCACCCGCAGTTCGGTGGGGGTGAATTCACGCCCTTCGATCTTGGCGTGACGGCCGTCGCCACCGAAGAAGTTGTCCACCAGCTTGAACACCAGCTTGGCGTCGAGGATGAACAGCGCGGTACCGCGCAACGGCTTGATCTTGACCAGGTTGAGGCTGGTGGGCACGTACAGCGAGTGCACGTATTCACCGAACTTCATCACCTGCACGCCGCCCACGGCCACGTCCGCCGAGCGGCGCAACATGTTGAACATGCTGATGCGGGTGTAGCGGGCAAAGCGTTCGTTGATCATCTCCAGGGTCGGCATGCGTCCCCGCACGATGCGATCCTGGCTGGTCAGGTCATAACTTTTGACGCTGCCGGGTTCGGCAGCCATTTCGGTCTGTACCAGACCATCGTCCACGCCATGCAACAGCGCGTCGATTTCATCCTGGGACAGCAGGTCTTGCACGGCCATGTCGTGATCCTACTGCAATACGAAGTTAGTGAAGAGCGCCTGCTCGACCACGACTTTGCCGAGTTCTTTCTGGGCCACTTCCTGCACGCTGGCAGTGACCTTCTGGCGCAGCATTTCCTGGCCGACTGGCGTGGCCAGGCTGTCGAAGCTCTGCCCGGAGAACAGCATCACCAGGTTGTTGCGGATCACCGGCATATGCACCTTGAGGGCATCCAGGTCCGCCTGGTTGCGCGCCAGCAAGGTGATGCTCACCTGCAGGTAGCGTTGACGACCATTCTGGTTGTAGTTGGCGACAAAGGCCGGAAGCATCTGCTCGAAGATTGCCGGTTGCTTGACGTTCGTGGCAGTTTCGGCGGTGGGCGCCGGTTTACTCGCACTGCTGTGCATGATGTACCAGGTGCCGCCCACCGAGGCACCGATCGCCAGGAGCAGGCCCAGCACAATCAACAGGATCAGCTTGAGCTTGCCTTTGCCTGCGGGGGGAGTTGCTGCGTCGTCGCTCTTCGCCATGCCAATAATCCGTCACTATTCGGGGATTCGTAGATCTATGGCAAGGCAAGAGCAAGTGTTATGCCAGAGTTGTCTGGCAGGCGCAGGAAGATGATCGTTCCCACGCTCTGCGTGGGAATGCATCTTGTGACGCTTCGCGTCACCGTGTGCAATGGTCGAAAACATCGCCGACTTCGGGACGCGGAGCGTCCGGGGCGGCATTCCCACGTAGAGCGTGGGAACGATCAGCCACTGACCGGGTTTGAGCAGGAAGTCAGGCGTAGTAGTCGACGGCGCTGGAGCCGATCACGCTCTGGCTCACGGGCGCTGCCACTTCGGCCACATCCACAGGGCCACCGGCGTCGCCGCTGTCAGCGCGCCTGCCGCTGCTACTGACGCCTCGCGCCTGGCTCTGCTGTTGCTGCTGGTCCTGGCCCCGCGACTGGTCGGAGACATTCACATCCACCTGCCCCATGCCCTGCTGGGCAAACATCTCGCGCAAACGGCCAGACTGGCTTTCCAGCGCTTCACGCACCACCGCATGGCCGCTCATGAAGTTGACCTGGGCCTGCTGGTCCGCCGTCATGTTGACCTTGATGTCCAGGCGCCCCAGCTCAGCGGGCTGCAACTGGATCTCGGCCGACTTGAGGTTGGCGCTGGACAGGTACATTACGCGGTTGACCACCTCCTCGGTCCAGCCGCTCTGGTGCATGGCCAGGGGCGCATTGGGGACGGGCGGCAAGGCATTCGCGGTTTTCGGCGTGGCCGCCTGGGTCAGCGCAGCCAGGCGGTTGGCGAAGTCATCCACACGGGTGTCGCTGCTGGCGTTCTTGAGGTCCTTGAGGCCGTCATCGATCAGCGCGCCGAAGGCCTTGTCGCCCCCCTGGTCGGTGCTGTCCTTGGTGGCTTGCTGGTCGACCATGTTGGCCAGGCCGGCGGCAAAACTCTGCGCGGCGGTCGGCTGGTCCTGAGTGGTGGGCGCGGCTTTCTGCGGCGCCTGGCTGCTGGCCGAAACATGACCGCCCTGCTCCATCGCCAGGCGCACGGCCGGCATCGAATCCAGCGGGTCGGCCTCAGGGTCGAAGGTTGGCTGCTTGGGCTCCTCGGTTACCGCAATGAGCGGCTGGGCGTTGTCATCTGCGGCCGTGACGGCAGGCGCTTGTACCGGCACAGGCACCGCCACAGGCGTCACGGTAGCAACCAGCGCCGGGTCGGCAACCGGTTGCAACGCCAGGGACGGGTCGGCAGGTTGCTCGCCTTCACTGTCAGCGTGGTCGTCGCTCTTGGCCGGCTTGGCAGGCAAGGGATTGCCGCTATCGGCAACCGCTGGCGCGCTGGCGGCAGGTTTATCGTCGCCGGCGGCCGGTTTGGCGCTGGCATCAGAAGCCTTGTCGCGCACCGGTTTGGCTGGCGCGTCGTCGCTCTTGGCCTGCGGCTTGGCAGCTTGCTTGGCAAACACTTGAGCGAAGCCAGCGCCCTTGTCCCGCGGAGCCGCAGGCGCTACGGCAGGCGTGGCGGCCGGCGCTTGAGGCTTGGCCGCAGCGGCAGCCTGAAGAAGCGAATTGGGAGCGACTGGCATAAGTAAGGGTCTCCACTGCATGGGGTCGGGAATGCAGTCTGTGGAGGTAGAGCAAGAGTCGGGCCAAGTCAGGCCGATAAAATATCAAACCCCAGAAAACCGCTCCCGTTCATGCTCATAAAGCGGCCGAACCAGCGCAAACTCACGATCAATCTGATCCACCAACGCCCCCAAGTCGGAAGCAGACTTGAAGGACTCGGTCTCCAACCGCTCACACAACGTTGCCAACCGCAGCGCCCCCAAGTTGCCACTGCTGCCCTTGAAGCTGTGTGCGATGCGCCCCAACGTCTTGGCGTCGTCCCGCGCCTTGCGCAGCGCTTGCACGCGCTCTTCAGAATCATGCAGAAAGGTGTCCAGCAGCGTGGGGTATTCGCTTTCCATGACTTCCTGCAAACCCGACAACACCTCGGGGTCCATATGAATCTCAGCCACTTGCTCGCTCCTTGATCAAGAATCGGCGGATTATGCCAGAGCCGCCCAACAAAACTCCACGCAGACAGTGCGCCCGCCATCGGACCAGCCTACAGCGCTGCTCAGTTGACGCACCAGGCTCAGTCCCCGACCAGACAGACGGTCGATGTCCACGGGGCGCGCCAGCTCTTGCTCCACATCAAAACCCTGCCCGCTGTCTTCGAGGCGCAAGGTCAGTTTGCCGCCCTTGTCGGTGGGCACCACCTGCATATGCACGCGCACATAGCCGCTGTCCAACTGCGCCAGGCGCTCATGGCGCTGGCGATAATACTGCGCAAACCCTTGGGCATCGCGCTTGAGGCGTGAGTCCAGGCCCAGCACGCCATGCTCCAGCGCGTTGGAATACAACTCGGCCATCACACTGTAAAGCGCCCCGCTCTGCTCGCGCAGGCCGTGGATCTCCAACAGCAGCTGCAGCAGGTACGGCAGCGGGTTGTAAGTCCTGAGCGTCTGGGCGCGGAATTCGAAACTCACCGACCAATCCAGCGGGCACGACTGGCCGCTGTCGGCATACATCGGTTCTGCCGCCCGCAAGGGTTGGCCCGCCTGCAACGTGATCTCGACCATGCTGACGTCATCGCGCGCCTGGCCGCGAAAGGCCGCCAGGGCCTGCTCGATGTCCTCGAACAGGCGGTCGGGCTCGCGGTTGGCGGCGAACACCTGCTGCAAGCGCTCGGCACCGAACAGTTGATCGTTGGCGTCAGCGGTGTCCAGCACGCCGTCGGAGAGCAGGAATACCCGGTCGCCCAACGCCATGGGCCAGACCTCGGTGCTGTCATCGAACGCCTCTGCCGACAACACCCCCAACGGCAGGTGCCGCGACATCAATGGCGTGCGCCTGCCCGTGGCGACTTCATGCACATAGCCTTCGGGCATGCCGCCGTTCCACACCTCCACCGCACGCCGCTGGGCGCTCAGGCACAGCAAGGTGGCACAGCAGAACATGTCTACCGGCAGGATACGCTTGAGCTTGGCGTTCATTTCCCGCAGGGTCTGCGTGAGGCCATAGCCCTTGGCGGTCATGCCGTAGAACACCTCGGCCAGGGGCATGGCGCCGATGGCGGCCGGCAAGCCATGGCCAGTGAAATCCCCTAGCAGCACGTGCATATCGCCGGACGGTGTGTAGGCCGCCAGCAACAGGTCACCGTTGAACAACGCATAAGGCGATTGCAGGTAGCGGATATTCGGCGCGGCGTTGATGCAACCGGAATGGGCGACCTTGTCGAACACCGCCTTGGCCGCCCGCTGCTCATGCATCAGGTGTTCGTGATGCCTGGCGATCAGGTCACGCTGTTGCAAAACCGTGGCTTGCAGGCGGCGCAGGCGGTCCATGGCGTTGATCTTGGCCGCCAGGATCAAGGGGTTATAGGGCTTGGGCAGAAAGTCATCGCCGCCGGCGTCCAGGCACTGGGCCAGGGCTTCGCTTTCGCGCAGCGACGTGAGGAAGATGATCGGCACCAGCGCCTCCCCCGCCAGTTGCTTGATCTGCCGCGCGGCTTCAAAGCCATCCATGACCGGCATCAGTGCGTCCATCAACACCAGTTGCGGACGCTCGCGGGCAAACACCTCAATCGCTTCGGCGCCATTGCTGACAGTCAGCGCCTGATGGCCCTGGCGGCGGATGATGCTCGCCAGCAACAGGCGGTCGGCGGCGCTGTCTTCGGCGATCAGGATGGTCAGCGCCTCCAGGACAGGGGCCAGGGCGCTCAATTGATATCGAACAGTTTGTCGAAGTTGGAGATGGCGAGGATCTTGCGCACGTCGTTGCTGCTGTTGATCACTCTGACTTCGGCGTCATCACCGCCGGCATGATCCCGTAGCAACAGCAGCATGCCGAGGGCTGAACTGTCCATATAGGTGGCATCCTTGAGGTCGACGATATAGGTCTCGGGGACCTTGTAGAAACGCTCGTAGGCTTCCCGAAACGCCTGGTGGCTGCCGAAATCGAACCGGCCCTTGATTGCGATCGTCAACTTCTTCCCGTCCAGGGATACTTCTGACTCGACTGACATGTGACTGCTTCCTTGTCATTGCACTAGACACAAGGTGTAGCAGTTGAAGAGCATCTGAGCAACACAGTGAATCAACTGTGGGAGCTGGCTTGCCTGCGGTGGCGGCGTGTCAGCCACTGAATCTTTAACTGAACCACCGCTTTCGCAGGCAAGCCAGCTCCCACACTGGATTTGTGGTGCCGGTTAGAACTGTTCTGGGCGGGGAAGGCGCTGGGACAATTCATCGAGCAGTTTTTGCTCGCGCTTGTCTTCGATGGCTCGCGCTTCGTCGATGTAGCGCTGCACCAGCTTGCGCAGCCCCTCGACCCGGGCAAACGCCTGTTGCCAAGCCTCGCGGGCTTTGTCGAGGTTGGTCTCGTGCCAGGCCAGGCTCTGGCGTTGCTGGCCGACGGCGGTTTCAAGCTGATTGAGAAAGCCCTGGTACCCCATCAGCCACTGGCCAGAAACACCCTGGCTGCCGCGCTCGATCCACTGTTGTTGGTACTCGCCACGAAAACGCTCCAGGTCGCCCAGCTTGCTTTGGGCCAACCGCACCTGGCCCTGGAAGTAGCCCAGGCGCTGTACGGCGGCTTTCTCGGCCTTTTCGGCCATGTCCACCACCGGGGCCAGGCGTGCGGCGCGGCTGTTGGCCATGGATTAGCCGCCCGGCGCCGGGGCGAAGATGGACTGCAAGTGCGACTGGCTCTCGCCCATGGTGATCTTGTCGTTGAGACCCTGGCGCAGGTAGGTCACCAGTTGCGGCTGCAAGGCGATGGCCAGGTCGGTGTCGCGGTCGCCACCGGCCACATAGGCGCCGACGCTGATCAGGTCACGGCTTTGCTGGTAACGCGACCACAGCTGCTTGAACTGCTGGGCACGGGCCATATGCTCCGGCGTGACCACCGCCGGCATCACCCGGCTGATGGACGCTTCGATATCGATGGCTGGGTAATGCCCCTCTTCCGCCAGGCGCCGCGACAGCACGATGTGGCCGTCGAGCACGCCCCGGGCCGAGTCGGCAATCGGGTCCTGTTGGTCGTCGCCTTCAGACAACACGGTATAGAACGCGGTGATCGAGCCACCGCCGGCTTCGGCATTACCGGCACGCTCTACCAGCTTGGGCAGCTTGGCAAATACCGACGGGGGGTAACCCTTGGTAGCCGGCGGCTCACCGATGGCCAAAGCGATCTCGCGCTGGGCCTGGGCGAAACGCGTGAGCGAGTCCATCAGCAACAGGACGTTCTTGCCCTTGTCGCGGAAATATTCGGCGATGCGCGTGCAGTACATCGCCGCACGCAGGCGCATCAGCGGTGCATCGTCTGCCGGAGAAGCGACGACAACAGAACGCTTGAGCCCTTCTTCACCGAGGCTGTGCTCGATGAACTCCTTCACTTCGCGGCCCCGCTCGCCGATCAGCCCCACCACGATGATGTCGGCCTCGGTAAAGCGCGTCATCATGCCCAGCAATACCGACTTACCCACGCCGGTACCGGCGAACAGGCCCAGGCGCTGGCCGCGACCGACCGTCAATAAACCGTTGATGCTGCGAATGCCCACATCCAGCGGCACGCTGATGGGGTTGCGCTTGAGCGGGTTGATGGTGGGGCCGTCCATCGGCACCCAGTCTTCGGCCTTCATGCCGCCCTTGCCGTCCAGCGCACGGCCGGCACCGTCGAGTACGCGGCCCAGCATGCTCATGCCCATGGGCAGTCGGCCGGTGTCGGCCAGCGGTACCACGCGGGCGCCGGGGGCAATGCCGGTGAGGCTGCCGACCGGCATCAGGAAAATCTTGCTGCCCGAAAAGCCCATCACCTCGGCTTCGACTTGCACCGGGTGGTAGCTGTTGTCGTTGATCACCAGGCAGCGGCTGCCCATTGCGGCGCGCAGGCCCTCGGCTTCGAGAGTCAGGCCGACCATACGCAACAGGCGCCCTTCGAGGACCGGCTGGCCCGGCAACTCAGTGGCCTCGGCGTAGCTGCCCAGGCGCTTGGCGAAGCTGGTGCGATCAAGGCGCATCGGTGGCGTCCAGGTCAACGCTCAGGTCAGGCTCGGCGGGATGCAGGGCCTGTTCATGCAGTTGATCAAATAACTTGGCCATGATCTGGCTGATACGGGTTTCCACCGTCGCGTCAATGCGGCTGTGTTCGGTCTCGACACGGCAGCCACCGGGCTGCAACGAAGCGTCTTCGACGATGCGCCAGGTTTCTTCATGGCGCTCGCGCAGGGCTTTGACCTGTTCGAAATCCTGCGGATTGATGTACAGCCGCACATTGCCGACGCCCAGGGGCAGCAGCTTGAGGGCTTCACGCATCACGCCTTCGATCTGGCTGGAATCGAGCACCAGCTCGCGCTGGATCACCTGACGAGCAATGTGCTGCACCAGGCCAACCATAGATTTTTCCAGCTGCGAGTCCTGTTCGGCGATAGGGTCGAACAGGTTGCCCATCAAGCGCTCCAGGCTGTCCAGCCTGGCGGCCAGCGCCACCTCGGCCTCCTGGCGAACCTTGAGGGTGGTGCTGCGAAAGCCGTCTTTTTCCCCCGCCGCAAAGCCTTCGTTGTAGGCCTCCTGGCGAATGGTTTCCAACTCTTCGAGGGTCAGTGGCTGGACTTCATCCAGTGGCACTTCTTCCATCTCTGCCGGAGGTTCTTCAACCGGTTCAGGCTCAGGCTCCGGCACATGGGGGTCGAAACTGGGCAGCGACCAGATGTCGAAGCCGCCGACATCCCGCGCGCGAATCAGATCGCTGGGCGCCTCATCTTTATTCGACATGCAAGGCGCCTTAGATCATTTCTTCGCCGCCCTTCCCGCCGAGAACGATTTCTCCGGCTTCGGCCATACGGCGGGCAATGGTGAGGATTTCTTTCTGGGCGGTTTCCACGTCGCTGACGCGCACCGGGCCCTTGGCTTCCAGGTCGTCGCGAAGCAATTCGGACGCACGCTTGGACATGTTCTTGAAGATTTTTTCTTTGACGTTTTCGTCCGAGCCCTTGAGCGCCAGCACCAGCACGTCCGAGGACACTTCGCGCAGCAGCGCCTGGATGCCACGGTCGTCGACATCGGCCAGGTTGTTGAACACGAACATCAGGTCTTCGATCTGGCCGGACAGGGTGTCGTCGATCTCGCGGATCGAGTCCATCAACTGGCCTTCGACCGAGCTGTCGAGGAAGTTCATGATGTCGGCTGCGCGCTTGATGCCACCCAGGGTGGTGCGCGAGGCGTTGGAATTGCCGGAGAACTGCTTCTCCAGAATGGTGTTGAGTTCCTTGAGCGCCGCCGGTTGCACAGTGTTCAGCGACGACACACGCAGGATGATGTCCAGGCGCACTTTATGGTCGAAGTGGCCGAGCACTTCGCCGGCCTGGTCCGGGTCCAGGTAGGCCACCACGATCGCCTGGATCTGCGGGTGCTCGTAGCGGATCACGTCGGCCACTGCCCGCGGCTCCATCCACTTGAGGCTGTCCAGGCCGCTAGTGTTGCCACCCAGCAGGATGCGGTCGATCAGGCCGTTGGCCTTGTCTTCGCCCAGGGCCGAGGTGAGCATCTTGCGAATGTAGCTGTCGGAGCCGACGCCCAGGCTGGTCTGGTCGCCGACGATCTCGACGAACTCGCTCATCACCTGCTCGACTTGCTCGCGGTGCACATTGCGCATCTGCGCCATGGCCACGCCCACTCGCTGGACCTCTTTAGGGCCCATGTGGCGCAGCACTTGGGCGGCGTCGGTTTCACCCAGGGACAGCAGCAGCACGGCGGCTTTGTCGACCCGGGACAGCTTGGCCACAGCGGCTCGATCATTCATCTGCGTTAATCCACTCTTTCACGACCTGAGCCACACGGCCCGGGTCTTCTGCCACCAGACTCTTGATTGCGTTCAACTGAGCGTCATAGCCTTCGCTCGGGCTTGGCAACAGGATGCTTTGCGGGCCGCCGAGGCTGACGCGGTCGTTGGCCAGTTCGCCGTCCAGGCCGCCCATGCCACCCAACTCGACGTCGCCACCGGCCAGCGCCAGTTGCTTCTTGCCGCCGCCAGTGATGTTGTTGAGCACCGGGCGCAATACACCAAACACCAGCACTAGGATGAACAGCACCCCCAGCACTTGCTTGACGATGTCCCAGAACCACGGCTGGGTGTAGAACGCCGGGTCAGCGATCACTTCACCGCGCTCGGCGGAGAACGGCATGTTGATCACGCTGACGCTGTCGCCACGGCTGGCGTCGAAACCAACGGCGTCCTGCACCAGGCGGGTGAAGCGCGCCAGTTCGTCAGCCGTCCACGGTGCACGGGTCACCGCGCCGTCCGCAGGGTTGACCTTGACCTGGTCATCGACCACCACCGACACCGACAGGCGATTGATCTTGCCCTGCTGCTGCTTGGTGTGGCTGATGGAACGGTCGAGTTCGAAGTTCTTGGTGGACTGGTTACGCTTGTCCGCAGGGTATGGCGCAAGCATCGGCTGGCCGGTGGCCGGGTCCATGATCTGCTGGCCGTTGGCGTCCAACAGCGGCTGGCCAGGCTGGATCGCGCCAGCCGTGGCGGCGGCGCCACCAGTGGTTTGTGGTGCCGAGGCCGGCGCGGGTGGCTGGTTGCTCAGGGCGCCTGGCACACCTTGGGGGCCATTGCTGGCGGTGCGTTGTTCGCTGGTGGA
Organism: Pseudomonas sp. J380; assembly: GCF_009827115.1. Lineage (NCBI taxonomy): Bacteria > Pseudomonadati > Pseudomonadota > Gammaproteobacteria > Pseudomonadales > Pseudomonadaceae > Pseudomonas > Pseudomonas sp. J380. Next base: position 6,014,948 of record NZ_CP043060.1, on the reverse strand, counting down.
CTGCTCGCTGCGCAGGGCCGGCTGGTCCGGGTTGAACTGTTCGGAGGTGGACTCGACGGCGCTGAAGTCCACGTCGGCCGACACTTCAGCCTTGTAGCGGTCGTTGCCCAGTACCGGTTGCAGGATGTTATGCACGCGCTGGGTGAGCATGCTTTCCATGCGGCGGCTGTAGTCGAACTGCTTGCCGGCCTGGGTCAGCGCGGAGTTTTCGGCCATGTCGGACAGCAGGTTGCCCTTCTGGTCCACCACGGTGATTTGCGACTTGCTCAATTCGGGAACACTGGTGGCAACCAGGTTGACGATCGCCAGTACCTGGCCAGGCTCCAGGGAGCGGCCAGCAAACAGCTCGACCAAGACCGAGGCGCTGGGCTTGCGTTCGTCACGCACGAACACCGAGCTTTTCGGAATCGCCAGGTGCACACGGGCGGCCTTGACGTTATTGAGGCTGGAAATGGTGCGCGCCAGTTCGCCTTCCAGGCCACGACGATAGCGGGTGGCTTCCATGAACTGGCTGGTGCCCAGGCCCTGGTCCTTGTCGAGGATTTCAAAACCAATGTTGCTGTCGGACGGCGCCACGCCAGCGGCGGCCAGTTTCATCCGCGCGCGGGCTACGTCATCAGCCTTGACCAGCAAGGCGCCCGAGTTGGGCTCCACGGTGTAGGCGATGTCGGCGGCGGCGAGGGTTTCCATGATCTGCTTGGAATCCATGCCCGACAGGCTGCCGTACAGGGGGCGGTAATCGGGTTGCTGCGACCACAGCACCACGGCAAAACCAATCGCCACGCTGGCGGCCAGGCCCACCATCAGGCCCACCTGACGCAGCATGGTCATTTCCGAGAGGTTTTCCAGGAACGACAGGCCAAATAACGGCGGTTTGCCGTCGGCCTTGGCGGGGAGGTTGTCGGAGACTGCTTCAGCCATGACTTAAATCTCGTCCTTAAACCGGCATCTGCATGATGTCTTGATACGCCTGAACCAGCTTGTTACGCACTTGGGTCAAGGCCTGGAAGGACACACTGGCCTTTTGCGAGGCGACCATCACATCGGTGAGGTCCACACCGCTTTTACCGATCTCGAAGGCCGTCGCCAACTGGCTGGACGCCTGCTGGGTATCGCTGACTTTATTGATTGCCTGACCGAGCATGTCGGCAAAATTGCTTTGGCCCAATTCCGGCGCTGGCGCGACGGATTTCGGTTGAGCCATGGCATCCATTTGCATGGCGCGCATATCCAACATCAACCGATTGAACTCAATACCCTGGCTCATGACCTTCTCTCTCCGACGACCCGCAATTTTTTGACACTACGCAGCGGTTACTAGGGGTGGTAGCAACAAGGGTGCCAGCTCTGGAGCAACTCGTAAGAAAAGGCGACAAAGCTTGTCGAACTTGTTACCGCACGTTTTTGGCCCTTCTTACCGCACGGTTTTTTGTAGGAGCGAGCTTGCTCGCGAAAAACGCCAACGATAACGCGTGCTTCCAGAATGCCCGCGGCGCCTATGGGTTCTTCGCGAGCAAGCTCGCTCCTACACACGGCATTGGCGCGAGGTCATGTGGCGAAAAGATACGCTTCCACATCCATACCGGCGTCGCGCATCTGCGCCAGCTTGTAGCGCAAGGTACGCGGGCTGATACCCAGGCGCTCGGCCGCTTCTTTGCGGCGGCCACGCTCGGCGCGCAGGGTGTCGATGATCATCTGAAATTCACGGCGGCGCAGGTCATCACCCAGGGCGCCTGCCGATTCCGCCTCGGCGACCACTGGAGCCGGGGCCAGGCTCGGCAACGGCGCAACGCCATTACCCATGGCCAGGCAGAAATCCTGCGGCTGGATCAAGCCGCCCTGCTGCAAAATCAGCGCACGCTGTATGGCATTATCCAACTCGCGCACGTTGCCCGGCCATGGGTAATTGACCAGGCACGCCTGGGCCTCGGGCGACAACCGCGCCTGGGCATGCTTCATTTTTTTGACGTGGTTGTTCAGTAGGCGCTCGGCCAAGGGGATGATATCCGCCGGGCGCTCACGCAATGGGCGCCAGGCCAGCGGGAACACCGACAACCGGTAGAAGAGGTCTTCACGGAAGCGCCCCGCCGCCACTTCGCCCGCCAGGTCGCGGTTGGTGGTGGCAACCACGCGGATATCCAGCTGGATCGGCTTGCGTGCCCCCACGCGCTCCACTTCACGCTCCTGCAACACACGCAGCAACTTGGCTTGCAGGCCCAGGGGCATTTCCGAGATTTCGTCGAGCAGAATGGTGCCGCCGTCGGCTTGTTCGAACTTGCCGGCCTGGGCCGCGATGGCGCCGGTGAACGAGCCCTTTTCATGGCCAAACAAGGTGGCTTCCAGCATGTTGTCGGGGATCGCCGCGCAGTTGATCGCAATGAACGGTTGTTTGGCACGGCCCGATTGCTGGTGGATATAACGCGCCAGCACTTCTTTACCGGTGCCGGACTCGCCGGAAATCAGCACAGTGGAATCACTGCGCGCCACCCGCGCCGCCAGTTCAAGCAATTGCGCGCTGGCCGGCTCAAAGGCAATCGGGCCATCGCCGTCGGCTGCGGGCATTACGCCCAGGGCATGCCGGGCGACCAGTTCGATCAACGCCTTGGGTTCGAACGGCTTGACCAGGTAATCCGCCGCGCCCTGACGCATGGCATCCACCGCCCGCTCCACCGCGCCATGGGCGGTCATCAGCAGCACCGGCAGTTGCGGCTGGCGCACCCGCAGCAGGCCGAGCAACTGGTGGCCGTCCATGCCGGGCATATTCACATCGCTGACCACCAGGCTGAAGGTTTCCTGCTCGACCGCCTCCAAGGCTTCCTCGGCAGAGCCGACCGCACGGTAGTCATGGCCCGCCAACAGCAGCGTGTCAGCCAATGCTTCACGCAGGGCGCGATCGTCTTCCACCAATAAAACCTTGATAGCCATCATCCTCTTACTCCGCGCTTGCCGCGCTGGAAAACAGCGGCAAGGTCATCAATGCACAGGTGCCACGCCCCAGGCGCGAACGCAGCTGCAATTGTCCCTGATGGGCACGGGCCACTGCCTTGACCACGGTCAGGCCCAGGCCAGTGCCGTTGGTCTTGGTGGTAAAAAACGGCTCGCCCAGGCGCTGCAGCACCTGCGGGGCGATACCGCTGCCGCTGTCGCTGACGCACAGGCGCAGGGTTTGTCCGCGGCTATACAGGTGCACTTTCAGGCGCGCCCCGGGGCCACTGGCCTGGGTAGCGTTTTCGATCAGGTTGAGCAGCGCGCCCACCAGGGTGTCGCGGTTGCACAGCAATTCGCCCTGGTGGCTGTCGCACTGCCAGCGCAGGTTGGCCTCCTGCACATGGGTCGCCGCTGCCGCTTGCAGCGACTGCATCAAACCAGCAGGGGTAACGCGATCGGTCAGCGGCAGTTCGCCGCGGGCAAATACCAGCATGTCACGTACTTGGTGTTCCAACTCATGCAGGCGCTCCTTGAGGCGCCCGGCAAAGCGTTGGTGGGTGGCCGCTGGTAATTGCTCGTCAGTCAAATGGCTGGCGTAGATCAATGCCGCCGACAACGGCGTACGAATCTGATGCGCCAAGGAAGCGACCATCCGCCCCAGGGACGACAGCCGCTCATGGCGAGCCAACTGATCTTGCAGGTGCCGGGTTTCTGTCAGGTCATTGAGCAGCACAAGCTGGCCCGGCTCGGCGTCCAGGGAACGGGTCGCAATGGACAGCCGGCGCCCGTCCTTGAGGGAGACTTCGTGGCCGTCGTCTTCACGGGGGGCGAAACAGCGGGTGATGACTTCACGCCACAGCTCGCCTTCCAGCGGCAAGCCAAGCAGGTCGCAGGCCGCCGGGTTGGCTTCGCGAACGCGGCCTTGGTCGTCGATGACGATCACGCCACCGGGCAACAGGTCCAGCAGGTTTTGCAGACGGTTGGCCAGGCGTTCTTTCTCGGCCAGCTCCTGCATTCGCTGGGCGCTGACCACCGCCAGTTCGCCTTTAAGCTCGGAAACCCGGGCCTCAAGCAGGCTGTAGGAGTCGGTCAGCTGGTTCGACATCTGGTTGAACTGCGAGAGCGCGTGCTCCAGGCCCTGGCGGGTCGGCGGTTCTACAGGCGAAACCAGCCCCTGGATGGCAGGGGCCGAAGATAGTTGGGCGGCGTGGGGCATGATGCTCTCTCGCTTGGCTGACCGTCAGTTAAACGGAACGTTACGAGGGCTGTAGCAATACCCGTGCCGAAAAAAATCTACCTATAAATCAAGTAGTTGAAAAACAGGCGTCAATCATCCGCCTGTTCATCACCTTCTTTGCGGCTCATCCCGTACTTGCGCATCTTCTCCACCAGGGTGGTGCGACGGATACGCAGGCGCTCGGCGGCACGGGCGACGATGCCGTTGGCATCGTCCAGCGCCTGTTGGATCAGGCCTTGTTCCAGGTTGCCGAGGTAGTCCTTGAGATCCAGGCCTTCGGGCGGCAACATCGCGCTAGCGCCGAAGTCTGGAGTATGGCCGTTGATTGCCACGCGCTCTTCCATGTCGCTGCGCAGGCTGTCCATCTGCTCGTCCTCGTCGTCGACGTAGCGGAATTTCTTCGGCAACTCGACCACGCCGATCACCCCGTACGGATGCATGATCGCCATGCGCTCCACCAGGTTGGCCAGCTCGCGGACGTTGCCCGGCCAGCCGTGGCGGCACAGGGACATGATTGCCGCGGAGTTGAAACGAATGGAGCCGCGCTTCTCGTGCTCCATGCGCGAGATCAGTTCGTTCATCAGCAACGGGATGTCTTCCACGCGCTCGCGCAGCGGGGCCATCTCGATAGGGAATACGTTGAGGCGGTAGTACAGGTCTTCGCGGAAGCTGCCGACCTCGATCATGCTTTCGAGGTTCTTGTGGGTGGCGGCAATGATGCGCACGTCCACGCTCTGGGTCTTGTTGCTGCCCACGCGCTCGAAGGTGCGTTCCTGCAATACGCGCAGCAGCTTGACCTGCATCGGCAACGGCATGTCGCCGATTTCGTCGAGGAACAGTGTGCCGCCATTGGCCAGCTCAAAGCGCCCGGCACGGCTGGTGATCGCCCCGGTAAAGGCGCCCTTCTCGTGGCCGAACAATTCGCTTTCCAGCAGCTCTGCCGGGATCGCCCCGCAGTTGACCGGCACAAAGGGCCCGTCGCGACGCTTGGAGTGATAGTGCAGGTTGCGCGCGACCACTTCCTTGCCGGTGCCCGACTCGCCGAGGATCAGCACGCTGGCGTCGGTATCGGCCACTTGCTGCATCATCTGGCGCACGTGCTGGATGGCGCGGCTGGTGCCGACCAGGCTGCGGAACAGGTTGGGTTCACGGTGACGGCCGCGCTCGCGGGCCTGGTCGTACATCTCGCGATAGACCTGGGCACGGTGCAGGGAATCGAGCAATTTGCTGTAGCTGGGCGGCATTTCCAGGTTGGATAGCACGCGGCGGCGCTGGTCTTCCGGCAGGTCCACGGAAGAAATATCGCCCATTAGCAACACCGGAAGGAACTCATCCCAGGTAGACAGTGTCTTTAACAGGCCCAGAACTGCGCCAGGAGCGTTTACCGTCCCGATCAATACACAAATGACTTCACGGCTCGACGACAACGAGCTGACCGCCTGCTGCCAATCGTGGCTGCCGCAGGGCAAATTTTCTTCACCGAGAAAATTTAAAATCACCGCTAAATCGCGGCGGCGGACGCTATCGTCATCGATCAGCAGAATTTTGGTTTCACGCCACATGCAATAGCAACTTCCCTAGTAAAACTTCCTGCCCCGGAATGAGGGCAATCAAGACGTCTGTAAGATTTCTTACCTTCTAGACGTCTGAAATCTGAAAACAGCACTAGTTAAGTCAAAAATGATGGCATAGTCAAATATATGACGCGCCGTTCGGATTAACTGCGCCCTTTCAACCGAACAGATGGTAAACCTTTGACGCATTTTTCGCTTGGTTGATCTGCGACATCTCTTCGAAAATCGCCTGGCGCTCGCCGGTCGTCACCTCAAGCAACTGCTGGTAAACCGCCAACAGGCTTTCCAGCTTTCCACGCAGCGCATCCTCATCCACCGGCGCTTCGCTCAGCACCTGATCGATCACACTGCGGCAGCCCAGGTCGAGCTCGCTGATGGCATCCCAGTTGCGCGCGGCAAGCGCGTCGACCAGGGCTTCACGGGTTTCATCAATGCGTTGCAGTGCGTGGCTCATGACGAGTTCCTCAAGGCCCGTGGCCTTATTCTGCTGCGCCTTGTGGCGCGCCGATAGCATCCCAGCCTTCTTTTACGGTAATCATCAAGCGAGCGACTTCGTCGATGATCTCGGCGTCGTTTTGTTGGTTAGCCTCCATCAACCGGTTGGTCATGTACACATAAAGGCTTTCCAACTGCTGAACATAAGCCGGGTTATCACTCTTTTCAGCATCCAGGCCATCGCGCAGCCCGATAACGATGTCGATGGCCTTGCCGAGCATCAAGCCCTTCTGTGCGATGTCACCACGCGCCAGGGCGCCCTTGGCCTGGGACATGCGATCCAGGCCGCCCTCCATCAGCATCTGCACCAGGCGATGCGGGCTGGCTTCGGAGATCTGTGCGTGGGAATTGACCTTCTGGTATTGGCGAAGGGCTCGCATGGGGTTCATGTTTCTACCTCGTGACAGGCGACAGCGAAAAGGATTCTAGTAACCAATATGTCGACTGGGCCGCAAAAAGCTTTAACACCGGTCGTCTTTCGCTACGAAAAGGCCAGGCAGGTTGCCTGGCCTTTTGCGTGAGTGGCAATCAGTTATTGGTTTTAGGGTTGTTCAAGGCGTTGAGCGTGGTCATGACGCTGGTGCTTTGCTGGCGCAGTTGGGCAACCAAGGTGTCCATGGCGTTGTATTTGGCGGAGAGGCTGTTGGTCAGCAGTTCCATGCGCTCGTTCAGGGTTTCCTGCTGCTTTGCGATGTCCTTGAGGCTATCGGTCAACGACGTAGAACGCGTAGCCAGAACCCCGGTAGAGGCCTTGGCAAAGTCATCCGTTGCACTTTTCATGCGCGCCAACATGCCGTCTTTGCCGCTGAACATACTGTTGATATCGGCTGCATTAGTCTTGACGGCAGCGTCCCACTTTTTGTCATCGATTGTCAGCAAGCCGGTAGTAGAGCTTGTGCTCACGCCGAATTGAGCCAACGACTTGAAAGTGCCGGTCCCCGAAAGCGTGTTGAACTCATTCCGGATCGCCGCCTGCAGCGAACGCATGGTCGAGTCACCTGTCAATGCCGCAGCCGTCGTGCTGCCGTCAAGATTCTTGGTGACCTTGGTTTCGGCGTTCATTGCGGTGATCAAGGCGTTGTAGGTATCAATGAAGCCTTTGACTCCGGACTTGAGCGCCGTGTTGTTGGTACTGACGGTGATCAGCGTAGCGTTTTTATCGCCAGAGGTGCCCGTCTTGTAAGTCGAAGGCGCCACCAACTTGATGTTCACACCACTGAGCGCTCCCTCAATACTGTTGGTCTTGGACACAGACGCAACACCATCAATGCTGTACAGCGCATCCTTGGGCACATCGACGACCGTTGAACCCACATCCAAGCCGGAGGTGCCAGAAAGCGTAAGGTCGGAACCGGTCCCCATGGTGGTAGAGGTCAGGATCAATCGGGAACCATTGGAGTCGGTCTGGATGTTGGCACTGAGCCCGGAAGTACCAAACTGGGTATTGATCGAATCCCGCACCTGCTGCAAGGTCGCGCCAGCTGGAACATTGACGCTGTAATCCTTGCCCGATTGAGAGATGGTCAAGGTGGTCGGCTTATCCGTAGCGTTCACCACGGCGGAAGTGCCGCCGGAGAAGTTCTTGGTGGACAACTTGGAAGCCTGGGCCAACTGGTCGACGATCAGCCGAAAACTACCGTTGGAAGCCGTATTACTGGCGGTCATGGTCGCCGTCTTCTCATCCGACGACGAGCCCGTCAGCCCAGTGAAACTGCTGTCTTTGGACATGGTGTCCAAGGCACCACGGAATGCATCCAACGCAGCTTGAATCTTGCCGATCGAAGACAGCGTGGTGGTCGCCTTCTGGGACGCGGTATTGATCTGCGTCTGCTTGGGCACCTTTTCGGCGTCCACCAAGGACTTCACGATCGCTTGCGTATCGATGTTCGAACCGATACCACTTACCGTTGAACCCGCCATCATCTATCTCCTGTTCGGTGGCTGCCGTTATCTTGACTTATTGCGCCTCAAGACCTGACAGCAACAAATTTCATGCCAGCTCACACCTTGTCGTCAAACAACACGTTGCTTGCGCTGGAAAGGTTTTGTGCCAGCTTCAACGCCGTTTCCGACGGAATCTGACGGATCACTTCACCACTGTCGGTGGCAATGACCTTGACCACGACCCGGTGGGTCGAATCGTCAATGGAAAAATCCAGGCTGCGCTGGGCAGCCTGGACGAATTCGCGAATGTCGGTTACTGCTTTTTCCAGTTCCGCGCGCTCAGGCTCTTTGCCGGTTGCCGCCACTTCCTGGGCCTTGCTGCTGCTTTGATCGGCGGTCACCTTGGGAGGCGCGCCTTGGGGGGCAACCGGCGGATAAGACTGGTTCAGCTTTACACTCATGTCCATGTCCAATCTCCTCTAAACCGAAAAAACGGAAGGGCACGTAAACGCGCCCTTCCGTTAGTTACCAAGCGCGCTGATTACTGAAGCAGTTTCAGTACAGCGGATGGCAGCTGGTTAGCCTGCGACAGGATCGCGGTGGAAGCCGACTGCAGGGTTTGTTGCTTGGTCAGTTCGGCGGTTTCGGAAGCGAAGTCGACGTCCTGAACGGTGGAACGTGCAGCGGTGGAGTTCTTCTGAATGTTCTGCAGGTTGTCTGCAGTAGTAGTCAGACGGTTCTGGGTAGCACCCAGGCCCGAACGAACGCCGTCGATGGTGCCGATGGCTTTGTCGATTACTGCCAGGGCGTTTTGGGCGTTGGTAGCGTCGGTCACGTCGGTGTTAGCGATGGTGGTTTTAGTCGACGAAACGGTTGCACCCGCGAACAAGTCCGAAACACCAGTAGCAGCGTCGCTCAGGGAGTAGCCCTTAGCCGAATCAAGAGAAACCTGACCGGTCACAACGATTGCAGCAGCACCCAGAGCGGCTGGGGTGGCGAATGCGCCAGCACCGTCTTTTGCGCCAACCTTGATGTTCGCCTGGGCGTTGGTATCAGCACCCGAGAACGACAGGTTTTCGCCGGAATCCGACTTAACCGACAGGGTTTTGTTGGCTTCGTCGTAGTTAACGCTGATGCCCAGTTTGGCAGCGTTGGACTTCAGTTGGTCAGCAAGGCCGGCCAGGTCGGTTACACCGACGAAATCGACAGCAGTACCGCTACCTACAGCCAGCTTGAAGTTCGACGGAGTTGCAGCGCCTACTTCCAGCTTGACTTCAGTGCTGGCGGTAGCGGTCAGGCCACCGATCGAACCGTTCAGGCCCGCAGCGATGTCTTTAGCCGATGCGCCTGCACCGTAAGTGACGGTTTTGCTTTGGCCGTTGCCGGTAACAGTGATGTCGCCGCCAGCCAGGCCAGTTGCGCTAGGCGCGATGGCCTTGGTTTTGATCTGCTGCGAACCAATGTTGTTAGCCGCAACGTTTTCCAGGCTCAGGTTGATAGTTTCGTTGGCGTTGGCGCCAACCTGGATAGCCTTGGTACCGTACGAACCGTCCAGCAGCTTCTGGCCACCGAAAGTAGTGGTTTGCGAGATACGGGTCAGTTCCGAAGTCAGGGCCTGGTATTCGTCGTTGTTCGACTTGCGGTCGTCGGCGCTCAGGGAGCCGGTAGCCGAGGACAGGGCCAGGGTACGCATTTTTTGCAGGATGTCGGTCGAAGCCTGCATCGCGCCTTCAGCGGTCTGAGCGATGGAGATGCCGTCGTTCACGTTTTTTACAGCTTGGCCCAGGCCGTTGATTTGGCTGGTCAGGCGGTTAGCGATTTGCAGGCCGGCAGCGTCGTCTTTAGCGCTGTTGATACGCAGGCCGGAAGACAGGCGCTGCATGGAAGTGGCCAGGGCGCCGCCAGCTTTGTTCAGGTTGCCCTGAGTCGTGATGGAAGCAATGTTGGTGTTTACTGTTAAAGCCATGACGAAATCCTCGTTGGATGGATACTGCGGCTTCCGGCCCTGGCAACCGCCGGGTGTGGCCTGAGAACCTACGTAATAGTTATCGTCGTGGTAGCCGGTTGCTTGAGGGTTTTTTTGATTTTTTTTACTAGCCCTGTGCCAGCCCTTGTATTTCAACGGCTTACGCAGGCATAAAACCTCGGTTTCATTGGCTTTTCTGGCGCCAATAAAAAACGCCGATGATCATTCGATCATCGGCGTTTTTCATGAAGCCGCTAAAGCATCACGGACGATAGAGAATCGCCGAGCCCCACGACAGCCCCACACCAAAGCCGCTGATTGCCACGCGCTTCCAGGTGGCGTCCATCACGTGCTTTTCCAGCAGCAACGGAATGCTCGATGACACGGTATTGCCGGTCTCGACCATGTCCTTGATGAACTTGTCCACCGGCGCTTCTTCAAAGCGGCGCGCCACGGCGTCGACGATGGCCGCGCTGCCCTGGTGGATGCAGAACGCATCAATGTCATCTGCCTTGAGGTCCGACTCATTGAGCAGTTCGTGCAAGTGTGCCGGCACCTTGAGCAAGGCGAAGTTGAACACCTGGCGGCCGTTCATGAAGAACACACCATCGCTGACCTTCAAGTGCGGCGCGCCGGAACCGTCGGTACCGAACTTGGATTTGCCCAGCAACCACGGCGCGTCCTCGCCCATCCAGGTGGCGGTGGCGGCATCACCGAACAGCATGGTGGTGTTGCGGTCTTCCGGGTCGACGATCTTGGAATACGGGTCGGCGGTGATCAGCAGGCCGTTTTTCAGGCCGGCGGCTTCCATGAAGCCTTTCATCGCGTAGATGCCGTACACGTAGCCGGAGCAGCCCAGGGAAATATCGAAAGCGGCAACGTGAGTCGGCAGGCCCAATTTGTCCTGGACGATGGCGGCGGTGTGGGGCAAGCCCTCTTCATCGCCGTTCTGGGTGACGACGATCAGCGCGTCGATGGACTCGCGCTTCAAATCCGGGTTGTTGGCAAACAATGCATTGACTGCTTCGACGCACAGGTCGGAAGTCTCCTGTGCAGCTTCCTTGCGCGGCAGGAACGCCGAACCGATCTTGCCGATGATGAACTCTTCATCCTTGGCGAATTTGGCACCCTGGGCGTAGTTATCGATCCCGTCTGCCGGCACGTAACTGGCGATGCTTTTTATGCCAATCATTGTGGCTTCCCAATACTAAATAGCTGGAGAACACCCCTCGGACTACGCCGGGAGTGCTGACAATAAAGGGGATAACCCCATGAAAATCTCGCTGAAAGCCGCCCGATAAAGGCCCTGTGACGACTTATCCTTTTCACACGATACAGTGAAGATGCGCTTTATGACTCACAGGTCACTCAATTTTGCGCGCTTTGTGCAAAAACCGGCAACATTTCCAGGCCAGAAACGACAACGGCCTCCCCTGTCGCCAGGGGAGGCCGTTGTTCATTGCGACGATTACATGCGACTGAACAGGTTCAGCTGGGAGATTTTAACGAACGCCAGTTGCGAGGCCTGCAACATGGTTTGCTGCAACGTGAGGTTGATCGCGGCTTCGCCCATGTCAATGTTCGCCAGATCGCTCATAGTGCTTTTGTTTGCAGTGCCGATACTGATGTTCTCCGCCGACTGGATATCCAGTGCCGCTTCGCGGGCCCCGATGGAACCGCGCACGTTGTCGACCTGGGCCCGTGAATTGGCAAAATTACTGATGGAAGCGTCGAGCGCATCCTTGAGCTTGACCATCGCCGCCGGGTTGCCGTCGGCCGGTTGCTCCAGCGCCTTGCGCAGTTGGCTCAGGGTATCCAGCGCGTTCTGGGTCTTGGCCGTGCTGGCAGCGACCGCAAACTGATCGCCGGCTTGAGGTGTGCCGCTGACATCAAAGGTCACGCCTGCTGCCGTCACGGTCGTACCGCCACCGGTGTCGCCGGTGGCGATCGCTTTGCTGTCGGCACTGTAGGGCTGGGCATAGACTTCATACGCCGTGCCACTGGTGAACTTGATCACCGCCCCGCTGTTAGCCGGGAACGTACTGGCATAGGTGGCCGGGTTGCTCACCTGCGCATTCGTCAGCTGCGCAGTGGAGGCATTACTGGGCGTGCGCGAAACACTGAAGGTGTCGGGCTTGGCGGCCAGGCTGAACGAACGGTCCTTGACCAGCGCATCGGCGTCCGGCCCCGTCGCCATATCCTTGAGATCCACCGCAATATCAAAATTCACGCCGCGCAGGCTCACGGTGGAGCCGCCTTCCTTGGTGGAGTCAAAGGTGCCGTTGCCAGGGATTTCCGACGTGACGTCATTGCCGTTCTTGTCGGAGACCTTGTACTGGGTGCTGCTGGTAAAGGTCAGCTTGTAAGGCTCGCCATCGGCGAATTTATTCGTGTAGTCCGAGCCTGAAGTCACCAGGCCGGCCGACACTGAGACTTTATGATCATTGGGCACTGGCGCCGTTGCCGGCGGCACGATAGCAGGTGCGATCCAGGTCGCCTGGGTGCGGCCCGAGTTAACGGCACCATCCATGATGCTCTTGCCGGTGTCACCGGCACTGACTCTCAGGGAATCGGAAACCTGCAGGCTCAGCGGCGTTTCATCACCCTGATAGGTGTAGGTGCCGTCGCTGTTACGGCTATAGGGCGGCGTCGAGGTCTTGGAGCCGGAAAACAGATAGTTGCCCGAGGAATCCTTGCTGTTAAGCAAGCCCAGCACCTGGTCTTCAAGCGCACCGATCTGGCCGGCAATCGACTTGCGGTCGGCATCGCTGCGCGAACCGCCCGCTTCAATGGCCAAGGTACTGGCCGCCTGCAGTGCCTCGTTGATTGCACCCAATACGCTTTCCTCGTTGGTCAACGAGTTCTTCAAACTGGTGATATTGCCGTTGAACTGCCCGAGCATGTCCTTCTGCTGTTGCAGCAACAACAACCTCGCCGCCGCCACCGGGTCATCCGCTGCGGTTTGCACGCGCACACCGGAACTGGCCTGCTCCTGGGCCTTCACAACGCTGGAATAGTTGTCCGTGTACTTGGCGGCACTGGTTTCAAAATACTGTGCAGTGGAAATACGCATCGTCCCAGACTCCCTTAAAGACTATTGATCAGCGTGCTGAAGGTTTCTTGCGCAGCCTTGATGATCTGCGACGAGGCGGTGTAGTACTGCTGGAATTTGATCATGTCGCCCGCCTCTTCATCGAGGTTGACCTGGGACACGGAGTTGCGCGCATCCTGGTTGGCCTTGAGCAAGGCGCCCGTGGCCGTGGTGTCGGTATTGGCCGACGCGGCCTTGGCTCCGACGGTCGACACCAGGCGACTGTTGGCCGCCACCAGGCTCACTCCGCCGCCACTGCCATCGGACAGGCCGACGGTGGCTTTGGTTTGCAGGTCGAGCAACGCCTGGGCGTTACGGTTATCCGACTTGCCCGAGGCGTTGAAGGAAAACGTGGTGCTGTCGCCAGCGGCGGGCGACCCGGCGACCGTGGTATCGAACTTGAAGCTTTTGGCCGGCACCAGCAGCGTGCCGTTGGCATCCCGCATCGGCACGTCGACCGTGATCTTGTTGCCTTGGCCCGGCACGATGGTGCCGGTGCCAATCGGGTTGCCCTGGGCATCGTTGAGCGTATAACCCTGGGTGCCGTCGGCGGCCGGCTTGCCGAATACCATCTTCACTGGCATTGAGTGCTCAATGCCGGTACGCAGTTGCGCGGTATCGGCGCCACCATGAATATCGATAGGCAGGGTCAGGGTCGGCGGTGTAAAGGTGCCGGTACCCTGGTTGGTCTTGCTGCCCTCGCCCAGCAATGGCCCGGCGAACGCGATTTTATTGGCGTCCGTCAAAGTCGTGCCGATGTTGGTCGCACCGCTGGCGGTAGGACTGACTTTGAAACTATCGCCCGCCGCCATCGGCCCCTTGCCATCCAACGCCAGGGTGAACCCATCGATCACCGGCGGCGGCGCGGTATTGGTGTCGAACGCGCCCATGGCCTTGCCGTCGGAGCGCACCACCGTGTAGTTGTTGCCGCTGGTAAAGGTCACTTTGTAGTCGTAGGTCGACAGCTTGCTAGTGTCCGCAATGGTCACATTCAAATTGCCGGAACCCGTGCTGTTGCCCAGCGCGCCCTGACTGCGCTGGGCAATGGCCGCCGCGCTGTTGATGTCCTTGAACAGCGATGAGCCGAAGTCACCGTTCAAGTCCAGGCCCTGCCCCAGTTGGCTGTTGATGGTATCGGCTGTCGCCAGGGCGATACGCCCCAAGTCATTGATGGCCGGCATCAGGGCATCACTGCGATAACGCAACAGGCCGCCGATGCTGCCCCCACTGAGCACGTTGCCCAAGTCGATCGCCGTACCGCCGCCAGCATTGAGCGCAATGGTGTACTGGCTTGGGTCGCTAGCGCTCGGCACTGCCGAGAGGGTGTTGGACCGGTCGCCCAATACCAGGGATTGGCCCGTGCCGGTGCTGACGCTGAACACACCATTCTGTTCACTGGTGGTCACACCCACCAGTTCATTGAGCGAGCGCACCGCCTCGTTACGGGCATCCAGCAGGTTGGCCGGGGCGCTGTTGCTTGAGCCCTGGGCCTGGGTGATCTGCTTGTTGAGCGAAGCAATCGAGGAGGTCAACTGGTTGACCTGGTCACTCATGGTGCTCAACTGGCCATTGATCGACTCTTTCTGTTGAGTCAATTGGCTGGAGATGGCGTTGAAACGGTTACTCAGGGTCTGGGCGCTGGTCAGCAGCACTTGCCGGGCAGACACGTCGCTGGGGTTGGCCGCGGAGGTCTGCACAGCGGCAAAAAACGCGCTGAGCACCGAAGACATGCCGGTTGTCTTGTCCGACAAAGTCTTGTCGATGGCGCTGGCCTGGCTGGAATAAGCCTTGGCATCGTTATTGAGCGCCGTGCTGTTCTGGTAGGCCGCGTCCAGGAACTCGTTATAGACCCGACGCACATCCGCCAGCGTGGTGCCGCTGCCAATGTACACACCGCCGTAGGGGTTGTTGGCACTCGCATTTTGCGTGGTCTGCTGGCGCGAATAACCCGAGGTGTTGGCGTTGGCGATGTTATTACTCAAGACCGACAACGATCCTTGAGCGGCATTGAGCCCTGACATCCCGATACTGAGCAAACTCATGGTTCAGACCTTATAAATGTGTGGTTGCGCCAGCGGCAGCGTAGTTCTGGTAACTGTTCATGTTTTTTGCGATCTGCGAAATCTTGCTGGCGTAATCCGGGTCGGTTGCATAACCGGCTTTTTGCAACTCGCGTACAAACTGTTCCGGGTTGTCGGCTGATTTCACAACTTCTTTATAGCGATCATGGCTTTGCAGCAGGGTCACGAGGTCGTGGAAGCTGTCCTGGTAGGAGCTGTAGGAACGGAATTGCGCCGTTTCCTTGACCATCGCCCCATCGCGAAACTCGCTGGTGATCGCCCGGGCCTGACCACCCTGCCAGCTCTGCCCGGCCTTGATGCCGAACAGGTTGTGGCTGCTGCTGCCGTCCTCGGCGCGCATGACTGATTTGCCCCAACCGGTTTCCAGTGCCGCCTGGGCCACCAGGTACTTGGGGTCGATACCAATCCGTGCGGCAGCGGCCTTGGCCATCGGCAACATGGTGGCGACAAATTCATCCTGGGAGCTGAAGGCTTTCTTGGCCGGCGCCAGCGGTGGCTGGGCAATGGCGCGGCCATACACCTGCATGCGCCCGCTCGGCACGGCAAAGCTACGCGTGCTGCTGTTGATGACCGTGTCGTCGGCAGCGCTGTTACGCAGGGGCGCGGATTTGGCTTCGACCGGAGCGTTCGGCACGATACCCGCCAGCAGGCGGTCGGCCAGCTTGCTGGGCAAGGCGATACGACGCTGGTTCATCAGTTCCATGTCGTTGGCATGGGTGCCGGCGCCCTCAGGCACGGCCACGCGATACGCCCACAAAGGCCGCTGGCCATTGGAGCGGCCCAACGGGCCTTCGGCCTGGGTACCGGCGGCAATCTCGGTCGGCACATCGACTTTCTTCACCGGCGCATCCGCCGCCGGGCCTTGCAAGGTGGCGGCCTGAGCCTCCACCGGCTTGTTCTTCTGCATCTGGCGCATCAGCACATCGGCCAGGCCGATACCGCCACCTTCGCGGGACATCGACACCGCCAGTTGCTGGTCGTACATTTCCTGGTATTGCTTGGCGGCCGGGGTGTTCAGCGGGTTGTCCTTGCCCAGGGCCTCGGTGGCCGAACGCATGGACTTGAGCATCTCGTTCAAAAACAGCGACTCGAATTCCTGCGCCACTTTGCGCAGGTTGCCTTCGCTGTTTTTGTCGTCACCGACCTTGAGCTGGTTAAGCCGGTTCAGGTCGGAGTAAGACCCCGAGTCCGCCGTGCTGCTGATGCCGCTCTTGCGCATATCCATGGCCATGGCCTCAGATCACGATCAGGTCGGCTTGCAACGCGCCGGCCTGCTTCAAAGCTTCGAGGATCGCCATCAAGTCGCCGGGCGCAGCGCCCACCTGGTTCACCGCGCGGACAATCTCATCCAGGGTGGTGCCGGGGCCGAACTTGAACATCGGCTTGGCTTCTTGCTGGGCATTGACCCGCGAGCGTGGGACCACGGCAGTCTGGCCACCGGACAACGGCCCAGGCTGGCTGACGATCGGGTCTTCTGTGATGGTCACCGTCAGGCTGCCGTGGGTTACCGCCGCTGGCGAGACCTTGACGTTCTGGCCGATCACGATGGTGCCGGTGCGCGAGTTGATGATGACTTTCGCCACGGCCTGGCCGGGGTCCACTTCAAGGTTTTCCAGAATCGACAGGTAGTCCACGCGCTGGCTTGGGTCCAAAGGCGCAGTGACGCGAACCGAGCCGCCGTCGATGGCCTGGGCCACGCCAGGGCCGAGCATGTCGTTGATCTTGTCGACCACGCGCTTGGCGGTGGTGAAGTCGGAGCGGTTGAGGTTCAGGGTCAGGCTGTTGCCCTGGTTGAAACCACTCGGCACGGTGCGTTCAACCGTGGCGCCACCGGGGATACGCCCGGCCGACGGCACGTTGACGGTGATCTTCGAGCCGTCGCGGCCTTCGGCGTCAAAACCGCCGACCACCAGGTTGCCCTGGGCGATGGCGTAGACGTTGCCGTCGATACCTTTGAGCGGCGTCATCAGCAAGGTGCCGCCGCGCAGGCTCTTGGAGTTACCCATGGACGACACGGTAATGTCCACCACCTGCCCAGGCTTGGCGAACGCGGGCAGATCGGCGCTGATCGACACCGCCGCGACGTTCTTCAACTGCACGTTGCCCGAGCCTGGCGGTACCTTGATGCCGAACTGGGAGAGCATGTTATTGAAGGTTTGCAGGGTGAACGGCGTCTGGGTGGTCTGGTCACCCGTGCCGTTGAGCCCCACGACCAGGCCATAGCCGATCAACTGGTTGGAGCGCACGCCGGAAATACTGGCGATGTCCTTCAGGCGCTCGGCCTGGGCCACAGCACTCAAGGCCAGCAAAAGCGCCATCGCCATCAGCTGTTTGAACTTCAAAATGGCCACCTAGAAAGGGAACAGCGGGCTGAGGAAGAAGCGGTCGAACCAGCCCGGCTGGCTCGCATCGGCAAACGAGCCGGTGCCCGAGTAGGTAATGCGTGCATCGGCAATGCGCGTCGACGGCACGGTGTTGTCGGTGGAGATGTCATCGGCGCGGACCATGCCGGCGATGCGCACCAGCTCGTCGCCGGTGTTGAGGGTCATCCACTTTTCACCGCGCACGGCAATGATGCCGTTGGGCAATACATCGGCGACGGTCACGGTGATCGAACCGGTCAGGCTGTTGCCCTGCCCGGCCGCGCTCTTGCCGTTGGTGGCGCGGTCGCCGCTGTAGCCGGCGTCCAGGCTCAGGTCACCACTGCCCAGCGGGTTGTTGGTGTTCAGGCCGCCGCCGAACAGCGAGGTCAGGCCGATGCTGGTCTTGCTGTTCTTGCCGATCTGCGAGTTGGCGTTCTTGCTGGCCTGGGTCTTCTCGTTCAGGGTGATGGTGATGATGTCACCGACCCGGAACGCCTTGCGGTCGCTGTACAGGTTCTGCTCGAAACCGGCCTGGTAGATCGAGCCATTGTTGGCCGCCGCCGGCAGCGGCGTGCGTGGCAACACCGGCGCGTAGTACGGGTCATTGGGCTTTGGCGTGGGGGCGACACAGCCCGCAAGCACGGCGATCCCACTCAATGCCAACACACAAACATAGCGATTCATGACCCTAACCTCACGGTGTTGCAGGCACCCTCAAGGGCGCCCCATAGACTGATTACAGATTCTGCGTAACGAACGAAAGCATCTGGTCGGCGGTGGAAATCACCTTGGAGTTCATCTCGTAGGCGCGCTGGGTGGTGATCATGTTGACCATCTCCTCAACGGTGCTGACGTTGGAGGTTTCCAGGGTGCTTTGCAGCGTGGTGCCGAAGCCGTTCAAGCCAGGGGTGCCGATTTGCGGCGCGCCACTGGAGGCGGTTTCCAGGAACAGGTTGTTGCCCATGGCCTGCAGGCCGGCCGGGTTGATGAAGTCGGCGGTTTGCAGGTTGCCGATCACCTGGGACGCTGGGTTGCCAGCGACGGTGATGGACACGGTGCCGTCGTTGCCGACGGTGAAGGTCTTGGCGTCGGGCGGCACCACGACAGCAGGCTCCAGGGCGAACCCGTTGGCGGTCACGATCTGGCCGTTGGAGTCCAGGTGGAAGGTGCCGTCACGGGTGTAAGAAGTGGTGCCATCCGGTTGCAGCACTTGAAAAAAGCCCCGGCCGTTGATCGCCATGTCCAGGGGCTGGCCGGTTTGCTGCAGGTTGCCGGCGCTGAAGTTTTTCTGGGTGCCGACGATCTGCACACCGGTCCCCAGTTGCAGGCCCGACGGCAGTTCACTGTCCTGGGTCGATTGGGCGCCCGGTTGCTTCTTGATCTGATAGAGCAAGTCCTGGAACTCGGCGCGGTCACGTTTGAAGCCCGTGGTCGACACGTTTGCCAGGTTGTTGGAAATGGTCGTCAGGTTGGTGTCCTGGGCGGACAGGCCTGTCTTGGCAACCCATAGAGCCGGAAGCATGCTGTTCTCCTTCGTGCGCCGGATGGTTGGCGCTGCGTTGCAAATTAGTTAATGGGCTTGGATCAGCTCATCTGCATGACGCGCGTCATGGCCTGGTCGTCTTCTTTTGCGCTGTTCATCATCTTGATGTGCAGCTCGAACTGCTTGGCCAGCGCCAGCACTGCGGTCATTTCTTCCACGGCATTGACGTTGCTCGCCTGCAGGAAACCCGAGGTCAGCCGCACGTTCGCGTCGGCCTGGGCCGGTTGGCCATCCTTGGTGTGGATGGTGCCGTCCAGGCCCTTGGTCATGTTCTTGAGGTCAGGCTGGACCATCTTGATACGGTCCACTTCCGCCATCACCCGCGGACCTTCGCCCATGGCACGGATGCTGATGGTGCCGTCCGAACCCACTTCGATTTTCTGCTGGGGCGGCACGGCGATCGGGCCACCGTTGCCCATGATCGGCATACCGTTGCCGGCACGCAGCACACCCAGGGCATCCACGTTCATGCTGGCGCTGCGCACGTAGGCTTCGCCGCCATCGGGGGTCTGCACCGCCATCCAGCCGTCGCCGCTGACGGCTACGTCCAGGTCGCGACCGGTCTCGATCATCGCGCCCGGTGAAAAGTCGGTAGCCGGACGTTCGGTCATGGCAAACGCCCGCGCCGGAAAGCTGTCACCGAACACCGGCATCGAACGCGCCTGCTCCAGGTCGCGCTGGAAACCGTTGGTGGAAATGTTCGCCAGATTGTTGGCATGGGCCTTCTGCGCCAGTGCATTCTGGCTGGCGCCGGTCATTGCCACATAAAGGTACTTGTCCACGCTCTATCCTCTTTCTGACGGACGCTTGCCGCCCACCGCTGTACTGAGGAGGCTTAAGCAATTTGCGAACCAACTTTTTAAAAGAGGCTAAAGTCCAGGCGGGGCAGGGGTTTCGTGTAGTAGCTGAAAGAAGTGAAGGGAGAAACAGTCGAAAAAACGGCGGACTACTGCCGCCTGCGGCAAACACCGGCCTTAAATCCGGTACAGATCAAAGCCGGCTTGCCTGCGATAGCGGTGGTTCAGTGCAGACTCATTGGCTGACACGCCGCCTTCGCGGGCAAGCCCGCTCCCACAGGGGATTGATGCCGGGCGCTGATGCCGTGGGCAATACCCAACCAATGTGGGAGCTGGCTTGCCTGCGATAGCGGTGGTTCAGTGACAGACTCATTGACTGACACGCCGCCTTCGCGGGCAAGCCCGCTCCCACAGGGGATTGATGCCGGTCGCTGATGCCGTGGGCAATACCCAACCAATGTGGGAGCTGGCTTGCCTGCGATAGCGGTGGTTCAGTCACAGATTCATTGACTGACACGCCGCCATCGCGGGCAAGCCCGCTCCCACAGAGGATTGATGCTGGGCGTTGATTCCGTGGGCAATACCAAACCAATGTGGGAGCTGGCTTGCCTGCGATAGCGGTTGGGCAGGCACTGATATGCCAACTGACAGTCCGTTATCGCCGGCAAGCCAGCTCCCACCGTTTTAACTACGATCGGCCTTGAGCACTTCGTAATCACGCAGTTTGTTGGCAATGGTGGTGTGCGACACCCCCAGGCGCTTGCCCAACTGGCGACTGCTCGGGTGTTCGGCGTACAGGCTTTCCAACACCGCCTTTTCAAAGCGCCCGACGATATCCTCCAGGCTACCCTCCAGGGAAAAATCGCCCAGCGGCTGACGCACGCCATAATCCGGCAACCGAATATGCTCAACCTTGACCGTACCGCCCTCACACAACGACACCGCCTGGAACAGCACGTTTTCCAGCTGCCGCACGTTGCCCGGCCAGTGGTAGTGGCTGAGCTTGTCCATAGCGGCGGGGGCCAACTTGGGCAGAGGACAACCGATCTGCCGACTGGCCTGATCGAGAAAGTGCTCGACCAACGGCGCGAGGCCATCCAGGCATTCGCGCAACGGCGGAATATGCAAAGACAGCACATTCAGCCGGTGATAAAGGTCCTGACGAAACTCACCCCGGGCGCAGAGTTCCGACAAATCTACCTGGGTCGCGCAGATCACCCGCACGTCCAGGTACACCTCTTCATCACTGCCCACCCGGCGAAAACAACCGTCCTGCAGAAAGCGCAGCAGCTTGACCTGCAAGCGCGCGCTCATTTCTCCCACGCCATCCAGAAACAAGGTACCGCCCGCCGTCAGCTCAAGCAGGCCCAACTTACCTTCCGCCCGCGCCCCTTCAAATGCGCCGGGGCCATAACCAAACAGTTCGGTCTCGGCCATCGACTCGGGCAACCCCGCGCAGTTGAGCGCCATCAACGGCGACTGCCCGCGCGGGCTGGCCAAGTGGCAGGCCCGGGCCAACAGCTCCTTGCCGGTGCCGGTTTCGCCTTCTATTAATAGTGGCGCATCCAGCGGCGCCATGCGTCGCGCTTCACGTACCACTGCGGCCATGACCTTGGAGCTCTGGAAGATGCTGTCGAAACCGCGCAGCTCTTGCTTGCGCACGTTATAGATACGCTCACCGACACGGTCGGCACGGTGCAGGGTGAGCACGGCGCCGGACATGGCTTCACTGTCATCGTGCTCGGAGGATTGCAGGGGCGCGATGTCCGCCAGAAATACGTCACCCTTGACCTTGACCCGCAGGCCATTGATTCGTGACTTGCTGGCGCGCACCAGTTCCGGCAGGTCAAAATCCTCGGCATAACGCGACAGGGGAATCCCCGGCACTTCATCTACCCGTACGCCAAGCAACTGCGCCGCCGCACGGTTGGCGGCCACGATGGAGCCGCCCATATCAATGGACAGCACCGGGAATTCCAGGGCGCCGAGCAATGCGTTGAGTTCCATATGCCGCCGCTCGCTGGGCATCAGCCCTACCCGCTTGACCCCGAACACTCCGGCAATCGCCTCGAACTGCGGGCGCAACGCCTGGAACTGCATGTTCACCAGGTTGGGGCAGAACAGGTAGATGGCATTGCCGTGCTCGCCGCCGACTTCGCCCTTGGCGACGTTGACGCCGTACTCCACCAGCAGGTTGAGGATGTCCCGCAGGATGCCGATGCGGTTTTGGCAGTGCACTTTGATACGCATGGAAAGACTCGAAAAGGGAGTAGACGCCGCGGCTTTTTGTCGCTGGGCGCAGATAGTCGTCAAGATTATGTGACAGCGCGGTGGCTTTTCCCAGCCCATAGCTGCGACTAGCGGGCCTGTCGTAACGAATACTTTACGATAATCGGTAATTTTTCCTACACCAGTCCGTTAAGGCTGATGGAATCCGGCGCCTATCCGGTTATCAATAGGAGCATCCCAGGACATAACAAGAACGAATGCCTAGCAGGAGAGCCGTATGAAGCAGACGCACTACGTGGCCCGCGAGCCCGATGCGCAAGGTTTTATCCACTACCCGCCAGAAGAACATGCGGTGTGGAACACCCTGATCACTCGCCAATTGAAAGTGATCGAGGGCCGCGCCTGCCAGGAATACCTGGACGGTATCGACAAGCTCGGCCTGCCTCTGGACCGCATTCCCCAGTTGGGCGAAATCAACAAGGTGCTGGCCGACACCACCGGCTGGCAAGTCGCCCGCGTGCCGGCGCTGATCCCCTTCCAGACCTTTTTTGAATTACTGGCCAGCAAGCAGTTTCCGGTGGCGACTTTTATTCGCACCCGTGAAGAATTGGACTACCTGCAAGAGCCGGATATTTTTCACGAGATCTTTGGCCACTGCCCGCTCCTGACCAACCCCTGGTTCGCTGAATTCACCCACACCTACGGCAAGCTCGGCCTGGCGGCCACCAAGGAGCAACGGGTGTACCTGGCGCGCCTGTACTGGATGACTATCGAGTTCGGCCTGGTGGACACGCCCCAGGGCCGGCGTATCTACGGTGGCGGCATTCTGTCGTCGCCTAAAGAAAGTGTGTATTGCCTGTCGGACGAGCCCGAGCACCAGGCCTTTGATCCGCTGGAAGCGATGCGCACCCCCTATCGCATCGACATCCTGCAACCTTTGTACTTCGTATTGCCCGAGCTCAAGCGCCTGTTCGACGTGGCGCAGGAGGACATCATGGGCATGGTGGAGCGCGGTATGCAGTTGGGTCTGCACGCACCGAAATTCCCACCCAAGCCCAAAGCCGCGTGAACCTTGCGTTTTAAGGCCAGGTGAGTCTGTTCCCTGGCCCCGCGTTGCTTTAGGGTAACGCCACTGACCTTCAATCATTCGAATTCAGGACACCTTCCATGACCACCTTGAACCAAGCCCACTGCGAAGCCTGCCGCGCCGATGCCCCGCAAGTCAGCGATGAAGAACTGCCGGTGCTGATCAAGCAGATCCCTGACTGGAACATCGAAGTGCGCGACGGCGTGATGCAGCTGGAAAAGGTTTTCCTGTTCAAGAACTTCAAATTTGCCCTGGCTTTCACCAACGCCATGGGTGAAATCTCCGAAGCCGAAGGCCATCACCCAGGCCTGCTCACCGAGTGGGGCAAAGTCACCGTGACCTGGTGGAGCCACTCCATCAAGGGCCTGCACCGCAACGACTTCATCATGGCCGCGCGCACCGACGAAGTGGCCAAGACCGCCGAGGGCCGCAAGTAATGCATTTCGATGCCATCGACCGCGTGCCCGGCGACCCGATCCTAGGGCTGATGGACCTGTATACCCAGGATGCCAACCCGAACAAGTTCGACCTGGGCGTAGGGGTCTATAAAGACGACCAAGGCCTGACGCCGATTCCTCACTCGGTGAAACTGGCGGAACAGCGCCTGGTAGACACGCAAGTGACCAAGACCTATATCGGTGGCCATGGCGATGCAGCCTTCGGCAGCCTGATCAGCCAACTGGTGCTAGGCGCCGACTCGGCCTTGCTGCGTGACCGCCGCGCTGGCGCCACACAAACCCCAGGCGGCACCGGCGCCCTGCGCTTGAGTGCCGACTTTATCGCCCACAGCCTGCCGGGCCGTGGCGTGTGGCTGAGCAACCCGACCTGGCCGATCCACGAAACCATTTTTGCCAAGGCCGGGCTCAAGGTCAGCCATTACCCTTACGTGGGCAGCGACAACCGCCTGGATGTGACGGCGATGCTGGCGACCCTGTCCAGCGTGCCCAAGGGCGACGTGGTATTGCTGCACGCGTGCTGCCATAACCCGACCGGCTTTGACCTGTCCCAGGATGACTGGCGCCAGGTCTTGCAGATCGTGCGTGAACGCCAGTTGCTGCCGCTGATCGACTTCGCCTACCAGGGCTTTGGCGATGGCCTGGAGCAGGACGCCTGGGCGGTGCGCCTGTTTGCCGCCGAGCTACCGGAAGTGCTGATCACCAGCTCCTGCTCGAAGAACTTCGGCCTGTATCGCGACCGCGTGGGTGCATTGATCGTCTGTGCGGCGGATGCCGAAAAGCTCACCGATGTACGCAGCCAACTGGCGAATATCGCTCGCAACCTGTGGTCGACACCGCCGGATCACGGTGCCGCCGTGGTGGCGACCATCCTCGGTGATGCACAGCTGAAAAAGCAGTGGAGCGAGGAAGTCGAGGCCATGCGTTCGCGGATCGCCCATTTGCGTTCCGGGTTGGTGGAAGCGCTTGTGCCCCATGGGCTGGCCGAGCGCTTTGCGCATATCGGCGCGCAACGTGGGATGTTTTCCTATACCGGCTTGAGTGCCGAGCAGGTCAAGCAACTGCGCGAGAAGCACAGTGTGTATATGGTCAGTTCGGGGCGGGCTAACGTGGCTGGGGTTGATGCGACGCGCTTGACGTTGCTGGCTCAAGCCATTGCTGACGTCTCCAACTGAAGCAACAGGATTAACTGTGGGAGCTGGCTTGCCTGCGATGGCGGTGGTTCAGTTGCAGATTAATTGCCTGACCCGCCGCCATCGCGGGCAAGCCCGCTCCCACATTTGAATCGTGGGGTGTCAGGTAGATCAGCGTCGGCTGTCAGGCCGTCACGGGAGCAAGCTCCCTCGCCACAGGTTCAGCCAGCGACCATTTCGGCCTTTAGCAGTGCCTCTTTAGCCTGCGCATCCGCCAACCGATACAACTCGATATGCCCATCCAAGTGCTCGATCAATGCCGTGCACGACTCCACCCAGTCCCCGCAGTTGAGGTAATCCACCTCGCCCACCTTGCGAATCTCGGCATGGTGAATATGCCCGCACACCACCCCGTGCAATTCCCGCTTGGTCACCTCGTGGGCAATCGCCTCTTCGAAATCGCTGATAAAACTCACCGCCGTCTTGACCTTGTGTTTCAGGTACGCCGACAGCGACCAATAACCGTAGCCATACCGCGCACGCCAGTGGTTCAGCCAGCGGTTCAGCGTCAGGGTGAACTCGTAGGCCGAGTCGCCGAGGAAAGCGAGCCAGCGGTGATAGCGCGTGATCACATCAAACTGGTCGCCATGAATCACCAGCAAATGGCGGCCATCGGCGGTGACGTGCACAGCCTCATCGACCAATTGGATATTGCCCAGGATCAGCTTGGAATAGCGACGCAGGAACTCGTCATGATTGCCGGTGACATAGATCACCTCGGTGCCACGCTTGGCCATGGTCAGCAAGCGGCGGATCACGTTGGTGTGGGCTTGAGGCCAATACATGCCGCCGCGCAGTTTCCAACCGTCGATGATGTCACCGACCAGGTAGACCTTGTCGGCGTGGTAGCCCTTGAGAAAGTGCGACAGATGCTCGGCCTGGCAATCCCGAGTGCCCAGGTGCACGTCGGAAATCCACAGGGTTCGCACCCGTTGCTTGCGGCTGGGCTTGGTGAACTCGGCACGGGTCATGGGCATCCCTCGACGCTGTTTTGGCGAGCTTGCGCCTTGGCGATTAATAGCCCATGACAAGCGTGCGTCAGTCTGATGACAGCGCGCGCGGCCCGCCAAGCGTTGTAGACTGACGGCTTGCCGCCCTGGAGACCGCGATGAGCCCGACCCTCACGCTACGCCACTACCTCGAAGCGCCCATTGCCCACAGCCATGACCATGCGCAGTTGGTGTTCGGCCTTTCCGGGCACCTGGACCTGGAAGTCGATGGCCGTGGCAGCCAGGTACGCGAAAGCAGCGTGATGGTGCTGCCCTTCTCCGCCCACCACGCCTGCATCAGCCGCGATGGCAGCCGCTGCCTGGTGCTGGATGTGCCGACCGAGCACTGGGTGGTGCAATCCTTGGGCGAACATGCCGATGCCAGCCGCCGCTTGCTCGACCAACCCGCGCGCCTGGCGCTGGATGCCCGGCAACACCAGTTAGTGCAGTGGCTGGCACAAAGCCCGGTGCACGACCCGCTGATCGTCCAGCAAGGCGCTGTGTTGTTACTGGCCAGCCTCAACCACCCTCAAGCTCAACCGCTGCCTGGCCGGCGTCTGCCTTATGCCGCGTTAAATAGCCATATCGAGCGCCATGCGGCGCGTCCGCTCCAGGTGGCCGACCTGGCGCGGATTGCCGATTTGTCCGTGCCGCGCCTGCATGCGCGGTTCATGGCGGAGTGCGGGCAAACGCCGATGGACTATCTACGCAGTCGCCGCTTGCACTTGGCGCTCAGGCTTTTACGCGAAACCTCCCTACCCATCGGCGAGATTGCCGAGCGCGTCGGCTACGCCTCGCAAAGTGCATTTTGCGCGGCCATGCTTCGGGCGTTTGGCGCCTCGCCCGGTGCATTGCGTCGAGCGGGCTAGCAAGAGTCTTGCGCTAAAAATCACCCCACCCGCGACAGACGCCCACCCGCCAACCCTCTAGACTGCGAGGCTGTCACCCCCTGTTGGATCAAGGATCGCAATGACTCCCCGCTCAGCCCTCGGCGCCCTGCATATCGGCGCATTGATGTTTGGCCTCACCGGCGTGTTCGGCAAGCTGGCGGCGGCCTCCCCCGCCATCATCGTATTTGGCCGGGCGGCGTTTGCCGTGCTGGCGCTGGCGGTCTTTGCGCGCTTTGCCAGCAACGCTCCCTGGAAAAAACTGGAGATGCGTGACTGGCGCCGGCTGCTGGTCAGCGGCGTGTTGTTGGCTGCCCATTGGGTGACGTTCTTTATCGCCGTCAAAGTCGCCGGCGTGGCCGTGGCGACCTTGGGGTTCACCGCCTTTCCGGCCTTTACGGTGATCCTTGAGGGGCTGATTTTCCGCGAGCGTATTCGGGCCAATGAAGTGCTGCTGGTGGTGCTGGTCACCGTTGGCCTGGTGCTTGTGACCCCGGATTTCAATCTCGCCAGCGAAGCCACGGGCGGCCTGCTGTGGGGCATCGCCTCGGGCCTGTTGTTCTCGTTGTTGTCGCTGAACAATCGCGCCAGTTCCGGGCGCATTCCAGCGGTACAGGCCGCGCTGTGCCAGAACGTCGTGGTCGCCGCGTGCCTGCTGCCCGTGGCCGCGCCGGGGTTGGCGGATGTGCGAGGGATAGATTGGCTGTGGATCGGGCTGCTGGGGGTGTTTTGTACCGGCCTCGCCCACAGCCTGTTTGTCGCCAGCCTTGCCGTAATCAAGGCGCGCACCGCTTCGGTGGTGTTTGCGATGGAACCGGTCTACGGCATCACCGTGGCCTGGCTGTTGTTTGCCGAAACCCCGACCCTGCGCATGCTGCTGGGCGGCGCCTTGATCATCGTCGCCATCGTGCTCTCCGGCCTGATGGGCAGCGCCAGCCAGGCCAAGCAACCGGCGCCGGCCTGACTTCAGACGGTACGGTCGTTATGCCCGAGGTCGCGCTGGGGGTCGATCTGGTCGCGCACTCGCTGCTTGAGCACCTTGGCCTCGGGAAAACCGCCATCGGCCTTGCGCTCCCAAATCTGCACGCCATCGCAGGTAATGCGAAAGGCCCCGCCGGTGGCCGGTTCCAGTGCCACGCGCCCCAAGTCATCGGCAAAGGTGCTGAGTAGCTCCTGGGCCAGCCACGCGGCGCGCAGCAACCACTGGCACTGGGTGCAATAGGTGATAACGATCTCGGGTTTGCATGCAGACATCATTAAGCGGCTCCTGGCGTAACAGGCTCAGCGAATCGGGTGGCTATAATAGCGGCCTTTGTCGCCCAGCCACGAGATTGATGATGCGCCGCCTGCTGTCTTGCCTGTTCCTGTGCCTTGTCCCCCTACTTGCCGACGCGGTAGAAGCCCCCCGCCCGAAAATCGGTCTGGTGCTGTCCGGCGGGGCTGCCCGTGGCCTGGCGCATATCGGTGTGCTCAAGGCGCTTGAAGAGCAAGGTATTCATATCGATGCGATTGCCGGCACCAGCATGGGCGCGGTGATTGGCGGGTTGTACGCGTCAGGCTACAAGATCGACGAGCTGGAGAAGTTGGCGCTGGGTATCGACTGGCAGCAGGCCCTGTCCGACGCGCCACCACGTGAAGACGTACCGTTTCGGCGCAAACAGGATGACCGGGATTTCCTGGTCAAACAAAAACTCAGTTTCCGCGACGATGGCAGCCTCGGCCTGCCGCTGGGCGTGATCCAGGGCCAGAACCTGGCACTGCTGTTGGAAAGCATGTTCGCCCACAGCAGCAACACACGTAATTTCGACAAGCTGCCGATCCCATTCCGCGCCGTGGCCACCGACATCACCACCGGCGAAAAAGTGGTGTTCAGCAAAGGCCACCTGCCCCAGGTGATACGCGCCAGCATGTCGATCCCCGCGGTGTTCGCCCCGGTGGAGCTGGATGGCCGCCTGCTGGTAGATGGCGGCATGACCGACAACATTCCGTTGGATGTGGCGCGGGAGATGGGCGTCGATATCGCCATCGTGGTCGACATCGGCACCCCGCTACGCTCGCGCAAGCAATTGGCAACCGTGGTGGATGTGCTCAACCAGTCCATCACCCTGATGACCCGGCGCAACTCCGAAGAGCAGCTCAAGGCCCTGAACCCCAAGGATGTGTTGATCCAACCACCGCTGGCCGCGTATGGCGTCACCGACTTTGGCCGCGCCAAGGACATGATCGACGCTGGCTACCGCGCCACCCGTGCCCTCGACGTACGCCTGGCACACCTGCGCCCTGCCGAACCCATCGACGCCGACCTGGTAGCCGCGCGCACGCCGGGCGAACGCACCCCGGTGATCACCGCGATCCAGGTGGAGAACGACTCCAAGGTCAGCGATGACGTCATCCGCTACTACATTCGCCAGGGCCTGGGAGAACCTTTGAATCTGGGCCGCCTGCAATCGGACATGGGCACCCTGTACGGCCTGGATTACTTCGAGCAGGTGCAATACCGCGTAGTGAAAAAGGGCCAGGACAACACCCTGGTGATCAGCGCACGCGGCAAGCGCAGCGGCACCGACTACCTGCGACTGGGCTTGAACCTCTCGGATGACATGCGCGGTGATAGCGCCTTCAACCTCGGCGCCAGTTACCGTGTGAACGGCATCAACCGCCTCGGCGCGGAATGGCTCACACGGGTGCAGATTGGTGACCGGCAGGAGCTCTACAGCGAGTTCTACCAGCCCATGGACACCGGCTCACGCTACTTTGTGGCCCCCTATATCAGGGCCGAGGCACAGAATGTCGAGCTGATCCTGGACAACGACCCCATCTCCGAATACCGCCTGGAACGCTATGGCTTTGGTTTGAATGTGGGCCGGCAGATCGGCAACAGCGGCGAGATCCGCTTTGGCGTGGGCGAAGCCTGGGGCAAGGCGGACGTGCGCATTGGCGACCGCGACCTGCCGAGCGTGAGCTTCAGCGAAGGCTTCTATGAACTCAAATATTCCTTCGACTCCCTGGACAACGTGTACTTCCCCCACAGCGGCGAAGACATCGGCCTGGCCTTTCGCGAGTTCGAACCCGGTTTGGGCTCCGACCAGCGCTATCGCCAGTGGGAATTCAAGCTGGACAAGGCCATGAGCCACGGGCCGGACACCTTGATACTGGGCGGTCGTTACGGTCGCACACTGGATAATTCGGATGTGGTGATTTCCAGCTTCCTGCTGGGGGGCGCACGGCAATTGTCGGGCTTCCGCCAGGATGCGATTTCGGGGCAGAACATCAGCCTCATGCGCGCGGTGTACTTCCGCAGGCTCACCCCACGCTCTTACCTGCCGCTGGACTTCCCGTTGTACCTGGGTGCATCCCTGGAACGGGGCCGGGCGTGGAACAACGATAACGAGTTCGACAGCGGCTATATCAACGCCGCGAGTATTTTCCTGGGGTTTGATACACCACTGGGGCCGCTGAATTTCAGCTATGGGTTCAATGATGATAATCAGAAGGCGGTGTACTTGAACCTGGGCCAGACGTTCTAGGAAAGGATTGCCAAGGACTTTTGTAGGAGCGAGCTTGCTCGCGAAAAACCCACAGACGCCGCGTTTATTCAGGAAGCCCGCGTTATCGTTGGCGTTTTTCGCGAGCAAGCTCGCTCCTACATTTTGCAGATCAGGACTTTTCCAGGTTCGCCAGGATGTGCTCATGCACCCGCATGCACACCCGCAGGTCTTCTTCATTCACGCCCACGAACAATTCATGGCGCAACGCCGTGGCAATGGTTTCGATCTGGTCGATCAACGGTTGGGCGGTGTCGCACAGCAGGATACGTTTGGCACGACGGTCTTCTACTACGGCCTGGCGTTGCACCAGGCCCTGGCCCTCGAGGCTGTCGAGCAGACGAGCCAGGGTGGGCCCTTCCACGCCGACACTTTGGGCCAATTCACGCTGGGTGGGTGCTTCGACAAAACGGGCCAGGTGCAGCAGCACCAACCAGCGCGCCTGGGACAAGCCCAGCCCCGCCAGCCGGCGATCCAGTTCGGCGCGCCAACCTCGGGACATTTGCGCCAACTGCATGCCAAAACGGTGTTGATCGGTTAACGGCATAAAAAACTCATGTTTAAGACTGAAAATAAAGTATGGCTAATTATTAGTCAGCTAAGCATGAGCCCTGTCAGTAGGCAAGGCCCGCTATGTACTGATTCGTTACATTGTCGTAATTGGCACACTAAATTTCGAATTCCGACTGCAAAGCAGCACGCACGCAGTACAAAACGCCTTCCGGAACACGCCCGGTAAACAACGGCGCAATTTCGGTGACAGCTGGCAATTCGCCTTCTCCATCGAGAAACGCGTCCTGGATTTCACCGAGCAAATCCTCAGGTAAATCAAGGGCCTGCTCCAGGGACAATTGCTGCTTGCCGATGGCTTCGGCGAGCAAGGTGTACACGTTTTTTTCCGAGCATTGCAGTTGGCCTGCGATCTGGATCGGGGTCATGCCGGCACGGGCCAAGCTGATCAGTTCGTGGCGAATATCGGCGATTTCCTTCGGCGCTTCGGCCTGGCCGCCGAGCACTTCCAGGAAGGCCTGGCCGTAGCGTTCCAGTTTACGCGCGCCCACACCGCTGACCCGGGCCATCTCGGCCATGGTGGTGGGCTGCTCACGAAGCATCTCCAGCAAGGTGGAGTCGGGGAAGATAACGTAGGGTGGCACGCTGTGCTCCTGCGCCAGTTTGCGCCGCAGGGTGCGCAAGGCTTCCCACTGTTCGCGTTCTTCACCCCGCACCAGTTGGCTGGCCTGGCTAGTACTGCTGCTTTTGGCGGTGGTCTGCGGCTTGAGGTCACGGCGCAGTTCCAGGCTCACTTCGCCCTTGAGCAACGGCCGGCAACTGTCATTCAGGCGCAGCCCGCCGTAGCCTTCGATATCGATGTCGACCAGCCCACGGGCAACCATCTGGCGAAACAGCGAACGCCACTCACCTTCGGCGCGAGCTTTACCGACACCGTACACCGAAAGTTTCTCGTGGCCGAAGCTGCGGATTTTTTCGTTGTCCTTGCCCAGCAGCACATCCACCAGATGGCCCACGCCATAACGCTGGCCGGTGCGATAGATCGTCGACAACGCCTGGCGCGCCGGTTCGGTGGCGTCCCAGGTTTGCACGCCGTCGATGCAGTTATCGCAGTGGCCGCAGGGCTCAGGCATGTCTTCGTCAAAATACGCCAGCAGGGTCTGGCGGCGGCAGCGGGTCTCTTCGCACAACGAAAGCATGGCATCGAGCTTGTGCTGCTCCAGGCGCTTGTGGCGCTCGTCGCCCTCGGAGTTCTGCAGCATCTGCTTGAGCATCACCACGTCTTGCAGGCCGTAGACCATCCAGGCATCCGCCGGCAGGCCATCGCGGCCGGCACGCCCGGTTTCCTGGTAATAAGCCTCAAGGGACTTGGGCAGATCCATGTGCGCCACGAAACGCACATTGGATTTGTCGATGCCCATGCCAAAGGCAATGGTCGCCACCATGATCAGGCCTTCCTCGTTCAGGAAGCGTTTCTGGTGCGCTGATCGCGTTTCATTGGGCAGCCCGGCATGGTAAGGCAGCGCCGGGTAGCCTTGTTCACAGAGGAACGCCGCGACCTCGTCGACTTTCTTGCGCGACAGGCAATACACAATGCCCGCGTCACTACGCCGCTCGGACAGGAACGCCAGCAACTGCTTGCGCGGCTGCTCCTTGGGCACGATGCGGTAGAAAATATTGGGCCGGTCAAAACTCGACAGGAAGCGCTCGGCGTTCTGCAAATGCAGGCGCTCGACGATCTCTTCGCGGGTGCGCTTGTCGGCGGTGGCGGTCAGGGCGATACGCGGCACATCGGGAAACAGTTCTGCCAATTGGCCAAGCTGCAGGTATTCGCGGCGGAAATCGTGGCCCCATTGCGACACACAGTGGGCTTCGTCGATGGCGAACAGAGCGATCTCAAGGCTCTGCAAAAAAGCCAGCATGCGTGGCTGCACCAGGCGCTCCGGCGCAAGGTAAAGCATTTTCACCTCGCCACGTTTGATGCGTGCAGCAAGGTCGCGCTGCTGCTCGGCGCTGAGGGTGGAGTTCAACGACGCGGCGGCGACACCGAGTTCTTCAAGGGTGGCGACCTGGTCGTCCATCAACGCAATCAGCGGCGACACCACCACGGCCAGGCCATTGCGCAACAGCGCCGGCACCTGGAAGCACAGCGACTTGCCGCCACCGGTAGGCATCAGCACCAGGGCATCGCCGCCACTGGCCACGCGCTCAATGATCGCACCCTGGCGGCCACGAAAACTGTCGTAGCCGAAGATGTCCTTGAGGACGCGTTGAGCCTGCTCGAGCATGTAAAACTCCAAAATGGTGCCGAAATCCCTCAATACAGGCTGGCCGAAAATATCCGCACTCACGAAAAATAATCCGTAAGCGAAGTTTTCCCGGATTGGCGCTGGGCCTGCAGGGGCATCACAAAACGCGGCAGTATACCCGAGCGTTATCCACCAAAGGGCGCGACTGACGAATAGACGCACCAGGCTAAAACCGGGCAAATATGCCGTGCGGCTGGCCTGGGCGCTCAAGAAAGCCTAGAATTCAGCATCGTTTATTCCCAAGGTAGCCCTTCAATGTCCTTCGCTGAGCAACTAACCCGCCTGCAAGCCTTCCTCGACGCCGATGAGCTGCATGACGAGGCGCTGGACTACGTGGCCGCCCACGGCTACCTGACCGCCCTGTCGATCTGCTCCGACCCCGTCCCGGACCGTGAATGGATCGACGCGCTGTTCGCTGAAGAGCCTCATTACAGCGACGCCGCCCATCGCGAAGAAATCGAATCCACCCTGATCGCCCTCAAGGCCCACATCGCGCGCCAACTGGCCTCCGACGAAGAGTTCGAGCTGCCGTGCGAGCTGGATCTGGGCGACGATCCGGATGACTCCGACCTGCGCGGCTGGTGCATCGGTTTCATGGAAGGCGTATTCCTGCGCGAAGCCGCCTGGTTCGAAACCGCCGAAGAAGAAGTCAGCGAAATGCTGCTGCCGATCATGGTCGGTTCGGGCCTGTTCGAAGAGGAAGCAGAGTTCTCCGACATCGCCGCCGACGCCAACCTGATGGACGACATGATCGTGCAGATCCCGGAAGCCCTGACCGCGCTGTACCTGCTGTGCAACGCGCCTGACGAAAAACCGGCGATCCTCAAGCCACGTCACCACTGAGTCGCTTGCCCGTGGAACCCATGGGCAACCGTCCACTGCTCCTGCGCTATGCGCTGCTGGCCATCGGCTGGCTAAGCGTAGCGCTGGGAGTCATCGGTATTTTCCTGCCGGTACTGCCGACCACACCCTTCCTGCTACTCGCCGCCGCCTGCTTCGCTCGCAGCTCCCCGCGCTTCTACCACTGGCTGGTGGAACACCCGCGCCTGGGGCCCTGGGTGCGCGATTACCTCGACGGCAATGGCATCCCGCTCAAAGGCAAGGTCTACGCCATCGGCTTGATGTGGCTGAGCATCTCGATTTCCTGCTACCTGGTACCACTGCCATGGGCACGGGGCTTTATGCTGACCAGTGCGGTGCTGGTGACGATCTACATCCTGCGCCAGAAAACCCTGCCGCCACGCTGAGCGCCGCCTGCGACATTCGATCCCACACGACCTTGGTCGACACTGACTAACACCAGGCATCATGCGAGACTGTCCAACCGGGCCTGGAATGCCCGGGTGTTCTTATGCTCGGAGTTACCATGACGCTGTCCAGCGGGCTGATCGCCGCCGTTGCCCTGGCCTATATGGCCACTATGTTTGCCATCGCCTTTTACGGTGACCGCCGCCATGCGCCGCTGCCGCCGCGCGTGCGTGCCTGGGTGTATAGCCTGTCGCTGGCGGTGTACTGCACCAGTTGGACCTTCTTCGGCGCCGTAGGCCAAGCGGCGGAACAACTGTGGGCATTCTTGCCGATCTACCTGGGACCTGTGCTGTTGCTGGTGCTGGCACCCTGGGTGCTGCAAAAGATGATCCTGATCAGCAAGCAGGAAAACATCACCTCAATCGCCGACTTTATCGCCGCCCGCTACGGCAAATCCCAGTCCCTGGCGGTGGTGGTGGCGTTGATCTGCCTGGTCGGCGTGCTGCCCTATATCGCGCTGCAGCTCAAAGGCATCGTGCTGGGCGTGAACCTGCTGATCGGCGCCGGCCCCGACACCACCGGCACCCGCGCCCAGGACACGGCCTTGATTGTGTCGCTGGTATTGGCGCTGTTTACCATCGTGTTCGGTACACGCAACCTCGACGCCACCGAACACCACCGCGGCATGGTGCTGGCGATTGCCTTTGAGTCGCTGGTCAAGCTGTTCGCTTTTCTCGCCGTCGGTGCGTTTGTCACCTACGGCTTGTACGACGGTTTCGGCGATCTGTTCAGCCAGGCCATGCTCGCCCCGCGCCTTGAGGAATACTGGAAAGAGACCATCAACTGGCCTTCGATGGTGGTACAGACCGGCGTCGCCATGATGGCGATCATCTGCCTGCCGCGACAATTTCATGTGACGGTGGTGGAGAACATCGACCCCCAGGATTTGCGCCTGGCCAAGTGGGTGTTCCCGGCTTATTTGATCCTCGCGGCACTGTTCGTGGTGCCCATCGCCCTGGGCGGCAAGATGCTGTTGCCCGGCTCGGTGCTGCCGGACTCCTATGTGATCAGCCTGCCAATGGCCGAGGCCCATCCTGCCCTCGCCGTGCTGGCATTCATTGGCGGTGCATCGGCGGCCACTGGCATGGTCATCGTAGCGAGCATCGCCTTGTCGACCATGGTTTCCAACGACATGCTGCTGCCCTGGCTGTTGCGCCGATCCAGCGCCGAGCGGCCATTCGAAGTCTTCCGTCACTGGATGCTGTCGGTTCGCCGGGTGAGCATTGTGATCATCCTGCTGCTGGCGTACGTGAGCTACCGCTTGCTGGGCTCCACCGCCAGCCTGGCGACCATCGGCCAGATCGCCTTTGCCGCTGTGACCCAACTGGCCCCGGCGATGCTCGGCGCCCTCTATTGGAAGCAGGCCAACCGGCGTGGGGTGTTTGCCGGTTTGGCCGCCGGTACTTTCCTGTGGTTCTACACGTTGGTCTTGCCAGTGACGGCGAAAAGTCTGGGCTGGTCGCTCAACCTTTTCCCCGGCCTGACATGGATGCACTCCCACCCGTTCGGGCTGTCGGTCACCTCGCTGACCCTGGGCACCGTGTTCTCCCTGGCAGGTAACTTCACCCTCTTCGTGTGGGTGTCGATGCTGTCGCG
Source organism: Pseudomonas sp. J380 (assembly GCF_009827115.1). Classification (NCBI taxonomy): domain Bacteria; kingdom Pseudomonadati; phylum Pseudomonadota; class Gammaproteobacteria; order Pseudomonadales; family Pseudomonadaceae; genus Pseudomonas; species Pseudomonas sp. J380. The sequence continues at coordinate 5,978,881 of NZ_CP043060.1, read as the reverse complement.
CACACGGGTTTCCGAGCACTGGCAGGCAGGCCGTTTTATCGGCCAGGAAATCAGCCAGCGTGCGAGTGCGCGCTCCATGCTGTCGGTGCAGATCAGCGACCTGCTCAGCCTGGCGGCACGCTTCGTCGGGGAAGAACGGGCCCAGCAGAGTTTTATTCGCTTCGCCTATCGCCAGGGCAAAGGCTTCAACCCCAACCAGAATGCTGATAACGATTGGATCGCCCACACCGAACGCTTGCTGGCCGGCGTACTCGGAGCCTCATCGACGCGGGCGGTGGTGAAAGCGGCGATTGAAGGGCGGGAAATGCAGCTGGAGGACGTGGTCCGTATCGCAGACGAAGCCTCGGAAGTGCTGCAGTTCAACCGCGCTCTGTTGCAAGGTGCCATTGAGAACATCACCCAGGGCATCAGCGTGGTGGACCAGTCGCTCAAGCTGGTGGCCTGGAACCGGCGCTACCTGGAACTGTTCAACTACCCGGACGGCTTGATCAGCGTCGGCCGGCCGATTGCAGACATCATTCGATACAACGCCGAGCGCGGCCTGTGTGGCCCTGGTGAAGCGCAGGTGCACGTGGCGCGTCGCCTGCACTGGATGCGCCAGGGGCGTGCGCACACCTCCGAGCGCCTGTTCCCCAACGGCCGGGTGATCGAGTTGATCGGCAACCCGATGCCCGGCGGCGGGTTTGTCATGAGCTTCACCGACATCACCGCGTTCCGCGAAGCCGAACAAGCGCTGACCGAGGCCAACGAGGGCCTGGAGCAGCGGGTGACCGAGCGCACCCATGAACTGTCGCAACTGAACGTGGCCCTCACCGACGCCAAGGGCGTGGCCGAATCCGCCAGCCAGTCGAAGACGCGGTTCCTGGCGGCCGTGAGCCATGACCTGATGCAACCGCTGAACGCTGCGCGGTTGTTTTCCGCCGCCCTCTCGCACCAGACCGATGGCCTGTCCGGCGAGGCACGGCAGTTGGTGCAGCATCTGGATAGCTCACTGCGCTCGGCCGAAGACCTGATCAGCGATTTGCTGGACATTTCGCGCCTGGAAAACGGCAAGATCAACCCACAACGCCAGCCCTTTGTTCTCAACGAGCTGTTCGACACCCTGGGAGCAGAATTCAAGGCGCTGGCCCAGGAGCAACACTTGCGCTTCCGCTGGCGCGGCAGCCGTTTGCGAGTGGACAGCGACATCAAGCTGCTGCGGCGGATTTTGCAGAACTTTCTGACCAATGCATTCCGTTATGCCGACGGCCCGGTGCTGCTGGGCGTACGTCGTCGCAAGGGCGAACTCTGCCTGGAGGTCTGGGACCGCGGCCCTGGTATTGCGCCCGATAAACAAAAGGTGATCTTCGAAGAGTTCAAGCGCCTGGACAGTCACCAGACACGCGCCGAAAAGGGCCTGGGCTTGGGCCTGGCGATTGCCGACGGCCTGTGCCGCGTGCTGGGCCATCGCCTGAGCGTGCGCTCCTGGCCGGGCAAAGGCAGCGTCTTCAGCGTGTGCGTGCCGCTGGCCCGTAACCAGACCAGCGTGCAACCCAAGGCGCCCGCAGAAACCGGCCTGCCCTTGAGTGGCGCACGCGTGCTGTGTGTGGATAACGAAGACAGCATCCTGATCGGCATGCGCAGCCTGCTCACGCGCTGGGGCTGTGAAGTCTGGACGGCCGCCAATCAGGCCGAATGCGCGGCATTGCTGGCCGAGGGCATCCGCCCGCAACTGGCGTTGGTGGATTACCACCTGGACCACGGCGAAACCGGTACCGAGTTGATGGGCTGGCTGCGTGCACAACTGGCCGAGCCGATTCCCGGCGTAGTGATCAGTGCCGATGGGCGACCGGAGATGGTTGCCGAGGTGCATGGGGCGGGGTTGGATTACTTGGCCAAGCCGGTGAAGCCGGCGGCGTTGCGGGCGCTATTGAGCAGACATTTGCCCCTGTAGGAGCGAGCTTGCTCGCGAAAAACGTCAATGATAACGCGTGTTTCCTGAATAAACGCGGCGCCTATGAGTTTTTCGCGAGCAAGCTCGCTCCTACAATTTAGCCCCGTATTTATTCCGGGAGATGCGCCACGCCATCCGAATCGGTCATCGCCCGCTCCAGCAGATCCGCCGGCAAGCTCTTGCTGGCACGGGCACCGAGCAACCTGAGTTGCTCGGTACGGCTGACCAGGTTCCCGCGCCCATCCGTCAGCTTGTTGCGCGCCGCGCTGTAGGCCTTGTCCAGCTGTTGTAGCCGGTTGCCCACTTCGTCCAGGTCCTGGATAAACAGCACGAACTTGTCATACAGCCAACCGGCACGCTCGGCAATTTCCCGTGCGTTCTGGCTCTGGCGCTCCTGCTTCCACAGGCTGTCGATCACGCGCAGGGTGGCGAGCAAGGTCGTGGGGCTGACGATTACAATATGGCGGTCGAAGGCTTCCTGGAACAGGTTGGGCTCGGCCTGCAATGCCGCAGAAAAGGCAGCCTCGATCGGTACGAACAGCAGGACGAAATCCAGGCTGTGCAAACCCTCCAGGCGCTTGTAGTCCTTGCCGGCCAAGCCTTTGACATGATTACGCAGGGACAGCACGTGTTGCTTCAAGGCGGCCTGGCCAATCACCTCGTCATCCGCCGCAACGTACTGTTGATAGGCGGTCAAGCTGACCTTGGAGTCGACCACCACCTGCTTGTCGCCCGGCAACATGATCAGCACGTCGGGCTGGAAACGCTCGCCATCCGGGCCTTTGAGGCTGACCTGGGTCTGGTACTCACGGCCCTTCTCCAGGCCCGCGTGCTCCAGCACCCGCTCAAGAATCAGCTCACCCCAGTTGCCTTGGGTTTTCTGGCCCTTGAGGGCGCGGGTCAAATTAGTGGCTTCGTCCGACAGACGCAGGTTCAATTGCTGCAGGCGCTCAAGCTCTTTGGCGAGGGAAAAGCGCTCACGGGCTTCGTTCTGATAGCTTTCTTCGACACGCTTCTCGAAGGACTGGATACGTTCCTTGAGCGGGTCCAGAAGTTGGCCCAGCCGCTCCTGACTGGTTTCGGCGAAGCGTTGCTCACGCTCGTCGAAGATCTTGCCGGCCAGCTCGGCAAATTGCGCACGCAGTTCGTCTCGTGAGCCTTGCAGGTCGGTGAGTCGTTGCTGATGACTCTCTTGCTGCTCGCGCAATTCGGCGCTCAGGGCAGCGGCCAAGGCGTCAAGGCGACGCAGTTCGGTTTCCTTGGCGCTGCGGTCGAGGTTCCAGGCGTGCGCGGCATCGCGGGCGTTATCGCGGTCGATCTGCAACAACTCGACTTCACGGCGCAGCGCCGCCAGGTCGGCTTGTTTGGCGGCATTGGCCTGGCTGAGGTCACTGATCTCATCGCGACTGGCGTCCAGTTGCGCGGCGAGCCCTTCCTGGGCCAGTTGCGCGGTTGCCAGGCGTTCTTCCAGCAGTTCCCAACCGGTGGTGCGTGCGGTCAGGCGCCGCTGGAGTTGCCAGCACAGCGCCAGTAGCGGCACGGCTGCACCCACAAGACCCAAGGCGATACTGGTCCAGTCAAACACCATAGCCATTTCTGCCATCACCGAAAAAGATCAAGGTTAACCAAGCCTAAGGCCGGAGGACAGCTCAGTCTTCGACCTGCCCCAGTTCGCGCTGGGCGCGACGGTCGCCGGCGCGGGCAGCCGAACGCAACAAATCGTGGCCGATGCGCCGGTCACGGGCATTTCCGCACTCGCGGCACATCAGTTGGCCAAGACGGCTCTGAGCGGCCACCACGCCTTCGCGGGCGGGCTGCTTGAGCAAGCGTCCGGCGAGATGCTTGATATTGGTGCTCTGCCCCAGGCGCGGGCTGTCGAGCAGCCACAATGCGACCTTCAAGGAAAAACGCTTGGGTGCGGTAACAGTTTGGGGCGTGTCGGTAACAGAAGGTGATACTGAGCGAAACTTCATAAAGCACTGTGGGGCAGAACGGAAGGCGCGCCACTCTACTCTTTTTTTCGTACAGGTAAAGCTGAAAAAACCGTGCACGCCCGTCCTAGAGCAAGCGCTCGGGACAATCCACAGAAGCTGTGGATAACTCAGTGGACAACCCCCCTAGAACAGGCGCAAAGCCCCATGGAACGGGGGCCGCAGTCAAACTGACGATTTTTTCACCAATAAAAAAAAGCGAGATTTTTCATTGACTTAAATTTTGATTACAGGCAAATGGGCGCACTTGCACACCAGTGACAGCAGGGTTACACCCTTGGCCACAAATGTGCACAAGTCCCGATCGACTGGTTATATCGGCGGCGTTTTTTGATTCAACACCGGTTAAACATGTTACTGACCGGGCAAACCCGAGGGCTTTTCAAATCCGCCTCGGCTCGCCACACTGCGCCACCGACAATGCAAACCAGTAGGGCCGATGAAAGGAATTCTGTTATTCGCCGGGCTGCTACTGGCCATCTGCGCGACCTCCCTGGGAATCAATGCTGCGCTCCCCTCTCCGGACGGCGCACTGTTCGCCATTGCTATCTTGCTGTCAGCCGCCTTTACCGCCGTGGTCCTGTGCATCGAACTCAGTGACGGAAAGATCAATGACATGCGCGAAGTGATCCACATGATCGAGACCGGCCAGTCCTTGCGATTGACGCTCGCCGCCTATGGGCTGGGGTGCGCCCTGGCCGCGTCCATGACCGTACTGGTCTATCGCGAGTTGCTCGGCGGCTGATCGAAGTTTTTTTTGAAATCGGCCTTCCCTTCCCTGTTTCAATCCGTTACTATCCGCGGCGTTAGTACCAAGCTGAAAGTCAATTCTGGTCGAATACGTCCCCTGAACCACATGGGATCGGCCACCTCGATGGTTTCCAGGTATTCCTTGCGACGACACTGCCTTTGAACAAGCAAAGGGTGGCGCGAAGTTCCAATACTCTGACCGAACCAACCTGCAAATTGATCAGGATCTTCACCCCGGGCCCAGAACCTTTGCCCCTGTTGTGTTGCCTGCCCTCCTAAGTACCTACCTGCCAGCCCAAGCGCGCCTAATTCCATAGCGCTTCAAACTGGCTGCTTTGTTCCAGTCGGGTTCTTCGTTTGATCAATGGTGATCAGCGTTACTGGAACGTTTTAACGTTGCACGGTTCTTATCCGTGTCATTTGTAGGAACACCAATAATATGAACGCTCAAATCCACACTCAGGATGCCATTCGCGCCCTCACCAACGCTTTTGCCCCAATGAACTGCCTGATCATGGCTGCTCGCAAAGGCTGCTTCAGCTTCACCCTGGTCAACGAACACGGCATCGCTCGTCACAGCGAACGCCTGTACCCCGATCAATACTCCAGCGCAGAACCGCTGCAGGCCGTGATCGATCGTACCCGTCAGGCACTGACCGCCTGATCGACCCGCGTCGCTGAAACCTCAAAAACCCTGTTTGAACAACAGGGTTTTTTATTGCCTGGAATTTGGCCTTGAGTCCGTGGCGCTAAGTACAAATCGATATAAACGTTATAACCGATTGCAGAAGATGTTTTAAAAACAGTCCTTTACATCAGGAATATGACACTACACTTCAAGTCAAGCGGCATGATCCGCTTACGACGGGCCTGAGATCCGATTCATTGCTGCCAAGCCCCCCTTCTCAGGCTCGTCCACTCTTTGTAAGGACTGAGGCTCGTATGGGTATTGCCGCCAGTGAATTGTGTCGCTATGTGATCCGGCCGACGCTGATGTACCTCGGCCGTCACAGCTCGACAGCCGAATCCCTGCTGCTGGGCATTGCCGCCAGCCAGTCAGAACTGGGCTCGGCGCTGCATGACCGGCGCGGCCATGGCCTCTACAGCATCACCGAACCACGTCACCGCGCCCTCTGGGATGACTACCTGGCCCTTGACCCGGAACGCGCCAGCCTGGTGCGCGGGCTGGCCAGCCAACATGCGTTCCTCAGCGCGCCTCAGTTGGAGTTGACCGTGAACCTGCGCTACGCCACGGCCATCGCCTGGTTACTGGTGGAACAACAACGCCCTGCCCTTCCCGCACCCGGCGATGTGCTGGCCATGGCGCGTATCTGGAAAGAAATATTCCATCCACAAGGCCGCCTGCGAGATTTCACCCAAGCGTGGCAAACCTGTGTAAGCCCCCTGAAACAGGCAGCTTGCTGACCGGGCAAATTGCAAGATTCGGCAAAAAACGGCAATTTTGGTCGGATTGTCCTACAAAACCGCTCTATCTCCTGCATTACAGCCTATAGCGCGATGTGAAATTTATTGATACTTTCCGCAGCGGTGATCACACGGAGTTCTAATAATGAAAAAAGTAATGCTCAAGACCACACTTAGCCTCGCCGTTGCCATGGCATCCTCCCAATTGTTCGCCAGCGGCTTTGCCCTCAACGAACAGAGCGTCAGCGGGATGGGTACCGGTTTCGCAGGTCGCTCTTCTTCTGCCGATGATGCGAGCACTGTGTTCGGTAACCCTGCCGGTATGGCACGCCTGGAAGGCCAACAGATCACCGGTGGCGTTGCAGCCATTGATGCCTCCACCGATATCAGCAATGTCAGCGGCCGCTCCGCTGGCAGCAACAAAGGCGATATGGTGCCTTTCACTGCCGTGCCTTTCGGTTTCTACACCAATAAGCTCAACGACCAGTGGGCTGTCGGCTTCGGCGTCTATGCGCCGTTCGGCCTGGTAACCGACTACGAAAGCGGCTTCCAGGGCCGTGGCTTTGGCAGCAAGAGCGAAGTGAAAGTCATCACCTTGCAACCGACCGTCAGCTACGCCTTCAACGACCGCGTTTCCGTGGGTTTTGGCCCGACCATCAACCGCATTGCCGGCACCCTGGAATCGGACCTGACGCTGAACCCTCGCGCGCCAGACACCAATATCAAGATCAAGGGTGACGACACCGCGCTGGGCTTCAACATCGGCGTACTGGTCCAAGCCACCGATACCACCCGTGTCGGCCTGACCTACCACTCCAAGGTCAGCTACAAGCTGGACGGCCACACCGAAGTCACCGCACCGACCGCGACCTCGCCGTTCCTGCGCAGCAACCGCTATGACGCCTCGCTGAAAATCGACACACCTGAGTCCTACGACCTGTCCGTCACTCAAGACCTGACCGACGCGTGGAAACTCTATGCCGGTGCAACCTGGACACGCTGGAGCCGCCTGAAAGACATCACCGTCAAGAACGAAGGCGTCAGCGGCGCTACTGGCGGCGCGCTTGCCCCAGGCTTGGTCAGCACAATCAAGGAAGACCAGAACTGGCACGACACCTGGGCCTACGCCGTAGGTACTTCGTACCAGCTCACCAAGCAAGTGGTACTGCGTACCGGCCTGACATTCGACCAGTCGCCTACCAACAACACGGATCGCTCACCGCGCATCCCGACCGGCGACCGTACTATCTTCAGCCTGGGCCTGGGCTACCAGGTCATGGATAACATGACCATCGACCTGGCCTACTCCTACCTGAAGGAAGAGGACGTCAAGATCTCGCGCTCCAACCAATTGGCCAGCTACAACGCCAAGTATGAAAACAGCGCCAACGGTTTCGGCTTGGGCATGACCTACAAGTTCTAACCGCAGTCGTATAAAAAAGCCCCGCTCTCCTGTGAAGGAGGCGGGGCTTTTGTTTGGCTGGCGGTCAGGGTTTGGAAGCCAATGCCTGTTCCACCGCCTTGATCAGCTCCGGACTGTCCGGCTTGGTCAGGCTGGAAAAACTGGCAACCAGATTGCCCTGGCGATCCACTACATACTTGTAGAAGTTCCACTTGGGCGCGGCGTCGGCCTGCTGTGCAAGCACCTTGAACAGGTGCACCGCATCCGGCCCCTTGACCTTCTGCGGCTCGGTCATGGTGAAGGTCACGCCATAATTCACGTAGCAGACCTTGGCGGTTTCTTCCCCGGTCTTGGCTTCCTGTTTGAAGTCATCGGACGGCACGCCGATCACTTCCAGACCTTCGCCCTTGTAGCGCTGATACAACGCTTCCAGGCCCTTGAATTGCGGGGCAAAGCCGCAGAAGCTCGCCGTGTTGACGATCACCAAGGGTTTGCCAGCGAATTGCTGGCACAGGTCGATGGATTCCTTGGCCCGCAGCTTGGGCAGTTGGCCCTCCAGCAACGGTGGGCAACTGGCGGCCATCGCCACGCTGCCAATAGCCATCAGGACGGGTACAGCGAGCCAGCGCATCTGCATGTCAAAAGTCCTTGAGTCAGTTCAGACCCACAACTTAGCAGATCGCCATGCCCAGTTGCATCAACGCCAGGCCGCCCCCTTGCCAACCCCACCAGGCCAGCAGCAACAACCCCAGCCCCACAGCCAACAGCATAAGACGCGCTGTCATGCTCATGCCGCCTCCATCTGCGCCTGAATGCGCGCCACCGGCCGCTCACGCACCGGCCAATTCAGCGCGGCGGCAAGCAGGCTGAGCAAAATTGCCACCTGCCAGATCAAATCGTAGCTGCCGGTTCGATCATAGACCACCCCGCCCAGCCACCCGCCGAGGAACGAGCCCAGTTGGTGGAACAGGAACACGATCCCGCCGAGCATCGAGAGGTTGCGCACCCCAAACAGGGTCGCGACGGTGCCATTGGTCAGCGGCACCGTGGACAACCACAGGAATCCCATCGCCATGCCAAACAGATACGCCGTGACTTCGGTGACCGGCGCCCACAGGAACAACACAATCACTACCGCCCGCAACAGATACAAGCCGGTGAGCAGACGCGGCTTGGACATGCGGCCACCGAGCCAACCCGCCGTGTAGGTGCCAAATACGTTGAACAGGCCAATCAAGGCCAGCACCGTGGTGCCCACCGTGGCCGGCAGGTGCTGGTCGACCAGGTACGCCGGCAAGTGCACACCGATAAAAACCACTTGGAAACCGCACACAAAAAAGCCGAAGGACAGCAGCCAGAAGCCGGAGTGGGAGCAGGCCTCTTTCAGCGCTTCGCCCAGGGTTTGCTGGCCCACCGTGACCGCCAGCGGCCGGTCCTTGAGCATGGCGACCAGCGGCAGGATCAACGCCACCATCAAGCCCAGCGCCAGCAAGGCGGCCGACCAGCCCAGCCAACCAATCAAGCCGAGGGTGCCGGGCACCATGGCGAACTGGCCGAACGAGCCGGCGGCGCTGGCAATGCCCATGGCCATGCTGCGTTTTTCTGGCGCAACGGCGCGGCCAACCACGCCGAGAATCACCGAGAACGAGGTGCCGGACAGGCCAATGCCAATCAGCAAACCTGCGCTCAACGACAGTGACCACGCGGAGTCGGACATGCCCATGAGCACCAGGCCGACGGCGTACAACACCCCGCCGACAAACACCGCCTTGGTCGCGCCGAAACGGTCGGCCAAGGCCCCGGTAAATGGCTGCGCCAAGCCCCAGATCAGATTCTGCAAGGCGATGGCAAAGGCAAAGGTTTCACGCCCCCAACCGAATTCGCTGCTCATCGGCGCCAGGAACAGGCCAAAGCCATGCCGTACGCCCAAGGACAACGCCAGGATCAGCGCACTCCCTAAAAGGACCCAACCACTGGTGCGCCACATCGAGGTCATTTCTTATTCTCCGTTCGCGGGTATATACCCGCTTGTAGTCGAACAAACCGCCATTCAGGCGAGTTCATCCAGCAAGGCCAACAACATTTCGCGCTTTTCGGCGCCGAGCTTATCAATCAATTTCTGTTGCGCCGCTTCCCAAGCCGGTAACGCGGCAGTCAGCCGCTCTTGCCCTGTGGCAGTCAACACCACCAGGCGGTTGCGCAAATCGTCACCCTCGACCAACTGCACCAGCCCCTCACCTTCCAGGACGCGCAGGTTGCGCCCCAGGGTGCTGCGATCCAGGCCCATGGCGTCCGCCAGGCTGGAAATGCTCGGCTGGTCGAGACGCTGCAGGTTGCACAACAGAGAATACTGGGCAACGTTGATCCCGAAGCCGTCGAGAGCGCCGTCGTAGTGCCTGCTGACGCCACGGGCAGCGCGTCGCAGGTTGGTGCATAAACATTGGGAGGCAAGCATAGAGCGTGTATATACCCGGAGTTAATCAATTGCAAGAAAGCGTTACAACGCCAGCCCGACCAGCACCGCGACTTCAAGCAGCTCCAGCAGTGCGCCAGCAGTGTCGCCCGTGGTACCGCCCAGACGCTTGACCATCAACTGGCGCAGCCACACGAAACACAGTGCCGCCAGCAACACCGCGATGCCGCCGCTGAAACCGCCGATCAGAATGCAGGCCAACCCGCTGAGGATCAGCACCTGTTGGCCGACAATTCGCGGCAGATGGTCTGACAGTGCCTGACCCAATCCGCCCGCCCGCACATAGCGCGTGCTGAGAAACAGCGCCAGCATCGAAGCGCGTCCGATCAGGGGCGCCAGGATCAACGCGGCGCCATTGTGTTGTTCGATCAATGCCACCAGCGCGCTGAACTTGAGTAGCAGCACCAAGCCCAGGGTGACCACCGCAATCGGGCCGCTGCGCGGGTCTTTCATGATGCTGAGGGTGCGCTCGCGGTCGCCAAAACCACCCAGCCAAGCATCGGCGCTGTCGGCCAGGCCGTCCAGGTGCAGGCCACCGCTGAGCAACACCCAGGCTGTGAGCAGCAACGCGGCGTGCAACAGCAACGGGGCGCCCTGCAACACCTGGTTGAGGCCCCATAACAGCACGCCGAACAGCAACCCAACCAGCGGATAAAACAACAACGAACGGCCCAGTTCTTGAGGTTGCGGCATGCCCGGCAAGCGAATGGGCAGGCTGCTGAGAAATTGCAGGGCGATCCAGAACGGCAGCATCGTCAGAGTCCTTCCTTCAACACACCATCGGCTTCAACCTGCAGGCCGAACAAGGCACCGTGACCCACTTCAACATTCAGCAGTTGCTCACGGGGCAACCCTCGCGCCTGAGCCAGCAGCAGGCGCATCACACCGCCATGACTGACCAACAGCACCCGCTGGCCCGCGTACGCCTGATGCAGCCGGGCGACAGCGCCAAGCACGCGCTCGGAAAACTGGATGACAGGCTCACCCTCCGGCGGCGTGAAGCCATAGGGGTTGGCCCAGAACAAGCCCAGCCCTTCGGCATCGGTATCCATCAACGCGGCCGCACTCTGCCCTTCCCAGGCGCCGAAGTGAAGCTCCTGCAAGTCAGGCTCCAGACTCACCGGCAAATCAAGTTGCGTCCCCAGCTCCCGGGCGAACAGAGCGCAGCGTTGCAGCGGCGAGCTGATCAGCCGATCCCAGGGCCCTTGCCCCACCACTGCGTCGCGCATCTGCTGCCAGCCGTTGGCGGTCAGCGCATCGTCCAGGCTGCCACGCAGGCCGCCGCCCAGCTCGGTTTCGCCGTGGCGCAGCAGGTCCAGGCGCAAGGTCATGCGGGGCGATCCGCCACGGCGGCTTCGGCGAAGGTCGCCATCTGCCCGTGCAGCGCGCATGCCAGACGCAACAAGGGCACCGCCAACGCCGCGCCGCTGCCTTCGCCCAGCCGCAGGCCCAGTTCCAGCAACGGTTGCGCATCGAGGCTGTGCAGCACATGGCGATGACCCGGCTCGGCACCCCGATGGCCGAACACCAGCCATTCGCGGCATGCCGGGTTCAAGCGCACCGCCACCAGCGCGGCCACGCTGCAGATGAACCCATCCACCAGCACCACCATGCCTTCCTGGGCGCAGGCCAGGTAGGCGCCAACCAAGGCTGCAATTTCAAAACCGCCGAGATTGAACAGGGTTTGCAACGCATCGCCGCGCTGACCGGCGTGCAACGCCAAGGCGCGCTCGATGACCGCGACCTTATGGCTGACCCCTGCGGCGTTCAAACCGGTACCAGGGCCTGTAAGGTCAGTGACCTGGCAATCCAGCAATGCGCAGGCCAAGGCACTGGCGGCGGTGGTGTTACCGATGCCCATCTCGCCGCCGATAAACAGCTGCGCGCCGCCTGCCAGGGCGCGGTGTGCGCTGTCTCGCCCGGCTTGCAGGGCCAGTTGCCCCTGAGACTGAGTCATCGCCGGGCCATGCACGAAATTGGCCGTGCCCGCGCCGATATTCAGGTGACGAACGCCGGGCAAATCCAGGGACGGCGTGACCGTCCCAAGGTCAACCACTTCCAATTGCGCTTCCAGTTGCCGCGCCAACACACTGATTGCCGCACCACCGGTGACAAAGTTTTGCAGCATCTGCCCGGTCACCGCCTGGGGAAATGCCGACACGCCTTCAGCGACCACGCCGTGATCGCCGGCAAAAATCACGATCCACAGGTGATCCACCGACGGTTTGACCTGGCCCTGCAAACCCGCCAACCGCACCGCCAGGGCCTCCAACTGGCCGAGGGAGCCAGCGGGCTTGGTCAACTGCTGCTGACGCGCCAGCGCCTGTTCGTGGGCTGTGGCATTCACCGTCTTGCAGGGGTTGAGCCACCAGGAGTCGGTCATAACGCAGTACCTTTCAAAGTCAGGGGCAGGCCGGCAACCGTCAGCACAACGCGCTGACATTGCTCGGCCAAGGCTTGATGCAGCCAACCGGCTTCATCCACATAACGGCGAGTCAATTCGCCCAGCGGCACGACACCCAGACCGGTCTCGTTGCTGACAAAAATGATTTCTCCCGGCAGCGAAGCCAGGGTTTGCAACAGTTGATCACGCTCGCACGCAAGGCGCGCCGGGTCTTCGAGCATCAGAAGATTGGTGAGCCATAAGGTCAGGCAATCCACCAGCAGGCAGCGATCAGTGGCGGCGTTTTCCTGTAGCACACGCGCTAGGTCGATGGGCTCTTCAACCAGGCCCCAATGGTCGGGACGACGCTGGCGGTGCAAAGTGACACGCTCGTTCATCTCACCGTCGAGCGGCTGGCTGGTGGCGATATAAATGACGGCAAGCCCGCTCTCTGCGGCAAGCTTTTCGGCCAGGCGGCTCTTGCCCGAACGGGCGCCGCCGAGGATCAATTGATACATGCAAAGGCCCCTGGCAAACGATGTGGCGAGGGAGCTTGCTCCCGTGACGGCCTGACAGCCGACGCTGATCCAGCTGACGCACCGCGACCCAAATGTGGGAGCTGGCTTGCCTGCGAAGACGGCCTGACAGTCAACACAGTTGGACCGTGTACATATCCATTTCTGCGGTAACGGCCACTTAGGGTTCCGCTTTTACAGCGGCTCACTTTTGAAAAGCGCAAAAGTAAGCAAAACGCTCTTGCCCCACCACTCGGCACCTCGCCTAGGCTCGGTGTGCCCGTAATCCGACAGGGATTTTGGGGGCCGCCGCCACGCGCCATCCATGGCGCGGGGCGGCTAAACCGGCATCCCTGCCGGTTTACCCCCCAAATCCCTGTCGAATTCCGGCCAGCGTGGTTTAACGGGGCGCCTAAGATCAAAAGCAGATCAAGAGCGGCTCGCTTCGCATCGTGGTTACCGTTGAGCACTACAGCGTTGTGCAGATACACATGGCTATCGCAGGCAAGCCAGCTCCCACAGTTGGATGGTGTGAACACCGTCAGATCCCACATAGCTTGCGCAACAAATCGGTGTCCAAGTGGTGCTCCACCAAGTCCGCCAACCGCTCGATATCGCGCTCGCGCAAGCCGTGATAATCCACCTCTTGCACATCCTGCAACCCGGCCCAACGCAGCAACGCGCTGCACGCAGCCGGGGTCTCGAACAGGCCGTGCAGGTAGGTGCCTAGAATTTGCCCATCGGGGCTCTGCGCGCCATCGCTGCGGCCATCGTCCAGCAATACCGCAGCGCTTGCCAAGGCAGCGCCGCAGGTCACCCCCGCATGGATTTCATAACCGCTGACGTCGGCACCTTCCAATACCAGACGCCCACGCACATTGCGCAGTTGTTTCTCTTGTTCCAGGGTGGTGCTGAACGCCAGCAACCCAAGGCCGGCACTGGAGCCCGCAAGCCCCTCCAGGCCCAATGGGTCATGGACTTGCTCGCCGAGCATCTGCAAGCCGCCGCAGATCCCCAGTACCTTGCCGCCATAACGCATATGCCGCGCCACGGCAGTATCCCAGCCGTTGGCACGCAGATAGGCCAGGTCACTGCGCACGCTTTTCGAGCCCGGCAGGATGATCAGGTCAGCAGCAGGTATCGCCTGGCCCGGCCCGACGAACTGCAAGTCCACCTGGGGGTGCAAGCGCAGCGGGTCGAAGTCGGTATGGTTGCTGATGCGCGGCAGCACCGGCACCACCACCTTGAGCACCTGGGCGGCCTTGTCGATCTGGCGCTGGTCGATGCCGTCTTCCGCCTCCAGGTGCAGGTCCATCACGTAGGGCAGCACGCCGACGACCGGTTTGCCGGTGCGCGCTTCGAGCCAGTCCAGGCCTGGTTGCAGCAACGCGATATCGCCGCGAAAACGGTTGATGATGAAGCCCTTGACCCGCGCCTGCTCACTGGGCGACAGCAGCTCCAGGGTGCCGACCAGATGGGCGAACACGCCGCCGCGGTTGATGTCCGAGATCAACAGCACCGGGCAGTCCACCGCTTCGGCGAAGCCCATGTTGGCAATGTCATTGGCACGCAGGTTGATCTCGGCCGGTGAGCCCGCGCCTTCGACGATCACCACCGGGTAGGCCTGGCTCAAACGCGTGTGGGAGGCCAGCACCGCTTGCATCGCAATGGCTTTGTAGTCGTGATAGGCCACAGCATTCATGCTGGTGACAGCACGGCCATGGATGATCACTTGGGAGCCAGTGTCGCTGTTGGGCTTGAGCAACACCGGGTTCATGTCGGTGTGGGGTGCCAGGTTGGCAGCCTGGGCCTGCACCGCCTGGGCACGGCCGATCTCGCCGCCTTCGGCGGTCACCGCGCTGTTGAGCGCCATGTTCTGCGGCTTGAACGGCGCCACCGCGACGCCCTGGCGTACCAGCCAGCGACACAGCGCAGTCACCAGGGTGCTTTTACCGGCGTCGGAGGTGGTGCCCTGCACCATCAACGTGGTCATGTGGCGTCCTTGTAGGCGGCCAGGGCTTCGTCAAGGCGCAGCCAGTCGGCGTCGGTGCCGGGCAGGCCCAAGCGCACGCTGCTGTTGTGCACAAACAAGCGCAGCAGGATGCCGCGTTGGGCCATGAACTCGTACAGCCGTTCAGCGTGGGGGGTAATCAACCACTGGAACAATGCGCAGCCACCGTGAGGTTGAAGGCCGCGGCGCTCAAGCAACTCGAACAGACGCTGGCCGGCTGCGATGCAACGACTGCGCTGGCGCGCATGCCCGTCGGTGTCGCGCAGGCACACTTGGCCCAGCACCCGCGTCGGACCACTGACAGCCCAGGGCCCGACCTGTTCGGCCAACAGCTTGAGCAACTTGCGCTCGGCCAGCACAAAGCCCAGGCGCACGCCGGCCAGGCCGAAGAACTTGCCGAATGAGCGCAGCACGATCAAGCCGACCTGATCGGCATGGCTGGCCAGGCTCAAGTCCGGGGTCACGTCAATGAATGCCTCGTCCACCACCAGCCAGCCACCGCGCTGGGCCAGCCGCGCATGCCAGTCCAGCAGGCGTTGCGGGCTCAGGCTCAAGCCGGTGGGGTTGTTGGGGTTGACCACGACCAGCACGTCGAGGCTGTCGAGAAAGAAGTCGACTTCCTGCTCCTGCACTTCACGCACCACATAACCGGCACGGCGCCAGGCTTCGGCGTGCTCGGCGTAACAGGGCGAAAGCACGCCGACCTTACCGGAACGACGCAGTCGCGGCAGCAGTTGGATCGCTGCCTGGGAACCCGGCACCGGCAGCAACGGGCCGGCACCGTAATACTCGCTGGCAGCCTTCTCCAAGCCGTCATCGGTTTCCGGCAAGCGCGCCCAGGCACGCAAGGGAATCTGGGGAATCGGCCACGGCCAGGGCGCCAGGCCGCTGGACAGGTCGAGCCAATCCGCTTCGGCAATGCCGTACTCAATCGCGGCCTTACGCAGCCGACCACCATGTTCAAGCATAGATTTGCGCCCCCACGCACAGGACCAGCAGCCACAGCCACACGCCGCGCTGCACCAGTTGCCAGCCGCGATCAATGGAATCGGCGTCGGCCGGCGGGCCTTCGCCCAATGGCGGGCGCTGATGCACCTCGCCGTGATAAATCGCCGCGCCGCCGAGCTCCACACCCAAGGCACCGGCCCCTGCCGCCATCACCGGGCCGGCGTTGGGGCTGTCCCAGGTCGGCCCCTGGGTGCGCCAGCATTTGAGCGCCAGGCGGGTTTTACCCAATAGCGCGTAGGTTAAAGCCACCAAGCGCGCAGGAATATAGTTGAGCACATCATCGATCCTGGCGGCTGCCCAACCGAAGCGCTCAAAGCGCTCATTGCGATAGCCCCACATGGCGTCCAGGGTGTTGCTCAGACGATAGAGCACCACGCCCGGCACACCGGCCACCACGAACCAGAACAACGCGGCGAATACCGCATCGCTGCCGTTCTCCAGCACCGATTCGGTGGCTGCGCGCGCGACTTCAGTACGGTCCAGTTCGCTGGTCTGGCGGCTGACCAGGTAACTCACACGCGTGCGCGCTTCGTCCAGGTCATCACGGCGCAGAGCCTGGGCCACTGGCATCACGTGCTCGCCCAGGCTGCGCATGCCCAAGGCGCAGTACAGCGCCAGGATCTCCAGCAGCCAGCCGATATAAGGCGCCCAAGACAACGCCGTGGCCAGCAGGGTCAGCGGCACCACCGCGATAAACCACGCGGTCACACCATGGCTGCGCCAGCCACGCCCGCCAGTATTGAAACGTTGCTCGATGCGCCCGGCGAAATTGCCGAACGCCACCAGCGGATGCCAGCGCCTGGGCTCACCCAGCAGCGCATCCAGCGCCACCGCAGCGACACACAGCAAGGCCACACTCATTGACTCACTCCCCACTTGTTTTCATACAGCATGTCACTTAGCGGTCGCGGCTCGGCCCAGCCCTCGAGCTGCAACATCGGTGCCGGGTAAAACTCTGCCACCGGGCCCAGGCACAACACCGCCAGGGGCTTTGCACCGGGTGGCAAACCCAGCAACTCGGCCAGGGCCTGGGGGTCGAACAGCGAAACCCAGCCCATGCCCAACCCTTCCACGCGCGCCGCCAGCCACAGGTTCTGGATGGCGCAGGAGAGCGAGGCCATGTCCATTTCCGGCAAGGTGCGGCGCCCGAAAATGTGGCGCTCACGATCGTCCATCAAGGCGGCGACCAGTACCTCGGCGCAGTCGCTGATGCCTTCGACCTTGAGCTTCATGAACGCATCGGAGCGCTCGCCCAAAGCTTCGGCGGTGCGCACGCGCTCTTCTTCCACCAACTGTTGAATCTGGCTGCGCAACGAACGGTCGCTGATGCGGATAAAACGCCACGGCTGCATCAGGCCGACACTTGGCGCCTGGTGCGCGGCGTGGAGCAGGCGTTGCAGCAGTTCAGGCGCGACGCTGCCACCGCGGAAGTGGCGCATGTCGCGGCGTTCGGCGATGGCGCGATAGACGGCCTCGCGATCGGCTTGGGGGAAAGCGTTTTCAGTCATGGCCTCATCGGGGGCAAGCCCCCACCCACATTTGGAATGCATTCCCCTGTGGGAGCTGGCTTGCCTGCGATAGCTGTCTCAAGGTCTGGCGCGAACAACGCGGCCACCGCGCCAGGATTCGACGGAAAATAAAAGTGCACATAGGACGCCGTCATCCGCCCTTGTCGATAGACCGCCTCGGCACCGCGCCCACCGTTAGGGCTAAGCCCACGGGCAATCGGCTCCCATTCGGTACTGGTCAGAGAATGATGATAGGTATGCCCACGCAAGGTCCCCTCCGGCAGCTCGACACTTTGCAGCGCCAGGGCCGCGAGTTTCTTCTGCATCACCGCATCGCCTTGCAACAAGCCAACCAGTTCGGCGCGTGTACCGTCCACATCGGTCAAGGAGTCGAGCAGATAGAGCATGCCGCCACATTCAGCGAGCAGTGGCTTGCCAGCGGCGTGATGAGCACGAATTGCGCCCAGCATCGAGGTATTGGCCGACAATGCCTGGTGGTGCAGTTCCGGATAGCCGCCGGGCAGATAGAGGCTGTCAGCTTGAGGCAATTGGCGATCATGGATCGGTGAAAAGAACTTCAACTCGGCGCCCATCGCCCGCAGCAAATCCAGGCTGGCGCCGTAGGTAAAGGCAAAGGCTTCGTCACGGGCCACGGCAATCCGCACACCGGCCAGCAAGGGCTCGGCCTCGACCACTTGCGGCGCGGCAAAGGTCACCGGCGGCGGCAGGGCCACTTCGCAACTGCTGCCCAACGCCTGGGCGGCAGCATCCAAGCGTATATCAAGGTCATTCAGTTCGCTGGCTTGCACCAGGCCCAGGTGGCGGCTGGGCAGTTCGATGCCGGTCTCACGGGATAACGCGCCGTACCAACGCAAGCCCTCGGTGAGGCTGCCTTCAAGCAATTGCGCATGGCGCAGGGTGCCGACGCGATTGGCCAGCACGCCGGCGAACGGCAGGTCGGGCTGATAGCGCGCCAGCCCCAGCGCCAAAGCGCCGAACGTCTGGGCCATGGCGGTGCCATCGATCACGCCCAGCACCGGTACACCGAAGTGCCGCGCCAGGTCAGCGCTGGAAGGCGTGCCGTCGAACAGGCCCATCACGCCTTCGATGAGGATCAGGTCAGCCTCCCCCGCTGCCTCCCAGAGCAGGCGGCGGCTTTCCTGCTCGCCCACCATCCACATGTCCAACTGGTACACCGGCGCGCCACTGGCACGCTCGTGGATCATCGGGTCGAGAAAGTCCGGCCCGCATTTGAACACGCGCACCTTGCGTCCCAGGTTGCGGTGCAAACGGGCGAGCGCGGCGGTGACCGTGGTTTTGCCCTGGCCGGACGCCGGAGCGGCGATCAATACGGCCGGGCAATGACGGGGCTGATTCAAAGTTCGACGCCTTTCTGTGCCTTGATACCGGCCTGGAACGCGTGCTTGAGCATGCCCATTTCGGTGACGGTGTCGCCCATTTCGATCAGCTCAGGCTTGGCGCCACGGCCGGTGACCACCACATGCTGCATGGGCGGGCGGGCTTGCAGGTCGCTGAGTACCTGGTCCAGGTCAAGGTAACCGTGCTTGAGGGCGATGTTCAGTTCATCCAGCACCACCAAGCCGATAGAGGGGTCATTCAACATGGCCCGGGACACCGCCCAAGCCGCTTCGGCAGCGGCGATATCGCGCTGGCGATCCTGGGTTTCCCAGGTGAAGCCTTCGCCCATCACATGAAAGTGCACCTGCTCGGGGAAGCGGCGGAAAAACAATTCTTCGCCGGTGCTGTTACGCCCCTTGATGAACTGCACCACACCGCATTGCATGCCATGCCCCATGGCCCGGGCCAACATGCCGAACGCCGAACTGCTCTTGCCTTTGCCGTTGCCGGTCAGCACCAGCAGCAGGCCGCACTCATTGGGGGAATTGGCGATGCGCTCGTCAATCACGGCTTTTTTGCGCAGCATGCGCGCCAAGTGGCGTTCGTCGCGGTCGGGGGAATCAGTCATGGCAGCTCTCCGTTGGGGCTGGACAAAAACGGCGGGCAGGAAAAAGAAAAAACAGACAGCCAAGCATCGCCCACCGTGATGCTGTTGGATGATCCAGGCCGGTCTCCGGGCTCATGAGTGGCGCTTTTGATAGCAAGCAGCCGAGGGTGCGCCTTCCCATATCGCACGCGATACAGTGGCAAACAGCACCGTCTTGACTCATTTACCGTTGCGGGGGCAGCGCCGGAATCGCGGCGGCACTGTGTACAAGTGCGCTCACTCACCGGCTTCCCTGTTTCACTCTGTCGACGCGCGCGCCACAGAGCACCTGGAACAAGCCGCGAAGGTTAGTGGGTTGGGGGTGGAGCGTCAATTAAAGCTGGCCTTGTACTTGAACCATCTGCCGTTCGTGCTTCTCTACCCCTACAGGTATCAAGGAGAAAACCATGCCTAAAACCCGACTCGCCCTACTGATCATGCTTGCAGGCAGCCTCGCCGCGTGCGGCGAAAGCTCGACCCTGCAGGTCGCCGATGGCACCGGGCCCTCGCCCAGGCTGCCGGAGCCGAACAAGACGCTGATCCCCACCGTCAATATCGCCCCGGCCATCGGCTGGCCCGAAGGCGCCAAGCCCATCGCCGCCGCCGGTACCCAAGTGGCCGCGTTCGCCGAAGGCCTGGATCATCCGCGCTGGCTCTACGTGCTGCCCAACGGCGACGTGCTGGTGGCCGAGACCAATGCACCGCCCAAGCCGGACGATGCCAAAGGCGTACGTGGCTGGGTGATGGAAAAGGTCATGGATCGCGCTGGCGCCGGGGTGCCGAGCCCGAACCGTATTACCTTGCTGCGCGATGCCGACCATGACGGTGTGGCAGAAACTCGCACGGTGTTCCTGGAGAACCTCAATTCGCCGTTTGGCATGACCTTGGTGGGCAACGACCTGTATGTGGCCGATTCGGATAAGTTGCTGCGCTTCCCCTATCAGCCGGGTGAAACCGCAATCACCTCCCCAGGCACCAAGGTGGTGGATTTACCCGGTGGCCCCTTGAACCACCACTGGACCAAAAATGTGGTGGCCAGCCAGGACGGCAGCAAGCTGTACGTGAGCGTCGGCTCCAACAGCAACGTCGGCGAAAACGGCCTGGAAGCCGAACAGGGCCGCGCCGCCATTTGGGAAGTCGACCGCGCCAGCGGCCAACACCGCATTTTTGCCTCCGGCCTGCGCAACCCCAACGGCATGGCGTGGGAGCCACAGAGCGGCAAGCTGTGGACGGCGGTCAACGAACGCGATGAGATCGGCAGTGACCTGGTGCCGGATTACATCACCTCGGTCAAGGATGGCGGCTTCTACGGCTGGCCTTTCAGTTATTACGGCCAGCATGTGGATGTGCGTGTCACCCCGCAGAACCTGGACATGGTCGCCAAGGCCATCGCTCCCGACTATGCGGTAGGCCCTCATACTGCGTCGCTGGGGCTGACCTTCGCCGAGGGCAGCAAACTGCCCGCTCCCTTCAGTAATGGCGCATTTATCGGCCAGCATGGTTCCTGGAACCGCAAGCCGCACAGTGGCTACAAGGTGATTTTCGTTCCCTTCGAAGGGGGCCAGCCGAAAGGGCAACCGGTGGATGTGCTGACGGGGTTTCTTGATAGCGATGAGAAAGCCATGGGCCGGCCGGTCGGCGTGGTGATAGATCAGCAGGGGGATTTGCTGGTGGCCGATGATGTGGGCAATAAGGTTTGGCGGGTGTCGGCTGTTAAGTAAATAACCACATACCAATGTGGGAGCGGGCTTGCCCGCGATTACGGTGACCCAGCCAACTAAGCCGTTGACTGACACACTGCATTCGCGGGCAAGCCCGCTCCCACATTTTGGAGTTTTATTGATTCAGGGATTACGCGCCAGATTCCCTGGCAACACGCGCTTGGCGCTCAGGTAGGCATTCTGCCAATACGCTTTGGATAGCGTATCCAGCTTCACCGTACCGCCGGTCTGCGGTGCATGCACGAAGCGCCCTTCGCCCACATAGATGCCCGCATGGCTGACCCGCGAACCACCACCGGTGGCGAAGAACAGCAGGTCGCCGGTTTGCAGGTTTTGTTCGCTGACGTCCTGGGCACGCATCACGATCAATTCACGGGTAGTGCGCGGCAATGAGATGCCGGCAGCGTCGCGGAATACAAAGCCGATCAGGCCACTGCAATCAAACCCCGAGTCCGGTGTGTTGCCGCCCCAGCGGTAAGGTGTGCCGACCAGGCCCAGCGCACGAAAGAGCACGTCTTCGGCAGCAGGCGAGAAATTCTGGGTGGCATAGTTGAACACTGGCTTAGGCTTGACCGCGACAGGCGCGGGCGGCGGTGTACGACTGGCGCAGGCGCTGAGCAGCGCGGCGCAAACAATAAGCATCAGGCGGGCCGAGGTCGACATGTGCAGAACAATCCTGGTCTGGATGCGGCTTTCGCTGCCGAACGTTGAAAACCAGAACGCGCAAGCAAAGCTCGCGCGAACGGATGACAACAATGTCCAGGGATTCTAGCGCTTACACGTCAAACTTCAAGTATCACTTTAACTTTACTTACTAGCGGTAACCGTAGTCGGAGCCATGGCGAGTGCACGCTTGGCTTCGATGAAGGTTTTGCTCCAGTAGCTGTCACCCAGGTTATCGACCCGAACACCACCACTGCGGCGGCTGCTGGAGTGGATAAATTGGTTATCGCCCAGGTAGATACCGGCGTGACTGACACGACCGCGGCCACTGGTACTAAAGAAAAGCAGATCACCGGGCTTGAGGTTGTTGCGTGCGACCAACGGTGCATTCACGTTGATCATCTCGCGTGTAGAGCGCGGCAGATTCATGCCGGCTTCTTCACGAAACAGGTAGCCAATGAACCCACTGCAATCAAAACCGGCTTCAGAGGTGCCGCCGAAACGGTAACGGGTACCGATCAAGGACATGCCGCGCTCAAGGATGCTATCGGCCAGAAGAGGCAGTTGGTAAGGCTTGCTGTCAGAGAACTCGGCGAGTTCTTTTTCGGTTGCCACCTCTTCTTCATAAACAGAAGCAGACTGTGCAGCAACGAACTTTGCCTGATTTTGAACCTGTGGTTTTTGCTGTTCTGCCACCTGCTGAGGGTGGGAGGCGCAACCAAACAACAGGGTAACGAGTGCGAGAGGCACGAGGGGTGCGAAGCGATTTAGCATGGGCACGACCGTGGCTGATGTGTAAAGAAGCCGAGACTATGCCCTCTATCACATCGATTTGCAAATTCAATCGCGATCTATGTGACTTATCGTTTCGACTATGCCATCT
This sequence comes from Pseudomonas sp. J380, assembly GCF_009827115.1. Lineage (NCBI taxonomy): Bacteria > Pseudomonadati > Pseudomonadota > Gammaproteobacteria > Pseudomonadales > Pseudomonadaceae > Pseudomonas > Pseudomonas sp. J380. The sequence goes on along the minus strand of NZ_CP043060.1, from coordinate 5,956,210 downwards.
AAGCCGTGATTCCATTTCTCGCTTCAGTTGCGTAGCCCTTCGGGCTCAAACGCAGGTTTTCTGACGCCTTGAAAATGCCGATACACGGAAAATCAAGACCTTACCAGCCCAAGGTTTCTTTCAGGAAAGGGATCGTCAATTTTCTTTGTGCCTGCAAGGAAGCCTGGTCGAGTTGCTCAAGCAAATCGAACAGCGCGCTCATGCTGCGGGTGCCACGGGTGAGGATAAAGTGCCCGACTTCGTCGGTCAGGTGCAGGCCACGACGGGAAGCGCGCAGTTGCAGCGCACGCAGCTTGTCCTCATCGGATAACGGACGCATCTGGAAGATCAACGCCAGGGTCAGGCGCGACTTGAGGTCAGCCAGCTTCACCGGCAGTTCACGCGGCGAGGTGGACGCGGCGATCAGCAAGCGCCGGCCGCTGTCGCGGAGGCGGTTGAACAGATGAAACAGCGCCTCTTCCCACTCCGGCTTGCCGGCCACTGCCTGCAGGTCGTCGAGACACACCAGTTCATATTGCTCAAGGTTATCGAAGATGCCGATCCCGCGGTCCATCAACTCGGCCAAGGGCAGGTAGACCGCCGGCTCGCCCGTCTGCTCGAAACGCAGGCACGCGGCCTGCAGCAGGTGGGTACGCCCCACGCCATGCTTGCCCCACAGATAGATCAGGCTTTCAGTCCACCCGGCGTCGGCTTCGCAAAGCCGCTCCACATAGCCGAGTGCAGCGGCATTGGCGCCTGGGTAGTAGTTGATAAAGGTAGCGTCATCACGCAGACGCACACCTAGGGGCAGCTGAATCGGTTTCATGCTGACTGAACGGCTCCCATCGAACCGTTAGTGGCCTCTATGTAAAGTTTGCAAAGTTTATACCCGTGACGCCGGGCGCACAATGCAGCAGACCACAAGCAAAATCAAAGGTTTGCGTTAACCCGGAGGTTTTACGCAGTTTGTTTGACGCACGCCGGGGCCAGAAACAACAAACCCGGCCAGGGCCGGGTTTGTGACACCGCGATTACAACTCGGGCTCATCCACCCCGGTATACACGTCCGAATCCTTGTACAGGTCGTGCACATGGCGCACCAGCACCATGATCACCGCCGCCACCGGCAGCGCCAACAGGATGCCGGTGAAGCCGAACAGCTCGCCACCCGCCAAAATCGCAAAGATCACTGCCACAGGGTGCAGGCCGATCCGATCGCCCACCAGCAGTGGCGTCAGCACCATGCCTTCCAAGGCCTGGCCCACCATGAACACTGCGACAATCCCCAGCATCGGGTACAGGTCGCCGCCGAACTGGAACAGCCCGGCCACCAGCGCCGCACCGATGCCGATCACAAAGCCCATGTAGGGCACGATGGCCGCCAGGCCCGCGATCAAGCCGATCAACAGCCCCAGCTCCAGGCCGATCGCCATCAGGCCGGCAGCGTAAATCACTCCCAGGGCCAGCATCACCAGCAACTGGCCACGTACGAACGCCCCCAATACCTCATGACACTCCGCTGCCAGGGAAACAACACGCTCTTCCCGGTCGCGGGGGAGCAGGCTGCGGATCTTGGCCATCATTATGTCCCAGTCTCGCAGCAGGTAGAACGCCACCACCGGGATCAGCACCAGGTTGGTCAACCAGCCGATCAGCGCCAGGCTCGACGCAGTCGCCTGGCTGAGCACCACCGTGACGATATCGGTGGTCTTGTCCATGTGCTCGCTGATAGCTGCCTTGACCTTGTCGAACTTCCAGAAGCCATCCGCCAGCCCGAACTTGGACTGGGCCCACGGCATCGCCGTGTGCTGCAACCAGTCGAGCATCTGCGGCGCCAGCTCATAGAGGCGAAACAACTGCTTGGCCAACATTGGCACCAATATCAACACCAGCGCCGTGATGATCAACGTGAACAGCGCAAACACCGTGATCACGCCCCAGGTGCGCGACATGCCGACTTTTTCCAGGCGATCCACCACGGGATCGAACAGATAGGCGAGCAGTAGCGCCACCAGGAACGGCGTCAGGATCGAATGCAGCAAGAACACAAAACCGCACAGCAGGACAATCCCGCCAAGCCACACCCAACGACGCGTATCCGCCATAAACCACTCCATCTGTTTTTTACGCCCTTCTTCTATATAGAAGGAGGACCACTAGTTACCAACGAAAACGCAGTTGCGCCTGGGGCTCAGGTGCAACAGCCGATTGCGTGCCACCGATCACGGCTGGCTGGGCCGGGGCTTCGCCAGCAGGAATTTCCTGCAGCTTGGCCAGGCTCAATTGGGTGCGCAATTGTTCGGCGCTGCCATTGACGCGATACACAATCCGGTTGCCATCCACCCACTGCGGCTGGCCGCCAAAGGGCTCCAACAAACGACCCAGGGCGGCGTAGCGCTCAAGGTTCATGCCTTGTACTTCAAGCAATTGCTCAGTGCTCACGCCCGGCTTGACCGCAAAGCGTGGCGCCAGCTTTTGGCTGACCGCCAGCAATACCGCATCGGCGAGCGCGGCAGTGTCAGCGCCTTGGGCGGTGCCCTCCTCAGCCTTGTCGCCCAGCCACAGGCGCCATTTGGCCTGCCATTGACTGCCTTCCTGGCGCGCATGCACCGCCAGCAAAGCATCGGCACCGTAACGCTCGGAGGCTGCGCGCAAAGGCGTGGCGTCGGGGCTTTCAAGATTCGGCGCGGTGGCGACTACCTGTTCATCCAGGTCTCCCAACGGCAAGCGCAGCGGCAGCCCCCTGTGTTGCGCGGCTCGGCGCAGGGCCTGGGCAACGGCCTGGCCATCGCCGACCAGGCTGCTGCCTTCAGTTGAATCGTTCAGCCACCAACCCAGGATCGACGGCCGGTTGCTGCCCCAGATCGACAGGCCGGCATCACGCAAGGCGCGATCGGTGCTGACCGGGTCGAAGTCCACTTGCAGGCTTTCCGGCGGGCCGGCGTCGTAGCCGTACTGGCTGATGATTTGTTGCGGGTCTTTGCGGATCGCTGCCAGGCCCGGGCCATCGGCGGCCTTGGCGTCGCCGGTCAGGCGGATCACCAGGGTCTGCACGGCACGCTGGGTGGCCTGGTCGCGCTCTTGGGGCGACTGGCTGCTGACCGGTTCAAGTACTTGATAGAGGCCATTGAGGGTTTCGGCATGACTCGCCAGGCTGACCAACGACAAACAGCCCACAAAGAAGAATTTACACAGACGCATGGAAGATTCCCGAACGACAAATTTAGCGGTTGGAACAGACCGCGTGATCTCGGTTTGGCAAGGCTGTGACACAGCGACCGGTAAAACATTCACAGGGTCCCGGTAAGTTTTCATACTGTCATAACGCTAGCGAGCTCAAGGCTATACCTTAATACGCACGATTACCGGCCCGATTTGCATTTTTTTGAGCTCATATGCCCTGCCCGTCGGCCCGAGGATGGCCGCTGCCCCTCAAGCCTGATAAAATCGCGCGCCTTCGCAGACCGTCAACGGCAGGGCCCTTTCCAAAAGCCCCCGCCCGCCCGGTCGTTACCCAGAAATCCCCCCTAAAGGCCTGGATCATGAGCAAGCAACCCTCCCTGAGCTACAAGGACGCCGGTGTAGACATCGACGCCGGTGAAGCATTGGTCGAACGCATCAAGAGCGTCGCCAAGCGCACTGCGCGCCCTGAAGTCATGGGTGGCCTGGGCGGTTTTGGCGCCCTCTGCGAAATCCCGGCCGGCTACAAGCAGCCTGTACTGGTGTCCGGCACCGACGGCGTAGGCACCAAGCTGCGCCTGGCCCTGAACCTGAACAAGCACGACAGCATCGGCATCGATCTGGTCGCCATGTGCGTCAACGACCTGGTGGTGTGCGGCGCCGAGCCGCTGTTCTTCCTCGACTACTACGCCACCGGCAAGCTCAATGTCGAGACCGCGACCCAGGTCGTGACCGGCATCGGCGCCGGCTGCGAATTGTCGGGTTGCTCCCTGGTCGGCGGTGAAACCGCTGAAATGCCAGGCATGTACGAAGGCGAAGACTACGACCTGGCCGGCTTCTGTGTCGGTGTGGTGGAAAAAGCCGAGATCATCGACGGCTCCAAAGTAGCTGCTGGTGACGCCCTGCTCGCCCTGCCATCGTCCGGCCCGCACTCCAACGGCTACTCGCTGATCCGCAAGATCATCGAAGTGTCCGGCGCCGACATCGAGAACATCCAGCTCGACGGCAAGCCACTGACCGACCTGTTGATGGCGCCCACCCGCATCTACGTCAAGCCACTGCTCAAGCTGATCAAGGACACCGGCGCTGTCAAGGCCATGGCCCACATCACCGGTGGCGGCCTGCTGGACAACATCCCGCGCGTCCTGCCAAAAGGCGCCCAGGCGATTGTCGACGTGGCCAGCTGGCAGCGCCCGGCAGTCTTCGATTGGCTGCAGGAAAAAGGCAACGTCAACGAAACCGAAATGCACCGCGTGCTGAACTGCGGCGTAGGCATGGTGATCTGCGTCGCGCAGGAACACGTTGAAACCGCGTTGAACGTGCTGCGTGAAGCCGGCGAACAACCTTGGGTCATTGGCCAGATCGCCACTGCTGCCGAAGGCGCAGCCCAGGTTGAACTGAAGAACCTCAAGGCTCACTGATGCCCCAGACCTGTGATGTCGTGGTGCTGCTTTCCGGCACCGGCAGTAACTTGCAGGCCCTGATCGACAGCACGCGCACCGGCGACAGCCCGGTGCGCATCGCTGCGGTGATTTCCAACCGCAGCGACGCCTACGGTCTGCAACGCGCCCGAGACGCGGGTATCGACACCCGCGCCCTGGATCACAAGGCGTTCGAAGGTCGCGAGGCCTTCGACAGCGCCTTGATCGAACTGATCGACGCCTTCAACCCCAAACTTGTTGTCCTTGCCGGTTTCATGCGCATCCTCAGCGCAGACTTCGTCCGGCACTACGAAGGGCGCCTGCTCAATATCCACCCCTCCCTGCTGCCCAAGTACAAAGGCATGCACACCCACCAGCGCGCTCTCGACGCCGGCGACCGTGAACATGGCTGCAGCGTGCACTTTGTGACCGAGGAACTCGATGGCGGGCCTCTGGTCGTACAGGCAGTGGTTCCGGTAGAGTCAGGCGACTCGGCGCAGACGCTTGCGCAACGGGTTCATACCCAGGAACACAGGATTTACCCGCTGGCTGTTCGCTGGTTTGCCGAAGGACGGTTGATTCTTGGCGACCAGGGTGCATTATTGGACGGCCAGTTACTCGCGGCCAGCGGCCACTTGATTCGAACCTAGGAGATTTTATGCGTCGCGCCCTGCTTTTCGCTTTTGCGCTGTTCGCTTTGCCTGCCGTACAAGCGGCAGACCTTCACCCCTTCTCCGTCAGCTACACCGCCGACTGGAAACAACTGCCCATGAGCGGTTCGGCTGAACGCAGCCTGAGCAAGAATGGCGACGGTACCTGGACCTTGAATTTCAAGGCCTCGATGATGATTGCCAGCCTGACCGAAACCAGTGTGATCCTGTTCGACAAGGACACCCTGCAACCCAAGAGCTACAGCTTCGAACGCGGCGGCCTGGGCAAGGCGAAGAAGATCAACCTGGACTTCGACCAGAGCGCCAAGAAAGTCACCGGCTTTGAAAACAAAGACCCGGTCAATGTCACGCTCGAAAGCGGCATGCTCGACAAGTCCACCTACCAACTTGCTCTGCAACGCGATGTTGCCGCGGGCAAGAAGAGCATGAGCTACCGCGTGGTTGAGGGTACTGATACCGATACCTACGACTTCCGCGTGATCGGCTCGGAAAAGGTCCAGACCAAGGTCGGTTCGATCGACGCGATCAAGGTCGAGCGCGTGCGCGACCCGTCGCAGAGCAAGCGCATCACGCAGATGTGGTTTGCCAAGGACCAGGGCGGCATTCTGGTTGCCCTGCGTCAGGTCGAGACTGACGGCAAGGAATACAACATCATGCTGCAGGATGGCACCGTTGACGGTAAGGCCGTCAAAGGCAGCTGATTGCTGATGCACCGAAAAGAGCCTCGCTGAATGCGGGGCTTTTTTTTGCCTGGGATTTTTAGGGGACGACACTCCCGCTATCGCAGGCAAGCCAGCTCCCACGGTGGAATGCATTCCAAGGTGGGAGCTGGCTTGCCTGCGATAGCGGTGCCGAGGTCAACCTAGCCAACCTGAACATGAAACTTTTGTCATAAAGCCGCTGCGATGGCGACGCAATGCCTTGGTTTACAAGGCTTGCAGCATTGTTGCGTTCCCCGCAATGAATTATTGCGCGCAAAATCAGTTTACTTAGCAAGCTAACAAATCATATAACAGAGGCCTGCGACGACTTGCCGCAGATCAACCAGAGATTGGAGCAAGCAGATGACTGTAAAAGTAACTGAACGCGACGATGAACATATGTCCCATGAAGCAGTAGGCCACGGGATTCACATCTGGGATGTCCATCAGCAAGACGTATTGGTCGGCATGTTTCACAACGAGAGCGACGCCCACAACTATAAAAACGAGCTCGAAACTCTCGAACTGCAACGCCAGGCAAAAAGCTCCTGAAGCTCTGAAATCATGTGGACGCCCGGCCCACGCAGCCGGGCCGTTTACGAGAAACCGCGCCTTTGGGGCGCGGTTTTTTTGTCAATAATCGCCATAAATTAATGTAACAAAAACACACACAAATAATGATTCTCGATATCATTCGTTCGCTTTTCATTCAGGCTCACGAATCAGGGAATCAATTAGATGCATGGAAATAGCAGCAAGCCAGAAAACGCGTTACTGGAACGCTGGAGCGAAGCACTTGCCACTGCGCAATTTAAGGCCAGCCACGTCAGCCTCGAAGCCCTGATCAATACGCTGGCACCTGCCGCCGAACGTAGCTTCCAACGCCTGATCCAAGCATTGTTTCGTGAAAGCCTGCTGGACCCCAGCACTCTCCTTTATGACGAACATGGCCATTGCTCGCTGACACTGGCTTGCCAGGCCCGATTGCGTTTCGAACATTTGCACCCTGGCCGCATGGCAAGCTGGGACCTGCGTGGCGAAGTCATCCTGTTGCGCGAAGGCCAGCCCGAACAGAAAATCCAGTTCCCCTCACAGTTGTTGACGTTGCTTAACGCCAGCCTCGAGTCGCCTGCCGACCGGGAAGTGCTAAACCGCCTCAACGTAGAGATCGACGACAGCTTCATCAACGACACCTTGTGCCTGGCCTTCCATGAGCAATGGACGCTCAAGCTGCATGCATCCCTGGGCCCGGAGCATCAAGACAATCTGCTGAGTCATCTCAAAAACAGCCCGAGCGTTATCAACCCGACTTCCGTGCTTGAACAGTGGGGAACACTGGGTCACCCATGGCATCCCAATTACAAGACCAAGCTGGGCCTGAATACCGAGCAAGTCATCGACTATTCGCCAGAGTTCGAAGCACGCTTCCCGGTGCTGCTGTGCGCGCTGCATCGCCAATTTGCCCATGTCGAAAAGTTGGCCGGTACCGCCGATTACTGGCAGTGGTGGAGCGAGCACTTCCCGCAAGCGGCACAGCAATTGACCGCAGTCCTGCAAGCACAGGGCCTTCAGGCAGGCGATTATCTGCCATTGCCCGCCCACCCCTGGCAGGCACGCCAGGAACTGCCCCAACTGTTCGCCAACGAAATCGGCGACAAACTGCTGGTGCTGACCGATATCGTCGCGTTTACCGCCCACCCCACCATGTCATTCAGAACCGTGTTGCCTGAAGGGCGTTGCGATGCGCCTATGGTCAAACTGCCCGTGTCGCTGCGACTGACCAGCGTGCAGCGCACCGTCTCACCGCGCTCAGCGCGCATGGGCCCACGGATCAGCCATTTGCTGCTGGCCATCCTGGAGCGCGAGCCTGCGATTCAGAAAATCCTCAGCATCGTTCCCGAGCGTATCGGTGTGCATTTCAAGCCACAGCTGGCCAATGACGAGCACTCCCGCCACCTGGCGGTGCTCTATCGCGACAATCCCCATAGCCAGCTCCAGCCCGGGGAAATGGCCGTGCCGGTGGGCAGCCTGTTTGCCATTGATCAACACGGCCAGCCGCTGCTGCGCCAATGGGTGCGCCTGAGCCAAGGCAAGGATGACGCGGCGGCCATGCTCGCCTTCTTCCATGAGTACGCGGCGATCAGTGTGCCGGCGCTGCTGGGCATGTATTTGCGCTACGGCGTTGCATTCGAGGCCCATCAGCAGAACTCTTTTATGGTCATGGCCGCAGACGGACAATTGAGCCGTCTTCTGTTGCGCGACTTCGGCGATATCCGAATCGACCGCAAAACCTTGCACGCCCACGGCCTGGACATTGAACTGCACGACCCGAAGATGACGCTGTACGACGACGCAGGTTTCGTACGGGACAAGCTGCTGCACACCGTTTTCATGTGCCATCTGGGCGAGCTCATCCTGCTTGCCGCGCGCCACTTCGACATCCCCCAGGCGCTGCTCTGGAATGAACTGTCAGCTCAGGTCAGCCAGTGTTTTGACGACATGCGCTCGCAGGTTGATCCGCAGCGCTGGGCCACCGAGCGCGAAGCACTGCTGGAGCAAGCATGGCCGGCCAAGTCGTTCATGCGCATGCGCCTGCTGGAGAGTCATGCCGATATCGTCGGGCGGTTGCCTAACCCGTTGAGCGCGGCCGCCAATGCCGACTAACAACACAGCGCTGCGGCTGCTGGTGGTGATTCAGTTGGTGTCGATGGGGGCGATGGAAATGAGCGGCCCGTTCTGGCCGCTGCAAATCCAGAAGTTGCTGGGCACTGCAAATGCCCAGTACACCGGCCTGCTGTCTTCGCTGGTGTATGCCGGGCCGATGATGGCAGCGATGATTCTCACACCCATGTGGGGGAAGCTGGGCGACCGTACCGGCCATAAGCCCATGATCATCCGCGCGTTGCTGGCACTGGCGGTGTGCCAGGCGCTGGCTGCGATAACGCCTGATCCGTGGTGGCTGGTGGTCATCCGCGTGGTGCAAGGTGCGTTGGCCGGCTTCATTGCAGCGGCCCAAGCCTACGCACTGGCCTGCTGCGGCGAGGGTGGGCGCGGGCACATTCTTGCACGACTGCAATCAGCCACCGCTGTAGGCTCCCTGGCCGGACCGGTATTGGGCGGCTGGCTCATGGACATATCCGGTTTCGCATTGCTGTGCTACAGCGCCACCGTCGTCTGCCTGTTGTGCGCGATAATCAGCGTGTTTTTACCCAGCGACTCACCACGATCGAGACCTGCCCGCACGTCCAAGCCTGCCGCACTCCCCAGAGGCTGGATTGGCGCGATGCTGGGGATCATCGTATTGATCCAGGCAGCCAGGATGATGCCGCAACCGTTTTACGCCTTATATGTCGCCCAGGTTTTGCACGCGCCCGTGTGGCTGATCGGCGCCAGCTATGGCGCCAGTGCCTTGACCCTGGCACTGTCCGCGCCATTGTGGGGCCGCCTGTTCGATCGACATCAGCCAGCCCATACGCTGCGCATCATCGAGTGGGTCACCTGGGCCTGCGCGCTCACGCTGGCCTGCACGGCGCTGGCCAGTGAGTGGTTGGGGTTCATCGCCAGCAGGCTGCTGTGGGGCGTGTGGCAGGGGGCTTTGTTGCCCGTGGCCTACACACTGATCGCCACTACCGTAGCGCACAGCCAGCAGGGTTTTGCCCTGGGCATGGGCAACAGCGCCGCGAAAGCTGGTGCGCTGTGCGGCGCATTGTTGGGCGGTATCGGCATGGGGTGGGTAGGCCTGGCACACAGCTTCTGGCTGGTCGCACTGACCTATGCCTTGGCCGCCGTGAGTATCCGCGCCATCCGTTCGTTTGCGCGAGCGCCTGAGACATCCGATTTTTCTGTCAATACTTCTAATAACTCTGAGACATGATCATGAACACATCGCAATGGGCAGTACTGCTGCCACTTCTTGGGTCAATAAGTGCCCCTGCCTGGGCCGATCAGACAGAGCAGACACAGGCAGCCCCGACCAGTCTGCAACTGCAGGCGACAGTGGTATCGGCCACGCGCAGCGAAACCAGCATTGCGCAGATTCCAGGCTCAGTGCAGGTGATCAATGAAGCGCAAATCCGCCAGCAGACCGGGGCAGGACGTCGGGTTGCAGATATCCTCGGCCAACTGGTGCCTGGCATTGCCCCTTCCAGCGGCGGCATGAGCAACTTCGGCCAGACGCTTCGCGGGCGCAATACCCTGATCCTGATCGACGGGGTTTCGCAAAACGCCACGCGCGATAACTTCCGCCAGCTCAACAGCGTGGCACCGGAAAGCATCGAGCGTATCGAAGTGATCTCCGGCGCCAGCAGTGTCTACGGCGCAGGCGCATCGGGCGGCATCATCAACATCATCACCAAACGCAACCAAGGTGAAGACCTGGCGTTCAGCAGCAAGATCGGCATGACCGCCGGCAACAACCTCAGCCACAAGGGGTTCGCTTACCAGGCGTTCCAAAGCGCCACCGGGCGCAAAGGCCCGGTGGACTGGTACCTCTCGGGCAACACCGTGCAGCGCAACGATCAGTTCGACGGTAATGGCAAGCGCATTCCCCAGGACACGTCCCAGGGCAGCAACATGGACACCGATACCTACGACCTGCAAGGTCGCTTCGGCTATGAGCTTGATGACGACAAGAAGATCAGCCTGTCGCTGCAAGACTACAAGGACGAACAAGACACCCGCTACACCAAGAACCCCCGCATCACCAGCAACGCAGTCGCCGTAAAAGGCCTGGACCTGGGCGACCAACCCTACACCCACAACCAGGCGGTCAACCTCAACTACGCCGACAAGGATTTCTACGGCCAGGGCCTGCAGATCGAAAGCTACTGGCGGCGGGCCGACGCCCTATTCTTTCCAGACCTGTCCCGAGGCCGGGCAGGCGTGTCAGATAACAACAGCGTGCAGGACGTCTACGGCCTGCGTGCGGCGATCGAGACCCAGATGCCGGACATCGGCCCGGCAACGGGCAACCTGGTATGGGGCGCGGACTACGACCATGAAACCTCACGCCAGCGTGGCGACCAATACCGGGTCAATGGCCTGACCTACACGAAAACCGGTACCACGTTCGAACTGGGTCCAGATATCGAGACCACCACCAAAGCCATCTTTGGCCAGCTCTCCTACGACATCGACAACTGGACCTTGCGCGGTGGCGTACGTCGCGAATGGATTGAGAGTAAAGTCTCCGACAGCATCGCGTATGGCGAAATCGTCCAGACCGGCAACCGCGCGACACTGCCCGGTGGCACGCTCAAATACGATGACACGCTGTATAACCTCGGTGCGGTGTACCACCTGACCGACAACCAGGATGTGTTCGTCAACTTCAGCCAGGGCTTTTCCCTACCGGATATCCAGCGCTTCCTGCGTGACGTGAACAGCAAATACGATATCCAGGACCTCAATGCCCAGGCCTTGAAAGTCGATAGCTACGAGCTGGGCTGGCGTGGCGACTGGGACAAGTGGCAGGCCAGTGTCACCGCGTACGAAAACACCTCGGATGTCACGCAGTTCTATGATGCCAATGATCGTGTGCTGCGCCTGATCAATCAGAAAGAACGCGTGCGTGGCGTCGAAACCGGCCTGACCTATAACATCACCGACCAATGGTCCGTCGGCGGTACTTACGCTTACGCCAAAGGCGAGACCCAGCAGAACGGCAAGTGGATCGACCTGCCTGCCACCCGCATCTCCCCCGCCAAGACCACAGCCTTTGTCGGCTATGAGCGTGACGACTACAGCCTGCGCTTGCAGGGTATGCGCCTGGCCAATTATGACGCTGCGGCAAAGGACAACAACGGTCGCGATATCCAGGGCTACACCCTGGTCGACCTGCTGGGCTCGGTAAGGCTACCGGTAGGCCGCCTCGAAGGTGCGGTGTACAACCTCACCAACCGCAACTACCAGAACATGTTCGCCCAGGCCAACGCCCGCGCACCGTACCCGAATGCCGAGGGTCGTACCTTCAGCCTGAGTTACGCAGTGGATTGGTAACCGGTTGGTGCTGCACGCTTAAAACACAAACCCCGCCTTTTGGCGGGGTTTGTCATTTCCAGCGGCTTACCACATCAGATCATCAGGGATCTGGTAAGCGGCGTACGGATCATCCTCGTCCGGCACCTGGCTTTCGGTGAGGATGTTGAGCTGCACGATACGCTCCGGAGCGCGCTCCTGGATTTTAAGCGCCGCTTCCCGCGGGATCACCTCGTAGCCGCCGCCGTGGTGCACGATAGCCAGGGAGCCGTTGCTCAGCTTGTTGCGCATCAGCGTGTTGACCGACAGGCGCTTGACCTTCTTGTCATCCACGAAGTTGTAGTAGTCCTCGGTGGTCAGCTTGGGCAGGCGCGAGGTCTCGATCAGTTGCTTGACCTGGGCGGTACGCGCCTTGGCTTCGGCTTTTTCCTGCTGCTGACGGTTCAGCTCCTGGTCACGCTTGACCTTCTCGGCGTGTGCCTCAGCAGCCAGGCGCGCCTGGGTATCATCGACTTCGGCCTGGCCCTTGTGGACCAGGCGCTGCTGTTTCTGTTTCTCTTTGCCGACCTGCTTGGCCTGCTTTTGGTTGACCAGACCTGCTTTGAGCAACTGGTCGCGAAGGGAAAGGCTCATGGTGCTTACTCACTTAGGCAACTGCTCAACCGCAGCTGGACACATTCTTTTCCTGACGTTTGGCTTCACCCCAGAGGGCGTCCAACTCTTCGAGGGTGCAATCTTCTATGGGTTGGTGTGTATCGCGCAATGCCTGTTCGATAAATCGGAAACGTCGTTCGAACTTGGCATTGGCACCGCGCAAGGCAGTTTCCGGGTCGACCTTGAGGTGACGGGCCAGGTTGACCGCGGCAAACAGCAGGTCGCCGACTTCATCGGCGATGGCCGCCGCATCGTTATCGGCCATGGCTTCGAGCACTTCGTCCAACTCTTCGCGCACGTTGTCCACCACCGGCAACGCGGAAGGCCAGTCGAAACCAACCTGGCTGGCGCGCTTTTGCAATTTGGCCGCACGGGACAACGAGGGTAAGGCGGTGGGCACATCATCGAGTAGGGAGAGTTGCTCGGGAACGTCGGACTTTTCTGCGCGCTCCTCAGCTTTGATCTGCTCCCAGCGCTCCTTGACCTGTTCTTCGCTCAACTGCGGGATATCCAGCGGTGCGTACAGGTCGCCGGTTGGGAACACGTGAGGATGCCGGCGAATCAACTTACGAGTGATGCTGTCGATCACGCCGGCAAATTCGAAGCGCCCTTCTTCCCGGGCCAGTTGGCTGTAATACACCACCTGGAACAGCAGATCGCCCAGTTCGCCTTGCAGATGGTCAAAGTCGCCGCGCTCGATGGCGTCGGCCACTTCATAGGCCTCCTCCAGCGTGTGCGGGACGATGGTCGCGTAGGTTTGCTTGATGTCCCACGGGCAGCCGTACTGCGGGTCGCGCAGGCGGCTCATCAGGTGCAGCAGGTCTTCGAGTGAATACATCGTATCTCTTTCCGCTGAAAATCCAATGTGGGAGCTGGCTTGCCTGCGATGCTTGCGACTCGGTGCTTCAGTTAAACCGAGGTGATGCTATCGCAGGCAAGCCAGTTCCCACAGAAAACAACTCCACATGTCAGTCGGCTGTCATCCTGCTAATCATGGGGTGCGGTTGCGCCGGGTTTCGATGATGTTCGGCAACTGGGAAATCCGCCCCAGCAACCGTCCCAGTGCGTCCAGCCCCGGAATCTCGATGGTCAGGGACATCAATGCAGTGTTGTCTTCCTTGTTCGAACGGGTGTTGACCGCCAGCACGTTGATCCGCTCGTTGAGCAGCACTTGCGAGACGTCACGCAGCAAGCCGGAACGGTCGTAGGCACGGATGATGATGTCGACAGGGTAAGTGAGCACCGGCACCGGACCCCAGCTGACCTGGATGATCCGCTCCGGTTCGCGCCCGCCCAGTTGCAGCACCGAGGCGCAATCCTGGCGGTGAATGCTCACGCCACGGCCCTGGGTGATGTAGCCGACAATGGCGTCGCCCGGCAACGGCTGGCAGCAGCCGGCCATTTGCGTCATCAGGTTGCCCACGCCCTGGATCTGGATATCGCCACGCTTGCCCGGCTTGTAGCCAGTGGCTTTGCGCGGGATCAGCTCCAGCTGTTCGTTGCCGCGCTCCGGCTCGACCAGTTGCTGGGCCAGGTTGACCAGTTGCGCCAGGCGCAGGTCGCCCGCGCCGAGGGCGGCGAACATGTCTTCGGCGATCTTCATGTTGGCCTTTTCGGCCAGCTTGTCGAAGTCCACCTGAGGCAGGCCCAGGCGCGCCAGTTCGCGTTCAAGCAAGGTCTTGCCGGCGGCGACGTTCTGGTCACGCGCCTGTAGCTTGAACCAATGGACGATCTTCGCCCGCGCCCGCGAAGTGGTGATGTAACCCAGGTTCGGGTTCAGCCAGTCGCGGCTCGGCGTACCGTGCTTGCTGGTGATGATCTCGACCTGTTCACCGGTTTGCAGGCTGTAGTTGAGCGGCACGATGCGCCCGTTGATCTTGGCGCCGCGGCAGTTATGCCCGATTTCGGTGTGCACGCGGTAGGCGAAGTCCAGCGGCGTGGCGCCCTTGGGCAAGTCGATGGCGTGGCCGTCAGGCGTGAAGATATAGACCCGGTCCGGCTCGATATCCACCCGCAGTTGTTCGGCCAGGCCGCCGATGTCGCCGAGTTCTTCGTGCCATTCCAGCACTTGGCGCAGCCAGGAGATCTTCTCTTCGTACTGGTTGGACCCGGCCTTGACGTCGGTGCCCTTGTAGCGCCAGTGCGCGCACACCCCCAGCTCGGCCTCTTCGTGCATGGCGTGGGTGCGGATCTGCACTTCCAGCACCTTGCCTTCAGGGCCGATCACGGCGGTGTGCAGCGAGCGGTAGCCGTTTTCCTTGGGGTTGGCGATATAGTCGTCAAATTCCTTGGGAATGTGCCGCCACAGGGTGTGGACGATACCCAGCGCGGTGTAGCAGTCGCGCATTTCCGGCACCAGCACGCGCACCGCACGCACGTCGTAGATCTGGCTGAAGGCCAGGCCCTTGCGCTGCATTTTGCGCCAGATGGAATAGATGTGCTTGGCGCGGCCGCTGATGTCCGCGTCCACGCCGGTGGCCTGCAGCTCCGAACGCAACTGGCCCATCACGTCGCTGATAAAGCGCTCGCGGTCCAGGCGCCGCTCATGCAGCAGCGTGGCGATCTGTTTGTACTGGTCAGGTTCCAGGTAGCGGAAGGACAAATCCTCCAGCTCCCACTTGATATGGCCGATGCCCAGGCGATGGGCCAGTGGCGCGTAGATGTCGAAGACTTCGCGGGCCACACGGTTGCGCTTTTCATCATCGGCGGTCTTCACCGCACGGATCGCGCAGGTACGCTCGGCCAGCTTGATCAGGGCGACGCGCACATCGTCGACCATCGCTACCAGCATTTTGCGCAGGTTCTCTACCTGGCCCTGGGTGCCCAACACCATCGACTGCCGCGGGCTGAGGCTGGCGCTAATGGCCGCCATGCGCAGCACGCCGTCGATCAGCTTGGCCACCACCGCGCCGAAACGCTGGCTGACCAGCGGCAACGCAATGTGCCCTTCGCGTACGCCGCGATAGAGCACGGCGGCGATCAGCGAATCCTGGTCCAGCTTGAGATCGGCGAGGATCTCGGCGATTTCCAGGCCAGTGCGAAAACTTGAAGTGCCTTCGGCCCACAGGTTCTTGGCCGCATTGTCTTGCTGTTCAGACTCACGAGCGAACTCGCAGGCTGCTTTCAAGGCTTCACGGTCCAGTGCCGGGTCGACACTGACGGCATGATCCAGCCATGCCTCGAGATTGATACTGCCGTCGGTGTTGATCGGCTGGTGTGCTCTCACCTGTACCATCTTGCTTACCTTCCCTACGACGCACCTTCGATGCGCCAAAATCATCGCCGACTTTACTGCGAGCTCCGTGGCAGTGTTCAGGCCCTGGAGAACGCAGGCCAGTCGGATTAAACGGGCATCCTAGCCCGCTTCAAATAACGCCATGGCCTCGACATGCGCGGTCTGCGGAAACATGTCGAGGATCCCGGCACGCTTTAGCCGGTAGCCTTGCTTGACCAACTCAACCGTGTCCCGCGCCAGCGTGGCTGGGTTGCAGGACACATACACCAGGCGCTTGGCCCCCAAGGCTGCAAGTTTGCGCACAACCTCCAGGGCACCATCGCGGGGTGGGTCCAAGAGTACCGCAGAAAAGCCCTGTTTGGCCCATTCTGCGTCGGTCAAAGGCTGGGACAAATCGGCCTGAAAAAACTGTGCGTTATGCAAATGGTTGCTGACGGCATTGAGGGCCGCGCGGTCCACCATGGCCTGTACACCCTCCACCGCCACCACTTCGCGTACGTGGCGAGCCAGTGGCAGGGCGAAGTTGCCCAGGCCGCAAAACAGGTCCAGTACCCGTTCGTCGGCTTGTGGCGCCAGCCATTGCAGCGCTTGGGCGACCATCGCCTGGTTGACCCCGGCGTTGACCTGCACAAAGTCGCCCGGCCGGTACGCCAGCTCCAGATCCCACGCCTCCAAACGGAAGCCCAAGGCCTGACCCGGCTCGACGGGCTCCGGCTGCCCTTCCCCGTGCAGCCACAATTGGGCGTCATGGAAGGTGCAGAATTCCTTGAGGATCTGCAGGTCAGCCTCGGACAACGGCGCCATATGCCGCAGCAACACGGCGATGGACGAACCGCTGAACAACTCGACATGCCCCAACGCCTGCGGTTTGCTCAAGCGACGCAGCATCGTTGGCAAACGCTGCATGATCGGTTGCAAGGCCTGTACCAGCACCGGGCAATCATCGATAGCGACGATGTCCTGACTGGCCACGGCGCGAAAACCCACTTCGAGTTTCTTCGCCTTGGCGTCCCAACGTACGGCCACGCGGGCGCGGCGCCGATAACCGAACTCCGGCCCGCTCAACGGCGCTGCCCACTCCTGTGGCTCGACACCGGCCACCCGGGACAATTGCTCGGCAAGCATGCGCTGTTTCAGGGCAAGTTGTTCTTCATGGGGGAGGTGCTGCACGCTGCAACCGCCGCAGCGGCCAACATGGGCGCAGGGTGCCGGGCGACGCAACTCGCTGGCCTGGAACACCCGCTCGGTGCGCGCCTCGACCACTTTGCCATGGGCGCCCAACACCCGTGCTTCCACCTCTTCTCCGGCCAACGCACCGTTCACAAACCAGGTGCGGCCTTCAAAGAACACGATGCCCCGGCCATCATTGGCCAGGCGCTCAATGGTCAGGCGCTGTTTCTTGCCCACGGGTATCTGTGGGGCCCGGCTGCCGCCCGTCGGTTGGAAGCGCAGGCCTCTCTCGTGCTTGGCCATCAGTTGGGTTCGTCGAAAATGCCGGTCGACAGGTAACGGTCGCCTCGGTCACAGATGATCGCGACGATCACCGCGTTTTCCACTTCTTTGGACAAGCGCAACATACCGGCCACGGCGCCGCCGGAGGACACACCGCAGAAGATGCCTTCTTCACGGGCCAGGCGGCGGGTTGTGTCTTCGGCTTCGCGCTGGGCCATGTCGATGATGCGGTCTACCCGCGTGGCGTTGTAGATCTTCGGCAAATACTCTTCGGGCCAGCGGCGAATACCCGGGATGGCCGCGCCTTCCATCGGTTGCAGGCCGACAATCTGGATCGCCGGGTTCTGCTCCTTGAGGTAGCGCGAGTTGCCCATGATGGTACCGGTGGTGCCCATGGAGCTGACGAAGTGGGTGATGGTGCCCTGGGTCTGGCGCCAGATCTCCGGGCCGGTGCTGGTGTAGTGCGCCTCGGGGTTGTCGCCGTTGGCGAACTGATCGAGCACCACGCCACGGCCTTCGGCGGCCATGCGCTCGGCAAGATCGCGGGCACCTTCCATGCCTTCTTCCTGGGTCACCAGGATCAGCTGGGCGCCATAGGCGGTCATCGCCGCCTTGCGCTCGGCGCTGCCGTTGTCGGGCATGATCAGCACCATCTTGTAACCCTTGATCGCTGCGGCCATGGCCAGGGCGATCCCGGTGTTACCCGAGGTGGCTTCGATCAGGGTGTCGCCGGGTTTGATCTGCCCACGCAACTCGGCGCGGGCGATCATCGACAGTGCCGGGCGGTCTTTGACGGAGCCGGCCGGGTTGTTGCCCTCAAGTTTGAGCAACAGGGTATTGCTGGTTTCACCCGCCATGCGTTGCAAGCGGACCAGGGGCGTGTTGCCGACACAATCGGCGATTGTTGGGTACTGCAAGGTCATGGCGTATTCGCAATCCAGACTGCGGGGCGCACATCATACCGGGAAAGGCCGGCGGGCCATATCACGCAAAGTGTGGTGCTTATGGCTTAAAGGCATAAGCCGGGTTTATGTCGGGTCGCCATGGTTGCGCTGGAATACTTCATCGCCCATCGCAGCAATCTGCCCTTCGATCAGCGCTTCAAAGGGTTTGAGCAGTGGCTCAAACGACGTCGGCGCTTCCAATACCTGCAACGCTTGCGTGATCGCTTCGACCGTCGACAAGGCGCCAGGCCCCGGCGCCTTGCGCAAGCGATAGCGGGAAACGCCGCCTTCGGCCAATGTCACCCGGGGCAACGCCGCCAGCAAGGGGTTGAGGTGCAGCAGTTTGCGCGCCTTGCGCCAGGTGCCATCGGGAACCACCAACAGCAGTGGCTGATCGTCAGGTGCGTAGGCGTGCAGCGGCTCGGCTTCATCCGCCGGAAACAACAGGCGTGGCCGATAGCCAGGCGGGTTCAATAGCGTCGGCAGGTCATCAAACACCTCCCCCACCACCAACTGCGCGTTGTTCAGGCCCAACGCCGCCAACCGTGCAGTATTGAGCGCATGGCCGACCTCGCTCGGGTGCTGCAACAGCAACACGCGGGTGCGGCTGTCGAGGTGGGGGATCAGCGCACAAAGGCAGTGCGTGGTCGGGCGCAGGCAGCGCGGGCAATGGGGTCGGGACATGGTGTGTTCAGGCCTGGTTGAGCTGGGTCTTGAGCAAATCGCGGAAGGTCTGGATCAGTGGCTCGCGGCTGCGGCCACGGCGCATGATCAGCGAAAACGGCGCCTGGTAGCCGAAGGTCGCCGGCAGCAAAACGCGCAGGTCGCCCTTGTCAGCCCAGGCCTGGGCGTAGTGTTCGGGCAGGTAGCCAATATAAGCGCCCGAAAGCACCAGAATCAGTTGCGCCTCCATACTTTCCACCGTGGCAGCGCTGTGCTTGAAGCCGTGGCGCGCCAACTCCGCCTGGCTCCAGTAACCCCGCCCGACCATGCGTTGCTGGGTGATCACTTGTTCCGGGATGCGCCGCTCGTTGAACAATGGGTGCCGGGTGCTGCAATACAACCAGTGCTGTTCGCGGTACAGCGGCATGTAGACCAGCCCGCTCATGCGGTTGGAAAACGCACCGATGGCCAGGTCCAGGCGGTTGTCCTGCACCCCCAGTTGCAATTCGTAGGGGCTCATCACCGACAGGTGCAAATGCACTGCCGGGTGCTCCAGGCTGTAGGCGCCAATCACTTCGGCGAACGGCAAGGCCTTGTCGCTGACGGTGGAGTCGAGCACTCCGAGCTTGAGGGTGCCGCGCAATTCGCCTTTCAACGCAGCGGCGTATTGCTCGAAACCTTCGAGTTCGCCCAACAGGCGCAGGGTTTCCTGATGAAACAGCTCACCCTTGCTGGTCAGGCTGAAGCCGCCACGGCCACGATGGCACAGCACCAGGCCCAAGGCTGACTCGAGTTGGCTCATGTAGGTGCTGATGGCCGACGTCGACAGGTTGAGCTCATGCTGGGCGTTGGCAAACCCTTGGTGGCGCACGACGCTGACGAAGATGCGCAGGAGTTTCAGGTCGGGCAAGGCGTTGGCCATGGGGGCTCCAGTGAAGCGTGACGCAGAGCATCACAGGATGCATCCCCACGCAGAGCGTGGGAACGATCAACTGTAGGAGCGAGCTTGCTCGCGAAAAACCTGAGGACGCCGCGTACATTCTGGGGCTGCGCATCATCGTTGACGTTTTTCGCGAGCAAGCTCGCTCCTACAGGGATCAGGGAGTTTAACTCAGGCTTTAGTTTAGAAAAATCTGAACTAAGTATTTGCCTCTGCCGATTCTTCCTAAGCCAGGCTTTTCGCAGAATCGGCCATCAATAAACAAAACAACGATGAGGCAATCCCGTGGACAAGATTTTCCACCAACCACTGGGCGGCAACGAAATGCCGCGCTTCGCCGGCATCGCCACCATGATGCGTCTTCCCCACCTGCAAACCGCCAAGGGCCTGGATGCCGCCTTCGTCGGCGTGCCTCTGGATATCGGCACCTCGCTGCGCGCCGGTACACGCTTTGGCCCTAGGGAAATCCGCGCCGAGTCGGTGATGATCCGTCCCTACAACATGGCCACCGGCGCCGCACCCTTCGACTCACTGTCGGTGGCCGATATCGGCGACGTGGCGATCAATACCTTTAACCTGCTCGACGCGGTGCGGATCATCGAAGAGGCCTACGACGAGATCCTCGAGCACGACGCCATCCCCCTGACCCTGGGTGGCGACCACACCATCACCCTGCCGATCCTGCGGGCGATCCACAAAAAACATGGCAAGGTCGGGCTGGTGCACATCGATGCCCACGCCGACGTCAACGACCATATGTTCGGCGAGAAAATTGCCCACGGCACCACCTTCCGCCGCGCCGTGGAAGAAGGCTTGCTCGATTGCGACCGCGTGGTGCAGATCGGCCTGCGCGCCCAGGGGTATACCGCCGAAGACTTCAACTGGAGCCGCAAGCAAGGCTTCCGCGTGGTCCAGGCCGAAGAATGCTGGCATCACTCCCTCGCGTCGCTGATGGCCGAAGTGCGAGAAAAAGTCGGCGGTGGCCCGGTGTACCTGAGCTTCGACATCGACGGCATCGACCCCGCCTGGGCGCCCGGCACCGGCACCCCGGAAATCGGCGGGCTGACCACCATCCAGGCCATCGAAATCATCCGTGGCTGCCAGGGCCTCGATCTGATTGGTTGCGACCTGGTAGAAGTTTCGCCGCCTTACGACACCACCGGCAATACCTCGTTGCTGGGCGCCAACTTGCTGTACGAGATGCTCTGCGTACTGCCTGGCGTCGCGCATCGCTGATAAGGCGAACGCGCTGAGAACAATAAAAACCGCGTCTTCACACTCACAACCAAGGGGGTCGCACAGATCCCCGACAACGATGTACCTGACTTTCGCTCGCGTGTTTACCGAGCCAGCTGCCGCCTGATCGCCCATAAAAAATATAATCGGAGAACCGCCGTCATGGCTTTGGATTTATTCGTCGTACTCATCTACGCCGCCGGCATGCTGGTGCTCGGCTACTACGGCATGCGTCGCGCCAAGACCCACGAAGACTACCTGGTCGCCGGCCGCAACCTCGGCCCATCGCTGTACATGGGCACCATGGCCGCCACGGTGCTGGGCGGTGCCTCCACCGTCGGCACCGTGCGCCTGGGATATGTGCATGGTATTTCGGGTTTCTGGCTGTGCGCCGCGCTCGGCGCGGGCATCATTGCCCTGAACCTGTTCCTGGCCAAGCCCCTGTTGAAGCTGAAAATCTTCACCGTCACCCAGGTCCTGGAAAAACGCTACAACCCCATGGCCCGCCAGGCCAGCGCGGTGATCATGCTGGCCTACGCCCTGATGATCGGCGTGACCTCGATCCTGGCCATCGGCACCGTGCTGCAAGTGCTGTTCGACCTGCCGTTCTGGATGTCGGTACTGGTGGGCGGCGGCGTGGTGGTGGTGTATTCGACCATCGGTGGCATGTGGTCGCTGACCCTCACCGATATTGTGCAATTCGTGATCAAGACCGTCGGCCTGATGTTCATCCTGTTGCCGATCTGCCTGTACCGCGTCGGCGGCTGGGATGAACTGGTGGCCAAGCTACCAGCGTCAAACTTCAGCTTCACCGCGATCGGCTGGGACACGATCATCACCTACTTCATGATCTACTTCTTCGGCATCCTGATCGGCCAGGATATCTGGCAACGGGTCTTCACCGCCCGTGACGAAAAGGTCGCCCAGTACGCAGGCACTTTTGCCGGCTTCTATTGCATCCTGTACGGCCTGGCCTGTGCGCTGATCGGCATGGCTGCCCATGTGCTGATCCCGGACCTGGACAACGTCAACAATGCCTTCGCCGCGATCGTCAAAGCCTCGCTGCCGGACGGCATTCGCGGCCTGGTCATCGCCGCCGCGCTGGCCGCCATGATGTCCACCGCCAGCGCCGGCCTGCTCGCCGCCTCCACTGTGTTAACCGAAGACCTGCTGCCCCGCCTGCGCGGCGGCAAGGCGTCGAGCCTGCGCATCAACCGCCTGTTCACCCTGTTGACCGGCGTTGCCGTGCTGGGTATCGCATTGGTGGTGAACGATGTGATCAGCGCCCTGACCCTGGCCTATAACCTGTTGGTGGGCGGTATGTTGGTGCCCTTGATCGGCGCGATCTTCTGGAAGCGCGCGACCACCTCGGGCGCAATCACGTCCATGAGCCTGGGCTTTGTGACCGCGCTGGTATTTATGTTCAAGGATGGGTTGGATGCAAATACGCCGATCTACTACAGCCTGGCGGTGGCGCTGGTGAGCTTTGTACTGGTGAGTTTGCTGTCGCGTCGGCCGGCCAAGGTGGCGGCTGCGGTGGTTTGAGCTATAACAGGAACGGGGATATTTTCTTCAGCGGGCGCGACGTCGGAGGTCGCGCCCGTTTTTTTCGCCTAGTGCAATACAACTGTGGGAGCGGGCTTGCTCGCGAAAGCGGTGTGTCATTCAACCTTTCCGTTGGCTGATACACCGCTTTCGCGAGCAAGCCCGCTCCCACATTTTTTAGCGGCGACGGGGCCGACGTTGCTCGTCATCCGTGCGAATCGGCACCGGTTGCAGCGGAGGCTCGATCAAGCCCAACGCAACGCCAAGGTCGTGGAGCCAGTTTTGGATTTTCTCTTTCATGATTGCCCCCTTTGAGGGTAGTGCTGGCCGGCGTGAGTTCTGTCGCCGTTTCCTACAGTGATAGTAGCCCTAAGTCCTAGGTAATGCTTGAAGGAAACCACAACGAACTATTACTGAATTGATCCGAATCCTGACGGATCGTTCAAGCAATCGCGCGAGTGTCTTGCACGCACAGTGGGTTGCCGTCTTGCTGCAGGTCGATCCATGCATTGAGGTTAGCGCCGAGCATGCCCTTTCGCCACATCAGCCAGGTGGTCGCAGTGGCAAAAGGCCCAGTCAGCGGATGAACGGATACGCTGTCCTTGCCGGGCAGGCTTGCGAGCATGGACTCAGACATCAACGCCACGCCGGAACCTGCAATCACGCAAGCGAGCATGCCTTGGTAGGACTCGATCTCGATCGCCCGCCCCATCGCCACTCGCTCATGGGAAAACCAGGTTTCCAGGCGCGTGCGGTAGGCGCAACTGCGCCGAAACGTGAACACCGCACGGCCCGCCACATCCTGGGGGCCACGCACCGGCGGATGATCGGCCTCGCAAATCAGCACCAGGCGCTCTTCGCACAGCGGTACGCCATCCAGGGTGGCGATGGTCAGCGGGCCGTCGACGAAGGCTGCATCCAGGCGCCCGGTAATCAGCCCTTCCAGCAACTCCCCACTGGGTGCCGACTGCACCTGAAGGTTCACCATGGAGTAAGTCTTGTGATAGCGCGCCAGCAGCTTCGGCAAATGAACTGCGGCGGTGCTGTACATGCTGCCCAATACGAAATCACCGGCCGGTTGCCCGCCTTGTACGGCGCCGTGTGCTTCATCATGCAGCGCCAGCAGGCGAGTGCTGTAGTCCAGCAGTACCTTGCCCGCCGGAGAAAGCTGCAAACGCTGGCGCTCGCGCACGAACAGGTCGACACCCAATTGCTCTTCCATTTGTTTAAGCCGGGTCGACAGGTTGGACGGCACGCGGTGCAGGCGCTCGGCGGCACGGGTAATGGAGCCCTCTTCCGCCACAGCCTGGAAAATGCGCAATTGACTGAACTCCATTACTTTCTCCAAAACTGAACAAGTTACTCACTATTATTCAATTTTACAGAAAGTCAATCCATCTTAGCCTGCAAGGCATTCGCTTCTTTGCAGGAAACCTGAACATGTCCCCGCTGATTCGTTTACTCGCCAGCTCCGTCGCCCTGATGATGGCCATGGGCATTGGCCGCTTCGCCCTGACTCCGCAAATGCCGCATTTGCTCAGTGAAGGCCAGATCGACCTGACCGGCGCTGGCCTGCTCGCTGCCGCCAATTACCTGGGTTATTTCGTCGGCGCGGTGGACTCGATCTTTGCCCGTAGCCATCAGCATGTGCGCGGGCGCCTCTACGGCGGCTTGTGGCTGTGCGTATTGCTGACCCTGGCGTCCTACTGGGCTAACGGGTTCTGGCCGCACTTGTTGCTGCGCTTTGGCACCGGGGTCGCCAGTGCCTGGGCCCTGGTGATGATTACCAGCCTGAGCCAGCCACTGGCGATTGCCGCCGGCCGCCCGCGCCTGGGTGCGCTGGTGTTTGCCGGGCCGGGGTTGGGGATTGTGCTGACGGGGCTGCTGGCGCTGGTGTCGAACCTATTAGGGCAAAGCTCTGCCGCGCTGTGGTTGATCTACGGGACGGTGGCGCTGGTGATGCTGCTGGCGATCCTGCCGTTTTTACCCAAGCCGGCCGTCACTGTTACCCAGGTCTCCAGCGCGGGGAGCAACGGCAGCATCGCGCACCTGTGCTGGATTTATTTCCTGTACGGCCTGGGCTACATCATCCCGGCGACTTTTCTGTCGCAGATGGCCAGCGCTCAATTCAACGGGGCCTGGCAGGCCGATCTGTTCTGGCCCTGCTTTGGCCTGGCGGCCGCGCTGGGAGTGGGGGTGGCCAGCCTGCGCCGCAAGCACCCGAACACCACCCGTCGCTGGCTGATGGCGACTTTATGGCTGCAAGCGGCCGGGGTATTTGCCTGCCTGCTGGGCAATGGCTGGGGCTTGGCGCTGGGCGTGTTGCTGTGCGGTGCGCCATTTTTGGCCTGCATGCAGTTGGTGATGGCGCGATTAAGGGAGGTCGCACCCCATGGCTACCAACGCAGCACGGGGCTGCTGACCGCCAGCTTCGCCGTCGGCCAATTGAGCGGGCCACTATTGGCGTCGGTCAGCAGCCACCTCCGTGGCGGCCTGCAACCGGCGTTGGTCGCTGCCGGTACCGGGTTGTTATTAGCAGGTTCAATACTGATCAACCGCCCTCTACCGCCACAGCCGATTTGCACACAAATGGCCAACAGTGCAGCAAATGGCGGTTAGGCACGTGCCCCACGCCATGTCCATCAGCGCCAACCCAGCGGACCAGCCTTGAAGCGTGGCCCAGTTGCTCAGGTCATAGGTGCCGTAGGCCACCAGGCCAAGCAAGGCGCCCAAACGCGCAGCGCGCTGCCAACTGGCGCTGGGCAAGATAACCAGCACCACGCAACCGAGGACATACAGGAGATAGAACAATACCGCAGGCAACAGGCGTGGCTGATCAAGCATCAGCGCGCCAAGCAGGGATTTGTAGGTGGGCCCCATGAGCACGCCGAGCCAAAGGCCGTCGAGGACCAGGAAGGCGAGCAAGGTACCGAGGTAGGCATACAACGACTTTCTGGACATGAGCAAGCCCTACTGTGAAGGCAAGCTTGTTGTGGCGAGCAAGCTTGCTTGCGTTGGGGTGCGAAGCGCCCCCAAAAAAGCTTGCGACTGCTACGCAGTCGAGCGGGAGCAAGCTCCCTCGCCACAACAAGCTCGCTCCTACAGGAGAGCGAAGCGTACTCAGCTTAGTTCAATGCGATCCGCATGAATCACGATCTGGCCCTGCTTGTAGAGCGCACCAATGGCCTTCTTGAAGTTGCCCTTGCTCACGCCGAACAAGTTACTGATCACCGCCGGGTCGCTTTTGTCGCTGACCGGCAGGCTGCCATTGTTGTCGCGCAACTTGGCGAGGATCTTCGAGTTCAGGCTGGAGGCCGCTTCCTGGCCCACCGGCTGCAGGCTCAGGCTGATGTTGCCATCGGCGCGGATCTCTTTGATAAAGCCCTTCTCTTCCTTGCCCGGGCGCAGGAACTTGAACACTTCGTTCTTGTGGATCAAGCCCCAGTGCTTGTTGTTGATGATCGCCTTGAAGCCCATGTCAGTGGCTTCGGCCACCAGCAGGTCGACTTCCTGGCCCACCTGATAGTTCGCCGGCGTCTTGTCCAGGTAACGGTCAAGGCGAGCGGTGGCGGTGATGCGCTTGGTGTGCTTGTCGAGGTAGACGTGCACCACGCAATATTCACCCGCGGTCATCTGGCGTTTTTCTTCCGAATAAGGCAGCAGCAGATCCTTGGGCAAACCCCAATCAAGGAAGACGCCAATGCTGTTGACTTCCACAACTTTCAAACTGGCGAATTCACCGACTTGAACTTTGGGCTTTTCGGTGGTGGCGATAAGTTTGTCATCGCTGTCCAGATAAATGAAAACGTTGAGCCAGTCTTCATCTTCACTGGGAATATCTTTAGGGATATACCGATTAGGCAAGAGGATTTCGCCATCTTGCGCACCATCGAGGTACAAACCAAAGTTAGTGTGCTTGACCACTTGCAAGCTGTTGTAGCGCCCGACTAAAGCCATTTCCAATACCCTCATTGCGTGGGCGGCATTCTACCCGAGTTGTGCCCTGCACGCGCACGCGCCTGAAAAATCGCGGCTGGCATGGCGTTCCAGTGGCATCGCCCCACTCGTCTGATCGTTCGGTTCACTTTGAGCAGGCCATCAGCGTGTCCAAAGGCGTTGGGTTTCCAGCTAAAACAGTAAGTTAGCGCTTTATTTCAGCGCTGAACTTCGGCTATTTCCAGCCGCGAGCACTTATTCTCGAGGGATATTTGCCAAGCAATTGTCAAGTATTTCCTGTACGATAGCTGGCCAAGTTAATTTTCTACAGGTTAGTGGCCGCCATGCGTGTAAAAGCATCCAACAGCAAAGCAAAGCCAGCTCCCGCCGTTGAAACCAGCGAATCGATCAACAGCCAGATTGCTGCGTTCCTCAAGTCCGGCGGCGAAATCCAGCAAATTGCCAAGGGCGTGAGCGGCCAGACTTTCGGCCCGTCCAAGCAGATCAGCCTGGGCAAGAAGTAATAGTCATACCCGCGCACTGCATCTGGTCCCTAAGCGTCTTGCCTTCGAGGCGCTAGGACTAGAGTTGCCACCCCCTCCCGACACCCTCAATACGCAGCTAATCGACGAACGGGCCTCAATGCCTGGCATTCGCCGGTATCCTTGCACACGTCTAGCACGGGCATCTGCCTGAATCTTTCCGTTACTGCTCCTCGCTTTTCATGGAGTGAAGCATGCTTAAACGCTGTATTTTCGTGGTCAGCATCCTGGTCGCCAGCCCTTTGGCCGAAGCGCATATCTTCCAGCGCGAATTGGGTGACTTCGACCTGAAATTAGGTACAACCCCCAGCCGCACCATGGCCCAGGGCCTGGTCAAGCCGACCGCCCCTGGCAGCGACTCGTTCCACGGAGGCCTGGACCTTACCCACGACAGCGGCCTGTATTTCGGCCAGTTTTCCCCGAACATGGGCCTGTCGTCGGCCAATAACCTTGAAGTCGACTCCTACATGGGCTTCAAGCGTCCGTTCGACCAGACCCTGGGCTATGAAGTCGGCTTGATCCACTACAGCTACCCCAAGCTCAGCCCCCTCGACAGCCAGGAGTTCTACGGCGGGCTGAACCTGTTGGGCAACCGCTTTGGCGTGTCTTTCAGCAACGACCCCGACCGCCAGGACAGCACCCTGTTTGCAGACCTGGGCGGCACCCAGCCTTTCGGCATCGGCGTCAGCATGAAATACACCACCCATCAACTGGGCACACCGGTCTCGGTAGAGAACGGCGCCATCAGCAGTTTCAGCGATTGGTCGGTACAGTTTTCCCGGGCCTGGAAAGGCATTGACCTGGACCTGATCTACAGCGGCTCCAGCCTCAGCGGCAGTGACTGCTCGGCCTACTCCGGACACAACTCGCAATGTGATGGGCTGTTGACCTTGAAGGCCGCGCGGTCGTTTTATTGATGGGCTGAACTGTCGCACCCCGCGCAGGTTCACATGCATTAACGCCCTCCATGCAAGGACCTGCCCATGTTGCGCCGGCTCAAATTCCTGATGGTACTGCTGACCCTGAGCCTGGTGCTCGCCGGCTGCAATCGCGTGGGCCTTGCCTACCGTAACCTCGACGTGATCATCCCCTGGACCCTCAACGACTACCTGGACATGAATGCCGGGCAAAAGAGCTGGTTCAACGACACCCTCAAGGAACACCTGGCCTGGCACTGCACCACGCAATTGCCTGGCTACCTGGACTGGCTCGACCGCCTGCAGCAGATGGTCGACAGTAACCAGGTCACCGACGCCGCATTGCAAACCCGTACAGTCGAAGCCAAACAGGCAATTGCCGAGATTGCGCGGGAAATCACGCCCTCAGCTGTGCAATTGCTGCAAGGCCTGGACGATCAGCAGGTCAAGGACATGAGCGATGCTCTGGCCAAGGACCTGCGCAAACGCCAGGACGAATACCTCAAGCCGCCGCTGACCCAGCAGATCAAGGAACGCGC
Organism: Pseudomonas sp. J380; assembly: GCF_009827115.1. Classification (NCBI taxonomy): domain Bacteria; kingdom Pseudomonadati; phylum Pseudomonadota; class Gammaproteobacteria; order Pseudomonadales; family Pseudomonadaceae; genus Pseudomonas; species Pseudomonas sp. J380. Next base: position 5,927,679 of record NZ_CP043060.1, on the reverse strand, counting down.
CCAGCGCATGAGCAAGCGCCTGGACGCCTGGATCGGCCCGTTGAGCCCAGGCCAGCAAAACCGCGTCACGGCCTGGTCGGCCGAGTTGGGCGCGCAAAACCAAGCGTGGATCGGCAACCGCGCCCATTGGCAGGCGCAATTTATCGAGGCGCTGCAACAACGCCACAATGCCGATTTCCCGCAGAAAATCCAGCAACTGCTGGTGGATCGCGAAAGCCTGTGGACCCCGCAATACCGCGCCGCCTACGCACAGACCGAAGCCGCCGCGCGCGGCTTGCTCGTGGACGTGATGGCCCAAAGCTCCCCAGCGCAGCGCCTGAAACTCACCCAAAAAATCGACAAGGTCCGCAGCGACTTCCAGGCGCTTAAATGCCTGAAAAGCGCACAGTCTTAGTCAGGCGCCAAGGTGCCCAGCCAGGCCACCAGGCCAAGGATGAGCACCACAGCGCCAAACTCCAGGGCCATGCTGCGCCGTAACGCACGGATCGCCACGTTATAATCGCCCGCCGCGATAGATTGTTGCAGAAGCGGCGTCAGGTGAAAGCGATTGAGCGCCGCCAAGGCCAGCATCACGCCGAACAACCCCAGCTTCAGGCATAGCAGCACCGCATAGACTCCGCCGTTGATGCCCCCCAGATTCGGCCCGACAACAAACAGATAATTGGCAACGCCAGTGCCGATCAGCACCAAGACAAATCCCGCGCCAATGCGCTCAAAGCCTGCCAATGCGCTGGCCAGAACCTGCACTCGATCATCCTGTGGCAACGGCGCAGGCATCAACAACAAACCGAATGCCGCCAACGCCCCCACCCAACCCGCCGCTGCCAACAGGTGTGCACTGTCGCTGACGATATGCCACACACCTTGCACGCCTTCGTGCATTACGCCGTGCCCTGTCCACACCAGGGTGGCCAACGCCACGCCAGCCGACAGCGTGGCCAGCGCCAGATGAGTGCTCAGTGCCGCCAGGACCAGCGCCGCGATACGCACCCACCACGTCAGCCCCAAGTCGGTCTGCCACAGCATCATCTGCACATGCGGCCATAGCGCCTGCCAATCAGTGGCGCCGCTCATGGATTGGGTCATGACCAATAGCGACGCCACCGAAAACGCCAGCCCCAAGCCGCCCGTCAATCCCATCCATGCCCTTAGATTGAGCCATCTACGTTGCTCAGCGTGCAGACCATAAAGGCCGAACAGTCCCAATCCAAATAGCATCATCAGGTCGAGATAGAGCGCGAAGCGCAATGCGATGGAGATCAGCTCACTCATGGCTGCACGCTGAACACCACATTACCGGTGATCGGATGTGTATCGGACGACACGGCACGCCAATCCACCCGATAGCTGCCGGTGGTAAGTGCGGAGACCGGCTTGATCAACATCACCTTGGGGTCGCTGCTCGCCGACACGCTGGCCTTCACCGGCATCGGCGAATTGGGCATGCCCGGCATGTCGGTCATGATCAACTTGGCCCCGGAAAACTGGGTCAGCAGGTTTTCTGAGAAATGCAATTCAATCACTGCGGGAGCGGCGCCCTGTGCGCCTGCCGCCGGAATGGATGACAGCAGCTTGGGGTGGGCCGAAGCGGGCAGGCTAAGACTTAAACCTACCCACAGCGCAGCACCCAGCAGCGTGGTTTTCAACATAGACATGCAAGACTCCAGGCCGCGCCAGGCGGCGAATAATAAAAAGGGAAACCCGTCAGAACCACAAGCGCACGCCGACGACCCAGCGCAGTTGATTGATGTCTTCGTCTTCGTCCCGTGCGTATTGCGCGGTCTGGCCATAAGTGCGGTTCCAGCTGAGACCGACATAAGGCGCAAACTCGCGGCGAACTTCGTAGCGCAAGCGCAGGCCCAGTTCACTTTCCGCCAAGCCCGAACCAACGCCGCGTTGCGGATCGTTCTGCGCATAGAAGTTGAGTTCGGCGGTCGGCTGCAGGATCAGGCGATTGGTGAGCAGAATGTCGTAGTCACCCTCAAGGCGTGCGGCGGTATGCCCCGATTCGCCGACAAACAACGTGGCTTCGGCCTCGAAGTTGTAGAGCGCCATGCCTTGTAGGCCAAAGGCCGCCCAGCTCTGGCTGGCACCGGGTTTGAAGTCCTGGCGCACGCCGCCGACCACGTCCCACCACGGGCCGATAGCGTGCCCCCATAACGCTTGGGCTTCGGCGCTTTCAGTGCGGCCGGCGCTGCGTTCGCCTTCGCTGCGTAGCCACAGCCGGTCGATGTCACCGCCGACCCAACCCTTGATGTCCCAACTCTGCGCGTTGCCGTCGCCGCCCTGCCATTCCAACTGGTTGATCAGCAGCATCGAGTTCACGCCGCTGTCGTGCACCTGATGCCCTCCCGGCGCGTTGTAGACCGCTGCACGGTCTGCGTCGGTCAGCGCCGGAATCGGCGTACGGCTTTGCGTCAGCGCGGGCGTCGCCGGGCTCATGCCCTGAAATGCATCCTCGGCCGCCAACGTCCATGGGGCGAACCCCAGCGTGGCGAAAACGATGCAAAGGGACGAGACGCAACGGTTCATGCTCGCTTCCTTATTCATGCACGCGCACCTCGCGGAACATGCCCATTTCCATGTGGTACAGCAGGTGGCAGTGATAGGCCCAGCGCCCCAGGGCATCAGCGGTGACGCGGTAACTGCGCCGGGAGCCCGGTGGCATGTCGATGGTGTGCTTGCGCACCTGGAACTGGCCGTTTTCGTCCTCCAGATCGCTCCATAAGCCATGCAGGTGAATCGGGTGGGCCATCATGGTGTCGTTGACCAGCACCACCCGCACGCGCTCGCCATAAGTCAGTTGCAAAGGCTCGGCATCGGAAAACTTCACGCCATTGAACGACCAGGCGAACTTTTCCATATGCCCGGTGAGATGCAATTCGACGGTGCGCGAGGGATCGCGGCCATCGGGGTCTTCAAAGGTACTGCGCAGGTCGGCATAGGTGAGCACCCGGCGGCCATTGTTGCGCAGGCCGATTCCAGGGTCGTCCAGCTTGGGCATCGGGTTCATCGCCTGCATGTCTACCAGCGGGTTGTTCTGCTCGCTGGCGGGGTGTTTCTGCATCGCCATCGCGCCCATGGCGCTGTGATCCATGCCTTCCATGCCCGGCATATGGGCCATGGCACCGTGGTCCATGCCGCCCATGCCCATGTCATCCATCGTCAGCCACGGGCGCGGATCAAGCGGCGGTACTGAGGCGGTCGCACCCATCTGCCGGGCGAGGGTGCCACGGGCATAGCCTGTGCGGTCCATGGACTGGGCAAACAGGGTATAGGCCTCTGCCACAGGCTCGACCAGCACATCGTAGGTTTCCGCCACGGCGATACGGAACTCGTCGACGCTTACCGGCTTTACCGGCTGGCCATCCGCGGCGATGACGGTCATCTTCAACCCTGGAATGCGCACATCAAAATAGGTCATCGCCGAGCCATTGATAAAACGCAGGCGAATCGTTTCCCCCGCCTTGAACACTCCGGTCCAGTTCTGCCCAGGCGGCTGGCCGTTGAGCAAGTAGGTGTAGGTCTCGCCGCTGACGTCCGCAAGGTCGGTGGGGTTCATCTTCATTTGCGCCCACATCAGCCGGTCGGCAGCCGTGGCCGACCAGCCCTGCTTGCCCACATCCCGGATAAAATCGCCCAGGGTGGGTTTGTGCAGGTTGTAGTAATCGGACTGCTTCTTGAGGGTCTTCATCAGGGCGATGGGGTCTTCGTCGGTCCAGTCCGACAGCATCACCACGTAATCGCGCTGGTAGCTATAAGGCTCGGGTTCCTTGGGATCGATAACCAGCGGGCCGTACACGCCCTGCTGCTCCTGAAGCCCGGAATGGCTGTGGTACCAGTAGGTGCCGTGCTGCTTGACCTTGAATTGGTAAACGTAAAGGCCGCCCGGTTCGATGCCCTTGAAGCTCAGGCCGGGCACGCCGTCCATGGTCGATGGCAACAGGATGCCGTGCCAGTGGATCGAGGTGGGCTCGCCAAGACGGTTTTTCACGCGCAGGGTCACGGTGTCGCCTTCGCGCCAGCGTAACAGCGGGCCGGGCAGGCTGCCGTTGACGGTCAACGCGGTGCGCGCACGGCCGGTCAGGTTGACGGGAGTCTGGTCAATAAACAGGTCAAATTCGCTGCCGGCGAGCACCGTGGGCTGGCCGGGGCTGGTCAGTGCCCACACAGGGGGGCGCCAAAGCCCGAGCCCACCCAGCAGGCCGCCTGCGGCCAGGCCTTTGACGAATGTGCGTCTGGAGGTTGTGGAGTGCATGCCAATTCAAGTCCGTGAGTTGAATGGCAGCAGATTAGGAGTCGCCGGCTGTCAGCAACCTTAGCGACGGATTACCGATTCGACAGGTTCACCCGGCTCCCTCGGGGCGCCGGGGACAAGAAGATCAGGCGATCTGGGCTTTGGAGGCCACTTCAGCGAACGTTGCCGGATCAAGCGCGTCCTCCTGCTCATCCAACACCTGACGTGGATGATCATTGCCTGGAATCGAACTGTCGATCAGCGCCAGCAATTGCGCACCCAGCGCCGTCAGAATGAAATTCTCGCCATTGCCGCCCTCTTCCTCAGGCCGCGACTCGATAAAGCCACGCTTGAACAGCAGCGCCTCGTAATCGGCAGCGGTCTTCTTGAGTGCGTCCAGGTTGCCAGTGTCCTCGCCGGCCGTCGCCTTCTCGGCCGCTTCTTGTTCGGCGTATTTGCGCGGGGCAAAGCTGCCTTCGCCGTTCTGCACTTCATGCAGCAGACGTTCGATCAGATCCCAATTGTAAGTCGTCATCCTGATTCCTCCTGCAGGCCGATGGAGTTAGCCCGTCTAAGGGAGTGACACGTTCCGGCACTGGCCGTTCAACCGAACGGACGGGCGTCATTTCTCTGAACTTTCCAGAGGTTCGCCGCCTCAACTGCACATCACTGCCAAGGAAGTCCGACCATGAAAACCTTGATGAAGCTGACCCTCGCCGCCACGCTGTTGAGCGCCCTGCCCGCCTGGGCCTGCACGCCCGAGGAGGCCACGGCCAAGCGGGAAGAGCTGGCCAAGGAAGTGACCAAGCTCACAGAGCAGAACCCGACCAAGGCCAAGGAGATGAATGACCAGTTACAGAAGATGGACCTGGATACCGAAAGCGCCGAGTTTCCCGACAAGTGCCAGTTGATCGATGCGCGGCTCAAGGAGCTCAGAGAGGCTGCGCGGAAGCATTGAGCACAGCGCGACGCAGAGCGTCTCTGGAGGCATTCCCACGCGGAGCGTGGGAACGATCATGGCGAAAAAAAACCGGACATTGTCCGGTTTTTTTATGCCCGCCTGCTTATTCGGCAGCCGGAGCTTCTGGCTTGCGGCGCTTGAGCGGCGCCATGCCGTCCTTGCTGACGAGCGACAGATTGTCGGTCTTCGGCCGGTTGGCGATCTTGCGCTTGGTCGGCGACTTGGCGCCGGTTTTCTTCTTGTCGCCCTTGGCGTCGGTCTTTTTCTTCTTCACGCCAACGGCCTTGCCCGACGCCTTGACCTTCTTCGGCCCGGTGTACGTGCCTTTGACTTCCTTGATGGTGCGGCGCTCGAACGACTGCTTCAGGTAGCGTTCGATGCTCGACATCAGGTTCCAGTCGCCGTGGCAGATCAGCGAGATAGCCAGGCCATCGTTGCCGGCCCGTCCGGTACGGCCGATACGGTGCACGTATTCGTCGCCGCTGCGGGGCATGTCGAAGTTGATCACCAGGTCCAGACCGTCGACGTCGAGGCCGCGTGCGGCAACATCGGTGGCCACCAGGATCTTCACGCCGCCCGCCTTGAGACGGTCGATGGCCAGCTTGCGGTCCTTCTGGTCTTTCTCGCCGTGCAGCACGAACGCCTTGTATTCCTGCGCAACCAGGCGCCCGTAGATACGGTCGGCGGCGGCACGGGTGTTGGTGAACACGATGGCCTTCTGGTAGGTCTCGTTGGCCAACAACCAGTTCAGGATCTGTTCTTTGTGCACGTTATGGTCAGCGGTGACGATCTGCTGGCGCGTGGTGGCGTTCAGGTCGCTGACGTTGTTGACCTGCAAGTGCTCAGGGTTGTTCAGCACCTTGGCGACCATATCGCGCAGGGTCGAACCACCGGTGGTGGCGGAGAACAGCATGGTCTGCTGGCGGTTGACGCACTCACCGACCAGACGTTGCACATCATCGGCAAAGCCCATGTCGAGCATGCGGTCGGCTTCGTCGAGCACCAGCACTTCGACTTCCTTGAGGTCGAGGTTGCCAGCGTTGAGCTGCTCGATCATGCGCCCTGGGGTGCCGATCAGGATGTCCGGTACCTTGCGCAACATCGCGGCCTGGACCTTGAAGTCTTCGCCACCGGTAATGATGCCGGACTTGATGAAGGTGAACTGCGAGAAGCGCTCGACTTCCTTCAGGGTCTGCTGGGCCAGCTCGCGGGTCGGCAGCAGGATCAGGGTCTTGATGCTGACGCGCACTTTGGCCGGGCCGATCAGGCGGTTAAGTACCGGAAGGACGAAAGCGGCGGTCTTGCCGCTGCCGGTTTGCGCCGTCACCCGCAGGTCACGCCCTTGCAGCGCGAGCGGGATGGCCGCTGCTTGCACAGGCGTAGGCTCGACAAATTTAAGCTCGGCCACGGCTTTAAGCAGGCGTTCGTGCAGGGCGAATTGGGAAAACACGGGTGCTACCTCGAAGAAATACAAAATATCAGCTGCATAGGTTACCGGTTTCGGGCGCCCAAACCGAGTTTCTTTACGCGAACGGGGCTAATCAGCTGCTTTTTTGTCAGCGATTTTGTCCAGAGCGTCAACTTTGTTGCACTTAAATGCTCTAATCGCCCCGTGTTGTCTTACAGAAGAATCGGTTCACTCATGGATATCAAACAGCTCTGGCTCAACGTCCAAGACCTTTGGGGCGCCCTCGATGAACACCCGGTCCTGCATTCCAGCCTAGGCTTGCTGGTGTTGCTGGTGGTGGCATTGGTGGTGGGAAGGGTCGCCCGTTACCTCATCCTGCACGCGGTCAAATTGCTCGGCCGGCAGCCGGCCCTGCACTGGCTGAACGACCTGCGGCATAACAAAGTCTTCCATCGCCTGGCGCAGATGACGCCATCGCTGGTGGTCCAGTTCGGCCTGTACCTGGTGCCGGACCTGAGCAAGACCGCCATTCTGTTTATCGGCAACGTCGCCCTGGCGATCACCATTCTGTTCATGGTTTTGGCCATGAGTGCCCTGCTCAACGCGCTGCTGGATATCTACGCACGCACCGAACACGCACGCACCCGCTCGATCAAGGGCTATGTGCAACTGGCGAAAATGGTGCTGTTCGTGTTCGGCGCGATCATCATCGTCGCCACCCTGATCGACCGCTCGCCGCTGTTGCTGCTGTCGGGCCTGGGTGCGATGTCGGCGGTGATTCTGTTGGTGTACAAGGACACGCTGCTGTCGTTCGTCGCCAGTGTGCAATTGACCAGCAACGACATGCTGCGCGTCGGTGACTGGATCGAAATGCCCCAGGTGGGTGCCGATGGCGATGTGGTGGACATCACCCTGCACACGGTGAAGGTGCAGAACTTCGACAAGACCATCGTTTCCATCCCCACCTGGCGCCTGATGTCCGAGTCGTTCAAGAACTGGCGTGGCATGCAGGCCTCCGGTGGGCGCCGTATCAAGCGCAGCCTGTACATCGACGCCAGCGGCGTACGCTTCCTGAACGACGAGGAGGAAGTGCGCATGACCCAGGTGCACTTGCTCAGCGGCTATATCAGCCGCAAGCAGGCCGAACTCAAGGCCTGGAACGAGGCTCAGGGCCACAGCGCGCAACTGTCGGCCAACCGTCGGCGCATGACCAACCTCGGCACCTTCCGCGCCTACGCACTGGCATACCTGCAAAGCCACCCGGACATCCAGCCGAACATGACCTGCATGGTGCGCCAGATGCAAACTACCGCCCAGGGCGTGCCGCTGGAGATCTACTGCTTCACCCGCACCACGGCGTGGGGCGATTACGAGCGGATCCAGGGCGATATCTTCGATTATCTGTTGGCGGTGTTGCCGGAGTTCGGGCTGAGCCTGTATCAGCAGCCGAGCGGCAACGACCTGCGCGCCGGCGTGCTGCCGGCATTGGCCGGGGCCACGCAGGTACCCATCGCCGAAACGGCATGAGGTGATGCAAACGGGATTACGGCAGTGACGCCGTAATCTCCTGGCGGCAAACCTCAAGCACTTCATCGGCCAGTGCGGAATCATCCGGGCACGCCCGCGACAGCATGATTGCGCCGATGGCATGGGCCATGCTGTCGAGCATTTTCGCGCGCACGCCTTCTTGTGGCGTCTCATGAGCTGCGTTGTACTTTGCTTCCAGGGCCTGCAGGGTATTTTCCAAACCGTCGGCAAAGGTCGCCTTCAGCGTGTCCGATTGACGGGCGGCATCGGCACACAACGCCGCCAATGTGCATCCGCCGCCGCGATGGTCGCGGTGCTGCCTGGACAGGTAAACCTCGAAAAACTGCTCCACCTCCATCTCCGCACTGTCGGCCAGTGACTGCGCCAGACTGTTGGCGGCTGCTTCCGCCATCAAGTCCGCCTTGGAACCGAAGTGCTTGTAAAAGCCGCCTTGGGTAAAACCGGCCGCAGCCATCAACTCGGCCACGCCCACCCCATCGAAACCCCGCTCGCGGAACAGCTCCGAAGCTGTCGCGACGATATGGGCCCGATTGCTCTGTGACTGCGCCTTGGTGATCTTCATGTCTGTGGTCCTGACAGCGTGCGAGATAGGCATATTACTATGATGTCGATCATAATCAAAACCGTTGACAGCTTTGATTATGATCGACATCATAAAACCTCCTCGCACTCACAGAGCATCACACCATGAGTACTTCCAACACCGTTCTGATCACTGGCGCTTCGACCGGCATTGGCGCCGCCTACGCCGAACGCTTTGCCGCACGCGGCCACGACCTCGTACTGGTCGCCCGTGACATCACGCGCCTGGAAGCGCTCGCCGCCAGGTTGCGTGAGCACCACGCCGTCAGCGTTGATATCCTCCCCGCCGACTTGACCCAGACCGCTGACCTGGCAGCAGTTGAAGCGCGCCTGCGTGATGACGCCAGCATTGGCACCCTGGTCAACAATGCCGGCGCCGCGCAGTCCGGCGGTTTTATCGAGCAGTCCACCGACAGCGTCGCGCAGTTGGTCGCCCTCAACACCACTGCACTGGTGCGCCTGGCCAGTGCCATCGCCCCGCGCCTGGCGGCAGTCGGCAACGGCGCTATCATCAACATTGGCTCGGTAGTGGGCCTGGCCCCGGAATTCGGCATGACGGTGTACGGCGCGACCAAGGCGTTCGTGCTGTTCCTGTCCCAAGGCATGAGCCTGGAACTGGCGCCCAAAGGCGTGTACGTGCAAGCCGTGCTGCCCGCTGCCACGCGTACCGAGATCTGGGAGCGTGCGGGCATTGATATCAACACCCTCACGGACGTGATGGAAGTGGGTGATCTGGTGGACGCAGCGCTGGTCGGTTTCGACCGCCGCGAGCCGGTGACCATTCCGCCGTTGCAGGACGGCGCCCGTTGGGACGCGTTGCAGGCTGCGCGGCAAGGCTTGCTGGCGCAGATCAAGCAGTCCCAGGTTGCCGAGCGTTACCTGGCCAACGCCTGATCAACCGGTAGCAGGCGTGCTCCGCGCCTGCCCTTCTCACCGAAGCAACGAGCGTTGAACCATGAAGGCATTTTCCATCGAACGGTACGGCAAGCAGCCCGGCCGCCTCATCGAGACCCCCGCGCCTGTTGTGGGTGAACATGACGTGCTGGTCCAGGTGCGGGCCAGCAGCGTCAATGTGCTGGATGCAAAGATCGCCAAGGGCGAATTCAAACTGATCCTGCCCTATGCATTGCCGTTGACACTGGGCAACGACCTGGCCGGCGTGGTGCTCAGCGTCGGCGCTGCGGTACGACGCTTCAAGCCGGGGGACGAAGTCTACGCTCGTCCGCCCCAGCAACGTATCGGCACCTTCGCCGAGCGGATTGCCGTGCACGAAGACGCACTGGCGCGCAAACCCGACAACATCACCATGGAGCAAGCCGCGTCCCTGCCCCTGGTCGCGCTCACGGCGTGGCAGGTGCTGGTGGAAACCGCGAAGCTGAAGAAAGGCCAGAAGGTGTTCATTCATGCGGGCTCAGGCGGGGTGGGCAGTATCGCCATCCAGCTGGCCAAGCATTTGGGCGCTTTTGTCGCCACCACCACCAGCACCGCCAATGTGGAGTGGGTCAAGGCGTTGGGCGCGGATGTAGTGATCGACTACAAACAGCAAGCCTTCGAGGCCGTGCTGCGGGATTACGATGTGGTGCTGAACAGCCTGGGCCCGGATGCGCTGGCCAAGTCACTGAAGATTCTCAAGCCCGGCGGTCAGCTCATCTCCATCTCCGGGCCGCCGACACCCGCCTTCGCCCGCGCCCAGAACCTGCCCTGGTTATTGGGCCTGGTCATGGGTGTGTTGAGCAGCGGTATCCGCAGGAAAGCACGCAAGCAAGGCGTGAGCTATGAGTTTGTCTTCATGCGTGCCAGTGGCGCACAACTGGATGAAATCACCGCGCTGGTCGAGTCCGGCAGTATCCGGCCGGTTATCGACCGTACCTTTCCGTTCGAATTCACAGCGGCGGCCCTGGACTATGTCGAACAAGGCCGCGCCAAAGGCAAGGTGGTGATCACGATGGGGACGATACCGCCCGACGCACACCCAGCCGGCTGATCCACACCGCCCCCAGAATCACCAGACCGCCCAGGGCCAAACGGCCCAGCGGTTCGTGCTGGTTCCAGATCAGCAGGTTCAGCAGCAACCCCACCGGCACATGCAGGTTGTTCATCACCGCCAGGGTGCCGCCATTGACCAGGCAGGCGCCCTTGTTCCACCAGTACATGCCCAGCGCAGTGCTGACCAACCCGAGGAACACCAGCACACCCCATTGCAGCGGCGCTTGCGGCAGGAAGTCAGCCTTGCCGAACAGCAGGAACGCCGGCAACACCACCAACAAGGCGCCCAGGTAGAAATAACCGAAACGCCGGAAGTGCGGCTGGTCACTGGGATAACGCGCCACCAGGTGCTTGTACATGACTTGCCCGGCGGCGTAGGTGAAATTGGCCAATTGCAGCAGCAAGAACCCCATCAGGAAATGCGGGGTGATCTGATCGAAACGAATCACCGCCGCACCGCCCACCGCCACCAGGGCCGCCACCAGCGCCCAGGGATTGAAGCGGCGATTAAGCGCGTCCTCGATCAGGGTCACATGCAGCGGCGTGAGGATGGTGAATAGCAGCACTTCCGGCACCGTCAGCACGCGAAAGCTCAGGTACAGGCAGACGTAGGTCACGCCGAACTGCAATGCACCGATCACCAACATGCCGCGCATGAACGCGGGCTCCACCGAGCGCCAGCGCGTCAGCGGGATAAAGATCAGCCCGGCCAGCACCACGCGCACCAGCACCGCAAAGTAGCTGTCGACGTGACCGGCGAGGTATTCGCCAATCAAGCTGAAGGAAAATGCCTGAATCAGGGTGACAACCAGTAAATAGCCCATGCGCGCCTCGTTTCGAATGGGCGCGACATTAAAGCTTTTTGGAGGTTGAAGAAACTCGGCGCAAAAAAAACCCGACCTCGCTAAAGCGGCAGTCGGGCAGGAGCACTCAGGAGCAAAAAGTGCAAAGGGAGGTTCGATACGCGTACTTGAAGGGTTTGCGTGGGGCTATATAAGCAGCACGGGATTATCTGACGATTAACGCCTCAGGCCACCTGGGCCAGCAGTGCCTTGGCGTGATTGACGCCCTTCTCCTGGAAGTCGCCGCCCAGGTTGACGCCTTCGGCGTGAATGAAGGTGACGTCATGAATGCCAATAAATGCCATGACCTGGCGCAGGTACGGTTCCTGGTGATCCGAGGTAGCACCCGTGTGAATACCGCCGCGAGCGGTGAGCACGATGGCGCGCTTGCCGGTCAACAGGCCCTGGGGCCCAGTGGCGGTGTATTTGAAAGTCACACCGGCCCGCAACACGTGATCCAGCCAGGCTTTGAGGGTGCTGGGGATAGCGAAGTTGTACATCGGCGCGGCCATCACCAACACGTCGGCGGCCAGTAGTTCGTCAGTCAACTCGTTGGAGCGGTCCAGGGACACCTGTTCGTCGTCGTTACGCTGCTCCGCCGGTTTCATCCAACCGCCCAGCAGGTTGGCATCCAAATGGGGTACCGGATTGAGCGCGACGTCGCGCACGGTGATGTGGTCTGCCGGATGGGCGACTTGCCATTGGCTGATGAACTGTTGGGTGAGCTGGCGGGAAATGGAATCCTGCTGGCGCGCACTGCTTTCGATGATCAGGACATTGGACATGGCTTCGTAGGCTCCATCGGTAATTGCTGTAAGTCGATGGAGAGAAGGTTAACCAGGGCCCATTCGATAAAAAAGCGCAAAAAACTGCTACAACCCATCTAGAAATTCGTTTATAAGCGGAGTATTCCTGTGGGCATGCCCCGCTACCGCTTTATTTTGGGGCGCAGTCCAAGGCAATGCGCATCTTGATGATGGCGCGGTTGAACTTGACCGTGGTGTTGGTGCTTTTGCCTGCCGGCACAGTCACGGTGCGACGGCGTGGCGATTCCGGGCCGTTGGTGAAGGTAACCTTGCACACCGCGTCCTGGGTACCGTAGTTGTTCAGCTGGATCGAACTGATGTCGCCGTCCACATCGGAGGCGGTGTAATCAATGCTCACGCCATCGATCTTTTTCGTCACATCGATAGGGTAGGCAAACGCGCTCATCGGCAGCAGCGCCAGCAACACACAACACAATTTTCTCATTCGGCAGTCTCCAATAAGGACCGCCAGCTTAGGACAAGAGGAGCTCATCTTGAAAGCGCCCCGCGTTACCCTCGATCAATGGCGCACCTTGCAAGCCGTGGTCGATCATGGCGGCTTTGCCCAAGCCGCCGAAGCGCTGCACCGTTCGCAATCTTCAGTGAGCTACACCGTAGCGCGCATGCAGGACCAACTCGGTGTCCCCTTGCTGCGTATCGACGGGCGCAAGGCGGTGCTGACCGAAGCCGGTGAAGTGCTGCTGCGCCGCTCCCGCCAACTGGTGAAAAACGCCAGCCAACTGGAAGACCTCGCCCATCACATGGAGCAGGGCTGGGAAGCCGAAGTGCGCCTGGTGGTGGATGCCGCCTACCCCAGCGCACGCCTCGTTCGCGCGCTGACCGCCTTTATGCCCCAAAGCCGTGGCTGCCGGGTGCGCCTGCGCGAAGAAGTGCTGTCCGGCGTCGAAGAGTTGCTGCTCGACGGCATGGCGGACCTGGCCATTTGCGGGTTTATCATCCCGGGCTACCTGGGCACGGAAATGAGCGATGTGGAGTTCGTCGCCGTGGCCCACCCCGATCACTCGCTGCATCGCCTCAACCGTGAGCTGAGTTTCCACGACCTGGAGAGCCAGATGCAGGTGGTGATCCGTGACTCGGGCCGCCAACAACCGCGCGACGTCGGCTGGCTAGGCGCCGAACAGCGCTGGACCGTCGGCAGCCTCGCTACCGCCGCCACCTTCGTCGGCAGCGGCCTGGGCTTTGCCTGGCTGCCCCGGCACATGATCGAGCGCGAACTCAAGGAAGGCGTGCTCAAGCAGCTTCCCCTGGAAAAAGGTGGCAGTCGCAACCCGACGTTTTACCTGTACTCCAACAAAGACAAACCCTTGGGGCCCGCCACGCAGATCCTCGTGGAATTGCTGCGCACCTTTGACACCGCTCCCCTGGACGCGCCCTTCGCCGCTCCCCAACAAGCCTGAAACGGAGTTCATCCATGGCCTGGTTCGATCATGAAGGCTGCAGCCTGCATTACGAGGAATACGGCCATGGCAACCCCCTGATCCTGATCCACGGCCTGGGCTCCAGCAGCCAGGATTGGGAACTGCAAATACCGGTACTCGCCCGGCACTACCGCCTGATCGTGGTTGACGTGCGCGGCCATGGTCGCTCGGACAAACCCCGGGAGCGCTACAGCATCAAAGGGTTTACCTTCGACCTGGTCGCCCTGATCGAACACCTGGACCTGCCAGCGGCCCACGTGGTGGGTTTATCCATGGGCGGCATGATCGCCTTCCAACTGGCGGTGGATGAACCCCTGCGGGTCAAAAGCCTGTGCATCGTCAACAGCGCGCCTGAGGTCAAGGTGCGCAGTGCCGACGACTATTGGCAGTGGGCCAAACGCTGGACCCTGGCCCGCGTGCTCAGCCTGGGCACCATCGGCAAGGCCTTGGGCGATCGGCTGTTCCCAAAACCTGAGCAGGCCGACCTGCGCCGCAAGATGGCCGAACGCTGGGCAAGCAACGACAAACGTGCTTATCTCGCCAGCTTCGACGCCATCGTGGGCTGGGGCGTGCAGGAACAACTGTCGAGAATTGCCTGTCCAACCCTGGTCATCAGCGCCGACCATGACTACACCCCCGTGGCGCAGAAAGAAATCTATGTAAAACTGCTGCCCGATGCGCGGCTGGTGGTCATCGAAGATTCCCGCCATGCCACGCCCTTGGATCAACCCGAGGTCTTTAACGCGACCTTGCTCGAGTTTCTAAAGACCGTCGAAACCACTACCCAGGATCACTGACCCATGCTGAAAAAAATCGCCTTCTTTGCCGGTTCCGCCCTGTTCGCTGCCAACCTGATGGCGGCCGAGCCGGCCAAGGCGCCACACGTGTTGCTCGACACCACCAACGGCCAGATTGAAATCGAACTGGACCCGGTCAAGGCGCCGATCAGCACCAAGAACTTCCTGGCCTATGTCGACAAGGGCTTCTACACCAACACGATCTTTCACCGCGTGATCCCCGGCTTCATGGTCCAGGGCGGCGGGTTCACCCAGCAAATGGCGCAAAAGCCGACCGAAGCACCGATCAAGAACGAAGCCAGCAATGGCCTGCATAACGTGCGTGGCACCTTGTCCATGGCTCGCACCAATGACCCGAACTCGGCCACCAGCCAATTCTTCATCAACGTGGCCGACAATGCCTTCCTCGACCCGGGCCGCGATGCCGGTTATGCCGTGTTCGCCAAAGTGGTCAAGGGCATGGACGTGGTCGACATCATCGTCAACTCCCAGACCACCACCAAGCAAGGCATGCAGAACGTGCCTATCGATCCTGTGATCATCAAGTCGGCCAAGCGCATCGACTGAGGTCCGCAGGCAGCTTTGCACGGTGCCCGCATGGCACCGTGCACCTTTGAAAGGAGAGCCCGCCCGGCGGGCGTCAAACCTAATGCTCTATCGTCGTTTTGAACAACTGATCGATATTTTCCGCGACGCCCCCAGCGCGGCCCCTCCCGAAAAAGTCCTGCCCTTCTATCTCTATTACCTGCGCCAGGTGTGGCCGTGCTTCGCCGCGCTGCTGGTGGTGGGGCTGGTCGGCGCCCTGATCGAAGTTGCGTTGTTCAGCTACCTGAGCCGCATCATCGACCTGGCCCAGGGCACGCCACCGGCGAATTTTTTCCAGATCCACAGCGCCGAGCTGATCTGGATGGCCGTGGTCGCCCTGTTGTTGCGCCCGCTCTTCAACGGACTGCATGACTTGCTGGTGCACCAGACCATCAACCCTGGCATGACCAGCCTGATTCGCTGGCAGAACCACAGCTACGTGCTCAAGCAGAGCCTGAATTTCTTTCAAAACGATTTCGCCGGGCGCATCGCCCAGCGGATCATGCAAACCGGCAACTCCTTGCGTGACTCGGCGGTGGCGACCGCGGAGGCTATCTGGCACGTGTCGATCTACGCCATCAGTGCCCTGGTGTTGTTTGCCGAGGCCGACTGGCGGCTGATGATTCCGCTGATCACCTGGATCGTTTGCTACAGCCTGGCCCTGCGTTACTTCGTACCTCGGGTGAAAGAACGCTCGGTGATTTCCTCCGAGGCGCGCTCCAAACTGATGGGCCGAATCGTCGACGGCTACACCAATATCACCACTTTGAAGCTGTTCGCCCATACGCAGAACGAACAGGAATACGCCAAGCAAGCGATCATCGAGCAGACCGAAAAAACCCAACTGGCCGCCCGCGTGCTCACCAGCATGGACACCGTGATCTGTATTCTGAACGGCCTGCTGATCGTCACCACTACTGGCCTGGCCCTGTGGCTGTGGACCCAGTCGCTGATTTCCGTGGGCGCGATTGCCCTCGCCACCGGCCTGGTGATCCGCATCGTCAACATGTCCGGCTGGATCATGTGGGTGGTCAACGGCATCTTCGAAAACATCGGCATTGTGCAAGACGGCCTGAAGACCATCGCCCAGCCACTGGCCGCTATCGATCGTGAAAACGCTCCGCGCCTGACGGTGCCCCACGGCCAGGTACGCTTTGAGCAAGTGGACTTCCACTACGGCAAGAAGAGCGGAATCATTGGCGGCCTCAACCTTGAGATCAAGGCCGGGGAAAAGATCGGCTTGATCGGCCCATCCGGCGCGGGCAAGTCGACGCTGGTCAACCTGCTGCTGCGCCTTTACGACCTGCAGGGCGGGCGCATCCTCATCGACGGCCAGGACATCGCCGAGGTCGCCCAGGAGAGCCTGCGCGCACAAATCGGCATGATCACCCAAGACACCTCGTTGCTGCACCGCTCGATCCGCGACAACCTGCTGTATGGCAAGCCCGACGCGACTGACGAAGAACTGTGGGGGGCAGTGCACAAGGCCCGCGCCGATGAATTCATCCCGCTGCTGTCGGACTCCGAGGGCCGCACCGGGCTGGATGCCCATGTGGGTGAACGCGGGGTGAAACTCTCCGGCGGGCAACGCCAGCGTATCGCTATCGCCCGCGTGCTGCTCAAGGACGCACCGATCCTGATCATGGACGAAGCCACCTCCGCGCTGGACTCTGAAGTGGAAGCGGCGATCCAGGAGAGCCTGGAAACCCTGATGCAGGGCAAGACGGTGATTGCGATTGCGCACCGGTTGTCGACCATCGCACGAATGGACCGCCTAGTGGTGCTGGAAAAAGGCCAGATTGCCGAAAGCGGCAGCCATTCAGAGTTGTTGGCATACGGCGGGCTTTATTCGCGGTTATGGCAGCATCAGACCGGGGGTTTTGTCGGCATAGACTGATTTCGCTGGGTAAAGCCCCGCTCAATTCCGAACAATTCTGACAGCTTTCTCTATCTGGCTGGTCTTGCGAGACAATCCTGCTGTACTGCAATCAGGCCCCAGGAGGGCCCTGATTTAAGGCGGCAGGGAAGCCACACAGACCGTTAATCAGATAGAGCAATCTAAGGAAGTGTTCATGTCACTGTTCAAACGTTCCGTAACGGAAGGACTGGGTACGTTTTGGCTGGTGTTGGGTGGCTGCGGGAGTGCGGTATTGGCCGCAGCGTTCCCCAACGTTGGCATCGGCCTGCTCGGGGTGTCCCTGGCTTTTGGGCTCACGGTGCTGACCATGGCATTTGCCATCGGGCATATCAGCGGCTGTCACCTTAACCCGGCCGTCTCGGTGGGGTTGGTGGTCGGCGGCAGATTCCCGGCCAGGGAGTTGCCGGCCTACATCGTGTCGCAAGTGATCGGTGGCGCCATCGCCGCCGCACTGCTGTACTTCATCGCCAGCGGCAAACCCGGGTTCGAACTGGCCTCCGGGCTGGCAAGCAATGGTTATGGCGAGCATTCACCCGGTGGTTATTCAATGGCGGCAGGCTTTGTCTGTGAGCTGGTGATGACGGCGATGTTCGTGCTGATCATCCTTGGCGCCACCGACCGTCGAGCCCCGGCAGGCTTCGCGCCCATCGCCATTGGCCTGGGGCTGACGCTGATCCACCTTATCTCCATCCCGGTGACCAACACCTCGGTCAACCCGGCCCGCAGCACAGGGCCTGCGTTGATTGTCGGCGGCTGGGCGCTGCAGCAATTGTGGCTGTTCTGGCTCGCGCCCATCCTCGGCGCGGTGATCGGCGGCATTACGTACCGATGGGTGGGTGCAGAAAAAACAGCTTGACCCAATCCCTGCAGGAGCGAGCTTGCTCGCGAAAAACGCCAACGATGACGCGGTGCATACAGCTGTAATCCCGCGTCGTCTGCACGTTCTTCGCGAGCAAGCTCGCTCCTACAGGGTGTTTCACGTGCCGTCAGAGTGCCGATAAGGCAGGGCCGCCCTCGCCTCTTCGGCATACGCCAGAACCCCCACCCGTTCGCGCTCAAGAAAATCTTCCACAGCGTTCTTCAACCCCGGGTGGCGCAGGTAGTGCCATGACCGCGTAATCACCGGCTCAAACCCGCGAATCAATTTGTGCTCGCCCTGGGCACCCGCATCGAAGCGTTGCAGGCCGTGGGCGATGGCGTAGTCCATGCCTTGGTAGAAACAGGTCTCGAAATGCAGGCGGTCGAATTCCGCCAGGCAACCCCAGTAGCGGCCGTAGAAGCTGTCGCCACCGATCAGGCTGAAGGCCATCGCCACCGGGCGCGTGCCTTGTTTGGCCAAGACTACGCGTATGGCTGTGGGCATGCGCTCAGCCAACAGGCTGAAAAATGCGCGGGTCAGGTAGGGCGATTGCCGACGCACCGCGTAGGTGTTGGCGTAGCAGGCGTAAACAAAATCCCACTGGGATTCGCTCAGCTCATGGCCTTGCAACCACTCGAACTCGATACCCTGCCCTGCCACTTGTTCGCGCTCTTTGCGCATCTGTTTGCGCTTGCGTGAACTCAGGGCGTCGAGGAAATCCTGGAAGTCGCGGTAACCACGGTTCTGCCAATGAAACTGACAACCCAGGCGTTGCAACCAGCCGGGGTGTTGGGCCATGGCTTCATCGGCGAGGGCATCGGTAAAGTTGATATGGGCGCTCGACAGGCCCTCGATCTCCAGATACCCCGGCAGGCTATTAAGCAATTCGAAAGCGTCTGCGGCACTGGCAGCCAATACGCGCGGCCCACCGACCGGGCTGAACGGCACGGCCGTCAGCAACTTGGGGTAATAGTCGATGCCGGCGCGCTCGCAAGCGTCGGCCCAGCCGTGATCGAACACGTACTCGCCATAAGAATGCCACTTGCGATAACCCGGCAATGCCGCCATCAACCGGTCGCCTTCCCAGTGCAGCAAGTGCTCCGTCTGCCAGCCCGAATGCGGGCCGATGCTGGCGCTGTCTTCCAGCGCACTGAGAAACCCATGCTGCATAAACGGCTGGGCCTGTGGCATCAGGGCATCCCACGTGTGCGCAGCGATATCGGACAGGCTGTCCAGGCGTTGCAGCGGCATCGGCATCCTCATTGTTTCTTGGCATGAAAACCTGGGGAGTATCGCTGATCACAGCCGCGCACACATCCTCAAAACACGCGGACAGACGTCAAAACCCTTAGTTCCGTTGCGTAACGATTTGTCATCTAGATGAAATCACTTAGCCACTACTCCGTCATAAACGGTCGCGATACTGACGCCAGTTTTTAGAGCGTCCGGGTCTACCGGGCGACATTTTTTCCGTCCGTCATGGGTCGGTTGTGTCCTGGAGGGTGTTGCCCTCCCTCCTCACTTTCGGAGATTGATATGCGTCTTGCTTCCACTAAAACTGCGGCGGTCCTGTGTGGCGGCCTGTTGCTGGCACTGAGCGTTCCGGCCAGCGCTGCAGTCGACGCTAAATTGCTCGACATGCTCAAGGCCAACGGCCAGATCACCGCGGCGCAGTACACCGAACTGCAAATGGAACTGGCCAGGGATCAGAAAGAGCAGCAGATCGCACGCCAGGCTCAACAAGAGACCAACGAGCAGATCGCGGCCACTGCGAAAAAAACCAACGAGCTGAGCAGCTTCGACCAGAAATTGGCTTGGGCAGCCAAGACCCAGTTCAAGGGTGACGTGCGCTTCCGCCAGGAAACCATCAAGATCGACGGCGAGCCCAACAACGGTGGGCGTGACAAAGACCGTCAACGCATTCGTGCCCGCCTGGGTGCCTACACCGAAATCAACCCGCAGGTGGACACTGGTATCCGTATCGCCACCGGCGGCGGCGATGATGCACGCTCCACCAACCAAGACCAGGATGGTTACTTCGATAAGAAGTCGATCTGGCTGGACCTCGGCTACATCGACTACCACCCGGACCAGATCAAGAACCTGCACGTGATCGGCGGCAAGATGCTGCAGCCGTGGGTGAACATGGGCGATGTGATCTGGGATAGCGACATCAACCCTGAAGGCCTGGCCGTCACCTACAAATACCCACTGGGTAGCAGCGCTGAGCTGTTCGGCAGCCTGGGTAACTACAACCTCAAGGACAACGTGGACGGTGACGGCGTGCAATTTCGCCATGACCTGCGCCTGACGTCCGGCCAGTTGGGCACGCGGTTCTCGGTCACCGACAACCTGAAAATGACCTTGGGCGGCAGCATCTACGCCTACAAGAATGACGAAGACAGCCGCTGCACAACCACCACCACGCCTTGCGCATTGGCGGTCAACGGCAACTCGGCCAACAATGAATTCCGCTTGTACGAAGGCTTTGCGCAAGCAGACATCGGTGGCCTGGCCGTGCCGCTGTCGTTCTACGGCCAGTACGTGAAAAACAACGATGCGGTGACCGACCAGGACACCGCCTGGTTGCTGGGTGCCAAGTCCAAGGTGTTCGGTTTGAACCTGGACTACAACTACCGCGACGTTCAACGTAACGCCGTCGTAGGCGCCTTCACCGATTCGGACTTCGCCAACGGCACCACCGGCTCGCGCGGTCACAAGATGAAAGTCAGCTATGACATCGACAAGAACTTCGCCATCGGCGCCACCTACTTCCTGACCAAGGCTGACTTCGCCAGCCGGACCCAGCGGGATGCCGATACCAACACCTTGCAGCTGGATGCTGAAGCCAAGTTCTAACGCTTAGCATGTAGGAGCGAGCTTGCTGTGGCGAGCAAGCTTGCTTGCGCTGGGGTGCGAAGCGCCCCCAAAAGCCTGCGACTGCTGCGCAGTCGAGCGGGAGCAAGCTCCCTCGCCACAGCAAGCTCGCTCCTACATGATGTCTTTACGCCGCTCGGCGGCCAGTTGTTCGGCCAGCGCATCAACACCCTCCACCGGCTCCTGCGGCATACGCTTGAGCGTTGCCTGCATCAGGCGCATCTGACGGATAAAGCGCCGGCAGTTCGGACAAAACATCAAGTGATGACGCACCAGCAGACGCTCCCGAAAGGTCAATTGCCCATCGAGATAGTCACTGGAACGCGCTACTTGTTCTTTACAGGTCAACATTCGCCCGTTTCCTCAAAATGCTCCACCGTGGCGAAGACTTTAAGCCGCGCTCGATGCAACAGCACACGGACGTTGGAGAGTGAAAGGGTCAGAAGATTACAGATTTCTTCCAGTTCCAGGCCCTGGCGTTCACGCAGGACCAGCACACTGCTTTGCAATTCGGACAAACTCAGAATCGTATGCTCCAGGCATTTGCGCAGTTCATCTTCGGTCAGCAGCGCTTCCGGGGTGTCTTGGTGCCAAGCGTAAGGGGCGACAGCCCAATGGCCATCATCCGGGCTGAAGCGGTCATCGCCAATGGTGCCGTGGGGTGAGGGCAAATCGTCGAGAAGGACTTCCCGACGATTTTGTTTGTAACGGCTCTTTGCGGAGTTGGCAGTGATCGTCAATAACCATGTCTTGAGGCTCGATCGCCCTTCGAACTTGGCCAGGTTGCGCACCACCGAGAGCCAGGCATCTTGCACCACCTCCTCGGCATGGCGCTGGCCGACGATGGCATACGCCACTGCGCGCATCGCACTCTGGTAAGTGTTGACCAAATCCTTATAAGCCCGCTGCTCACCCTTGAGCAGGCGTTCAAGCAGGTGCGCATCGTCCGCTGCTGCCATCGATTACCTCAATATTGCCGTGGAAATACGCTCAATGTGGGAGCTGGCTTGCCTGCGATCCAGACAACTCGGTGATTCAGGCACACCGAGCCGATGCCTTCGCAGGCAAGCCAGCTCCCACAGTAGATCGCGTCCGGCCACACACTCAGCGTTTGCGCAGGATCACACTGCCAATCGAATACCCGGCGCCAAAGGAGCTGAGTACGGCAACCGCGCCCTTGGGCAGGTCATCCTGATAAGTGTGAAACGCAATCACCGAGCCGGCCGAGCTGGTATTGGCGTAAGTATCGAGGATCACCGGCGCTTCTTCCACCGATGCCTCGCGCCCCAGCAGTTTTTTCACGATCAAGTGATTCATGCTCAGGTTGGCCTGGTGCAGCCAGAAACGCTTCACATCAGTGACACTCAGCTGGTTTTCTGCCAAGTGCTCGCCGATCAATTCGGCCACCATCGGGCAAACATCACGGAATACCTTGCGGCCTTCCTGCACGAACAGCTTGTCGGGGGCGCCGATGCCCTCTTCCGCCGTGCGGTTGAGAAAGCCGAAGTTGTTGCGAATGTTGTTGGAAAACTTGGTCAGCAGCTTGGTGCTCACCACGTCGAACTGATGTTCGGACGTCGCCAGGTCAGCACGCTCCAGGATCACCGCCGTGGCGGCATCACCGAAGATGAAATGGCTGTCACGGTCACGAAAGTTCAGGTGGCCGGTGCAGACTTCCGGGTTGACCATCAGGATCGCCCGGGCCTGGCCCAACTGGATGCTATTGGCCGCGTTCTGAATGCCGAAGGTGGCCGAGGAACACGCCACGTTCATGTCGAAGCCGAAACCCTGGATACCCAAGGCTTCCTGGACTTCGATGGCGATCGCCGGGTAGGCGCGTTGCAGGTTGGAGCAGGCGACAATCACGCCATCAATGTCGGCGGCAGTCTTGCCGGCGCGCTGCAGGGCTTGTTCGGCGGCACCGATGGCCATCTGACAAAGCACCGACCATTCGTCGTTGCTGCGCTCGGGCAGGCGCGGCGCCATGCGCTGCGGATCGAGGATGCCGTCCTTGTCCATCACAAAACGGCTCTTGATGCCGGATGCCTTTTCGATGAATGCCGCGCTCGACTCGGTCAGCGCCTGCACCTCGCCACGTTCGATAGCGGCGGCGTTGTCGGCGTTGAACTGTTGTACGTAGGCATTGAAAGACTGCACCAGCTCTTCGTTGGAGATGCTGTTGGCCGGGGTGTACAGGCCGGTGCCGCTGATGACGACGTTATGCACGGTCGTTCCTCTAAATCTGTCAGGCAGAAGATATTGGTACCGTCGTACCAAACTGTAAGTCGTTTGATTCCGTCCAGCAGGCATCAAACTGGCAACGCTTTATCTAATCTTGTAGCCGCGAAGTTTGCCACAACGCCGGTGATTTGGCGCCATATGCCAGACAAACATCCAATTGTGGGAGAGGTTTGTCCTCATACCTGTAGGAGCGAGCTTGCTCGCGAAAAACTCACAGGCGCCGCGTTTATTCAGGAGAGCCGCGTTATCGTTGATGTTTTTCGCGAGCCAGCTCGCTCCTACAGTTGGGTCTGTTCAGCTCCGGAATCAGGGCTCTACCTGACTCCACTGCTTGCTCAAGCGCTTATCGGAAATCGGCACTTTGGTGCCCAACTGCTGAGCAAACAGCGACACCCGGTATTCCTCCAGCCACCAGCGGTATAGCTCCAACTGCGGGTCGCGCTTGCCTTCCTGGGTGTGTTTGTTCAGGCGGTTCTGGTACTGCGCCCACAGGCCGCCCAATTCGCTGCTCCACACGCGGTCCTTTTGCACCTGGCTCGGCAGTTTTTCCAGGCGCAGTTCGATGGCCTTGAGGAAACGCGGCAGTTCCTTGAACCACTGGGCCGGGGTTTCCCGCACAAAACCTGGATACACCAGGTTGCTCAGTTGCTGCTTGATATCGTTCAAGGCCACGGCCTGGGCCAGGTCGATCTTGCCTTTGAAGCGTTTTTGCAGGCCGTGCCAGAGCTTCAGCACTTCCAGGGTCAGGCGCGCCAAGCGTTCGGCGTGCTCAGTCCAACTGCCGCGCTTGCGTTCAGCCAAGGCTGCCAGGCCAGCGCCGTCCCGTGGCAGGCTATCTTCGCCTTCAAGTACGCAGGTATCGAGGCTGGCCAGCAGGATGTCTTCCACCAGCGCGTCGATACGCCCCAGTTCACGGTACATCAAGCCCAACTCGGTCAAGCCCGGCAATTTGCCGCGCAGGAATTTCGCCGGTTCCGCCAATTGCTGCATCAGTAGGCGCTGCAAGGCGCGACGGTGCTGGAACTCGGCTTCGGCGGCAGTCGAGAAGCGCCCCTCCTTGACCGTGCCGTTCTCTTCCACCAGTGCCGGGTACACCGTCATCGATAGGCCGGCGATGTTCTGCTGGGTTTTTTCCGCCACCGCCGCAAACACCTTGGCCTCCACCGGCTGCTGGCTTTTCGCGGTTTGCGGCACGGCCAAAGCCGCCTGGCTGGCTTCGGCAAACCGTGCGGTGAGCTCGGCCAGGTCACGGCCTTCGCCGAGGAATTTGCCCTGGCCGTCGACCACTTCCAGGTTCATCTTCAGGTGATTCTCCACCTGTTGCGCCGCTTCGGCCCAGGCCTCATCGCTGACCCGCGCACCGGTCATGCGCAGCAATTCACGCCCCAGCGCCTGGGGCAGCGAGCCCTGGCCGAATTCGATGCGTTGCAGCGCGGCCTTGACGAAGTCCGGCACCGGCACGAAGTTTTTGCGCAACGCCTTGGGCAAGTTGCGCACCAGAGCGATGCACTTGGCTTCGATCAACCCCGGCACCAGCCACTCCAGGCGCTCGGCTGGCAACGCCGGCAACAAAGGCGCCGGCACCCGCAGGGTCACGCCGTCACGGGGGTGGTTGGGTTCGAAGTGGTAACTCAAGGCCAGGGCCAGGTCACCCAAGTGCAAGGTGTCCGGGTAATGCGCGGCGGTGACTTCACTGGCCTCGCGGGCCAGTACGTCTTCTTCACGCATGATCAGCAGTTGCGGGTCTTTCTGGCTGTTGACCTTATACCAACTGTCAAAGGTGGCGGTCTGGTGAATCTCTGCGGGCAGGCGCGCATCGTAAAAGGCGTACAGGGTTTCTTCGTCGGCCAGGATGTCGCGACGGCGGGCCTTGGCTTCCAGCTCGTCGAGTTGCTCCAGCAGTTTCTGGTTGGCCGTCAGGCACTTGGCACGGGACTGAATCTCGCCGCGCACCAGGCCTTCACGAATAAACAACTCACGGGACACCACCGGGTCAATCGGCCCGTAATGCACCGGCCGGCGCCCGACCACGATCAGCCCAAACAAGGTGATCTGCTCAAAGGCCACCACCTGGCCGCGCTTCTTCTCCCAATGGGGTTCGAAGTGGTTTTTCTTGATCAGATGCCCGGCCAGCGGCTCGATCCAGTCGGCGTCGATTTTCGCCACCATGCGTGCATAGAGCTTGGTGGTTTCCACCAGTTCGGCGGTCATCAGCCATTGCGGGCGCTTCTTGCCGATGCCCGAAGACGGGTGAATCCAGAAGCGACGCTGGCGCGCGCCGAGGTAATCGCCGTCTTCGGTCTTTTGGCCGATCTGGCTGAGCAAGCCGGACAGTACCGCTTTATGCAGCTTCGGATAGTCCGCGGGCTCTTTGTTGAGGCTCAGCTGCATGTCGCGGCAGATCAGGCTCAATTGACGATGGGAGTCGCGCCACTCGCGCAGGCGCAAGTAGTTGAGGAAGTTTTTGCGGCACCAGTTGCGCAACGGGCTGGCGGTCAGTTCCTGGCGCTGCTCCTCGAAACCGCGCCACAGGTTGACCAGCCCGGCGAAGTCCGAATCCGGATCTTTCCACTGTGCGTGGGCCTGGTCGGCCGCTTGTTGACGCTCCGGTGGGCGCTCGCGCGGGTCCTGGATCGACATGGCACTGGCGACGATCAACACTTCCTGCAAACTGCCCAGCTTGGCCGCTTCCAGCAACATGCGGCCCATGCGCGGGTCCACCGGCAAGCGGGCAAGCTGGCGGCCCACCGGCGTGAGCTGGCTGTTGCGGTCTACCGCCGAGAGTTCTTGCAGCAGGTTGAAACCGTCGCTGATGGCCTTGCCATCCGGCGGTTCGATAAACGGGAAATCGGTGATCTCGCCCAGGCGCAGGTGCAGCATCTGCAGGATCACGGCAGCGAGGTTAGTGCGCAGGATCTCCGGGTCGGTAAATTCCGGGCGCCCGATAAAATCTTCTTCGCTGTACAAGCGCACGCAAATGCCCGGCTCAACCCGGCCGCAACGGCCTTTACGCTGGTTGGCGCTGGCCTGGGAGATCGCCTCGATGGGCAAACGCTGCACCTTGGCGCGGTAGCTGTAGCGGCTGATGCGCGCCGTGCCGCTGTCGATCACGTAGCGAATGCCCGGCACGGTCAGCGAGGTTTCCGCGACGTTGGTCGCCAGTACCACGCGCCGGCCCGGGTGGGACTGGAAAATGCGCTGCTGCTCGGCCGGCGACAGCCGTGCGTACAACGGCAAAATCTCGGTGTGCTTGAGCTGGGCCTTGCGCAGCATGTCGGCCGCGTCACGAATCTCGCGCTCGCCGGGCAGGAACACCAATACGTCGCCAGGACTGCGCCGTTCGCTGCGCTCATAGGCGGCGATTTCATCAAGGGTGGCAAGGATCGCCTGGTCGACGGTCAGGTCGTCCTCGACGCGGTTGCCCTCCTCGTCCTGTTCCAGGGTGAGTGGGCGATACCAGGTGTCCACCGGGAAGGTACGGCCCGACACCTCGACAATCGGCGCATCGTCGAAGTGCTTGGAAAAGCGCTCCAGGTCGATGGTGGCCGAGGTGATGATGACTTTCAGGTCGGGGCGACGCGGCAACAGGGTCTTGAGGTAGCCGAGCAGGAAATCGATGTTCAGGCTGCGTTCGTGGGCTTCGTCGACGATGATCGTGTCGTAGCGCTCGAGGTAGCGGTCGTTCTGGGTTTCGGCCAGCAGGATGCCGTCGGTCATCAGCTTGATCAGGGTGTTGGAGTCACTCTGGTCTTCGAAGCGCACTTGGTAACCGACCAGCGCACCTAATGGCGTGGCCAGCTCTTCAGCGACACGGCTGGCGACACTGCGCGCTGCGATCCGGCGTGGCTGGGTGTGGCCGATCAGGCCGAACTGGCCGCGGCCGATTTCCAGGCAGATTTTCGGCAACTGCGTGGTTTTACCCGAACCGGTCTCACCGGCGATGATCAGTACTTGGTGCTTGTTCAGCGCGTCCTTGATCTCATCGCGCTTGGCGGCAATCGGCAGGCTGTCGTCGTAGCGAATCACCGGCAGGCTGGCGCGCCGCGCCGTGACCTGCGCGCACGATGCCTGCATGCGCGCCACCCACTGCGCCAACTTGTCCTCGTCGGGCTTCTTGCGCAGCTCAAGCAACTGCCGGCGCAAGCGGTGGCGGTCGGCGAGCATGGCGTGATCGAGGGTTTTGAGCAGTTGGTCGATGGTGGGTGCTTGGTCAGTCATCAGGTGCGTTTGGGTCGTCTATTTATGCAGGGGGCGGATTGTCGCAGAAAAGCAGCTGCTAGCGGCAAGCTTCAAGCAGCAAGTAAGGGCAGACCTACTTTCACTTGCCCCTTGCAGCTTGCAGCTTATGGCTGCTCTTTCCTCTTATAAGGGAACACGTCGATCACCTTGCCGGCACGAATCGCGTCCTGCAGGCCCTTCCAGTAGTCAGCGTTGTACAACTCGCCATGCAGCTCATCGAACAACCGGCGTTGCCCGGCGTCGGCAAACAGGAACGGCGGGAACTCTTCGGGGAACACATCCAGCGGGCCGATGGAGTACCAGGGCTCGGAGGCCATTTCATCCTCGGGGGTGCGCGGCGCGGGGATATGGCGGAAGTTGGCTTCGGTGAGAAAGCAGATTTCGTCGTAGTCGTAGAACACCACGCGGCCGTGGCGGGTGACGCCAAAGTTCTTCAGCAACATGTCGCCGGGGAAGATATTCGCCGCCGCCAGTTGCTTGATCGCCAGGCCGTAATCCTCCAATGCTTCGCGCACCTGGGCGGGGTTGGCGTTGTCGAGGTAGAGGTTGAGCGGGGTCATGCGTCGCTCGGTCCAGCAGTGGCGGATGAGCACGGTGTCGCCCTCCACTTCGACGGTACCGGCGGCGACTTCCAGCAGCTCGGCCAGGCACTCGGGCTCGAACTTGCTCAAGGGGAAGCGGAAGTCGGCGAACTCCTGGGTGTCGGCCATGCGCCCTACCCGGTCGACGCTTTTCACCAGGCGGTACTTTTCGATCACCGTGGCGCGGTTGACGTTTTTTGACGGCGAGAAGCGGTCCTTGATGATCTTGAACACCGTATTGAAACCCGGCAGCGTGAACACGCTCATGACCATGCCGCGCACGCCGGGGGCCATGATGAACTGGTCGTCGGTGGTGGCCAGGTGGTTGATCAGCGCACGGTAGAACTCGGATTTGCCGTGCTTGTAGAAACCGATGGAGGTGTACAACTCGGCAATGTGCTTGCCCGGCAGGATGCGCTTGAGAAAGCCAATGAATTCCGCTGGCACGGGTACATCGACCATGAAATAGGAACGGGTGAACGAGAAGATGATCGACACGTCGGCTTCGTCAGTGATCAACGCATCGATCTGGATGCCACGCCCTTCGCGGTGCAGCAGCGGAATCACCAACGGCCATTGTTCGTCGCGGGTGTAGATGCGCCCCACGAGGTAGGCGCCTTTGTTGCGGTACAGCACTGAGGAAAACAACTCGACCTTGAGGTCCGGGTCCTTGCACACCCAATCCGGCAGGTTTTCCCGCAACTGGGCTTCGAGGCGGCGCAGGTCGGCGGGCAGGTCGGCGTAGGGCTCGCTGAAGCTGTAGTCAGAGAAGACCTGCGCCAGCATGTCCGCTATTTTACCGGCCGGCGTGTAGATACGGGTTTGCGCCGCCCGCGCCCGGCGCAGGCTAGGCCGGGTGGTATGGATGAACATGCAGCCGTCACTGATCAGGTCATGGCTGAACAGGCCGCAGAAGATCGAGTTGTACCAGGTCTCGGACAGCTCATCGTCAAAGCGCAGGTCGATCAAGCCAATATAAGCGCTTTTTACCAAGGGCCACTGGCCGATGTCCTGCAATCCAGCAGGGTCGAAACTGGCGCGCAGACGGGTAGTCACCTCAGCGACTTTCTCCTCATAGAGATTGATGCGCGCCGCCGACGCGGCCTGCCCCTGCTGCCACTGGGCCTTCTCGAAACGCTCACGGGCGCCATCGGTGATCTGGCGGAAGTGCTCACGGTAATCGTCGAAACCGTCGAGGATCATCCGGGCGATAGCGAGGGCGGACTGCGACATGCGGGAAACCTCGAACGGGTATCTGGAAGCCCAGAGCTTAGCCAGTGAACCGAGGCAGGAGAAGAATGATTTTGCACGGGGGCAAACTGACTGCAATTAGCCATTGTGCCGACCTGCCCGCTGGGCAACACTTCTGCGCCCGATTGGCATAGGAGTTTTCCGTGAGACCTGTTGACACCCTGTATCTGCTGGGGCTGGCTGCCATCTGGGGCGCGAGTTTCCTGTTCATGCGCATCATCGCGCCGGAAATCGGCACGGTGCCCACCGCGTTTTTCCGCGTGTCGATTGCCGCCGCGGGTTTACTGGTGATCCTGGCGATGCTGCGCGTGAGCTGGGATTTCCAGGGCAAGTTCAAGACGGTCCTGCTGCTGGGCGTGATCAACTCGGGGATTCCCGCGACGATGTACTCGGTGGCGGCGCAGGTACTGCCGGCGGGTTATTC
This sequence comes from Pseudomonas sp. J380, assembly GCF_009827115.1. Taxonomy (NCBI): domain Bacteria; kingdom Pseudomonadati; phylum Pseudomonadota; class Gammaproteobacteria; order Pseudomonadales; family Pseudomonadaceae; genus Pseudomonas; species Pseudomonas sp. J380. Next base: position 5,898,098 of record NZ_CP043060.1, on the reverse strand, counting down.
GGCGATTTTCAACGCCACTACACCGCTGATGGGTGTGCTGATCGGCGGGTTGTTTTTCAGCGAACGCCTGACGCCGGCAAAAATAGCGGGTGTGGCCTTGGGTCTGCTTGGTGTTGCCGTGCTCACCCGCGCAGGGCCGGTGGCATTTGATCTGGAACTGTTAATAGGCGCATTAGCATGCCTGCTGGCGACCACCTGCTATGGCTTCGCCGGTTTCCTGGCGCGACGCTGGCTGGATCAGCGCGGCGGGTTGGACAGTCGTCTCTCTGCCTTGGGCAGTATGCTGGGTGCTACGTTGTTTTTGCTGCCGTTCTTCGCCTTCAGCGCCATCACCCAGCCACCGGCGAGTTGGGGCGGCTGGCAGGTGTGGGTGTCGCTGCTGGGATTGGGGCTGGTATGTACGGCGTTCGCCTACATCCTGTACTTCCGCCTGCTGTCATCCATCGGCCCGGTCAAGTCAATGACCGTGACCTTCATGATTCCGCCGTTCGGCGTGTTGTGGGGGGCGTTGTTGTTGGATGAGCCGCTGTCCATGGCTCATCTGTATGGTGGTGTATTGATTGCCGGGGCGTTGTGGTTGGTGTTGCGCCCGCAAAAACTGTAGGAGCGCCCCTGTGGCGAGGGAGCTTGCTCCCGCTCGACTGCGTAGCAGTCGCAAGCTCCTGGGGGCGCTTCGCACCCCAGCGCAAGCAAGCTTGCTCGCAACAGCTAGCTCGCTCCTACAGGGGTGGTTTCTAGCTCTTACGGAACACGAAGACCAAGCCGACGATGATCAACGCCATTCCCAGCACGCTCAACAGCGCCAGGCGGTTACCGAAGATCAGGTAGTCCATCACCGCGGTCACCGCCGGCACCAGATAGAACAAACTGGTGACATTCACCAGGTTGCCGCGGGCAATCAGCCGATACAGCAACAGCGTCGCCAGCACCGACACCACCAAGCCCATCCACAGCACCGGCAGGTAAAAACCTGCACTGTGCTCGAAGTGGAACGGCTGGAACGGCACGAACACTCCGCACAGCAACAGCCCGGCCAAGTATTGCAGTGGCAGCGTGCCCAAAGGATTGTCGGTGATGCGCTTTTGCATGATCGAGCCAAACGTCATGCTCGCCAGCGCCAGCAGCCCGAACAGCATCCCCGCCAGGGACATGCCCGCCAGCCCGATGCCCTGATACACCACCATAATCAAGCCAGCCAGCCCCAACCCCAGGCCGAACAGCCGGCGCCAGGAGCGTTGGCGCTCCATCAGTACCACGGTAAGGATCGGCTGCACACCCATGATGGTCGCCATCACCCCAGGGGTGACGTTGAGGTCCAGGGCCAGCAGATAGAAAATCTGATAGGCCCCCAGCAAGACCAGGCCCGTCGCCGCCGCATACAGCAGCGGCTTGCCGGGACGTGGCAGCTTCAACTTGAGGAGCGGGACCAGCACTACCAACCCCATCAGGGCAATGGCAAACCGGATCAACAGAAAGGCAAAGGGCGACGCATGGGCCAGGCCCAACTTGGAGAAGATCGCCCCGCTGCTCCACAGCAAGACAAACACGCTCGTCGAGGCCGCCGCGGCCACGGATTGTTTCGAAAGCACAGACATGGTTACCACCTGTTATCAGGCAAAAAAGCCGACTCAGTAAAAAACTGAATTTCAGTAGGTTTTTTCAGGCAGGCACGGGCAACAGCGAATCGCTGATCAGCCCGAAATGCCAACACCCGGCGGTGATACGACTGCGTACACCGGCGTGCTACTGACAGGTGGGGGGTAATGACTGATCTGCGCAGGCTGCTTGCCACGGCACGGCACGACCACGGCGTTGACCGCTGAATCGACTACCGCTATGCGCTGGGAAGCTGGCATGTGCTGATCTTTTTGAAGGGATATAAAGACGCGACGACTATAACCAGCCGCAAACATACTTTGCAATCCTTTCCCCCTTGCCTTGTACATGGAGGCGTTTTCATGCCCTGGAACCTGGCCACTCGCTATAATGCCGCCCGGATTTTTCGAAGGATTTCACATGATTGCTTTGCCCTGGCTGTACCTCACCCTACTTTCCATTGGCTATGTCGTGGCTTTGATCTACGGCCAACTGGGCGTACTGGCGGCGGTCTCCATCGCACTGCTGCTGGTGGCCGGGTACGCCGTGCGCCAGCAACGCAACCCTTGGGCACGCTACTTGGGCCAAGGCTTGTTTATCGTACTGGCCCTGGGCCTGGTGATGCACTGGCTGCCGGGTTTCTATAACGGCCGCGGTATTGCGCCCCAGCGTTTAACTCCGGACTCAGTGCCCTTCTCGATGTACCTGAACCAGGACAAGCCCCTGATAGGCTTCTGGCTGTTGCTGGCCTGCCCGTGGATTGTGGCGCGACGCTCATTGCGCCTGTCGATCTGCGTCACCGCCCTGGCACTGACCCTGACCGCCATCGTCGCACTGGGTGGTGCCGCACTGATGGGAATGATCAGTTGGGCGCCGAAATGGCCGGACCAGGCATGGCTGTGGGTACTCAATAACCTGCTGCTGGTGACGCTGGTGGAAGAAGCGCTGTTTCGTGGCTATGTTCAGGGCGGCCTGAGCCAACGTTTCAAACACTTGCCCTACGGCGAGAACCTTGCGCTGCTGCTGGCTTCGCTGTTATTCGGCCTGATGCATTTCGGTGCGGGTTGGCAATGGGTGACGCTGGCCAGTATTGCCGGGGTCGGTTACGGCCTGGCGTATCGCTTTGGCGGGCTCGGCGCAGCGATTGCCACGCATTTTGGCTTGAATCTGCTGCACTTCGGCTTGTTCACCTACCCAATGCTGGCCAGCTAAGCCTGCCCGACTGTAAGAACGAGCTGTTGTGGCGACGGAGCTTGCTCCCGCTCCGGTGCGTAGCGCCCGCAAGTTGTTTGGGGCCGCTTCGCAGCCCAGCGGGAGCAAGCTCCCTCGCCACAGTCGGCACTCTGCTCCCAGGATTGTTGCAAAAATAAGTTAAATAAATGCCCAGCATGGCCGATAACCCCTGAAAGCCTTGCGGATTGAACAATCATGCGTAATAACCAACCCGTTACCCAGCGCGAACGTACCTTCCCTGCTCAGCAACGGTTGATCTCCACCACAGATGCCAAGGGTGTCATTACCTACTGCAACGACGCGTTTGTCGAAATCAGTGGGTTCACCCGCGACGAACTGGTCCGTGCTCCGCACAACCTGGTGCGTCACCCGGATGTGCCCTCGGCGGTGTTCGCACACATGTGGTCCACGCTCAAACAAGGCTTGCCATGGATGGGCATTGTCAAGAATCGCTGCAAGACCGGCGACCACTACTGGGTTAACGCCTATGTAACACCGGTATTCGACGGTAACCAGGTGATCGGCTACGAATCGGTGCGCATCAAGCCCACCGCCGAGCAGATCCGCCGGGCCGAGGCGCTTTATCAACGCATCAACCAGGGCAAGTCGGCGATTCCCCAGCGCGACAAATGGCTGCCGGTGCTGCAGGACTGGCTGCCGTTTATCCTGGTCAGCCAACTGAGCTTCATGATCGGCGCCACCCTCACCTCCCAGTGGGGCTTTGCCTTGGCGGCAGCGTTGTCGGTGCCGTTGGGCCTGCTGGGGCTGAGCTGGCAACAGCGCGGCCTCAAGCGCTTGCTGCGCCTGGCCGAACAGACCACGTCCGACCCGCTGATTGCGCAGATGTACACCGACAGCCGTGGCGCCCAGGCCCGACTGGAAATGTCGATTCTCAGCCAGGAAGCGCGTCTGAAGACCTGCCTGACCCGCTTGCAGGACACTGCCGAGCACCTCAACGATCAGGCGGCACAGTCCAACACCCTGGCGCACAGCAGCTCCAGCGGCCTGGAACGTCAGCGTGTGGAAACCGAACAGGTGGCCACCGCCGTCAACCAAATGGCTGCAACCACCCAGGAAGTTGCCAGCCATGTGCAGCGCACCGCCGACGCCACCCAGGAAGCCAACCGCCTGACCGGTCGCGGCCGCGATATCGCCGGGGAAACCCGCGAGGCGATTCAGCGGCTTTCGGCAGCGGTTGGCGAGACCGGCGTGACCGTCACTCAACTGGCCAAGGACAGCGATGAAATTGGCGGCGTTGTCGATGTAATCAAGGGCATCGCCGACCAGACCAACTTGCTGGCGCTCAACGCCGCTATCGAAGCCGCGCGTGCCGGTGAGATGGGCCGTGGCTTTGCGGTGGTCGCCGATGAAGTGCGCCAACTGGCGCAGCGTACGGCCGAATCCACCGGGCAGATCCATGCCCTGATCGCCAAGCTGCAACACACGGCGGCTGCGGCCGTGCAAACCATGGACGCCGGGCATCGCCAGGCCGAAGAAGGTGTGGCGCGGGTGATGGAAGCGGACCAGGCGTTGGTGGGCATCAGTGAGGCGGTGGCCAATATCACCGACATGACCACCCAGATTGCCGCGGCCACCGAAGAGCAAAGCGCCGTGGCCGAGGAGATCAGCCGTAACATCAGCACTATTGCGCTGTTGGCAGACCAGACCTCAGAGCAGGCGATGAACTCGGCGCAGTTGAGTGAAGAACTGACTCATACGGCGAATACTCAGTACTCGCTGGTGGAGCGTTTTAACCGGTAGAACTTCAAGGGCTCACTTTCTCCAACAAGTGAGCCCCTTGCAGATGGCTATCACTCATCATCTTTTTATCACCAAGCATTCTATAAAACTGTCAATTCTCACAGTTAACCTTTGAACGCCTCCCTCCTTATAGTGTGAACCTGTCAAACAGGAGCACACCGTTATGTCCCGGTCTACCGACTCAAATAGCGCCCTGCATCCCTTCCCAAAAACCATGGGGCGTGTGCAATGGACTGAAAAATCATCGAACAACGAAAGAACATTGGAAGGCTGGGCTCTCCCACTGCACCTATCCGAATACAATAATCAGTATTGGGTCAAGTTGACGCTCCAGTCCCCAGACACTCAACAATCACTGTTACTGAAAATACCTTGCGACTCCATAAGTACATCACCTAACAAATCAATCAAGCAAAACCCGGAAGCCTTCACCCACGTGTACATTCAAGGTGCAAACAATAACGTACCTGAAACGGAAGAACGTATTAAACCTGTCGGCGACATTGAAGTAACCGTTGACGAAAGCACAGGGAACACAACGCTGAATTTCGAAGGTTCTTTCACTGACACAGCGTCGGAATTACGCGAAATAAAATGCTGCTGTGAGTGGCCTGCAACTACCCTTGCCTCACAACATTCGATCTTTAAGTGGACAGAAGGACAAACTCAATACAAAACGGAGGGCTGGTTGGCCTACTCCAGTTCAAGCAAGGCATGGTATCTGACCAGCGAGGAGGGAGAATGGGGTACGCCTCAATACCGTGAGTGGGCTATTTTTATTTACTGCGACGATGAAAATGAACAGATCATCGATGAAACATTTAAAAACGGTGATGAGAAATCGAATTTTTACTATGCTCCCTTCGGCGGTGGCACCTATGAAGACGAATACAATGTAACGCTTACACTGACTCAGCAGCCGTTGCGCTGCGAAGCCACCTTTAAAAATAAAATCCGCGACCGTGTAGACATGACTAACGGCACGTTTATGCCTATAAAAGACTGCCCGTAGCCACATCATTTTCACGGATGTTCGTACAGTGAGACCTCAACCCCCTGACAAACTTAAACCCACCCCGATATAAAGGAGCGTTATAATGTCGACCGACCTCTACTCCTTGGAAAACCAAGAAAACTCCACGTCTAAAAATACGTTTACGTGGATTAAATGCAACGAAAGTACATCTGCGCAAAAAGTGTATTTTTACCACAACAAAGATAAAACGCAATGGGCTATCGAAGGATTAATAGGATCTTACAAGGATAGGAACCTGCTGGGTTATCATTTCAAGATCCCTTATGAAGAAGGGGATATAACTAAAACCTATAACCTCACAAGTGAATTTGGAGCTTACCACTCCACCGACTCTCCAGGTCATGAAACTCAAACTTACAGAGCTGAGGAGGCCGAAGTAACGATTAGCATCAATACGTTTACCGAAAGAGCAACAGGTTCTTTCAAAGCAACCTTTAGAGAACAGTCGGCCCACATGAATGTTACAGGTGATTTCGAAATGTACTATATTCAAAAAGAATACCTTTAAAAAACTCATCACCTTTGCAACACCCAACCTCCTCACAAAGCGTCAGGCGAGAAAACCTGACGCTTTGATGGCCGCCGCCTCCAAATGCTGCTCATGACTGAACCCCGACGCCTTCAACGGCTTCAAATCATGATCCCCCGCCACCAGCCACATCACCTCAATGCTCGGCGATAACGCATACCCCTCCACCGCCGCTCGATTGCCCAAGGCATCACGCTCGCCCTGCACTATCAGCGTCGGCGTCGCAAGCGCAGCCAGATGCTCCACCCGAGGCTTTTGCGGCTTGCCCACCGCATAAAACGGATAGCCCAGGCACACCAACCCATCTGCGCCCAGCTCATCGGCCAACAAACTGGCCATGCGCCCGCCCATGGACTTGCCGCCAATCGCCAGTTTCCCAGCGACATGACGTCGCACCTGGTCATACACCTCACGCCACGCCTCCAGCAGTTTCGGCGCCGGATTCGGCGGGCGTTTGCCCCCGTCCAAGCGGCGCTGGGCCATGTACGGGAACTCGAAGCGCAACACGTTCACACCATGCCCGGCAAGGCGTGCAGCCATGTCGGGCATGAACGCCGAGTCCATCGGTGCACCGGCGCCATGGGCCAGAATCAGCGTGACCGGCTCGCCCGAACGCTTGCCCGTGGCGACATCCCACAACCAGCCATGTTCCCGTACACACTGCGCCCATTGATCCCCGTCAATACTGGCCTTGTGCTCTTTGCCCATGCTTGCCTCGCTTTTTAGTCTGCCTATAACTCCAGCCCAAGTGCCGCACTTGCTTGGGTTGAACCGTGGATGGGGAACCATGAACACTACTTTAAGTACCGCCTATAACTACAAGGTGGTCCGCCAATTCGCCATTATGACGGTGGTGTGGGGCATCGTCGGCATGGGGCTCGGGGTTTTTCTCGCGGCCCAATTGGTTTGGCCTGCGCTCAACTTCGATTTGCCCTGGACCAGCTTCGGCCGTCTGCGCCCATTGCACACCAATGCGGTGATTTTCGCGTTCGGTGGCTGTGCGCTGTTCGCCAGCTCCTTTTACTCGGTGCAACGCACCTGCCAGACGCAGCTGTTCGCGCCGAAAGTCGCCGCGTTCTGCTTCTGGGGCTGGCAGCTTGTGATCCTGCTGGCCGCCATCAGCCTGCCACTGGGCTACACCAGCTCCAAGGAATACGCCGAGCTGGAATGGCCGATCGACATCCTGATCACCATTGTCTGGGTCGCCTACGCCATCGTGTTCTTCGGCACGATCATGAAACGCAAGACCAAGCACATCTATGTGGGCAACTGGTTCTTCGGCGCGTTCATCATCACCGTGGCCATCTTGCATATCGTCAATAACCTGGAAATCCCGGTCAGCCTGACGAAGTCCTACTCGCTGTACGGCGGTGCGACGGATGCCATGGTGCAGTGGTGGTATGGGCACAACGCGGTAGGCTTTTTCCTGACTGCGGGTTTTCTGGGGATGATGTACTACTTCGTGCCCAAACAGGCCGAGCGCCCGGTGTATTCCTATCGTTTGTCGATCGTGCACTTCTGGGCGTTGATCACCCTGTACATCTGGGCCGGCCCGCACCACTTGCACTACACCGCCTTGCCGGACTGGGCGCAGTCCCTGGGCATGGTGATGTCACTGGTGCTGCTGGCGCCAAGCTGGGGCGGCATGATCAACGGCATGATGACCCTCTCGGGTGCCTGGCATAAGTTGCGCAGCGACCCGATCCTGCGCTTCCTCGTCGTCTCCCTGGCCTTCTACGGCATGTCGACCTTCGAAGGCCCGATGATGGCGATCAAGACCGTCAACGCCCTCTCCCACTACACCGACTGGACCATCGGCCACGTACACGCCGGGGCGCTGGGCTGGGTGGCGATGATCTCCATCGGCGCGCTGTACCACATGATCCCGAAAGTCTTCGGTCGCGAGCAGATGTACAGCCTCGGCCTGATCAACGCGCACTTCTGGCTGGCCACCATCGGCACCGTGCTCTACATCGCCTCGATGTGGGTCAACGGCATCGCCCAGGGCCTGATGTGGCGTGCGGTCAACGAAGACGGCACCCTTACCTACTCCTTCGTCGAAACCCTGGTGGCCAGCCACCCAGGCTTCATCGTGCGTCTGGTGGGCGGTGCGATCTTCCTCAGCGGCATGTTCCTGATGGCTTACAACACATGGCGCACCGTGCGTTCGGCGCAACCTGCCGAAGTCACCGCTGCCGCGCAGATGGCCTGAGGAGTCGATGATGAAACACGAAACGATTGAAAAGAACGTCGGCCTGTTGATGCTGCTGATGGTGCTCGCCGTGAGCATCGGTGGCCTGACGCAGATCGTCCCGCTGTTCTTCCAGGACGTGACCAACAAGCCGGTCGAAGGCATGAAGCCCTACACCGCACTGCAACTGGAAGGCCGCGACATCTACATCCGCGAAGGCTGCGTGCAGTGCCACTCGCAGATGATCCGCCCGTTCCGCGCCGAGACCGAGCGCTACGGCCACTACTCGGTGGCTGGCGAAAGCGTGTGGGACCACCCGTTCTTGTGGGGCTCCAAGCGTACCGGGCCGGACCTGGCCCGCGTCGGCGCGCGCTACTCGGACGACTGGCACCGCGCGCACTTGTACAACCCGCGCAACGTGGTGCCAGAGTCGAAAATGCCGGCCTACCCCTGGCTGGTCACCGCCGCCGTCGACAGCAGCCACACCGAGACCAAGTTGAAAGTGATGCGCACCCTCGGCGTGCCGTACACCGACGACGACATCAATGGCGCCGTCGCCAGCCTCAAGGGCAAGACCGAGATGGACGCGCTGGTTTCCTACCTGCAAGTGCTCGGCACTGCCATCAAGAGCAAGAGGTGAGCCATGGGATTTGAATTCGATGCAGGCACCATCCGCGGCCTTGGCACGCTGGTGGTCGCTATCGCCTTTATCGGCCTGTCGCTGTGGGTGTTCAACAACCGCCGCAACGCGGAATTCGAGCAGGCCCGCCTGCTGCCGTTTGCCGATGAACCTGCCCCACCCGACGCTCATGCAGAGCCAGCCACAAGGAGCACTCGGCCATGACTACGTTCTGGAGTACATGGATCTGCGTATTGACCCTGGGCAGCCTGATCGGCCTGACCTGGCTGTTGGTCGGCACCCGCAAGGGCGAGACCAAGGGCAGCGTCGACCAGACCATGGGCCACGCCTTCGACGGTATCGAGGAATACGACAACCCGCTGCCCCAGTGGTGGTTCATGTTGTTCGCCGGCACCCTGGTGTTTGCCGTCGGCTACCTGATCCTCTACCCGGGCCTGGGCAACTGGAAAGGCGTACTGCCGGGCTATGAAGACGGCTGGACCCAGACCAAGGAATGGGACAAGGAAATGGCCAAGGCCGACGCCAGGTTCGGGCCGATCTTCGCCAAGTTCGCGGCCATGCCGGTGGAAGAAGTCGCCAAGGACCCGCAAGCGTTGAAGATGGGCGGTCGCCTGTTTGCCTCCAACTGTGCGGTGTGCCACGGCTCGGACGCCAAGGGCGCCTATGGCTTCCCCAACCTGGCCGACAACAACTGGCGCTGGGGCGGTTCGGCCGAGGCCATCAAGGCCACCATCCTGAACGGTCGCCACGCGGCGATGCCGGCCTGGGGTGAAGTGCTGGGCGAGGACGGGGTGAAGAACGTCGCCGCCTATGTGCGTCACGACCTGGCCAAGCTGCCGTTGCCCGCCGACAACACCGCCGACCTGGCCGCCGGGCAAGCCGCCTTCAGCACCACTTGCGTGGCGTGTCATGGTCCGCAAGGTCACGGCGTGGAAGCCATGGGTGCGCCCAACCTGACCGAGCCTGCCGGCTTTATCTACGGCACCAGCCTGGCGCAGTTGCAGCAGACCATCCGCCATGGTCGCCAGGGCCAGATGCCGGCCCAGGACGTGCTGCAAGGCAATGACAAGGTGCACTTGCTGGCGGCTTACGTGTACAGCCTGTCCCATAACGCTGAAGGCGCAACGCCAGACAGCCAACCGCAGTAAAAGCTCTACCTGTGGCGAGGGAGCTTGCTCCCGCTGGAGTGCGAAGCGCTCCCACGATTTTGGGGCCGCTACGCAGCCCAACGGGAGCAAGCGCCCTCGCCACAGGCATAAGTCGCGACCAAGTGTCGCACCCCTTCCAAACCCAACTTTCCCCTCCTCCTATTCGGGTCTACGCTTGTTCCCACAGTGGAGCAATTCTGGCGTAGGCGACGGTATCCGTTGCGCCCTCTAAAATTCCTGTCCACTTGATCAGCTTTCTATTTCGGTCTTTATCCTTACACCAAACATGGAAAGGGCGCAGAATCTGGCGTGGAACGCATTGATACAGGTCAGCCATTGCGTTGCAATGGCCCCTCGGTTTCTACATACTTGCGGCCGATTTTACCTATAAAAAAACCTAAACCGTGGAACCTTAGAATGAGCACAGCAATCAGTCCGACTGCTTATAACTATAAGGTAGTCCGCCAGTTCGCCATCATGACGGTGGTCTGGGGGATCCTTGGCATGGGGCTCGGGGTGTTCATCGCCTCGCAACTGGTTTGGCCGCAATTGAATTTCGACCTGCCCTGGACGACTTTCGGCCGCCTGCGCCCACTGCACACCAACCTGGTGATCTTCGCCTTCGGCGGATGTGCACTGTTTGCCACCTCCTACTATGTCGTGCAGCGCACCTGCCAGACGCGACTGATTTCCGATGGTCTGGCCGCCTTCACCTTCTGGGGCTGGCAGGCCGTCATCGTCGGCGCCATCATCAGCCTGCCCCTGGGCTACACCACTACCAAGGAATACGCCGAGCTGGAATGGCCGATCGCCATTTTGCTTGCCATCGTGTGGGTGACCTACGGCCTGGTGTTCTTCGGCACCATCGTCAAGCGCAAGACCAAGCACATCTACGTGGGCAACTGGTTCTACGGGGCCTTTATCGTGGTCACGGCGATGCTGCACATCGTCAACCACGCCTCCCTGCCGGTGAACCTGTTCAAGTCCTATTCGGCCTATTCCGGCGCAACGGACGCGATGATCCAGTGGTGGTACGGCCACAACGCCGTAGGCTTCTTCCTCACCACCGGTTTCCTGGGGATGATGTACTACTTCGTGCCCAAGCAGGCCGAGCGTCCGATCTACTCTTATCGCCTGTCCATCGTGCACTTCTGGGCGCTGATCACCCTCTACATCTGGGCCGGCCCTCACCACTTGCACTACACCGCCCTGCCGGATTGGGCACAGTCCCTGGGCATGGCGATGTCGATCATCCTGCTGGCGCCAAGCTGGGGCGGCATGATCAACGGCATGATGACCCTCTCGGGCGCCTGGCATAAGCTGCGCACCGACCCGATCCTGCGGTTTCTGGTGGTGTCCCTGGCGTTCTACGGCATGTCGACCTTTGAAGGTCCGATGATGGCGATCAAGACCGTCAACTCGCTGTCCCACTACACCGACTGGACCATCGGCCATGTACACGCCGGGGCGCTGGGCTGGGTGGCGATGATCTCCATCGGCGCGCTGTACCACATGATCCCCAAACTGTTCGGCCGCGTGCAGATGCACAGCGTCGGGCTGATCAACGCACACTTCTGGCTGGCCACTATCGGCACCGTGCTCTACATCGCCTCGATGTGGGTCAACGGCATCACCCAGGGCCTGATGTGGCGTGCGATCAACGATGACGGCACCCTCACCTACTCCTTCGTCGAAGCGCTGCAAGCCAGCCACCCGGGCTTTATCGTACGTGCCCTGGGCGGTGCGTTCTTTGCCAGCGGCATGCTGTTGATGGCCTACAACGTCTGGCGCACCGTGCGTGCCAGCGACCCTGTAGAAGCCGAAGCCGCCGCCAAGATCGCCGTTGTGGGAGCTCACTGATGAAGCATGAAGTAGTCGAGAAGAACATCGGCCTGCTGGCCTTCTTCATGGTCATCGCCGTGAGCATCGGCGGCCTGACCCAAATCGTCCCACTGTTTTTCCAGGACGTGACCAACAAGCCGGTCGAAGGCATGAAGCCGCGCACCGCCCTCGAACTGGAAGGCCGCGACGTCTACATCGCCAACGGTTGCGTGGGCTGCCACTCGCAGATGATCCGCCCGTTCCGCGCCGAAACCGAACGCTACGGCCACTACTCGGTCGCCGGTGAAAGCGTGTGGGACCACCCGTTCCTGTGGGGTTCCAAGCGCACCGGCCCGGACCTGGCCCGTGTGGGTGGGCGTTACTCCGATGACTGGCAGCGTGCGCACCTGTACAACCCGCGCAACGTGGTGCCTGAGTCGAAAATGCCGGCGTACCCGTTCCTCGTGGAAAACAAGCTCGACGGCAAGGACACCGCGAAGAAGATGGAAGTCTTGCGCACCCTGGGCGTGCCCTACACCGACGAAGACATCGCCGGCGCAGCCGCAGCCGTGAAGGGCAAGACCGAAATGGACGCATTGGTGGCCTACCTGCAAGGCCTTGGCACCATCATCAAAAGCAAACGGTGACCTACATGGATATCGGGATGATTCGTGGCCTGGGCACCGTTGTGGTGATGGTGGCCTTTATCGGCCTGGCGTTGTGGGTGTTCAGCCCACGGCGCAAGTCGGAGTTTGACGACGCGACCATGCTGCCCTTTGCAGATGATCCCGAAGCCATCAAGCACGTCGAGCAAGCTTCTAGGAGTAACAAAGAATGACTACGTTCTGGAGTCTGTACGTCACAGTCCTCAGTCTGGGTACCATCTTCGCCCTGACCTGGCTGCTGCTGTCGACCCGCAAGGGCCAGCGCACCGAACAGACGGACGAGACCGTCGGCCACTCGTTTGACGGCATCGAGGAGTACGACAACCCGCTGCCTAAGTGGTGGTTCATGCTGTTTGTCGGCACCATCGTCTTCGCCCTTGGTTACCTGGTGCTCTACCCTGGCCTGGGCAACTGGAAGGGTCTGCTGCCAGGCTACAACTACCTCGACAACGACAAGCAAACCCCGTTCGCCAACGGCCAGACCGGCTGGACCGGCGTGCACGAATGGGAAAAGGAAATGGCCAGGTCGGAGGCCAAGTTCGGGCCGATCTTCGCCAAGTTCGCATCGATGCCCATTGAAGAAGTCGCCAAGGACCCGCAAGCCTTGAAGATGGGCGGTCGGCTGTTTGCCTCCAACTGCTCGGTGTGCCACGGCTCCGACGCCAAGGGCGCCTACGGCTTTCCCAACCTGACCGACGCCGACTGGCGCTGGGGTGGCGAACCCAACACCATCAAGGAAACCATCATGAAGGGCCGCCACGCGGTGATGCCAGGCTGGGCCGAAGTCATCGGCGAGCAAGGCGTGGCTGACGTAGCAGGCTTTGTGGTGACCCAACTCGATGGTCGCAAACTGCCGGAAGGTGCCAAGGCCGATGTGGCCAACGGTGAGAAACTCTTCGCCGCCAACTGCGTGGCCTGCCACGGCCCGGCCGGTAAAGGCACCCCCGCCATGGGCGCGCCGGACCTGACGCATCCGGGGGCGTTCATCTACGGTTCAAGCTTTGCGCAACTGCAGCAGACCATCCGTTATGGCCGCCAGGGCCAGATGCCCGCGCAGGAGCAGTTGCAGGGCAATGACAAGGTGCACTTGCTTGCGGCGTATGTGTATAGCTTGTCGCATGGGGATAAGAAGGCTGAGGAGCAGTAAGACCTCTGAAACAATAATGGAGCCCCGCGCAGCGAATGCTGGCGGGGCTTTTTTGTTTTAGCTGCGAAACTTTCAAAGCCAAATCTACCGTTCGTAGCCTCAACCTTGCCGCGCGCACTCGCCAAGTAGTAACGTAACTACATTCACTCCAGCGAAGGGGACCTACCCCATGACCATCACGACCATTTCCAGCCGCGAATTCAACCAAGACACAAGTGGTGCCAAAAAAGCCGCCCGCAAAGGGCCGGTTTTTATCACTGATCGCGGCAAGCCTGCCCATGTACTGCTAAGCATTGAGGACTACCAGAAGCTGACAGGTCTGAATGCCGACATCGTTGACCTGTTGGTGATGCCGGAAGCGGCCGCTATCGACTTCGAAACCGAACGTGCCGTGATCATTCATCGACCCGTGGACTTTTCTTGATGTATTTACTCGACACGAATGTGATCTCTGAACTGCGTAAACCTCAGGCTGATTCAAATGTCGTGGCGTGGGCAAAAAGTGTGGTGGCTCCACGTATGTTTATTTCGGCGATCACGCTGAAGGAATTGGAAACCGGAGTCCTGCGAATTGAGCGGCGAGACCCGGCGCAGGGGAAGGTGCTGAGAGCCTGGCTCAAGCGTCATGTGATGCCCGCCTTTGATGCCAGAATCCTGCCCGTCGATGCAGCGGTCGCGTTGCGTTGCGCACACTTGCATGTACCCGACCGAGCCAACGAAAGTGATTCATTGATTGCCGCAACTGCGCTGGTTCATGGGCTCACCGTCGTCACGCGCAACATCAGCGACTTCCAATCGAGCGGCGTTGCACTGATCAATCCATGGGACGAATGACCGGCTTACCGACAAAAACCGTCCATACTTGCCAAGTCAATTGATCCAGGTCACGTACACCATCAATTGATTTCCCCCAACGCGACCAAAGGTCGCACCCTTTGCGCACCATCGGGGGCGTATCATTAGGCCACTGCAACACCCTTAATTTGACCCCGGCTGGCACGTACTGGCCGAGGCAAATCTCCACCGCCGTGGGATGCAATGATGAGCGACCAGATACCGGTACATGACGTTACCCCGCCTGCCAAGACCGTCGACCTCTACGCTTCGAGAGAGAAGATCTACACCCGCGCCTTCACTGGCTTGTTCCGCAACTTGCGCATGGTCGGCGGTGCCGCTCTGTTCCTGTTGTACTTCGGCACGGTGTGGCTGAATTGGGGCGGTCACCAGGCGGTGTGGTGGAACCTGCCGGAGCGTAAATTCTTTATTTTCGGCGCAACGTTCTGGCCTCAGGATTTCATCCTGCTGTCGGGCATTCTCATTGTCGCGGCATTTGGCCTGTTCTTTATCACCGTATACGCCGGGCGTGTGTGGTGCGGCTATACCTGCCCACAGAGCGTGTGGACATGGATCTTCATGTGGTGCGAAAAGGTCACCGAAGGCGACCGCAACCAGCGCATCAAGCTCGACAAAGCGCCCATGAGCGCCAACAAATTCCTGCGCAAGTTCAGCAAGCACAGCCTGTGGCTGCTGATCGGCTTTGCCACCGGCATCACCTTCGTCGGCTACTTCTCGCCGATTCGCGAACTGGTGTTCGACTTTTTCACTGGCCAGGCCGATGGCTGGTCGTATTTCTGGGTGGGTTTCTTCACCCTCGCCACCTACGGCAACGCCGGCTGGCTGCGTGAGCAGGTGTGCATCTACATGTGCCCCTATGCGCGCTTCCAGAGCGTGATGTTCGACAAGGACACCTTGATCGTGTCCTATGATCCGCGCCGTGGCGAAGTGCGTGGCCCACGTAAAAAGGGTACCGACTACAAGGCCCAGGGCCTGGGCGACTGCATCGACTGCACGATGTGCGTGCAGGTGTGCCCTACCGGTATCGATATCCGCGACGGGCTGCAAATCGAGTGCATCGGTTGCGCCGCCTGTATCGATGCCTGCGACAACATCATGGACAAGATGGAGTACCCACGCGGCCTGATCAGCTACACCACCGAACACAACCTTTCGGGGCAGAAAACCCATAAGCTGCGCCCGCGCCTGATCGGTTACGCCCTGGTGTTGCTGGCGATGATCAGCCTGTTGGTGTCGGCCTTCTTCATGCGCTCGCTGGTAGGTTTCGACGTCAGCAAAGACCGCGTGCTGTATCGCGAGAACGCCGAAGGGCGCATCGAAAACGTCTACAGCCTGAAGATCATGAACAAAGACCAGCGCGACCACACCTACGTGCTCGACGCCGCTGGCCTGCCAGACCTCAAGCTGCAAGGCCGGCGCGAAATCAAAGTGGCCGCCGGCGATATCGTCAGCATGCCGGTGGAGTTGTCGAGTGCGCCCGAGCAGTTGCCGTCGAGCACCAACGAGGTGACCTTCATCCTCGAAGACGCCGATGACACCAGCGTCCATATTGAAGCCAAGAGCCGATTCATCGGCCCACAAGTCCGTTAACAGGGAACATACGCATGCCCGCAACTACTGCCGCCAGCCCTTGGTACAAGCACCTCTGGCCCTGGATCATCATCGCGATTCTGGCCTGCTCGGTGACCCTGACCTTGTCCATGGTGACCATCGCAGTGAACAACCCGGACAATCTGGTCAACGACAACTACTACGAGGCCGGCAAAGGCATCAACCGTTCCCTGGACCGCGAACGCCTGGCCCAGACCCTGCAACTGCGCGGCAAGCTGCACCTGGACGAACTGACCGGCGAGGTCGAGCTGCAACTGACTGGCTACAGCAATCCAAATACCCTGGAGCTGAACCTGATCTCCCCGACCCAGCCAGAGAAGGATCGCAAGATCAACCTCACCCGCAGCGACAGCGAGCCCGGCCGCTACATTGGCCAGGTCACCGACAAGGTCGAAGGTCGCCGTTTCGTGGAACTGCTTGGCGTGGAAGGCGGCAACACCTGGCGCCTGTTCGAAGAGGAAGAGGTCAGCCATGACAAGGATTTGTTGCTGGGTGACGAACCGTTGCAGGGCGCTGAAGACTTGAAGAAGTAGACGATGATCGTTCCCACGCTCTGCGTGGTAACGCCTTGCTGGACGCTCTGCGTCCGCTTTGTGACGCAGAGCGTCACGGGCAACATTCCCACGCAAAGCGTGGGAACGATCTGCGGAACCGAGTAATGACCCAACCCACCCCCTGCTACCACTGCGCCCTACCCGTCCCCTCCGGAAGCCGGTTCACCGCCCAGATCCTCGGCGAACGCCGCGAACTCTGCTGCCCGGGCTGCCAGGCCGTGGCCGAGGCGATAGTGGCCGGCGGGCTGGAAAGCTATTACCAACACCGCAGCGAAGCCTCGGCCAACCCCGAGGCGCTCCCCGTGCAATTGGTGGACGAGCTGGCGCTGTACGATCGCGCCGATGTGCAAAAACCCTTTGTCCGCCATCAAGGCGACCTGGCCGAAACCACCTTGCTGATGGAAGGCATCAGTTGCGCCGCCTGCGGCTGGTTGATCGAGAAACACCTGCGCAGCCTGCCTGCGGTGGCCGAAGCGCGATTGAACCTGTCCAACCACCGCCTGCACGTGCGCTGGGCCGATGGGCAATTGCCGTTGAGCCAACTGCTCAGCGAGCTGCGCCATATCGGTTACGCCGCCCACCCTTACCAGGCCGACCGCGCCGCCGAACAATTGGCCAGCGAGAATCGACTGGCCCTGCGACAACTGGGAGTCGCCGGCTTGCTGTGGTTCCAAGCCATGATGGCAACCATGGCCACCTGGCCGGAATTCAATATTGACCTGAGCCCGGAGCTGCACATCATCCTGCGCTGGGTCGCAATGTTTCTCACCACGCCCATCGTGTTCTACAGCTGCGCGCCCTTCTTCAAAGGCGCCCTGCGTGACCTGCGCACGCGCCACCTGACCATGGACGTGTCGGTGTCCCTGGCGATTGGCGGCGCGTACCTGGCCGGCATCTGGACCGCGATCACTGGCGTAGGCGAGTTGTATTTCGATGCCGTGGGCATGTTTGCCCTGTTCCTGCTGGCCGGACGCTACCTTGAGCGCCGCGCCCGGGAGCGTACTGCCGCAGCCACCGCCCAACTGGTCAACCTGTTGCCCGCCTCCTGCCTGCGCCTCAAGGACAATGGCCAGAGCGAACGCATCCTGCTCAGCGAGTTGGCACTGGGTGATCGTGTGCTGGTGCATCCCGGTGCGGTGCTGCCGGCGGATGGGGTGATTCTCGACGGCCAATCCAGCATTGATGAATCCCTGCTGACCGGCGAGTACCTGCCGCAACCTCGGCGCACGGGTGAGAGCGTCACGGCCGGCACGCTGAATGTCGAAGGCGCGCTGACCGTCCAAGTACGCGCCCTGGGGCATGACACGCGCCTGTCCGCCATCGTGCGCCTGCTGGAGCGCGCCCAGGCCGAGAAGCCGCGCCTGGCGCAGATCGCCGACCGCGCTGCGCAGTGGTTCTTGTTGTGCTCGCTGATCGCCGCCGCACTGATCGGCCTGCTGTGGTGGGAGCTGGACCCCACCCGGGCGTTCTGGATTGTGCTGGCGATGCTGGTGGCGACCTGTCCGTGCGCCCTGTCGCTGGCCACGCCCACCGCCCTTACCGCCGCCACCGGTACCTTGCACAGTCTCGGGTTACTGCTGACCCGCGGCCATGTGCTGGAGGGCCTGAACCAGATTGATACGGTGATTTTCGACAAGACCGGCACCCTCACCGAAGGGCGCCTGGCGTTGCGCGCCATCCGGCCCCTCGGCGCGCTGGACAGCGACCAATGCCTGGGCCTTGCCGCCGCCCTGGAGAACCGCTCCGAACACCCGATTGCCCGTGCCTTCGGCCGTGCGCCGCTGGCCGCCGATGAAGTGCTGAGCACGCAAGGGCTGGGCCTGGAGGGTCGTGTGGGAGAACGTCTGTTGCGCATCGGCCAGCCGGGTTTTGTCTGTGAACTCAGTGGCTGCGCGATTCCCGCCTCGCCGGACGAAGCCGGGCAATGGCTGCTGCTGGGCGACCGCAGCGGGGCGCTGGCCTGGTTCGTACTCGACGACCGTCTGCGCAGCGACGCCCCCGCCTTGCTGGCCGCATGCAAGGCGCGGGGCTGGCGCACGCTGTTGCTCTCCGGCGACAGTTCGCCGATGGTAGCCAGTGTCGCCTCTGAGCTGGGTATCGACGAAGCCCACGGCAGCCTGCGCCCTGACGACAAGCTGCAGGTACTGCAAAACCTGCACAAGGAAGGTCGCAAAGTGCTGATGCTGGGCGATGGGGTCAATGATGTGCCGGTGTTGGCTGCTGCCGATATCAGTGTGGCGATGGGCTCGGCCACCGACCTGGCAAAAACCAGCGCCGATGCGGTGCTGTTGTCCAACCGCCTGGATGCGCTGGTGCAGGCCTTCAGCCTCGCGCGGCGCACCCGCCGAGTGATCATCGAGAACCTGTTGTGGGCCGGGTTGTACAATGGCCTTATGCTGCCGTTCGCCGCCCTGGGTTGGATCACTCCGATC
The DNA here is from genome assembly GCF_009827115.1 of Pseudomonas sp. J380. Classification (NCBI taxonomy): domain Bacteria; kingdom Pseudomonadati; phylum Pseudomonadota; class Gammaproteobacteria; order Pseudomonadales; family Pseudomonadaceae; genus Pseudomonas; species Pseudomonas sp. J380. The sequence goes on along the minus strand of NZ_CP043060.1, from coordinate 5,878,879 downwards.
TGGGCGGCCATCGGCATGTCCCTCAGTTCGTTGACCGTGGTACTCAACGCGTTGCGCCTGACTCGCCTGCCGAGCGCGCAAGCCCCGGGTACCGCCCCAGCAACCCGCCCGCTGCCGGCCTGAGCCGCGTGGGCATGGAGTACAGATGCCAGCTCTCTATGTGATGATTCCGGCAGCACTGCTGTTAGTGGGCGTGGCCATCTACATCTTCTTCTGGGCCGTGGACAGCGGCCAGTACGAAGACCTCGATGGCCCGGCCCACAGCGTGCTGTTCGATGACCAGGACCCGAACCACCTGGCCGCCATCGATGAAGCCAACAACCCCGAGCAACCGCCCAAAGAGCCCCCTCATGCTTGAGCTGATGCCCTTGCTGGTCTCGGCGCTGATCCTCGGCCTGCTCGGTGGTGGCCACTGCCTGGGCATGTGCGGTGGGTTGATGGCCGCGCTGACCCTGGCGATTCCCAAGGAACAACGCAGCCGCCGTTTTCGCCTGCTGCTGGCGTACAACCTGGGGCGCATCCTCAGCTATGCCACCGCCGGTTTATTGATCGGCCTGGCCGGCTGGGCGGTGGCCAACAGCCCGGCAGCGATGTTCATGCGTGTGCTCGCCGGCCTGCTGTTGGTCTGCATGGGCCTGTACCTGGCCGGCTGGTGGAGCGGCCTCACCCGTATCGAAAGCCTGGGGCGCGGCCTGTGGCGGCATCTGCAGCCAGTGGCCAACCGTTTGCTGCCGGTGTCCAGCCTGCCCCGCGCCTTGTTGCTGGGTGCGCTGTGGGGCTGGTTGCCGTGCGGGCTCGTCTACAGCACCCTGCTATGGGCGGCGAGCCAGGGCAATGCACTGGACAGCGCCTTGCTGATGCTGGCGTTCGGGCTGGGCACCTGGCCGGTGCTGCTGGCCACCGGGCTGGCCGCCGAACGGGTGACGGCGTTGTTGCGCAAGCGCAGCGTGCGGGTGGCCGGCGGGGTGCTGGTGATGATCTTCGGCCTCTGGACCTTGCCCGGCCCCCATCAGCACTGGCTAATGGGGCATTAACAGGCCCTGTGGCATAGCGCCGCTCCCCGTTGATGCAAATCAACATGCCTTGCCTGCCCTGCCCCTAGACTCGGCCCACTAGCCAATCCGGGGGACCGCCCGCATGCTCGACGCCATTCGTTGGGACACAGATCTGATTCACCGCTACGACTTGGCGGGGCCGCGCTACACGTCCTACCCCACCGCCGTACAATTTGACAGCCAGGTCGGCACCTTCGACCTGCTCCACGCCCTGCGTGACAGCCGAAAGGCAGTGCGGCCACTGTCGCTGTACGTGCATGTACCCTTCTGCGCCAACATTTGCTACTACTGCGCCTGCAACAAGGTGATCACCAAGGACCGGGGGCGCGCCCAGGCCTACCTACAGCGCCTGGAGCAGGAGATCCAATTGGTGGCCTGCCACCTCGACCCGCAGCAACCCGTTGAGCAACTGCATTTCGGCGGCGGTACGCCAACGTTTCTCAGCCACGATGAACTGCGCCAGGTGATGACACGCCTGCGCCAGCATTTCAATTTGCTGGATGATGACTCGGGCGACTACGGCATCGAAATCGACCCGCGCGAAGCCGACTGGGCCACCATGGGCCTGCTACGCGAACTGGGCTTCAACCGCGTGAGCATCGGCCTGCAAGACCTCGACCCCGAGGTGCAACGGGCGGTCAACCGCCTGCAAAGCCTGGAGGAAACCCGCGCCGTGATCGATGCAGCGCGCACCTTGCAATTTCGCTCGATCAATATCGACCTGATCTACGGCCTGCCCAAGCAGTCGCCGTTGAACTTTGCGCGCACCGTGGAGGAAGTTATCCGCTTGCAGCCTGACCGCCTGTCGGTATTCAACTACGCGCACCTGCCGGAACGCTTCATGCCCCAGCGGCGGATCAACACCGACGACCTGCCCTCGCCGGCAGAAAAACTGCTGATGCTGCAAACCACCATCGAACAACTGACCCAGGCCGGTTACCGCTACATCGGCATGGACCACTTTGCGCTGCCGGACGACGAACTGGCGGTGGCCCAGGAAGAAGGCAAGCTGCAGCGCAACTTCCAGGGTTACACCACCCACGGGCACTGCGACCTGATTGGGCTGGGGGTGTCGGCGATCAGCCAGATCGGCGACCTGTATTGCCAGAACAGCAGTGACCTGAACCAGTACCAGAATGCCTTGGCGGGCGCGCAACTGGCGACCAGCCGCGGCCTGGTCTGCACTACGGACGACCGGTTGCGACGGGACGTGATCCAGCAGTTGATCTGCAATTTCAGCCTGGCATTCGAGGGAATCGAACAGGCGTACAACATCGATTTTCGCGGCTATTTTGCCGAGTCATGGCCGCAATTGCAGACAATGGCCGATGATGGCTTGATCGAACTGGACGCTCAGGGCATTCGCGTGCTGCCAGCCGGGCGCTTGTTGGTGCGCTCGGTGTGCATGGTGTTCGATGCCTACCTGGAGCACCAGAACAGGCAACGGTTTTCGCGGGTGATTTGATTACATCGCCAGGGAGGCAGCTTTCATCGAATCCTCGGCACTCATGCCTTTCATCGCCTTGGCCAGCGACGTCTGAGCCGACATCAGGCCAGCCTGCAGCGAACCGATCTCGGTCTGCAGCGCGCTGGCCTTGGCACGCGCCTCTTCAGGGGAAAGATTACTGTCCGCGGCCACCGCCGCCAGTTCGGCCTGTTTTTCGGCGATCTGTTGCTTCAGTTGGCGGATCATTTTCAATACCTGTTTGACGTTGTCTTCCAGGCCACTGTCATCGATGTCCGCATTGCTGCGCTGCTCCACGCCTGCAGCTTTGAATGCCGCAGCGGAAATAGTCACTGTCACACCTTCCACGACCTTGGTTTCAGAAGATTTTTCAAGGGTGGGACCTTCGTCCTTGAGCGCAGTAACCGGCTTCGCGTCAGGCACAACAGGGATGCGAATAGCCGGGTTGTAGGCCGCTATAACAGACATGATCCGAGCTCCGTCTAAGAGATGTGCTCTCTGTATCGACCTCAAGCAACAAATCTTTATACCTGTGCAGGTTTTCTGTACACGCTGGCCTCGCTGCCCCCCAGTGCGTTACCCTTACGTCTTATGTGTGTTTTCCCACAAGGATTTAAGAAATGTCCGAGCCAGTCAAACTGCGCGCTCACAGCCAGGCCCATTGCAAGGATTGCAGCCTGGCCCCCCTCTGCCTGCCACTTTCGTTGAATCTGGAAGACATGGATGCGCTGGACGACATCGTCAAACGCGGCCGCCCACTGAAAAAAGGCGAGTTTCTGTTTCGCCAGGGCGACAAGTTTGATTCCGTCTATGCAGTACGCTCGGGCGCGTTGAAGACCTTCAGCCTCAGCGACGGCGGCGAAGAGCAAATCACCGGTTTCCACCTGCCAAGCGAGTTGGTCGGGCTGTCGGGGATGGACACCGAGATTCATCCGGTGTCGGCCCAGGCCCTGGAAACCACGTCGGTGTGCGAAATTCCTTTCGAGCGCCTGGATGAACTGGCCCTGCAACTGCCGCAATTGCGCCGCCAATTGATGCGCGTGATGAGCCGCGAGATTCGTGACGACCAGCAAATGATGCTGCTGCTGTCGAAGAAAACCGCCGACGAGCGCATCGCCACGTTCCTGGTCAACCTGTCGGCGCGCTTTCGCGCCCGTGGGTTCTCGGCCAACCAGTTCCGCCTGAGCATGTCGCGCAATGAGATCGGTAATTACCTGGGCCTGGCAGTGGAGACCGTGTCCCGCGTGTTTACCCGTTTCCAGCAGAACCAGTTGATTGCCGCCGAGGGTAAAGAAGTGCATATCCTCGACCCGATCCAGCTGTGTGCATTGGCTGGCGGTTCGCTGGAGGTCTGATCCAGGCTGCGGCCGCGCCAATCGGCGAGGCCGCAGGTATACTTCGAGTCCGTTTTCCGCTCTGGACTCCTCGACGATGACTTTTGATTCGTTCGACATCAAATCCCTGATTCGCCCCGTTATCGACTTCCCCAAGCCGGGTGTGATCTTTCGTGACATCACGCCGCTGTTTCAATCGCCCCGCGCCCTGCGCCTGGTGGCCGACAGCTTTGCCCAACGCTATGTCGAAGCCGATTTCACCCATATCGGTGCAATGGATGCCCGTGGCTTCCTGATCGGCTCGATCATCGCCTACCAACTCAACAAGCCGCTCATCCTGTTCCGCAAGCAAGGCAAGCTGCCGGCGGACGTGCTGGCCGAGGGTTACCAGACCGAGTACGGCGAAGCGTTCCTGGAAGTGCACGCCGACAGCCTGTGCGAAGGCGACTCCGTGCTGATGTTCGATGACCTGATCGCCACCGGCGGCACCCTGATTGCGGCGGCGAACCTGGTGCGGCGCATGGGGGCAAAGATCTTTGAAGCCGCGGCGATTATTGATTTGCCGGAGCTGGGTGGCTCGCAGCGGTTGGCAGACATGGGGATTCCGACGTATTGCCTGACGCAGTTCGGGCTGACTGAGAGATAAGCGTCGTCAGTACTGACGCCATCGCGGGCAAGCCCGGCTCCCACCTTGGAATGCATTCTCCTGTGGGAGCCGGGCTTGCCCGCGATGAGGCCGAAAGAACACCCCGGCTTACAACCCCATCTGCTTACTGATGATTTCATTCATCACTTCGCGCGTCCCGCCACCAATCGACAAAATCCGGTTATCGCGATACAGCCGCTCCACCAGACTGCCACGCATATATCCCTGCCCGCCCAATATCTGCACCGCGTCATACGTCACCCGATCAGCGGTATCGGTGGCCAGATTCTTGGCCATGGAAATCTCTTTGATTACGCTCTTGCCGGCGGCCATCTTCGCGGCCTGGCGATAGGTGAACTCGCGGGAAACCTCCACGGCGGTAGCCATTTCCGCCAGGCGATGCTTGAGCACCTGGAATTTGCCGATGGGTTTGCCGAATGCTTCGCGCTGGGCGGCCCACTGGAGGCTTTCCTCCAAGGCCAGTTGCGCGGTCATGTTGGCCATGAGGGCCAAGGCCAGGCGCTCGCTCTGGAAGTTGCCCATGATGCAGGCAAAGCCCATGTTCTCGACACCGACGAGATTGCCCACAGGCACGCGGCAGTCATCGAAGAATAACTCGGCGGTGTCCGACGCCCACCAGCCCATCTTCTTCAGTGGCTGGCCGACGGTAAAACCGGGCGTGTCTTTTTCAATCAGCAGCAGGCTGATGCCACCAAAGCCCGGCCCACCCGTGCGCACGGCCACGGTGTAGAAATCAGCGCGAATGCCGCTGGTGATAAAGGTCTTGGCACCGCTCACGCGGTAATGCTCGCCTTCACGTACGGCGCGGGTTTGCAGGTTGGCTACATCCGAGCCGCCGCTGGGCTCGGTGGCCGCCAGGGCGATGATCTTCTCGCCGGCGAGCACCAGAGGCGCTATGCGCTCACGCACGTCGGGCCGGGCCCATTTGACGATGGGCGGCAGGCCGATATCCAGGGAGCCGAGCCCTGCCACCACGCCGCCGGAGCCGCAGCGCATCAGCTCTTCGCTGGCGGCGACCTTGGCGAACAGATCGCCTTCGTGGCTGCCACCCAGCGTTTCGGGGTAGCCGATGCCCAGAATGCCCGCCGCACCGGCCTTGAGGTAAAGCTCACGGGGAAAGCTCTCAGCTTCCTCCCAGTGCTCGATGCCCGGCAGCATCTCGCGCTCGACAAACCGGCGCACGCTGTCGCGGACCAATTGGTGGCTGGGGTCGAAGTATTCCTGATAGGCAGACATCGGCAAGCTCCATGGCGAGATGGAGCGAACTTACCAAGCGCTTGCTTGGTTATCAAGTCATACACAGGGACTGTGTCTGCGCTAATCCTGTAGGAGCGAGCTTGATCGCGAAAAACGTCAACGATAACGCGTGCTTCCTGAGTGAACGCGGCGCCTATTAGTTTTTCGCGAGCAAGCTCGCTCCTACAGGGTTAGGAAGCTCCAGATTGCAGTGGCTTTTAGAGGGCGATGGGTTTGCGGCCTGCGAACGAGTGCGCCAGGGTGCCGCCGTCCACCAATTCCAGCTCGCCCCCCAACGGTACGCCATGGGCGATCCGTGAAGTAATCAAACCTTTATTGGTCAGCAACTGGGCGATGTAGTGCGCGGTGGCTTCACCTTCCACCGTCGGGTTGGTTGCCAGGATCACTTCGGTAAAGGTGCCCTGCTCTTCGATTCGCGCCACCAGTTGTGGAATACCGATGGCTTCCGGCCCCAAACCGTCGAGCGGCGACAGGTGGCCCTTGAGCACAAAGTAACGCCCGCGGTAACCGGTTTGCTCCACGGCGTACACATCCATCGGCCCTTCCACCACGCACAGCAACGTGTCGTCGCGACGCGGGTCGGCGCATTGCGGGCAGAGTTCTTCTTCGGTGAGGGTGCGGCACTGGCGGCAGTGGCCCACGCCCTCCATGGCCTGGCTCAGGGCCTGGGCCAGGCGGGTGCCGCCGCTGCGGTCACGCTCCAGCAGTTGCAGCGCCATGCGCTGGGCAGTTTTCTGGCCAACGCCGGGCAAGGTGCGCAAGGCGTCGATCAGTTGGCGAATCAGGGGGCTGAAGCTCATGGGCGAAGGGTCCGACAAAACAACGAGACGCGGTTTATACCCGCGCCCCGGATTAGCGTCAAATACTCAATCCTGCGCGACGCGCACCACCAACTTGCCGAAGTTGCGCCCTTCGAGCAGGCCGATAAAGGCTTCGGGCGCCTGCTCCAGGCCGTCGACCACGTCCTCGCGGAACTTGATCTTGCCCTCGCGCACCCAAGGCGCCATGGCACTGAGGAACTCCGGTTGGCGGTCGCCGTAGTCATCGAACACGATAAAGCCCTGGATGCGCACCCGCTTGGTCAGCAAGGTGCGTTGCAGGGCCGGCAAACGGTCAGGGCCGCTGGGCGCTTCATGGGCGTTATAGCCGGCAATCAACCCGCACAGCGGCACGCGCGCTTTGGGGTTGAGCAAAGGCAGCACGGCATCGAAGACTTTACCGCCGACGTTTTCGAAATAAATGTCCACGCCTTTGAAACAGGCCAGGGCCAGCTCATGGGCGAAATCTTCGCTCTTGTGGTCGATACAGGCGTCAAAGCCCAACTCACCCACCACGTAGCGGCACTTGTCTGCGCCACCGGCAATGCCCACCACGCGCAAGCCCTTGAGCTTGGCCACTTGGCCCACCACCGACCCCACCGCGCCAGACGCAGCCGCCACCACCAGGGTTTCCCCGGCCTTGGGCTGGCCGATATCCATCAAGCCCATATAGGCCGTCATGCCCGGCATACCCAGTACGCCCAAGGCCATCGACGGACTCGGCAGGCCCTTGGGCAGCGGGATCAGGTTATGGCCTTCGCAAATGCAGTGGCTTTGCCAGCCGGTGGCGCCGACCACCAGGTCGCCCACTTCGAATTTCGGGTTGCGCGATTGCTCGACACGGCTGACAGCCCCACCGGTCATCACCTCGCCGATTTCCACGGGCGCGGCGTAGGAAGGCGCGTCACTCATGCGTCCACGCATGTAAGGGTCCAGGGACAGGTACAGGGTCTTGAGCAACACCTGACCGTCTGCCAGGTCCGGCAGGCTCACACGTTCCAGGCGAAAGTTTTCCGGCGTGGGTGCGCCTTGAGGGCGTGAGACCAGAACGATGCGTTGGTTGAGCGTCATTTCTTGAGGCATCAGCGGGGCTCCTTTATCGGTGAGTGGTTTCAACGGTATAGGGTGCAGACCATCGGTGAAGGCCTGGGGTTCGATGTTTCGACCGGCCAAAAAAATGCCAGGCGCGATGCCTGGCATTTGAGTCTAGCTAAAGCGTGTATCAGAACGGCAGTTTCATGCCCGGTGGCAGTTGCATGCCAGCGGTCACGCCGGACATTTTGTCCTGGCTGTTGGCTTCGATCTTGCGCACAGCGTCGTTGACGGCTGCGGCGAACAGCGCTTCGAGCATTTCCAGGTCATCTTCACCCACGCCCGGCAATACGCTTGGGTCGATGCTGACACGCTTGATGTCGTGACGACCGGTCATCACCACGCTGACCATATCGCCACCGGCTTTACCGGTGACTTCGGCGTTGGCCAGCTCTTCCTGCATCTTGGCCATTTTTTCCTGCATCTGCTGCGCCTGCTTCATCAGGCCGGCCATGCCACCTTTCATCATGGGAATCACCTCAAAAGTACGTGGATCAATGAGTAGCCCGGTGTCATGACGCTTGGGGCACCGGGGCTTCGACAGGTTCAATAGTATCGTGGCGGACGACCGCACCGAACTGTTGCATCATTTGTTGGATAAGCGGATCTGCGTGGATCGAGTCCTCGGCCTCGCGCTGGCGGTTAAGGCGCCGACGGGTCGCTGCCTGGGCCGGGGTTTCCTGCTCGGGCTTGATCAGCTCGATGGCGATGGTCAGCGTGCGCCCATGGTACTGGTTGAGTGCGTCGTTGAGCCGGCGCTGCTGGGTGGCGTTGAACAAGGCGCTATGGGCCGGGTCCAGGTGCAGCAGCCAGTGGTCGCCTTCGATGGAAATCAGGGTGCAGTTGGCGGCGATACTGCCGGTCATGCCGGAGATCGGCAATTTCGGAAACAATTCCAGCCATTGCAGGGCCAGGCCGGTAGCCGGGGCCGCGGCAGGTTCTGCCTCGGGCTCGGGCGCAGGTTCCGCGGTGTGCTCACTGGCCAAATCGTCCAGGTAGCTGTAGGCCGAATCCATGTCCGGCTCGATGTAGTCTTCGTCCAGCGGCGGTTCGTCGTCCAGGTCAATGCCGGGAGTGGCCGCGTCGACCTGGGCGACCGTCGGTTCAGGAACGGGGGCCGATACCCACTCAGGGGCATCCGGCACCACGCTGTCCGGAGTCGGCGCAGGCATCGGCGTCAGCTCGGGTTGCTCGCCGGTGGTTTCCAGCACGGGCTCCACGGCGGGCTGTTGCTCGGGCTCTACTTGCGCTTCGACCGGGTCATTCCAAGGCAAGTCGACCACGGGCTCGGGCTCGATGACCGGCTCGGGCTCGACCACCGGTGCGACGGCAACCGGCGCAGGTTCGGGCTCAGGTGCCGGCGCAACCGGCTCAGGCACAGCAACCGCAGGCGCAGTAACTACTGGCGCGACAACGGCCGCGCCAGCCACTGGTTTGGCGGAATCAACTGTGGCCTGGCTGATCCCCACTGGCTTTAGCGGCTGTCTCGGTGCGTCTGCCGAATCTGCCGGCCGGAATGCCAGCATGCGCAGCAGCACCATTTCAAAGCCACCCCGAGGGTCGGGTGCCAGGGGCAGGTCGCGGCGACCGATGAGGCCCATCTGGTAGTAGAACTGTACGTCTTCGGCCGGCAAGGCCTGGGCCAGGGCCAATACGCGATCTCGGTCGCCATGGCCGTTGTCCACGCCTTCCGGCAGGGCCTGGGCGATGGCGACGCGATGCAATACGTTGAGGATTTCCGAAAGCACGCCATTCCAGTCCGGGCCTTGCTCCGACAGGTGGCGCACCGCTTCGAGCAACGCCTTGGCGTCTCCTTCGATCAGCGCGTGCAGCACGTCGAACACCTGGCCGTGGTCCAGGGTACCGAGCATGGCGCGCACGTCGGCGGCCATGACCTTGCCTTCACCAAACGCGATGGCCTGGTCGGTGAGGCTCATGGCATCGCGCATCGAACCATCAGCGGCGCGGCCCAGCAACCACAGCGCGTCGTCTTCGAACGGTACGTTCTCGACGCCCAGCACATGGGTCAAATGCTCGACCACACGCTCGGGGGTCATGTTTTTCAGGGAGAACTGCAGGCACCGCGACAAAATCGTTGCCGGAAGTTTCTGCGGGTCGGTGGTGGCCAGGATGAACTTGACGTAGGGCGGCGGCTCTTCCAGGGTTTTCAACAAGGCGTTGAAGGAGTGGCTGGACAGCATGTGCACTTCGTCGATCAGGTAGACCTTGAAGCGGCCACGGCTCGGCGCGTACTGCACGTTGTCCAGCAGCTCGCGGGTGTCTTCGACCTTGGTTCGGCTCGCGGCATCGATCTCGATCAGGTCGACGAAACGCCCTTCGTCGATCTCACGGCACACCGAACAGGTGCCACAAGGCGTCGAGGTAATACCGGTTTCACAATTCAGGCACTTGGCGATGATGCGCGCAATCGTGGTCTTGCCCACCCCACGCGTACCGGTGAACAGGTAGGCATGGTGCAGCCGTTGGCTGTCCAAGGCATTGATCAGAGCCTTGAGCACATGGGTCTGGCCGACCATTTCGCGGAACGAGCGCGGGCGCCATTTACGTGCAAGAACCTGATAACTCATCGAAAACCGTCGCAACTGGGAAGCAGAAGCCGGTAATGCTAGCGGAGCAAGGGGGAAATTGCATCCGGCACGCTCTTCTAATCTGACGAAGCTTGTTCGATTGGCCTCCCGGAGGGCACCTGCGGGCGTTTTGCTGGCACCTTGGGGCGCCAATTCCCTTCCAGACTGATAGCGGCGACACTTGCCAGCACGATCACCGCGCCCAGCATCACCTGCAGGGTGACGTGTTCGCCAAGCAGCGTGGCGGCCATCAGCATGGCAACCGGTGGAATCAGGTACATCGCCACCGACGCACGACTGACCTCGACGTGCTTCAACACGTAACCCCAGGCCAGATAGGCCAAGGCACTGGGAAAAATGCCCAGCACCAGCACGGCAAGATTCTCCACCATCGGTGCCTGCACGATGGCGACGGGCAGGCCCGGCAGGTTCACGCACAGCATCAGGGTGCCGGACCACACCATGTAGCACGCCATCGTCAACGGGCTGTAGCGATGGGCGTAATGTCGCTGAATGGCGAAGTACACACTCCATGAGCAAGCCGCCAACAAGATCAGCAAACCCCGTGGGTTGATATCGCCTATGCCCCGGTCGCCCCAGATCACCACCACTACGCCGGCCAACCCCAACAGCACGCAGCCCCAGCGCCAGGCGCTGACCTGCTCCTTCAAGCACAAAAACGCAATCAACACACTGAACAACGGCGCCGACTGTGCCAACACACTCGACGCTGCCGCCGTCACCCATTGCTGCCCGTAATTGAGACTGGTGTGGTGCAGGAACACCCCGAAAAAGCCCAGCACCAACAACCACGGCAGGTCGCGCAATGGTGGCCGTCCAATTCCCAACACCGAGGCCACGCCGCCCATGAATACCGACGCGATCAAAAACCGCAGCAGCGCCAATTGGCCGGGGCTGTAACTGTGCAGCCCCATGTGCACGCCGATGGGGGAATACGCCCAACAGAGGATGACGCTGGCAATGACTAGCGTAAGCTTCAGAGGTGACGGAGTATTCATCGACAGCATCCACGCAAAAGGAATGCTGCCAGTCTTGGCCCAGGCAAGGCATAGGACAATTAAGCGTTTCTGACTTCTGAAATCATTGGAACTGAGCAATGGAACTGGCCCAACTGAAAATGGTGCGAGCCGTGGCGCAAACCGGCAGCGTGGCCCAGGCTGCGCTGCAATTGCACTGCGTGCCGTCCAATATCACCACGCGCATCAAGCAGCTGGAAAGCGAGTTGGGCACACCGCTGTTTATCCGTGCTGGCCGAGGGCTGGCGATCAGCGCCGCGGGAGAGATCTTCCTGGATTACTGCGAACGTATCCTGGCCTTGGTGGATGAATCCAAACGCGCCGTGGATGCCAGCGCCATTCCCCGTGGCACCTTGCGCATCGGTGCGGTGGAATCCAGCGCCAGCGGGCGCTTGCCGCCGCTACTGGCGGAATACCACCGGCGTTATCCCGATGTCAGCCTGGAACTGGTCACCGGTGCCTGGGCGCAACTGCTGGACGACCTGCAGCACCACCGCCTGGATGTGGCGCTGGTGGCTGCCGGCGGCAAACGCACGAAGCTGGAACAGAGCGTGGTCTACAGCGAGCGCCTGGTGCTGATCGCCAGCGCGTGCAGCGCACCTATCAACAGTGCCGAGGACCTGGCCGGCCGAACCCTGCTGGTGTGGCCGCCGGGCTGCCCTTATCGCGCCGCCCTGGAAAACTGGCTCAAGCCCCATGACATCAAGCCAGCAATCGCCAGCTACGCCAGTTGGGGCACGATCATCGGATGCGTGAGCGCGGGGATTGGCGTGGCGTTGGCACCCGAGGGGATCCTGGCGCGCTATGAACAGGCCAATCAACTGGCATCGTATCGCTTTGAAGCACTGGCGCCCGTGGACAACCTGTTGTTCTGGCACACGGACACCCAGCGGCACCTGGCGCGAGATGCGTTTGCCGGGCTACTGCGCGAGACCTTTGGCTGACACAGTCCTAAATGTGCGACGAAAATCGCCCTGATACCAAGTAGGAGCGAGCTTGCTCGCGAAAAAATCACAAGCGCCGCGTTTATTCAGGAGGCACGCGTTATCGTTGACGTTTTTCGCGAGCAAGCTCGCTCCTACAATTCAGGGCTTCGGCGCAGCCAACCGTGCGTACTGGCCCTGGCTGATCCAGCCTGTGAACGAACGGTCATCAGCGTTGATGAACTCCACCTGCGCCCAGCCGTCCTTGAACGCCAGTACGCCCACCACGTCATGCTTGACGATGTAAGGCCGCTTTGCCGCTTTGGCGCCCGGCGTTTTCAGCAAGTAAGCCTTGTCGGCAGACACCGTCACCAAGCCGATCCATTGTTTGCTGGCGGTCTGGCTCAGCTCCAGGCCGGTGGCGATTTCCGGCATCAGCACATTGATGCAGCCGGGGTGTTGACGGCCCTGCGCCACGGTCAGGGTCACCCCGTCGGACGCCGCTGCCACACTGCCTGGGTAGGCAGCGTCCAGCCAGGTGGTGAGCGCTTCGGGCTTGCCTTGCAAGTAGAACGTGCAACCACGTGCCACACCCTCGCCCATCGATTCCTGGTAGAAACCCTCCACCTGATGCCCCGGCGTCACCGCCAGCATCAGCCCTTCATATTTGCCTGAATGCAACGCCGCCGAGCCGGCCAACGCAGGCGCCACGGCGCACCACGACAACACTCCCATCGCCAGATAACGAATCATCTTATTTCTTCCCTTCAAAGGCTTCGTAGGCTTGTTTCATCAGGACGTCATAGTTGCCGTAATCATCGCCGTTATAGTTTCGGGCCATGGCGGTAAAATCCTTGTTTTTCATGGCGCTCAATAATGCCGAGTTGTGGCTGCAAAGGCTGAGATAGGCTTTGAGTTGGTTACCGGCATTGATCTTTAATGACGCCACGAACTCAAACACCGTCTTGAATCCGCACGCAGCAAAATTGAACCCCATGATTTGAAACATGCCCCAGGAGGCCGACATCAAGGCGGCTTCCTGGTCCAGCGCAAAGGCGGTGGCCATGGTCTCCCAGGCCTTGACCTGATCCTTATTGTTCGTCTGCCATTGCGGGCCGGCTTTTTTCTTGTAGATATACGACAGCAACGGCTGCGACTGGTCGTAGATGTGCTTGGTGTACTTGCGAAAGTGGTGCCCTTCAAAAGCGATGATCGGCAACTTGGCGGGCCCGAACCCCACCTTCCCGCCCGACTCCACCGTGGCGAACGCCTTGACCACATTCACCGAAATGCCGTTGCCCAATTGCTTGGCGGCGTTCTGGAAATCCGTGTCGCTCAATGTCGTCCCGCCATCGCAGGTGGACTGCATCATCAACTGCCGGTTACGCCGCTCGGCCTCGATCACCGCACGCACGCGGTCCAGGTACACATTGACCGTGGCCTGTACCGCATCGACGTTGTTATTGCCGAAAATGTTGAGAAACGTCGGAATGCGCGTATTGGGAAAAGCCCGCACCGGTACCTTCAGCGCCTCTTCGATCAGACTGTTGAACGTCCGCCCGGTGGGGTCGATCACGCCATCGGGATGGGCGTACTTGAGATGGCGAAACTGATACTGGCTGATGCATTGCACCAACTGGCCGTCGCACTTGCCGTTTTCCAGCAAGGCAAACCCCATCTTGGGAATGATCAAATTGAATAAATACTGGATGCACTGAACATCGGCGGGCAAGTTGCGGGCTTTGCCGGGCGTCCCTACCGACGCGCTGATAAGACGAGGCAACCCTTGCAGGCTTTTCATGACAGACATCCTTGTGAGTGAAAGAAGTGATAGCACTTCAATATCAAATCCAAGCCCTTGTCATATTCTGAAACAAGTGGCCGGCGCAAGCTAACAAGGCGGTCTGCGGATTGTCCAGAGGACGTTATGAAAGTTGTGAAACAGCCGGATTAAATCCGTCAGTAACCGTGGGATTCACGGGTCTTTTGATACTTGTGATAGTCGAGCCACTCGACCACATCGTAGGGCAGGTACAACTGCACCCTGGCCCGTGAAATCGCGATATACACCGCACAGAGTCGTTGATCGAACGCGTAAGCGTCCTGGAACTTCACATTGGTCAACAATTCCGGGGTGAGCAGTACCCGGTCGAACTCCATGCCGCCCGCATCCTGCGCCAGCATCAACAGGACGCGCTCGTCCGGATGGCCAATCAACCTGTTCAAACGCGTGACATCCGCCACGTTAAAGCCTTTTTCCAGCTCGGCCTCGACCCACAGAAACGCCTCATCGAACTGGCAGGCTTCGCGCACCTGCTGCCAATCGGCCATGTCGCTGAAAAACGCATGGGGGCCGAGGTCATTGAACTCATTGCTATAGAAATCGGGTTTGAACAACGCGATAACCGTGTCCATGAAATGCTTGAGCGACTGCTGGGCCTCTTTGCTCGCGAGGCCGAACGCACAGCGGGCGTGGCTCAACTGGATCGCCCACTGCATGGTGTCCCAATGGGAAGCGGTCAACACCACGCAACCTTGCGGGGGCACGAAACCCTGCGGATAAAACTCAATGCCGACATCGGCATCGCGCGCGCCCTCGAAAAGCGATTTGCTTTTTTCCGAGTGCAAGCTGATCAACGGGTTGACCAGGCGCTCGACATTGCGCCCGGAACGCACGGAGTAGCACACGTCGGTATGGCGAACCTCACGGGCACGCTTGACCACGCCGCCACTGGCCTGCTGATATTCATCCCCCAAAGTGATCAGCACCTGGCGCCCGCGCTCGATGATTTGCAACAGCGGCGCCGGGATGTCCTGGCTCTCATCGATGAGCACGTGGGTATAGCGCTCGGGCACCACGCAGCCTGCAAGGCTGGCGCGCTTGATCATCAACAAGGCTTCAAACCCGGTATGCCGGCCCCAGGCCGGGTTCGCCTCTAGGTAGCCCCATAACCGGCTGGCATATTCGAGCAGCGCCCTGGCATCGACGCCGGCGAGCGGTTGCTTGAAATGTGGCAAATGCTGGGCCGACAAGCTGTACTCCCAGGAGCGGCAGTAGGCCTCAAGCACCTTGAGGCACACCTCCACCACCGCTTGCCCTTCCAGGCGGCGGAAACCAAAGATATTCAGTTCTTGAGCGAGCGCCTGCTTGGTCGGCACCCTCACCGGCGTATTCAGCGGCTTTGGCCTCGGGCCATGCAACAGAGCATGGGCGAAGTCCTGGAAGGTATGCCCGACCTTACGCTCCCGCGCTCCCACCATGCGCGCACGCAGGGTTTCGAGTTTTGCCGGGGTGCGTGCCAACAGTAAGGTCTTTTCCGGGCGCAGGTGCTCCAGCAAGGCCACCAGCAGGTGACTCTTGCCAATGCCTGCATAGCCTTGAACATGCAGGTCTTCGTTCAGGTTAGCGCGGAAGGTTCTGAGCAGCTTGTCTTGCTCAGCGCTCAACCAGCGCTCGCGATGCCTGGGCGTGATTACCTGCTGGCTGAACGGATCATTGGCCTTGAGGTGGCGGACTTTATACTCGACGTCCCATTTGCCACTGGGCAACAGATAGTCCCGAGCCTGTACTTCCTCCTCCAGCAGAAAGCGCAGCTTCAGGCTTTTGACCACATTGAGGCCGAAGTACAGCTTCCTCTGATCGAACAGCCGCTGCGCTTCAGAGAGCAGGGACACACTGGCCGAATGGCTGGCATCGACTGCCCAGTCAACCAGTTTGGCCAACACTTTTTCAGCACCATTGGCGCTCAGCTCGCTTTCCGGCACCTGCGCCAGGTTCTGGATCACCAGCACCGCCGCCAATTCGGGCTCACTCAGGGCTACAAGCGCATCGAAACCCTCGCCGCCCAACAAACCCGCACAGGTGTGCTCGGTGATCGGCAAGAATACGGGGCTGGATAAGTCGAAATGTTCCGAGTGCATAGAGCCTCGTAGCCTGGGGAAGAGACGCTTGGGAGTATGCCACTAGACGCGAAATGACCGTCATGCACTGTGCAGGAAGCATCACAGATGACTGGCTGAAAATAACTTGAGTTTTAGAAGGGACTGCAGGAGGGAGCGTTATGGAGGCAACCCCACCAGCCACACCCCGGCACACAATGTTCCCGCTGTGGCTGCTGCCTTCCGGCTCTGACCAGGTTCACGGGTAATCGTTGCGGAGGGACCGATGGGGTCACCATAACGACGCTGCCTCTCGGCAAGCCGCGCCATTGTACCCATCTCATCGGAAGTTACAACCGTTGGTTCCGGATTAAAAAATGAGAAGGCTCAAGCACTTGCCATAACCCCATCGGCCCTGCCGCCCTCTTCCTGGATGACCAGGTGAATAAAGTGCAGCTTGGCAATCACCGCGGGCGGCAGCACGAAGGGGTAGAAATCCGGCTGGCCCATGGCGCGGGACAGTTCGTTGAGCATGCCGGCCAGTTCGATCCAGGCATTGACGAAGCAGAGGAATGCCGGGCCGCCAGGGTGTTGAGGGTCGTAGAGCGTGGTCAGGGGGAATGGCTGGTAATCCAGGTCCATCTCGCGGGCGCTCATACCAAAGCCCAGGGCCGTGTCCACGGCGTCCATCATGTGCAGGTAGTGAGCCCAGGTTTCGGCCCAGTCTTCCCAGGGGTGCATGGTGGCGTAGGCGCTCACGCAGGTGAGTTGCCAATCCGGGCGCGGGCCGTTCTGGTAGTGCCGGTCGAGGGCCTCGGCATAACTGGCGCGTTCGTCGCCGAACAGGTTGCGAAAAGGTGTGAGCCAGTGACTGTTGGCGATCAGGCGATCCCAGTAGTAATGGCCGACTTCATGGCGAAAATGGCCAAGCAAGGTCCGGTATGGCTCGCGCATCTGTACACGGACTTTTTCGCGGTGGGCGTCGTCGGCTTCCTTGATGTCCAGGGTGATCAGCCCATTGGCGTGGCCGGTGGTGGGCGCGTTGCCTTCCTGGTCGATACCGATGAAGTCGAAGGCCAGGCCAGCCTCTTCGTCAACGCTTTTGGGCACCACTTGCAGGCCTAGACTGATCAGTTGCGCCACCAAGCGGCGCTTGGCGGTTTCAACCTTGCGCCAGCGTTCGGGGTTTTCCGGAACCGAGAGATCAGGAATGGTGCGGTTCAGGCTACAGGCCACGCACAACGGCGCGGTGCTGTGGGCAGGAATCAGCCAGTTGCAGGCGGCGGGTGAATCGAGGTTTGCACAGCGCCGGAATGCGCCGGCATCGAGATTATCGTCCGCCAGCCAAGTACCGACCGCCGGCCCAGGTTGCAAGGACGACAGGCGGCTTTGCTGCGGCTGGTAACCCAATGCCGCCTGGCAGGCCAGGCACTGGCTGTTGCGAAAGAACAGCGACTGGCCACACCGGCATTGCCACACCTTGCTGTTGCGCGAGGTTTCGGCCATGAACGGAGCGGCGATGCGCGTGCTGAGTTGCTCGAAGTAGCGGAACATGGCGATCTCTCCCTGGGTGACAGAGACTAGATCATTTCTCGCTCGGGATCGTTCAACTGCTCCCTGTAGGAGCGAGCTTGCTCGCGAAGATCGTTAACGATAACGCGGGCTGCCTGGTTCACAGCGGCGTCCTCCGGTTCTTCGCGAGCAAGCTCGCTCCTACAGTGTTGAGAGATCGTTCCCACGCTCCGCGTGGGAATGCCGCCTTGGACGCTCTGCGTCTGCGCGAAGGCCGTGACGCGGAGTGTCACAGGATGCGTTCCCACGCGGAGCGTGGGGACGATCAATCAGACGGTGATGTTGTGCTTGGCCAGGAAGGCGACGAAGGCCTCTTCGTCCAGTACTTTCAGGCCCAGCTCATTGGCCTTGGCCAGTTTCGAGCCAGCGCCCGGTCCCGCCACCACACAGTGGGTTTTCGCCGAAACGGAACCGGCCACCTTGGCCCCCAGGCTTTCGAGCTTGTCCTTGGCCACATCGCGGCTCATCAGCTCCAGGGAGCCCGTGAGTACCCAGGTGTGCCCGGCTTCGGGCAAGCCTTCAACGACCTTTTTCTCGCTCTGCCAATGCATACCAAAGTCCTTGAGCTGCTGCTCGATGGCCAAGGCATGGCTGGCGTTGTCGGCATTATCGAAAAAGTCCCGCACAGCCTTGGCTTGCTTCTCGGGCAGCGCCTGGCGCATATCGAGCCAGTCAGCCTTGATGACGCCTTCCAGCGAACCGAACTTGTCCGCGAGTTTCTGCGCAGCACCTGGACCCACCGACGGAACGTGCAGCTTGTCGAGCAAACCGCCCAAGGTGGTGCTGGCGGCGAATTCCGCGCTGAGTTCGCCCTGCTCCTGCAATTGCAAACCGCATTCGTCCGGTGACAATAGCGCGCCAATCACCTGCTGGTTGTGCCCGTCTTCAAAGAAGCTATGGATCTCATGGGCCACTTCCAGACCTACATCCGGCAAGTACGTCAGCACCTCTGGCAACGCCTTTTGAACGCGCTCCAGGGACGCCAGCGAGCGCGCCAGGACCTTGGCCGTCTCCTCGCCCACATCGGGAATGCCCAAGGCGTAGATAAAGCGTGCCAGGGTCGGGGTCTTGCTGTTTTCGATGGCGCTGATCAGCTTCTTGCTGGAGATATCGGCAAAGCCTTCCAGGTCGATGATCTGTTCATATTTGAGTTTGTAGAGATCGGCCGGCGAACCGATGAGCTGTTCATCCACCAGTTGCTCGATGGTCTTGTCGCCCAGGCCGTCGATGTCCATGGCCCGGCGCGAGACGAAATGAATGATTGCCTGCTTGAGTTGCGCACCGCAGGCCAGGCGCCCGACGCAACGGTACACCGCGCCTTCGCTGACGGTTTCCTTGCCCTTGCTACGCTTGACCAGTTGCGTGCGCTCCACATGGGAACCGCACACCGGGCAATTCTGCGGGATCTGCACGGCGCGGGCGTTTTCCGGGCGGCGCTCGGTGACCACCGAGACCACCTGCGGAATCACATCACCGGCGCGGCGGATGATCACGGTGTCGCCAATCATCAGCCCCAAGCGTGCCACTTCGTCCATGTTATGCAGGGTGGCATTGGACACGGTCACGCCGGCCACCTTGACCGGCTTGAGGCGCGCCACCGGCGTGACCGCACCGGTACGACCGACCTGGAACTCCACGTCGAGCAGCTCAGTGAGTTCTTCCATGGCCGGGAATTTGTGCGCGATCGCCCAGCGCGGCTCGCGGGCACGGAAGCCCAGTTCACGCTGGTAGGCAATGCTGTTGACCTTGAACACCACGCCGTCGATTTCATAGCCCAGCGCATTGCGGCGCTCGCCGATGTCGCGGTAGTAGTCCAGACATTCCTGGATACCCTTGGCCAGCTTCAATTCGTGGCTGATCGGCATACCCCACTTCTGCAACTGCTTGAGGTTGCCGATATGGGTGTCGCTGATATCCGCGGTCACCTGGCCGATGCCATAGCAGCAGAATTCCAGCGGGCGACTGGCGGTGATCTTCGAATCCAGTTGGCGCAGGCTGCCCGCCGCGGCGTTGCGCGGGTTGGCGAAGGTCTTGCCGCCCACTTCCAGTTGCGAGGCGTTCAACCGCTCGAAACCGGCCTTGGACATGAACACTTCACCGCGCACTTCCAGGGTGGCTGGCCAGCCAGTGCCGTGCAGTTTCAGGGGGATATTGCGCACGGTGCGCACATTGACGCTGATGTCCTCGCCGGTGGTGCCGTCGCCCCGGGTGGCACCGCGCACCAGCTCGCCATCCTGGTACAGCAGGCTGACCGCCAGGCCATCCAGCTTCGGCTCGCAGCTGTATTCCACCGCCGCGCCAGCGCCAAATAGATCGCCCACCGGCAGATCAAGGCCCTCGGTGACCCGGCGATCAAACTCCAGCATGGTGGTTTCATCGAAGGCGTTGCCCAGGCTGAGCATCGGGATCTCGTGCTTGACCTGGGTGAACGCCGACAATGCCGCACTGCCGACCCGCTGCGTCGGTGAGTCACGCGTCACCAGTTCCGGGTGCTCGGCCTCCAGGGCCTTGAGCTCGTGGAACAGGCGGTCGTATTCGGCGTCCGGAATGCTCGGCTCGTCGAGGACGTGGTAGCGATAGTTGTGCTGATCCAGCTCAGCGCGCAGTTCGAGGATGCGGGTTTGGGCGGCGGTCATGGGTGTTCTCTCATAAAGCAAAAGAGCAGCCGAAGCTGCTCAATATGTTAGTGCACGGATTCTACAGACAACGCTTAAGATCGATCCTCAGCGTTTCTGTGTCAGGGCGCGACGCTCGAACTCGACGATGCGCTGACGGTAGTGTTCGATGGTCTGGGCGGTGAGCACGCTGCGCTGGTCGTCCTTGAGCTCGCCGTTGAGCTCCTGGGACAGCTTGCGGGCAGCGGCCACCATCACGTCGAACGCTTGTTTGGGGTGACGCGGGCCTGGCAGGCCAAGGAAGAAACTCACCGCCGGGGTGCTGAACAGGTCGATATCGTCCAGATCGAACGTGCCCGGCTTGACCGCGTTGGCCATGGAGAACAGCACTTCGCCGTTACCGGCCATGCTTTCGTGACGATGGAAGATATCCATCTCGCCAAAACGCAGGCCGCTTTCGAGAATGTTCTGCAACAGCGCAGGGCCCTTGAAGCCACCGGCATCGCGGCAGATCACGCTGATGACCAGGACTTCTTCGGCAGCCGGCTGATCGTTGACCGATTGGCGCGCCGCACTCTTGGCGGACGTCTCGTCCGGGAAATCGTCATCGCGGCTGCTGAAGCTCGGGCCATCATCGACGTCGAGGTTCAGGTCGCCCTGGTGCGGCTCGGCAACCGCCGCGCTACCGCGCTTGCCACGCTTGGACGACGGCTCGCGGGCTTCACGCAGCGGGGCGCTCATCGACGGCAGGTCGTGCTCGTCCAGTTGCGGCTCTTTATGGGTATCCAGCACACGGGGCGGCCCCAGCAGCTCGGCGGCGCCGTCGTCATCAGGCAAGTTGGACAGGTTTCGGTCCAGCCGGAACTTGAGCTTGCCCTTGCCACCGCGCATGCGGCGCCAGCCATCAAAAAGAATACCGGCAATGACAATAATGCCGATGACGATCAGCCACTCGCGCAGACCGATTTCCATGTAATCCCGTGCCTCTAATAAAAAATGCTGAAAAATAAGGGGTTTAGCACCGTGCAAACCGCTTTAAAACGTGGCGCCAACTCTATGTTCTGACTGACGTTTTGCCCACGCACACGAAAAATTGACATTAAACTAGCACGACCAAAGATAACTTTACACCGTCTGTCAAAATGCCTTGAACAAATATGTCCATTTGCCACTTTCCCCAGACCGGTAAATCGCCCTACAGCGTGCTGTAAATTCTCTCTCCCGGCGTGGCTCAGGATTCCACCATCGCCATCGCCTCTTCCACATCCACCGCTACCAATCGCGAACATCCAGGCTCATGCATCGTCACCCCCATCAACTGGTCGGCCATTTCCATGGCGATCTTGTTGTGGGTGATATAGATGAACTGCACGGTCTGGGACATCTCTTTGACCAACCGAGCGTAGCGTCCAACGTTAGCGTCATCCAGCGGCGCGTCAACTTCGTCGAGCATGCAGAACGGCGCCGGGTTCAACTTGAAGATGGCAAATACCAGGGCCAATGCGGTCAGGGCTTTTTCGCCGCCAGACAATAAATGGATGGTGCTGTTCTTCTTGCCCGGAGGCCGCGCCATGATCGTTACCCCTGTATCGAGTAGATCTTCGCCCGTCAGTTCCAAGTAGGCGCTGCCACCACCGAAAACTTTTGGGAATAACGCCTGTAAACCGCCATTAATCTGATCAAAGGTATCTTTGAAGCGGTTGCGGGTTTCCTTGTCGATCTTGCGGATCACGTTTTCCAGGGTGTCCAGGGCTTCAACCAGATCGGCGTCCTGGGCATCCAGATAACGTTTACGCTCGGACTGCTGCTGGTACTCATCGATAGCGGCGAGGTTGATCGCGCCCAGGCGTTGAATACGTGCGGCAATCCGTTCAAGTTCTTCTTCGGCGTCTTTCTCGTTGGCCTGGGCGGTCAGGGTGTTGAGCACGCCGTGCAGGTCATAGCCGTCTTCCAGCAATTGGTCTTGCAAGGTCTTGCGGCGCACGGTGAGGGCTTGCCATTCCATACGCTGTTGTTCGAGCTGGCCGCGGATCAACTGCGATTGCTGCTCGGCCATGGTGCGACGCTTTTCGGCGTCGCGCAGTTCACGGTCGGCGTCTTCCAGGGCGATCTGGGCGGTCTTGAGTTCGACATCGACGGTCATGCGCTTGTCGAGCAATTCCTCAAGCTTGAGGCGCAGCTCTTCCAGCGGCACCTCGCCCTCCTCCAGGTTGAGGCTCAGTTGCTCGCGCTTTTCGGTCAGGCGTTCGGACTGCATCTCCAGGCGCTCAAGGGCCTGGCGCGTGGAATCATGCTGGGCGCGCAACGAGCCCAGGCGTACGGCCAACTGATGGGCGTGGTCCTTGTGCTGCCGGGCTTCCTGGCGCACGCGGTCAAGGCGCTCGCGCAGGCTGTCGCGCTGGGCCAGCAGCAACTCGCGCTGTTCGGTGTCCAGGGCCATGCTGTCGAGGGCTTCCTGCAAGTGCAGGCGCGCTTCACCGATCTGTTCATGTTCCAGGGCGCGCTGTTCGCCCATCTCGGCCACTTCTTCGTCAAGACGGGTGCGGCGCAGGGTCAATTGCTCGACCTTGGCTCTGCTCGCGGAAAGTTGGGCTTTCAACTCGCCTTGCTGGCGCGCTTCGTCCTGCAACAGCCGACGCAGGTGTTCGCGGCCGGTTTCCTGCTGGCGCTGGGTAGCGCGCAGGGTTTGCAGTTCGGTTTCCAGGCTTTCCAGTGTGGCTTCGCGTTCTTCACGCTCGGCGCTCAGGTTGACGATTTCCTGGCCACGGGCCAATACGCCACTTTCCGCCTCACTGGCGCGGCGCACGCGCAGGAAGTGGCGGCCGACCCAATAACCATCGCGGCTGATCAAGCTTTCGCCGGTCGCCAATTGGCCGCGTTGGGCCAAGGCTTGCTCAAGGGTCTCCACGGGCCTGACCTGGCCCAGCCATGGCGACAGATCCATCGCCGCCTCGACCTTGTCCAGCAAGCTGCCCGGCACCCGTGCACCCTCGGGCGCCGGGCTGAGCAGGCGCAAATCGCCCTGGGCAAACCCGACCAGGTCGAAACCCGCAAAATCATCCACCAGCACCGCTTGCAGATCGGCACCCAACACGGTTTCCACCGCCAGTTCCCAGCCGGCTTCGACTTTCAAGCCTTCAGCCAGGCGCTGGCGCTCGGCCAAATGCTGGTCGCGCAGCCATTCGGCGGTGCCGGTGCCTGGGTCGAGCGCGGCCTGCTGCAAGGCTTCCAACGAAGCCAACCGACCATTGAGCCGCTGCAAGTCGCCCTGGGCTTGCTGCTGCGCCTGGGTCGCGGTGTGCAATTGCTGGCGCAGTTGCTCCAGGCGCTCCACTTGCTGTTCTTCGCTGGCCTCCAGCTCTTCCAGGGTCATTTCGCTTTCGGCCAGCTGTTCGCTCAGCGCCATGATCGCCGCGTCTTCCGGATCGGCAGCGAGCAATACGCGCTCCTCCTGCAACCGACGCTGGCGCTCGGCCAGACGTTCCATGCTGGTTTCCAACTGCTGGATGCGCGACTGCTGCACCTCGGCCTGGCGGCGTGGCTCGGCGGATCGCAGGTTGAAGGCGTCCCACTGTTCCTGCCAGCCGTGCATGGTGGCTTCGGATTCTTCCAGGGCGGCGGCGGCTTCTTCGGCGGCGGCGCTGGTGATTTCCTGCTCGGGGGTGAGCATGTCCAGCTCTTCGCCCAGGGTCAGCAGCAAGGTACGGTCATGGCCCAGGTGCGACTCGGTCTCCAGGCGTGCGCGCTCGGCTTCCTTCAAGTCATCCTGCAACTGGCGCAAACGCTGCTGGCCGTGCTGGATACTCTGCTCGACCCGGGCAATGTCACCGCCGACCGAATAGAAGCGGCCTTGCACCAGATTGAAGCGTTCGGACAACTCATGGTGACCGTCACGCAGGCGCTCAATGCTGGCGTCGGCATTACGCTGCTCGGCCACCAATGCTTCAAAACTGACTTCCTGGGTGCCAATAATCGCTTCGCGCTGGCCCACCTGGTCATTCAATGCTTGCCAGCGCAGGGCCGACAATTGCGCCTTGAGCTGGCGCTCTTCACCCTTGTATTCCTGATACTTCTCGGCGGCCTGGGCCTGGCGGTGCAGGCGTTCGAGCTGGCGCTCCAGCTCTTCGCGCAGGTCGGTCAGCCGGGCGAGGTTTTCGTGGGTGCGGCGGATACGGTTTTCAGTCTCGCGGCGGCGCTCCTTGTATTTGGAGATGCCAGCCGCTTCTTCGATAAAGTTGCGCAGGTCTTCGGGCTTGGCTTCGATCAGCTTGGAGATCATGCCCTGCTCGATGATCGAGTAGCTGCGCGGGCCCAGGCCAGTGCCAAGGAAGATATCGGTGATATCGCGACGGCGACACTTGGTGCCGTTGAGGAAGTAACTGTTCTGGCTGT
The DNA here is from genome assembly GCF_009827115.1 of Pseudomonas sp. J380. Lineage (NCBI taxonomy): Bacteria > Pseudomonadati > Pseudomonadota > Gammaproteobacteria > Pseudomonadales > Pseudomonadaceae > Pseudomonas > Pseudomonas sp. J380. The sequence goes on along the minus strand of NZ_CP043060.1, from coordinate 5,854,185 downwards.
CGCGGGTGACTTTACGACGGATGGAAATTTCCGCGTAGGCTGCGTATTCGCCGATCAGGGTGCCGTCGGAATTATCGAATACCAGTTCGATACTGGCCTGGCTCACCGGCTTGCGGCTGGTGGAGCCGTTGAAGATGACGTCGGTCATCGACTCGCCGCGCAGGTTTTTCGCCGAGCTCTCGCCCATCACCCAGCGCACGGCGTCGATGATGTTCGACTTGCCGCAGCCATTGGGCCCCACCACCGCCGCCATGTTGCTGGGGAAGTTGACGGTGGTCGGGTCGACAAAGGATTTGAACCCCGCCAACTTGATGCACTTGAGCCGCACGCTTAGGCGTCCGCCAAGGCTGCGATGACCAGCGAACTGCTGCGCTGGCAATAGGCTGTGAGCACCAGGCGAATCTGCACCAGGTCACGGGCCAGTACTGCGGCGAGCAATTGCTCGAACAGCGCCAGGAACTCGCTCATGGACGCCTTGCGCTGATCCAGCGCCAGGTAATAGGCGCGGTTCATCGCCGGTTGCAGGTTTTCGACGGTTTCCTGCAAATACGGGTTGTTGGCGAAGGGGTACGCAGCGCGCATCACATTGAAGCTTTCTTCGACGAAAGCGCGGATGTCCTCACGCTCCAGGCTCAATTGAAGGCGTTGCTGGATCTGCAGAAACGGCGCCATGTCGGCCTGGGTCTGCCAGCCTTCGGCAACCGCATTGCCGAGCAGGATGTACATCTCGCCCATCAACGTACACAGGCTCTGCACCTTGTGCGCGGTGAGTTCGGTGACGTGGGCGCCACGGCGCGGCAGGATCGCAATCAGATGGCGGCGCTCAAGGATCAGCAAAGCTTCGCGCACGGAACCACGGCTGACGTTGAGCGCCAGCGTGACTTTCTGTTCCTGGATTCGCTCCCCAGGCATGAGATCGCCGCGAATGATACGTTCGGCGAGGTGGTGAGCAATTTGCTCGGCGAGACTGTCCGGCGCCTTGAACGTCATGTTTTCCCTTCGAAATCTGCTATCGGTACAAGCGCGGCAGTGTAGCGCATTGGCCCGCTGATGGCGCTACGCCAACCTTGGCGAATTTGGCACGAAATAAGCAACGTTGAAAGCCTGTAAGCCGCCAAAAACGCCGGTTCCAGAAGACTGAACCATAATTGAAAGTGTTGTGATCGTATTTTCTTGACCCTTAGGTCAGAAAACCATTGACCGAAAAGTCAGACATGACTAGATTCGGCGCAAAGCGGTTAACAACAATAATGAGTCTGCGAGGCCTTCCGTGATCCAGTTTTTACTTAACCAGGAACTCCGTAGCGAGCACGCCCTGGACCCCAACCTGACCGTGCTCAACTATCTGCGCGAGCATGTGGGCAAATCCGGTACCAAGGAAGGCTGCGCCAGCGGCGACTGTGGCGCGTGCACCGTGGTGGTCGGCGAGTTGCGCACCGACGAGCAAGGTGTCGAGCAGATTCGTTATCGCAGCCTCAATTCCTGCCTGACGTTCGTGTCGTCACTGCACGGCAAACAACTGATCAGCGTCGAAGACCTCAAGCACCAGGGCCAACTGCACAGCGTGCAACAGGCCATGGTCGAGTGCCACGGTTCGCAGTGCGGCTTTTGTACCCCAGGTTTCGTGATGTCGCTGTTTGCCCTGCAAAAGAACAGCGATGCCCCCGACAGCCAGAAAGCCCATGAAGCCCTGGCCGGCAACCTGTGTCGTTGCACCGGTTATCGCCCGATCCTCGCCGCCGCCGAACAGGCCTGCTGCAACAAGCCCCAGGATCAATTCGACAGCCGCCAGGCTGAAACCATCGCCCGCCTCAAAGCCATCGCGCCGACGCAAACCGGTGAACTCAACAGCGGTGACAAGCGCTGCCTGGTGCCACTGACCGTCGCCGACCTGGCCGACCTCTATGACGCCTACCCGCAAGCCCGCCTGCTGGCCGGCGGCACTGACCTGGCGCTGGAGGTCACCCAGTTCCACCGCACCCTGCCGGTGATGATCTACGTCGGCAACATTGAAGCCATGAAGCGCATCGAGCAGTTCGACGACCGCCTGGAAATCGGCGCGGCCACCGCCCTCTCCGACTGCTACGCCGCGCTGCACCACGAATACCCGGACTTCGGCGAACTGCTGCAGCGCTTCGCCTCCCTGCAAATCCGCAACCAGGGCACCCTGGGCGGCAATATTGGCAACGCTTCGCCCATTGGTGATTCGCCGCCGCTGCTGATTGCCCTGGGCGCACAGATCGTGCTGTGCAAAGGCAACACCCGCCGCACCCTGGCGCTGGAAGACTACTTCATCGACTACCGCGTCACCGCCCGCCAGGACAGCGAGTTCATCGAGACCATCATCGTGCCCAAGGGCCACACGCTGTTCCGGGCCTACAAAGTGTCCAAGCGCCTGGACGACGATATTTCCGCGGTGTGCGCAGCGTTCAACCTGAACATCGACAACGGTGTGATCAGCGCGGCTCGCGTTGCCTTCGGAGGCATGGCCGCCACGCCAAAACGCGCAAAAAATTGCGAGGCCGCGTTGGTGGGCGCCATCTGGAACTTGGCCACGGTCGAGAAAGCCTGCGCCGCCCTGGCACAGGACTTCACCCCACTCTCGGACTTCCGCGCCAGCAAGGAATATCGCCTGCTCAGCGCGCAAAACCTGCTGCGCAAATACTTCATCGAACTGCAAACGCCGCACATCGAGACTCGGGTGACCGCTTATGTCTAACCATCACGCCGTGGTAAAAACCGAGGCTGAACTTGCCGCACTCTTTGCCCAGGACCTCACCACCGGGGTAGGTCGCAGCGTCAAGCATGACAGCGCCGCCAAGCACGTCAGCGGTGAAGCGCAGTACATCGACGACCGCCTGGAATTTCCCAACCAGTTGCACCTGTATGCGCGCATGTCCGACCGCGCCCATGCCCGGATCATCAGCATCGACACCGCGCCCTGCTACGCCTTCGACGGCGTACGCATTGCCATCACCCATGAAGACGTACCGGGACTGAAAGACATTGGCCCGTTGATGCCCGGCGACCCGCTGCTGGCCATCGACACCGTGCAGTTCGTGGGCCAGGTGGTACTGGCCGTGGCCGCCCGCGACCTGGAGACCGCCCGCAAGGCGGCGATGGCGGCGGTGATCGAATATGAAGACCTGGAACCGGTACTGGATGTGGTCGAGGCGTTTCGCAACAAGCACTTCGTGCTCGACAGCCACACCCACCAGCGCGGCGATTCGGCCACTGCGCTGGCGAGTGCCAAGCACCGTATCCAGGGCACCTTGCATATCGGTGGCCAGGAACACTTTTATCTGGAAACCCAGATCTCTTCGGTGATGCCCACCGAAGACGGAGGCATGATCGTCTACTGTTCCACGCAAAACCCCACCGAAGTGCAGAAGCTGGTGGCCGAAGTGCTGGATGTGTCGATGAACAAGATCGTGGTCGACATGCGCCGCATGGGCGGTGGCTTTGGCGGCAAGGAAACCCAGGCCGCCAGCCCGGCATGCCTGTGCGCCGTGGTGGCACGCCTCACTGGCCAGCCGACCAAGATGCGCCTGCCACGGGTCGAAGACATGCTGATGACCGGCAAGCGCCACCCCTTCTATATCGAATACGACGTGGGGTTTGACGACAACGGCCGACTGCACGGCATCAACCTGGAGCTGGCGGGTAACTGCGGTTGTTCGCCGGACCTGTCCAACTCGATTGTCGACCGCGCCATGTTCCACGCCGACAACTCATATTACCTGGGCGACGCCACGGTCAATGGCCATCGCTGCAAGACCAACACGGCCTCCAACACGGCCTATCGCGGCTTCGGCGGCCCCCAAGGCATGGTCGCCATCGAAGAGGTAATGGACGCCATCGCGCGCCATCTGGGCCAAGACCCGCTGGCGGTGCGCAAGGCCAACTACTACGGCAAGACCGAGCGCAACGTCACCCACTACTACCAGACCGTCGAGCACAACATGCTCGAAGAAATGACCGCCGAACTGGAAGCCAGCAGCCAATATGCCGAGCGCCGCGAAGCAATCCGCCTGTACAACGCCCACAGCCCGATCCTGAAAAAAGGCCTGGCGCTGACCCCGGTGAAATTCGGTATTTCGTTCACCGCCAGCTTCCTCAACCAGGCCGGCGCGCTGATCCATATCTACACTGATGGCAGCATCCACCTGAACCACGGCGGCACCGAGATGGGCCAGGGCTTGAATACCAAGGTCGCGCAAGTCGTGGCCGAGGTATTCCAGGTAGAAATCGACCGCGTCCAGATCACCGCCACCAACACCGACAAGGTACCCAACACCTCGCCCACCGCTGCCTCCAGCGGCGCCGACCTGAACGGCAAGGCCGCGCAGAATGCGGCCGAAACCATCAAGCAGCGCCTGGTGGAGTTTGCGGCGCGCAAGTACGACGTAAGCGAGGCGGACGTGGAGTTTCGCAACGGCCATGTGCGCGTGCGCGAGCAGATCCTGAGCTTCGAGGCGTTGATCCAGCAGGCGTATTTCGCCCAGGTATCGCTCTCCAGCACAGGTTTCTACAAAACCCCGAAAATTTTCTACGACCGCAGCCAGTCACGCGGGCGACCGTTCTACTACTACGCCTTCGGGGCGGCTTGCTGCGAAGTGATCGTCGACACTCTGACCGGTGAATACAAGATGCTACGCACCGACATCCTGCATGACGTCGGCGCTTCGCTGAACCCGGCCATCGACATCGGCCAGGTGGAAGGCGGCTTCATCCAGGGCATGGGCTGGCTGACCATGGAAGAGCTGGTGTGGAACAACAAGGGCAAGCTGATGACCAACGGCCCGGCGAGCTACAAGATCCCGGCAGTGGCCGACATGCCGCTGGACTTGCGGGTGAGGCTGGTAGAGAACCGCAAGAACCCGGAGGACACGGTGTTCCATTCCAAGGCCGTGGGCGAGCCGCCGTTCATGCTCGGGATTGCTTCGTGGTGTGCAATCAAGGATGCGGTGGCGAGCTTGGCTGACTATCGCCAGCAGCCCAGGATCGATGCGCCGGCCACGCCCGAGCGGGTGTTGTGGGGGTGTGAACAGATGCGGCAGTTGCGGGCGCTAAAGGCTGTTGATCGTTCCCACGCTCCGCGTGGGAATGCCGCCCTGGACGCTGTGCGTCCGCTCTAGTGACGCTGAGCGTCACGGTATGCATTCCCACGCGGAGCGTGGGAACGATCTGACTGGAGGTAGACATGGACAACTGGATCAGCGCCCTCGCCACCCTGCAAAACCAGGGCGAACCCTGCGTGCTCGTCACCATCATCGAAGAACTCGGCTCAACCCCGCGCAACGCCGGTTCCAAGATGGTCATCAGCGCCGCGCACACCTTCGACACCATCGGCGGCGGGCACCTGGAATACAAGGCGATGCAGATCGCCCGGGACATGCTGGTGCGCGGCCAGCAGAACACCCATCTGGAGCGCTTCAGCCTCGGCGCCAGCCTGGGCCAGTGCTGCGGCGGCGTGACCGTGCTGCTGTTCGAACCCATGGACCAGGCGCAAGCGCACATCGCCGTGTTTGGCGCCGGCCACGTCGGCCGTGCGTTGGTACCATTGCTGGCGAGTCTGCCCTGCCGGGTGCGCTGGATCGATTCCCGCGAGCAGGAATTCCCGCAGCACATCCCCGAAGGCGTGCGTAAAATTGTCAGCGAAGAGCCGGTCGACGAAATTGCCGACCTGCCTGCAGGCAGCTACTGCATCGTCATGACCCACAACCACGCGCTGGACCTGGAACTGACCGCCGCCCTGCTCAAGCGCAACGACTTCGCCTACTTCGGCCTGATCGGCTCGAAAACCAAGCGGGTCAAATTCGAACACCGCCTGCGTGATCGCGGCTTTGACGCCGCGCAGTTGCAACGCATGCGTTGCCCCATGGGCCTCCCCGAGGTCAAGGGCAAGCTTCCGGTGGAGATCGCCATCTCCATCGCCGGCGAAATCATCGCCACCTATAACGCCAATTTCGGCCAGCATCTTGCCGGCGCCGAACCTATTGCCAAACTGCTGCCGGCTTCGCGCCGCAGCCACGCTATCTGAATTGAGACGATCATGCCTTTGACTCGCAAAGCCTACCGTGCCGCCATCCTGCACAGCATCGCCGACCCTGCCATCATGGGGATCGAAGCCTCCTATGAATATTTCGAGGACGGCCTGCTGGTGATCGACAACGGCCAGATCAGCGCCCTTGGCCACGCCAGCGACCTGCTGCCGAGCCTGCCCGCTGATATCGACATCACCCATTACAAAGACGCGCTGATCACCCCTGGCTTGATCGACACCCATATCCACCTGCCGCAGACCGGTATGGTCGGCGCCTATGGCGAGCAGTTGCTGGACTGGCTCAACACCTACACCTTCCCCTGTGAAAGCCAGTTTGCCGACAAGGCTCACGCCGAAGAAGTCGCCGACATCTTCATCAAGGAACTGCTGCGCAACGGCACCACCACAGCGCTGGTGTTCGGCAGCGTGCACCCGCAATCGGTGAATGCATTCTTTGAAGCGGCCGAGAAACTCGACCTGCGCATGATCGCCGGCAAGGTGATGATGGACCGCAACGCGCCGGACTACCTCACCGACACCGCCGAATCCGGCTACCAGGAAAGCAAGGCGCTGATCGAACGCTGGCACGGCAAGGGGCGCCTGCATTACGCGGTGACGCCACGCTTCGCCCCTACGAGCACGCCGGAGCAACTGACGCTGGCCGGTCAGCTGCTGGGCGAGTACCCGGATTTGTACATGCAGACCCACATCAGCGAGAACAAGCAGGAAATCGAGTGGGTCAATGAGCTGTTCCCGGAGCGCAACGGCTACCTGGATGTCTACGACCATTACAAGCTGCTCGGCGAGCGCTCGGTGTTTGCCCACGGCGTACACCTGTGCGACGACGAATGCGCACGGCTGGCAGAGACTGGTTCGGCGGTGGCGTTCTGCCCGACTTCGAACTTCTTCCTCGGTAGTGGGTTGTTCAACCTGCCGATGGCCGAGAAACACAACTTGAACGTGGGCCTGGGCACCGACGTGGGCGGCGGCACCAGCTTCTCGCTGCTGCAAACCCTCAACGAAGCGTACAAGGTCATGCAGCTGCAAGGTGCGCGCTTGAGCCCGTTCAAGTCGCTGTACCTGGCAACCCTGGGCGGCGCACGGGCGTTGCGCCTGGAAGACAAGATCGGCACGTTGCAGCCGGGTACCGATGCAGACTTCCTGGTATTGGATTACAACGCCACGCCGCTGCTGAGCTATCGCCTGAAACAGGCCAATAACATTGCCGAGACGTTGTTTGTGCTGATGACGTTGGGGGATGACCGGACGGTGCTGCAGACCTATGCAGCCGGGCAGCTGGTGCACCAGCGCTGATTCAAGCTACACAACCAAAGTGGGAGCTGGCTTGTGTGGGAGCTGGCTTGCCTGCGATAGCATCACCGCGGTGTAACTGATACACCGCGGCGCCTGCATCGCGGGCAAGCCCGGCTCCCATACAAGCCTGCTCCCACATTTGATTGGTTTACAACTTTACAGACGAGCGCCCAGGTTTTTTAGTCTGTAAAAGATGCGAAAACACCGCATGCAAATCATCCGACGCACTCTCTTCATCGAGGTTGAGCTTGCTGTCGATGTGATCCATGTGATGCATCATCAAGTTCACCGCCAACGTCGCATCCCGGGCTTCGATCGCGTCGATCAACTGGGTGTGCTCATCGTAGGAACAGTGCGAGCGGTTGCCGCTTTCGTACTGGGCGATGATCAATGACGTCTGGGACACCAGGCTGCGCTGGAAGCTGATCAGCGGCGCGTTCTTCGCGGCTTCGGCCAGCTTCAAGTGGAACTCGCCAGAGAGACGGATACCGGCGCCACGGTCACCGCGCGAGAAGCTGTCTCGCTCGTCGTTGACCATCTGGCGCAACTCGGCCAACTGCTCGGCCGTGGCGTGCTGCACCGCCAATTCTGTGATCGCCCGCTCCACCAGGCGCCGGGCCATGAACACCTGGCGTGCTTCTTCAACGCTTGGGCTGGCAACCACCGCACCGCGATTGGGCCGCAGCAGTACCACGCTTTCATGGGCCAGGCGCGACAGCGCGCGGCGAATGATGGTGCGGCTCACGCCGAAGATCTCGCCCAGTGCCTCTTCACTCAATTTGGTTCCGGGCGCCAGGCGTTGTTCAAGGATCGCCTCGAAGATATGCGCATAGACGATATCGTCCTGGGTTCCGCTGCGACCGGCCTTGCCGGCTCGCGGTTGTTTCATGAGAGGTTGCAACTGTTCGTTCATGAGCACTCGGGTTTGAGAACGGCGAATTAACGGTAATACGGCAACAGCGTGTCGCTGGCAAGTATCACCTAAAAACAGCGCACATTGTACACAACCCACTGCGCCAACACACTGTACGGCTGTTTGCGGCCTCGGCTGTATTGCAATGACTCGTTACGTTTGAGTTTAGGCTTGATTCCACGATTTCCCATGAACGACATCCCACTGTAGGAGCGAGCTTGCTCGCGAAGAACCCAAGGGCGCCGCGTTTAATCTGATTGCCCGCGTTATCGTTGGCGATTTTCGCGAGCAAGCTCGCTCCTACAGCGTGCGGAGTCAGGTAAAAAGGAACACCTCTCCATGACCGACGCCACCCAAGCGCCCTTGCGCCCGCTGGCCGACACCTCTGCGTCAGCCGTCGTCGCCGGCTTTATCGCCATGATGACCGGCTATACCAGCTCCCTGGTGCTGATGTTCCAGGCCGGCCAGGCCGCCGGCTTGACCACCGCGCAGATTTCTTCGTGGATCTGGGCGATTTCCATCGGCATGGCGGTGTGCAGCATCGGCCTGTCCCTGCGCTATCGCACACCGATCACCATCGCCTGGTCTACCCCTGGGGCGGCGCTGCTGATCACAAGCCTGGGTGGGGTGAGCTATGGCGAGGCGATCGGTGCCTACATCACCTGTGCGGTACTGGTGACGCTCTGCGGGTTGACCGGCAGCTTTGAGAAGCTGGTCAAGCGGATTCCGGCGTCATTGGCGGCGGCGCTGTTGGCCGGGATTCTGTTCAAGATCGGCAGCGAAATTTTTGTCGCCGCCCAGCATCGTACCGGGCTGGTGCTGGGGATGTTCTTCACCTACCTGATCATCAAGCGCCTGTCGCCGCGTTATGCCGTGCTGGCCGCCTTGCTCATCGGCACCGCCTTGTCAGGACTGATGGGGCTGCTGGATTTCAGCGGCTTTCATCTGGAGGTGGCGACGCCTGTGTGGACCACGCCGCATTTCTCGCTGGCGGCGACCATCAGCATCGGCATCCCGCTGTTCGTGGTGGCCATGACCTCGCAGAACATGCCCGGCGTAGCCGTGCTGCGGGCCGATGGCTACACCGTGCCGGCTTCGCCGTTGATCACCATCACCGGCCTGGCGTCACTGGTGCTGGCACCGTTCGGCTCCCACGGCATCAACCTGGCGGCGATCAGCGCCGCGATCTGCACCGGGCCGCACGCCCATGAAGACCGCAACAAGCGCTACACCGCTGCGGTGTGGTGTGGGGTGTTCTATGGGATTGCCGGGGTATTCGGCGCCACGCTGGCAGCACTGTTCGCAGCCCTGCCCAAGGAACTGGTGCTGTCGATTGCGGCGTTGGCGTTGTTTGGCTCGATCATCAATGGCTTGAGCATCGCCATGAATGAGCCGAAGGAACGGGAAGCGGCGCTGATTACCTTTATGGTCACGGCGTCAGGCTTGACGTTGTTTTCCATCGGTTCGGCGTTCTGGGGGATTGTGGCGGGGGTGTTGACGCTGCTGATTCTGAATTGGCGCAAGGCATAAAAAAACGGCGACCCTCAGGTCGCCGTTTTTTTCAGTATCACTTAGCCGCGTTGATCGGCTTTTCCGGATACCACACGTCCAGCAACGGGCTGACTTCAGCCTTGGTCAGCTCGGAACGGGTTTTCAGCCAGGCTTCGACCGCAGCACGCTGCTCTTCGGAGACCGAGCCACGCTTTTGCAGGCAAACCAGACCGTAGTCATCGCCGCCGACATAGCCCAGGCCATTGGCTTCCATGGCTTCTTTGATGAATGCTTCGAGGAAAGCGTCGATAGCTTCTTCACTCAGGCCTTCGTTGAAGTCCAGGTTCAGTTCGAAACCCAGCTCTTGAAATTCATCAACGCACAGTTTTTTGCGCAGACGCTGGGAACGGTTAGTCGCCATTGGAACAATCCTCATAAGTATTAACGGGCGGCACTTTAGCAGTTTAAGGCGGCAATTGCCCGACTCTCTGGGACCGACGGGCAAATGCGCGCAAAAAAACCGCAATTAGCGGCTATCGTTCAGCTACAAGCAGCGCCAGCTTGGGGCATAATGCCGACACTTTCGTGACCAATGAGGGATTTTCTTCCGTACCCCTCGCCTTTTTCACCCTCCTCAGCAGTAGGGTTTTATTTCTTATGATCAAATCTTTGCGTTCAGTGTTACTTGCCAGTGTTGTCTTGCCCCTGGCCTTTTCCGTTTCCGCTGCTCCCGTCAATAACACCCTGCCACCCAGCGTTGCGCAGGCCTTGCAGAAGGCCAAGCTGCAAAATACCGCGCTGTCCCTGGTGATGCTGCCCCTGAACGGCCCTGGTACCCCTACGGTTTTCAACGCGGACGTCTCGGTGAACCCGGCTTCCACCATGAAGCTGGTCACCACTTACGCGGCCCTGGAAATGCTCGGCCCCAACCATCAGTGGAAGACCGAGTTCTACACCGATGGCGCCCTCAGCGGCGGCGTATTGCGTGGCAACCTGTACCTCAAGGGCGGCGGCGATCCCAAGCTGAACATGGAAAAGCTCTGGCTGCTGATGCGCGACCTGCGCGCCAATGGCGTGCAGCAAGTCACCGGCGACCTGGTGCTGGACCGTAACTTCTTCAACCAGCCGCAATTACCCGAGTTCAACGACGACGGCAACGATGAGAACAAGCCGTTTCTGGTCAAGCCCGACGCCTTGCTGGTCAACCTAAAGGCCCTGCGCTTCGTGACCCGCAATGATTCGGGGCGGGTGATCGTATCGGTCGAGCCGCCGATTGCCAGCATTCGCATCGACAACCAGGTGAAAGTCACCAACGCCAAGCAGTGCACCGGTGACGTGCGCTACAGCCCGGTGACCGCCGCCGACGGCAGCGTGACCGTGACCGTCAGCGGCCAACTGGGTGATGGCTGCAGCTCGCAGACTTACCTGTCGCTGCTCGACCACGCCACCTACACAGCAGGCGCCGTGCGGGCGATCTGGAAGGAGTTGGGCGGTACCATCCAGGGCCGTGATATCCAGGCACCGGTGCCCAAGGATGCCAAGGTGCTGGCGCGCGCCTTCTCGCCGGACCTGGCGGAAATCATCCGCGACATCAACAAGTACAGTAACAACACCATGGCCCAGCAGTTATTCCTGAGCCTGGGTGCGCAGTTTCGCAACGATGCCGATGGCGACGATGCCAAGGCCGCGCAACGCGTCGTGCGCCAGTGGCTGGCCAAGAAAGGCATCACCGCGCCGCACCTGGTGATGGAAAACGGCTCCGGCCTGTCCCGCGCCGAACGGGTCAGCGCCCGCGAAATGGCGGCGATGCTGCAAGCGGCTTGGAAAAGTCCTTATGCGGCGGAGTACATCAGCTCGATGCCGATCGCCGGCACCGACGGCACCATGCGTAAACGCCTGAAAACCACAGCCCTGCGCGGCGAAGCCCATGTGAAGACCGGCACCTTGAACACCGTTCGCGCCATCGCCGGCTACAGCCGCGACAACAATGGCAATACCTGGGCGGTGGTGGCGATTCTCAACGACTCCAAGCCTTGGGGAGCCTCGTCGGTGTTGGATCAGGTGCTGCTAGACCTGTATCGCCAGCCGAAGGCCGTTGCGGCCGCGCCGGTCCTCTAAGCACCCCTCTGATCGTTCCCACGCTCTGCGTGGGAATGCTTTTTTGGACGCTCTGCGTCCGCGCTCAAGGCGTGACGCGGAGCGTCTTAGGATGGATTCCCACGCGGAGCGTGGGAACGATCATTCAAGCATCAGGGCTTCCTCGACCCGATCCCTGCCCGCCTGCTTGGCCACATACACCGCCGAATCAGCGCGCAGCAGCAACCCATCGATGCCTTCGTCAACCCGCCAACTGGCCACGCCGAAGCTGGCGGTGACCACTCCCACCGGTTCCATCGCCGCATCGCGTAACGACTGCCACAACTGTATCGCCAGGCTGTAGGCCTGAGCGCTATCGGTGTTGGGGCACAGCACCACGAACTCTTCCCCGCCGATCCGGCAAAACACATCGGTGCGGCGCAAGCGTTGGCCGATACGCTTGCACAACTCCTGCAACACGCTGTCGCCCACGGCATGGCCGTGCTGATCGTTGATGCGCTTGAAGTGGTCGATATCGAGCATGATCAACGACAGCGCGCCAGATATACGGTTGAGCCGAAGCATTTCGCCCTTGAGACGATCCTGGAAATAGCGCCGGTTATAGATCCCTGTCAGGGAGTCGGTGATGGACAGCGCGCGCAGTTCTTCCTCGACCCGTTTGAGATCAGAAATATCCGATACATAACCGTGCCAAAGCGTACCGCCTCCCGGCAACTCTTCCGGCGTCGCTTCGCCGCGAATCCAGCGCAGGCCTCGCTGGGGTAATTGCACGCGGTACTCTTCTCGCCAATGGCTCATTTGCAACGCAGAAAGGCGTATCGACGCACGCACTCGCTCCAGATCCAAAGGGTGAATGCGCTCCAGGACCGTGCGCGCATCCTTCTGCAGCATGCCCAGCTCGATTTCATAGATATCGCGCATGCCTTCGCTGGCATAGATGAAACGCCCGTTGTCCTGGGGCTCCAGGGTGAACTGGAAGATGCCACCAGGCACATGGGCGCTGAGTTTTTTCAGCAGGCGGTCGCGGACGGCAAGGGCCTCATAGGCGCGCTTTTGCTCGGTGACATCCAGGTAAATCGCCAGGTGCCCGACCCATAGGCCATGGTCATCCAAGAGCACGGTCGGCAACATGTTGACCGTCAACTGGCTGCCATCCTTGCGCACCAGCGTCCACTCACGTCCTTCATGTTGACTGTCCGGGCTCTCCACCAGCATCGCCTGACTCGCTGGAATGCGCTTGCCCAGCGCCCTGCTCAACGCCTCGGCGCGGGCGTCGAGTTCCACGGCCACATGCAGACGGTCCAAGGTCATATGCCCAAGCACCTCCTCGGCCTTGAAGCCCAACATCTGTTCGGCACCGGCATTGAAGGTGTTGATCACACCGCGCAGGTCAGTGGCAATGATCGCCACTTGAGTCGCCGCATTCAACACGCTGCGCAGTTGCCCATGGGCGCCACGCAACTCCTGCTCACGGGCACGCAATTGAACGGTGCGTTGCTCCACCAGTTTCAGTGCGCGCTGGCGCTGGCTGACCAACATGTAAAGCAGCGCACTGAGCAAGGCGCTGAGCAACACGCCCATCGCCAGAATGGCGTGCATCGAAGAATGGTTGGCCCTGTCGAACACTTCGCTGGCGCTCAGGCTAAGAGCGTAGACATGATCGCCCAGGGAGAGGCGGCGTGCAGCCGTCAAGCCACTGCTGCCCAACGCGTTACTGGACGCATATAACACCCGTTGCTGGGTGTCGGAGGTGTCTACGATCTGCATCACCAGGTTGTCACGGTTGGGCCTGGGCAACCCCTCGGCCACCAGCTGGCGCATGCTGATCACCGCCATCACAAAACCATAAGGCTCGGCCCCCGCGACTTTGCTCACGGGCGCCACCAATAACACGCCTGCCGCATAAGCGGGCTCCACCCCCACCAATTGCATGGGCTGTGACACCGCCAACTGGCCGCTTTGTTGTGCACGCTCCAGCGCTGCACGGCGCAGGGGCTGCGCCAGCAAATCAAAGCCCAGCGGCGAGCCCAGCAAACTCTGCGTCTGGCTGTACAGCACCGGTACGTATTCATCGCGCTCGGCCGCTGGCGCCAATTCACCGGAGGTATTCAGTTCGCGGATACTGAAGGGAATGCCACGCTGGCGAGAAATGTCCTGTTCAAACAGGCTGCGCTGCGTGCGAAATATCCGTGGTGCCCAGGCATAAGCACGGGCATGCAACAACAGCGGTTTGGCGAAACCGTCGAACTCGTTGCGGGACACCTCGCCGGAATTGACGAAGAAACGCTGCAGGCTGCCCAGGCGTTGTTCCTGGTCTTCAAAACGTTCCTGGATGCGGCTGTAGCGCTCGTTGACCAGCAACTGGAACCGCTGGCGCACCTGTTGCTGATACAGGTCGGACGCCGCCCACGCGACGACCACCGTCAGCGCGCTACCAACCACTAACACCACCAATGCCACCAGCCAAGCCGATGCCTGCTCACTGATAAAACCAAGGATTTTCGGGCGAACGACTTGCATCGGCATAGGCAACACTCACAGCGCCAGTGTGCGGGGGTGTCACTTTGGCTAGGGCTTAAGTTATAGCCATCGGTCATGGGTTTGACCAGCGCAAAACCGTCAACTGGCTTATTGTGGCGAGGGAGCTTGCTCCCGCTCGGGTGCGAAGCGCCCGCAAGTTTCCGGGGCCGCTGCGCAGCCCAGCGGGAGCAAGCTCCCTCGCCACAGAAGCTCGCTCCTATAGGGGGAAATCAGCGTGCGGTGATTTTCCAGGCGCGGTGGATCTTGGCATTGCGCGCAAAATCCGGGTCGATGGTCTTGTCGCTGATCTCCTCGACCGCATAGCGTTCGCTGAGGTTGTCTTCCAGCTGGAACTTGCGGAAGTTGTTGGAGAAGTACAGCACGCCACCCGGCGCCAGGCGCGCCATGGCCAGGTCGAGCAACTGCACATGGTCACGCTGCACGTCGAAGATGCCTTCCATGCGCTTGGAGTTGGAGAAGGTCGGCGGGTCGATGAAAATCATGTCGAATTCATCGCGGCTCGCTTCCAGCCACGCCATCACGTCACCCTGTTCCAGGCGGTTCTTGTCGGAGAAGCCGTTGAGGGAGAAATTGCGACGCGCCCAGTCCAGGTAGGTCTTGGACAGGTCGACGCTGGTGGTGCTGCGCGCGCCGCCCTTGGCAGCATGCACACTGGCTGTGGCGGTGTAGCAATACAGATTGAGGAAGCGCTTGCCCGCCGCTTCCTTCTGGATGCGCATGCGCATTGGGCGATGGTCGAGGAACAGGCCGGTGTCCAGGTAATCAGTGAGGTTGACCAGCAACTTAACGCCGCCTTCACTGACCTCGGTGAATTTACCTTGGGCACTCTGACGCTCGTATTGCTTGGTGCCGCTCTGACGCTCACGACGCTTGACCACCACACGGCTCTTGTCGACGTTCAGTGCCTGGGGAATTGCCGCCAGGGCATCGAACATGCGGGCCGAGGCTTTTTCCGGGTCGATGGATTTAGGCGCGGCGTATTCCTGTACGTGCACCCAATCGTGGTACAGGTCGATGGCCATGGAGTATTCAGGCATGTCGGCGTCATACACACGGTAGCAATCCACCCCTTCGCGCTTGGCCCATTTGCCCAACAGCTTGAGGTTCTTCTGCAGGCGGTTGGCGAACATCTGCCCGCCTTCGCTCAAGCGCGCCTGTTCCACCACGGGGGCCGGGGCGGGCTTGATCGGGTTGCCGTTCTTGTTGTACTGACGCTCTGCCGGCTCGCTCGGGGCCTGGTCGTAGGCCGCTTGCTCACGTTCGGCCTGACGCTGTTCAGGAGTGCGGCGCTCGCCCGTGACGAACTGATCCGGGTTGACCTTGATCAGCAGCAACTTGCACGGCAATGCGCCGTTCCAGAACGAATACTGTTTGTGGCTACGGATACCCATGCGCTTGCCCAGGTCCGGCGCGCCGGTAAACACCGCCGCTTCCCAGCCCATGCAGGCCTGGCGCAGGCGCTCGCCGAGGTTCTGGTAGAGGTACAACAGGCTGGCTTCATCACCCAGGCGCTCGCCGTAAGGTGGGTTGCAGATGACCAGGCCTTTCTGGTTCTGGTCCGGGCGCGGCTCGAAAGTACCGACTTCGCCTTGGTACACCTTGATCCAATGGCTCAGCCCGGCGCGCTCGATGTTATTGCGAGCAGGCTGGATCAAGCGTGGGTCGGCTTCATAGCCACGCACCCACAACGGAGGCTTGTTCATGCCGATAGCGGCGCGCTCAGTGGCTTCTGCGTGCAGTTTTTTCCACAGCGCCGGGACGTGGCCCAGCCAGGTGGTGAACCCCCACAGTTCACGATTGAGGTTGGGGGCCATGTCGGCGGCGATCATCGCGCCCTCGACCAGAAAGGTACCCACACCGCACATCGGGTCTGTCAGCGCGCCGCCTTCGGCCGCAATACGCGGCCAGCCGGCGCGGATCAGGATCGCCGCCGCCAGGTTTTCCTTCAGCGGTGCCGCACCCTGCTGCAGGCGGTAGCCGCGCTGGTGCAGGCTGTGGCCGGAAAGATCCAGGGACAGGATGGCTTCGCCACGGTCCAGGCGCAGGTGAATGCGCAGGTCAGGGTTGATCTTGTCGATGGACGGACGTTCGCCGGTCGGGGTGCGCAGTTTGTCGACGATCGCATCCTTGACCTTCAGGGCGCCGAAGTGGGTGTTGTCGATGCCCGAGCCGTGCCCGCTGAACTCCACCGCGAGGGTACCGTCGGGGACCATGTGGTCAGCCCATTCGATGTCCAGCACGCCGTGGTAAAGATCCTCGGCGTCCTTCATCGGGAAGCGCTTGAGCACCAGCAACACACGGTTGGCCAGGCGCGACCAGAGGCACAGGCGGTAGGCGGTTTCCATGTCGGCCATGCCGCGCACGGCCGAGGTGTGCTCGCGGGCTTCCTCAAGGCCAAGCCCGACGGCTTCCTCGATCAGCAGGCCTTCGAGGCCCTTGGGGCAGGTGAGGAAGAGTTCAAAACGGTCCGACATGGGGCATTCCAGGCTTTTCAGCAATAAGTGAACAGGCGACGCATCGCCGGTTCGGTTTTCAATCAAGCACTTTTCTCGAAGAGTGCTCGCGTGGCACGAATGTGCCGTTCCACCCCGTCTGACGGGCCCTTGAGCCTTTATTGGCGAGGCAGAAGAAGAATGTTGTGCAATAAAAAGAAATATTCCGACCCTTCGTCGAATAATAACCGACTGCAACAGGCGGTCATTCTCACCAAGGGATTAAACCTTTCCTCTGTGCAGGGCACATCATAGCTGGCTTTGCCCTATAAAAGGGGCGAATAACCATCCCAGCTTATGGCTATAGCATCGTTATCGTTACGTGCTTATGACAAAACGATCATTGAATACATGTGACCTATTGGTTAGAACTCAACACAGGTTGGCGCCGTAACGGTGCCGACACATCGGCTCGCCACGCCGGCAGCGAGCCCACCAACGGCAGAAAAACTCTGCCCGGCCTTGGACAAGGCCGAAGGATATCTAGACAGTCAACAAGTGAGGGAAACACCCTATGAGAAGACTTAAGCGTGATCCGTTGGAAAGAGCATTTTTACGCGGATATCAATATGGCGTTCATGGAAAATCCCGTGAGCTTTGCCCATTTACTCTACCGTCGGTACGCCAAGCCTGGATCAACGGCTGGCGAGAAGGACGCGGCGACAACTGGGACGGTATGACTGGCACTGCGGGCATCCACAGACTCAACGAACTTCACGCCGTCGGCTAATCAGGGGCACTTTATTCCGACACACATCTCTGAACGAGTAACGACTTAACCACGCGCGCCCCATCCGGGCGGCGGGCTTCGGCCCAGGGGCTCCTTTATGGAGCCCTTTTTATTGCCCAGCAGATTGTCAGCGCAAGGCAGCGATGGCATCCACCGACTGGCGAATCAATGCCGGGCCTTTGTAGATGAAGCCGGAGTACAACTGCACCAGGCTGGCGCCGGCCGCGATCTTCTCAGCCGCGTGTTTGCCTTCGGTGATACCGCCCACCGCGATGATCGGCAAACGCCCGGCCAACTCGGCCGCCAGCACCTTGACGATATGGGTGCTCTTGTCACGCACTGGCGCGCCCGACAGGCCGCCCGCCTCGTCACCATGGGCCAGGCCCTCGACACCCATGCGGCTGAGGGTGGTATTGGTTGCAATCACCGCGTCCATCCCTGAATCCACCAGGGCCTGGGCCACCAGGACGGTTTCTTCATCGCTCATGTCCGGCGCGATCTTGATGGCCAGCGGCACACGCTTGCCATGACGCACGGCCAGGTCTTCCTGGCGCTGACGCAAGGCTTCGAGCAGTTGCTTGAGGGAATCGCCAAATTGCAGGCTGCGCAGGCCCGGAGTGTTGGGCGAGCTGACGTTGACGGTGACATAGCTGGCGTGGGCGTAGACCTTGTCCAGGCATATCAGGTAGTCATCCACCGCACGTTCCACAGGGGTGTCAAAGTTCTTGCCGATGTTGATACCCAGGATGCCGGTGTATTTCGCCGCCTGAACCCGCGACAGCAGGTGGTCGACGCCGAGGTTATTGAAGCCCATGCGATTAATGATCGCCTCCGCTTCCGGCAGGCGGAAAATGCGGGGCTTGGGGTTGCCCGGTTGCGGCCGTGGGGTCACGGTGCCGATTTCGACAAAGCCGAAACCCAACTGCGCAAACCCGTCGATGGCGGCGCCGTTCTTGTCCAGGCCGGCTGCCAGCCCGACCGGGTTGGGGAAGTCGAGCCCCATCACCGACACCGGCATTTTCGCCGGTGCCTTGCATACCAGGCCATTGAGCCCCAGGCGGCCACCAGCACCGATCAGGTCCAGGGACAGATCGTGGGAGGTTTCCGGGGAGAGTTTGAACAACAGCTGGCGGGCCAGGTTATACATGGGCGGGCTAGACTCGGATGGCGGTAAAAGGTGGCGGTGATTATAGCCGCGGCGGTGGGTTGCATGCGAGGCATGACACTCGATCTCATTGACGCTGCGCCATCAAGGCCTCATAGCGCACCCAGATCCTCTCGGCGTAGCGCAGGCGTAATGCCTCACGCTGAGGGCCGGGGCCGGGCCCAACGTTGTAAGCGCCCACTGCCGTCCAGTTGTAGCCAAAACGCTGTATAAAATCGGCAAGAATCGAGGCGCCTACTTCCACCGACAGGCAAGGTTCGTTCAACAACCGCTCTTCGGTAATACCCTGCTTGAGCAAACGAGGCAGGTGAATGCTGTTTATCTGCATCAAGCCAATATCCCGTGTGCCGTTTCGGTTGCTGTAGTTCATCGCTTGCGCACGGGAACCCGACTCGACTGAGGCGATAGCCTGCAGTAACTCTGGCTCGAGATCGTAGCGGCTGGCCGCCTCTTCCCAGCAATAGGCCCATGCCGGGTTACAGCCCATCAGCACACTGAACAACAGGCCTCTGCCCCCGACCCTAACTTTTAACATTACTGGCCTGACCACAGACGGCGCACAGGTGCAGGACAGCCCTCGGTTGATCACCCACCCGTACCGGGCATGTAAAGCGATAGCCCTTGCCATAAATAGTCTTGATAAAGCCTTTGTCGGCCCTCAAATGCTTGCGCAGGGAATAAATACAACGCGTAAGTGACTCATCGGCTACCTCGCCCCGAGGCCAGGCCAGTTCCAGCAAGCGGTCCTTGGTCATCAGTGCGCCACCGGAGGCCAGCAGCAACCTCAGCACCTGCCCCTCCTTGGGAGGCAGCTGTATATCCGCATCCGCGCCTATCAAACGACCATCGCCGTGCAAGGTCCAGCGAGCGAAGACCAGGGATGCCGCCGCTTCTTGCGTCACGACGGCCATACGCACCTCTGTATCGACTACTGACATTCAAATCCTTACTGTGTGAACCGGCTCACCTGCCATTGGCACGACTATAAAAACCGCCCCGCAGACTCGCGTTAGGAAAAAACCCATTCAATGGTTTTTTTTGGGCCGCTGCCGGTCAGACAAATCGCTTGCCCCCTTATCGCGACAGCCATTCCTGAAAGGTCTCCTGCAACTCGACCCCTAGCCGGTCCTCCAACTGCACCAACTCACCTAACGCCATCAATTGTCCATTGACCCGCACCTCCACACATCGTGTGACGCCTGGGTCCAAGGGAAGCACTTTTCCCGGCGCGAACGCGGCCAAACGCTTGCGGCTGATCAATTGCTCCTGCAGCAGTATTTCCAGGTGCATGGACAAATGCCTTTTCAGGGGGAAAACTCGCGCTCCGTCCGTAGGAACGCACGTTGCACACGCTCATATTGCGCGGCGGTCAACTGAGGTGGCCCGGCCTGCGGGTCGCCACCACCGGCATGCGCCTGCCCCGGCAAGGTTTCATTCAGCACCTGGGCCACATCCAGCTCGGCGAGCAGTTTCTCGATAACTTTCACTTGGGCAGGCGAGCCCTTGATCAACACACTGTTGGTATCCGGATAGGCCAGCAACGCAAGGCGGCCGTCGGCCAACTGGTCCCTCTGCGCCTGGGATAGCCGGGCCTGGATCATCGAGAGCATGCCTGGTACCCGGCCCCTGTTGGTACCCACGCCGTGCGGGTGATCTTCCACCGGGAAATTGGCCACTTGCACCACGCCAAATGCAGGCGGGCGCTCTGGCGCCTTGCGAGGGGGCCGATCCATCAGTTGCGTCAGCCGCAATATATGATCGACATAGCTGGGAGGCCCGGACACGTAGAACATGCGCGCCCCGTTTGCGCGCAGCGGATAACGCGGCTCATCCAGCCCTGTACGTCGCATGATGCCACGCAGCCTGTCGACACTAATATGTTGCAGCGCCACCGCCGAGCTTCTCGCTTCGTCGGCAGCGTAGACGTGCAACACTTGGCCATCGCTGTGCCAGATCAAGCCTTCGCGCGCGGTGAGCGTTTCAATGACCTGTTGCGGCGCCGCAAAATCGAACGCTCCGCTCACCTGCCTACTAGCCACGGCACGGCTGGTCACCACGGGCAGGCCCAATGACACAGACAACGCAGCAAAGAAAGCCGGCAGCCCCTCATCCTGTGCCTGGTACACCTCGCCACAGGCCGTGCGACTGCCCAGCAACAGCGCGGCGCACAGCAGCACGCTGTACAGCCAGCGGCAATTGAGGGTTGCGAGGAAATCAGCGTGCACCGTGGGAATGCCTGGCGGTCTGGCCTGAGGAAGCGGCCATACTGCGAGGCGCACAAGGTTCAATCATGATGGAAAGTTGACGGCCAGTTGCACCGGCCCACCCATGGCATGTGCCTTGCTATGCACTCTGTATCAGGCTCGCACCAACGGCGGTACGGGCCTACGGACAGAGGCGTCGTTTCCCTGCAATGGCCTGTAACGCCAGCCTGGGAAACGGCGCTTTTTTTTCAGAAAAGGCAGGTATTGATGAACGATCCGCTGGCTTGGGTACACGGCAGCGATGCCCCGGAAAAGAGCAGCCTGGACCTTGGGTTCATGGCCCTGACCGATTGCGCCTCGTTGGTGGTCGCCGCCACCCAGGGCTTCGCCCAACCTTACGGCCTCACACTCAACCTCAAGCGCCAGGCGTCCTGGGCCAACCTGCGCGATAAGCTGGTCAGCGGTGAACTCGACGCCGCCCACAGTCTCTACGGGCTGATTTATTCCGTACACCTGGGCATCGGCGGCGTCGCCGCCAGCCCCATGGCAGTGCTGATGGGGCTTAACCAGAATGGCCAGGGCATCAACCTGTCCCACGGCCTGCAACAGCAAGGCGTGATCACTCCTGAGGCGTTGAAAGGCCATGTGCACCAAAGCCGGACAAAACTGACCTTCGCTCAGACGTTTCCCACCGGCACCCATGCCATGTGGTTGTACTACTGGCTGGCGAGCCAAGGCATTCATCCATTGCAGGATGTGAACAGTGTGGTGGTGCCGCCGCCGCAAATGGTGGCGCACCTGCAAGCCGGACGCATCGACGGACTTTGCGTGGGTGAACCCTGGTGCGCCAGCGCAGTGCAACAAAACCAGGGCTTTACCCTGGCGACTAGCCAGGCAATCTGGCCGGACCACCCGGAAAAAGTCCTGGGCTGCACCCAAGCCTTCGCTGACGCGTACCCCAATACCGCACGCGTACTGGTCATGGCGATCCTCGAGGCCAGTCGGTTTATCGAGCAGAGCCGTGAAAACCGCCGCTCTACCGCCCAGTTGCTCAGTGCCAGTGAATACCTCGACGCACCTGTGGGCTGCATCGAACCGCGCCTGCTGGGGCACTATGACGATGGCCTGGGCAACCACTGGCAGGATCCCCATGCACTGCGCTTTTTCGCCGACGGCGAGGTGAACCTGCCTTACCTCAGCGATGGCATGTGGTTCATGACCCAGTTCCGGCGCTGGGGCTTGCTGCGGGAAGACCCTGACTACCTGGGCGTTGCCCGGCAAGTTCAGCAATTGGCACTGTATCGCCAGGCTGCCGAGGCGCTGGGCATTACCGCAGGCGACTCGGACATGCGTCGCAGCCAGTTGCTCGATGGCAAGACCTGGGACGGCAGCGACCCCGCTGGCTACGCCCGCAGCTTCCACCTGCATGCCCTGGCCGATGATGCCAATCGCCAAGCGCTGCGCTGACAGGAGCCCGACGATGCTGCGAATCCTGTTGATCAACGACACCCCGCGCAAGGTCGGGCGCCTCAAGGCCGCATTGACCGAGGCCGGCTTCGAGGTGATCGATGAGTCCGGCTTGACCATCGACCTGCCCGCACGCGTCGAAACAGTGCGTCCTGATGTGATCCTGATCGATACCGAGTCACCCGGGCGCGATGTGATGGAGCAAGTGGTGCTGGTCAGCCGCGATCAGCCACGGCCCATCGTGATGTTCACCGACGAGCACGACCCGAATGTAATGCGCCAGGCCATCAAGTCCGGCGTCAGTGCCTATATCGTCGAAGGTATCCAGGCCCAGCGCCTGCAACCGATCCTCGATGTGGCAATGGCGCGCTTCGAGAGTGACCAGGCCCTGCGCGCCCAGCTTCATGCCCGCGACCAGCAACTGGCCGAACGCAAGCGCATCGAGTTGGCCAAGGGCCTGCTGATGAAGATGAAGAGCTGCAACGAGGAAGAGGCCTACACCCTGATGCGCCGCCAGGCCATGAGCCGTCAACAGAAACTGATCCAGGTGGCGGAGCAGATTATTGCCATGAGCGAGTTGCTCGGCTGATCTGGCTCAGCTCTTGCTAAAGAATTATCACAGGTAGCCAACGGCGGTTGCCCCTTCACGACAAAGACGTCGCCCACCCGGTTTGCCCTTGCGAACCCGGTGGCGGCGTTTTTTCGTTTCTAGACCCCCAACCGTTGAGGTGCGTGATGAAATCAAGCTTCTGGAAATCCGGGCACACCCCGACCCTGTTTGCCGCGTTCCTGTATTTCGACCTGAGCTTCATGGTCTGGTACCTGCTGGGCCCCCTGGCGGTGCAGATTGCCGCTGATTTGCACCTGACCACCCAACAGCGCGGCCTGGTGGTGGCCACCCCAATCCTGGCGGGCGCGGTACTGCGCTTCTTGATGGGGATGCTGGCCGACAAGCTGTCGCCCAAGACCGCCGGGCTGATTGGCCAGGTGATTGTGATCGTGGCGCTGTTCTGCGCCTGGAAACTGGGGATCCACAGCTACGAACAAGCGCTGCTGCTGGGCATGTTCCTGGGCATGGCCGGTGCGTCCTTCGCGGTCGCCCTGCCCTTGGCGTCACAGTGGTACCCGGCGGAGCACCAAGGCAAGGCCATGGGCATCGCCGGCGCCGGTAACTCCGGCACCGTGTTTGCGGCGTTGCTGGCGCCCGTGCTGGCGGCCGCCTTTGGTTGGAGCAATGTGTTCGGCTTTGCACTGATCCCACTGGTGCTGACCCTGATCGTATTCGCCTGGCTTGCGCGCAATGCGCCTGAACGGCCGAAAGCCAAAGCCATGGCCGACTACTTCAAGGCCTTGGGCGACCGCGACAGTTGGTGGTTCATGTTCTTCTACAGCGTGACCTTCGGCGGCTTTATCGGCCTGGCCAGCGCCCTGCCCGGCTACTTCAACGACCAATATGGCCTGAGCCCGGTGACCGCCGGCTACTACACCGCCGCCTGTGTGTTCGGCGGCAGCCTGATGCGCCCATTGGGCGGCGCCCTGGCAGACCGGTTCGGCGGGATCAAGACCCTGCTCGGCATGTACAGCGTGGCGGTGATCTGCATTGCGGCGGTGGGGTTCAACCTGCCCAGTTCCTACGCCGCGCTGGCGCTTTTCGTCTGCACCATGCTCGGCCTGGGCGCTGGCAATGGGGCGGTATTCCAACTGGTGCCGCAGCGTTTTCGCAGTGAGATCGGCGTCATGACCGGCCTGATCGGCATGGCCGGCGGCATCGGTGGCTTCGCCCTTGCGGCGGGCATGGGCGCCATCAAGCAGAGTACTGGCAGCTATCAACTGGCCCTGTGGTTGTTCGCCAGCCTCGGTGTGCTGGCCTGGTTCGGCCTGCATGGGGTGAAACGGCGCTGGAGAACCACCTGGGGTTCGGCCGCCGTGACCGCCGCACGCGTCTGATGAGCTTACAACTGAGCGTCGCCCAGGCCAGTGCCATCGGCCCGCGCAGCGAGAACCAGGATGCGCTGCGGGTGGTCACGCCCATGGCGGAACTGGCCGCGAGCAAAGGCTACCTGTGCGCACTGGCCGACGGCGTCAGCCAGTGCGCCGACGGTGGCCTGGCCGCACGCTCGACCCTGCAGGCCCTGGCCCTGGACTACTACGCTACACCACAGACCTGGGGCGTGGCCCAGGCGCTGGAGCGCTTGTTACTGGCGCAGAATCGCTGGTTGCAAGCCAACGGCGGCGGCCAACCGTTGCTCACCACCCTCAGCGCCCTGGTGTTTCGCGGCCAACGCTTCACCCTGGCCCATGTCGGTGATTGCCGGGCGTATCGTTGGCTTGACGGCGAGTTGCAACGCATCAGCGAAGACCATGTGTGGGAACAGCCGGGCATGCAGCATGTACTCAAGCGCGCCCTCGGCCTGGATCAGCACCTGGTGCTGGATTTCCTCGATGGTCCATTGCGCGAGGGCGAGTGTTTCCTGCTACTCAGCGATGGGGTGTGGGCGACGCTGGGCGATCACAGCATCGGCGCGATCCTGCGCGAACAAAGCGACCTCGAGCTGGCCGTCAACACCCTGGTCAACGCCGCCCACCTGGCGGGTAGTCAAGACAACGCCAGCGCATTGCTGGTGCGCATCGATCAACTCGGCGCGGCCACCCTCGGCGACGCCTTGGTGCAGTTGCAGCAATGGCCGCTGCCGCCACCGCTGAAAGTCGGGCAAACCTTTGAAGGCTGGCAGGTGCAAAGCGTGCTGGCGCAGAGTCGGCAGTCGTTGCTGTACCGCGTGCACGACGCCCAGGGGCAACCCTGGCTGCTCAAGACCTTGCCGTTGCGTTGCGACGATACCGAAGCCGCCCAGGCCTTGTTATCGGAGGAATGGTTTCTGCGCCGGGTCGCCGGCCGGGCCTTTCCCGAAGTGCATGCCGCCAGTGGCCGTCAGCATTTGTACTACGTGATGCGCGAATACGCCGGGCAAACCCTGGCCCAACTGTTCCAACAACAGGGCCCGCTGCCGTTGGCACAATGGCAGTCGATTGCCGAACGCTTGCTGCGCGCCGTGGGCCTGTTGCATCGCCGGCAGATCCTGCACCGCGACATCAAGCCAGAAAACCTGCTGCTGGGAGAAGATGGCGAACTGCGGGTGCTGGACTTCGGCCTGGCCTATTGCCCCGGGCTCTCCGAGGACCGTGCGCACCTGCTGCCCGGCACACCGAGTTTCATCGCGCCCGAGGCGTTCGCTGGCGAGCAGCCTACGGCACAACAGGACTTATATAGCGTCGGCGTGACCTTGTATTACCTGCTGACTGGGCATTACCCCTACGGTGAAATCGAGGCCTTCCAACGGCCCAGGTTTTCCCAACCCGTCAGCGCCAGCCGTTATCGCCCCGACTTGCCGGAATGGTTGCCACACAGCCTGGAACGAGCGGTGACCGCTGTCTCGGCCCAACGTTATGAAACCGCCGAAGAATGGCTGTTGGTGCTGGAACAGGCCGATCGCCGCGAATTGAGCGTACGCCCACGCCCTTTGCTCGAACGCGAACCCTTGAAAGTCTGGCAGACCCTGGCGTTGGCTTCGCTGCTACTCAATCTGGTGCTGCTGTACTGGCTGATGCACCACTAACGGGCAGAATGCGCCGACTCTCTGTGTAAACGCTCAGTAAACCTGGGCTATAGGGACTTGGCACAGCTGCTGCATTAACGTTTTCAACACCCCACATATAGCCGCTCCTTCAACGACGAAGGGCCGAGCTTCCCGAGAGAACGGGACCAGGACAAAGGCGTCCTCGCTAGCTGACTAGCGGGGATGCCTTTTTTGTTTGCGCACGATTTGTCGAGCCATTGCGGAGAACGACATGAAAAAACTCAAACTGGTGATGATCGGCAACGGCATGGCCGGGGTTCGCACCCTTGAAGAACTGCTCAAGCTGAGCAACGAGCTGTACGACATCACCGTGTTCGGCGCCGAGCCTCACACCAACTACAACCGCATCCTGCTGTCGCCGGTACTGGCCGGTGAACAAACCTTCGAAGAGATCGTGCTCAACGACCTGGATTGGTACCTGGACAACAACGTCAAACTGCTGCTCAACCGCAAAGTGGTGCAGATCGACCGAGTCAAGCGCAAAGTCATCGCCGAAGACGGCACCGAGGCCGAATATGACCGCCTGCTGATCGCTACCGGGTCCACGCCGTTTATCCTGCCAATTCCCGGCAACAGCTTGCAGGGCGTGATTGGTTACCGCGACATTGCCGATACACAGGCGATGATCGACACCGCCAAGACCCACAAGCATGCGGTGGTGATCGGCGGCGGCCTGCTCGGCCTGGAAGCGGCCAACGGCCTGATGCTGCGCGGCATGCACGTGACGGTGGTGCACATCGGTGAATGGCTGCTGGAGCGGCAACTGGACAAGACCAGCGGCCAGCTACTGCAAACCGAACTGGAAAGTCGCGGCCTGGTGTTTCGCCTGTGCGAGCAAACCCAGGCCCTGCACGATGCCGGCAATGGCCGCGTCGGCTCGGTGCAGTTCAAGAATGGCGACATCATCCCGGCCGACCTGGTGGTGATGGCTGCCGGCATCCGCCCCAATACCGAACTCGCGGAAAAGTCCGGCATCCCCTGCAACCGTGGGATCCTGGTCAACGACACAATGCAAACCTACGACCCGCGTATCTATGCGATCGGTGAATGCGCCAGCCATCGCGGCATCGCCTATGGCCTGGTGGCACCCTTGTTCGAACAGGCCAAGGTCTGCGCCAACCACCTGGCCCAATTGGGCTTTGCCACTTACAAAGGCTCGGTGACCTCGACCAAGCTGAAAGTCACCGGCATCGACCTGTTCTCCGCCGGCGACTTCATGGGCGGCGAAGGCACCGAGACCATCACGCTCTCCGACCCGATTGGCGGCGTGTACAAGAAGCTGGTGATCAAGGACGACATCCTGGTCGGCGCCTGCCTGTACGGCGATACCGCCGATGGCGGCTGGTATTTCCGCCAGATCCGTGAGAACCACGCCATCGGTGAAATCCGCGATCATCTGATGTTCGGTGAAAATGCACTCGGCGATGTCGGCCACCAAGGCCAGGACAAAGCCATGAGCATGGCCGACAGCGCCGAAGTCTGCGGCTGCAACGGCGTGTGCAAGGGCACCATCGTCAAGGCGATCCAGGAACAAGGGCTGTTCAGTGTCGATGAGGTGAAAAAACACACCAAGGCCGCCAGTTCCTGCGGCTCCTGTGCCGGGCTGGTCGAGCAGATCCTGATCAACACCGTGGGCGGCGCCGCCGACGTCAAACCCAAAAGTGAAAAAGCCATCTGTGGCTGCAGCGACCTCAACCACGGGCAGATCCGCCAGGCCATCCGCGAGCAGCACCTGCTGACCATCGACAGCACCATGCGCTACCTGAACTGGCGCACCCCCAATGGCTGCGCCACCTGCCGCCCGGCCCTCAACTATTACCTGATCTCCACCTGGCCCGGCGAAGCCAAGGACGACCCGCAATCGCGGCTGATCAACGAACGGGCCCACGCCAATATTCAAAAAGACGGCACCTACTCTGTGGTCCCACGGATGTGGGGCGGCGTGACCAATCCTTCGGAGTTGCGCCGCATCGCCGATGTGGCCGACAAGTACAACGTGCCGATGGTCAAGGTCACCGGCGGCCAGCGCATTGACTTGCTCGGTATCAAGAAGCAGGACTTGCCAGGGGTATGGAAGGACCTGGATATGCCGTCCGGGCATGCCTATGGCAAATCCATCCGCACCGTCAAAACCTGTGTGGGCAGCGAGTTCTGCCGGTTTGGCACGCAGAACTCGACGCAACTGGGCATCGAGCTGGAGCATGACCTGTTCAATATGTGGTCGCCCCACAAGGTCAAGTTGGCGGTCTCCGGGTGCCCACGCAACTGCTCGGAAGCGGGCATCAAGGACGTAGGCATTATCGGTGTCGACTCGGGCTGGGAGATGTACATCGGTGGCAACGGCGGGATCAAGACCGAAGTCGCGGAGTTCTTCGTCAAGGTGAAGACCGCAGAGGAAGTGCGCGAATACAACGGCGCATTCCTGCAGCTATACCGCGAAGAAGCCTTCTACCTGGAGCGCACCGTGCACTACCTGCAGCGGGTGGGCATGGAGCATATCAAGAAGGCTGTGCTGGAAGACCCGGCCCGCCGCCAGGCCCTCAATGAGCGTTTGCAGTTCTCGTTGTCATTCGAGCAGGACCCGTGGAAAGAACGCCTGGAACAGCCGCTGCTGAAAAAGGAATTCGACGTGATCCCCGTCAAACAACTGGAGGTCTCGCTATGAACTGGCTGGATATCTGCGCGCTCGATGAAATCAACGCCCTGGGCTCGCGCATCATCAGCGGGCCGAAAGGTGACATTGCGATTTTTCGCACCAGTGACGATGAAGTCTTTGCCCTCGACGACCGCTGCCCACACAAAGGCGGGCCGCTGTCCCAAGGCTTGATCTACGGCAAGCGGGTGGCCTGCCCGCTGCACAACTGGCAGATCGACCTGGCGACTGGCCAAGCCCAGGCCCCGGATATCGGCTGCGCCCACCATCATCAAGCCCGGGTCGAAAACGGCCGGGTGATGCTGGCTCTGCGGGACGCGGGTTGATGAACCGCCAGACCACCGCGTCCACCTGTTGTTATTGCGGGGTGGGCTGCGGCGTGCTGATCGAGCATGACGGCGAACAGATCCTGGGGGTGCAAGGCGACCCCAGCCATCCGGCCAACTTCGGCAAGTTGTGCAGCAAAGGCGCGAGCCTGCACCTGACCGGCGACTTGAGCGCCCGTGCTCTTTACCCGCAATTGCGCTTGGGCAAAGAACTGGCGCGCACCCGCACCGACTGGGACACCGCCCTGGACCACGCGGCCAACGTGTTCGCCGATACTATTGCCGAACACGGGCCCGACAGTGTGGCGTTCTATATCTCCGGGCAACTGCTGACCGAGGACTACTACAGCTTCAACAAGCTGGCCCGCGCATTGGTGGGCACCAATAATATCGACAGCAATTCTCGGCTGTGCATGTCTTCGGCGGTGGTCGGCTACAAGCGCAGCCTGGGCGCCGATGCGCCGCCGTGCAGCTATGAAGACCTGGAAAACAGCGACTGCGTGATGATCGTCGGCAGCAATATGGCCTACGCCCACCCGGTATTGTTCCGACGCCTGGAGCAAGCCAAGGCGCAACGCCCGCAGATGAAAGTGCTGGTGATTGACCCTCGGCGTACCGACACCTGCGACTTGGCCGACCTGCACTTGGCCATCTTGCCGGGAACGGATGTGGCGTTGTTCCACGGGATTTTGCATTTACTGCTGTGGGAAGACTGGATCGACCGTGCGTTTATCCAGGCCCATACCGACGGCCTGGCCGAACTCAAGCGCCTGGTGCATGACTACACGCCGCAGATGGTCACGCAGCTGTGCGGCATCAGCGTCGAACAACTGCGCCTGTGTGCGCAGTGGGTCGGCACCTCCAGCAGCTTTTTGTCGCTGTGGTGCATGGGGCTTAACCAATCCACCGCCGGCAGCGCCAAAAACAGCGCGTTGATCAACCTGCATCTAGCCACGGGGACCATTGGCCGGCCGGGCTGCGGGCCGTTTTCCCTGACCGGCCAACCGAACGCCATGGGCGGGCGCGAAACCGGCAGCCTGTCCAACTTGCTGCCGGGCCACCGCGAAGCGGCCAACCCTGAACACCGCGCTGAAGTGGCGGCCTATTGGGGCGTGGAACAACTGCCCGCGACTACGGGCCTTACCGCCATCGAACTGTTTGAACAGGTGCAGGCTGGCAAGATCAAGGCGTTGTGGATTGCCTGTACCAACCCTGCCCAATCGCTGCCCGACCAGAATGCGGTGCGCGCCGCTTTGGCAGCGTGCCCGTTCGTGGTGTTGCAGGAAGCGTTTCGTACCACCGAAACCGCCGCCTATGCCGACCTGCTACTGCCCGCCGCCAGCTGGGGTGAAAAAGACGGCACGGTGACCAACTCCGAGCGGCGTATTTCCCACGTGCGCCGTGCCATCAACCCACCGGGTGAAGCACGCGCGGATTGGGCGATCACGGTGGATTTCGCACAGCGCCTGGAGCGTCGTCTGCGTCCGGGGTTGCCGAGCCTGTTCGCCTTTGAGCAAGCGGCGCAGCTGTTTGATGAATTCAAGTCACTGACCCAAGGCCGTGACCTGGATATGTCCGGCATCAGCCACGCCCTGCTCGACCGGCTCGGCCCGCAGCAGTGGCCCTTTCCCGAGGGTGCGCAAGCGGGTACGTCGCGCCTGTACACCGACGGCATTTTCCCTACTGACACGGGCCGGGCGCGATTTGTCGCCGAGCCTTACCGCGCCGCCAAGGAACAGCGCGATGCGCGATTCCCCCTGACCCTGATCACCGGTCGCCTGCGTGATCAATGGCACGGGATGAGCCGCACCGGCACGGCAGCGCAGCTGTTCGGGCACGTCAGTGAAGCATTGTTGAGCCTGCATCCGGATGAGCTACGCCGCCACCGCTTCAAAGAGGGTGACCTGGTCAGCCTGAAAAGCCGTCGCGGCAGCGTGATCGTCGCCGTCGGCAGCGATGACAGTGTGCGTCCCGGCCAAGCGTTTCTGCCCATGCACTGGGGCGACCGCTTTCTCAAGGGCGGCGTCAATACCCTCACTCAACCGGCGTTCGACCCTTTGTCCAAGCAGCCGGAGCTCAAGCACAGCGGTGTGCGCCTGGAAGCAGTGCAACTGCCGTGGCAGCTGTTTGCGCTGATCGAAGGCGATGTACAGCAGCACTTCGAAGCCTTGCGCCCACTGTGTGAAACCTTTGCCTACGTCAGCCTGAGCCTGGCTGGCCGTGAACGCCCCGCGCTGCTGGTGCGCGCCGCGCATACCGAGGCGCCCGACCTGCAACTCTTGACCCGTATCGACCAACTGCTGGGCCTCAACGACGGCCCGGTAATGGCCTATGACGACCCGCGCCGCTCAATCGGCAAGCGCGTAAAAATCGAGAAAGGTCGCATCACCGC
This sequence comes from Pseudomonas sp. J380, assembly GCF_009827115.1. Taxonomy (NCBI): domain Bacteria; kingdom Pseudomonadati; phylum Pseudomonadota; class Gammaproteobacteria; order Pseudomonadales; family Pseudomonadaceae; genus Pseudomonas; species Pseudomonas sp. J380. Next base: position 5,822,719 of record NZ_CP043060.1, on the reverse strand, counting down.
CCTGCGCCTGGCCGGCGAAACCCTGGCCCGTCACTGGCTGCAAAGCCTGTGGCTGGAAGGCCGGGCCGATGGGCAACTGCGGCGCTGGTTACTGGCGCCCTTGAGCGCGCCGCCGGGCGGTACCACGGCCAGCAACAAGATTGTGTGCAACTGCAAGAACATCAGCGAAAACGCCGTGTGTGCCGGTATCGGCAGCGGCCTGGACCTGGATGGCCTCAAACAGGCCCTGGGCTGCGGCACCCAATGCGGCTCCTGCGTGCCGGAAATCAAACGTCTTTTGGCCAGCAACCCGCAGCCAATCGCCATCAGTGTTTAAGGGGAACAACATGAGCGCAAAAGTGTGGCTGGTAGGCGCAGGACCGGGTGACCCGGAGTTGCTGACCCTGAAAGCGGTCCGGGCTCTGCAGGCAGCGGACGTCGTGCTGATTGATGATCTGGTCAACCCGACAGTACTGGAACACTGCACCAGCGCTCGGGTAATTACCGTCGGCAAGCGCGGGGGATGTCGTTCTACCCCGCAGGATTTTATTCACCGCCTGATGTTGCGTTATGCACGCCAGGGCAAGTGCGTGGTACGCCTTAAAGGCGGTGACCCGTGTATTTTTGGCCGCGGTGGCGAGGAGGCAACCTGGCTGCGCGAGCGTGGAATCGAGGTGGAATTGGTCAATGGCATCACCTCAGGGCTGGCCGGGGCGACCCAGTGTGACATCCCTTTGACCTTGCGCGGGGTGAGCCGTGGAGTGACCTTGGTCACCGCGCATACCCAGGATGACAGTAGCTTGAACTGGCGTGCGCTGGCGGAGGGTGGAACCACGCTGGTGGTGTATATGGGCGTGGCCAAGCTGGAAGAAATCCGCGAACAGCTGCTCAACGGCGGCATGGCTGCGGATATGCCGGTGGCAATGATCGAAAACGCTTCATTGCCCCAGCAACGCGAATGCCGCAGCTCCCTGGCGGCCATGCATGAAGCTGCAAAAGCCTTTGCACTGAAGAGCCCGGCCATCCTGGTGATTGGCCAGGTTGCCGGCGCCGCACAGATGGCTAGCATCGCCGCTGCGGCAAGCGCCTGAGGCAAATCGCAGGCGAAAAAAAGCCCGGCCTGAGCCGGGCTTTTCTTTACTACTCAGTAATTACTGAGCGGTAGCTTCAACCGACGCTTCTACGCGACGGTTAACAGCGCGACCAGCTTCAGTTGCGTTGTCAGCAACTGGGCGGGATTCGCCGTAACCAACAGCAGTTACACGGCTAGGAGCAACGCCGTCTTTAACCAGGACTTGCTTAACAGCGTCAGCACGACGCTGGGACAGCTTCTGGTTGTAAGCGTCTGGACCTACGGAGTCAGTGTGACCAGCAACTTCTACGTTGGTAGCTGGGTACTGAGCCATGAAGTCGGCCAGGTTTTTAACGTCGCCGTAGCTGTTAGGCTTAACAACGGCCTTGTCGAAGTCGAACTTAACGTCCAGCTCAACACGAACAACCTGAGCAACCGGAGCTTCTGGCTCTGGAACTGGCTCTGGAGCTGGTGCTGGGGTAGGAGCTGGAGCAGCTGCGCCAGCGTTACCGCCGAAGTTCACGCCCAGGCCAACCAGTGCGGAGTAGTCCCACTTGCCGTTGTCCAGACCGTAGTCAGCTTCAACACCAGCACGAGCGTACAGGTTGTTGGTGAAGTAGTACTTCACGCCGGTACCGATGGTAGCGAAAGTGGTCTGGTCGCGACCGCTGTGGCCGTCAGCCTGAACGTTGGTACGGCTCTGGTGGCCGAAACCGCCTTCAACGTATGGACGCAGGCTATCAACGCCAGCCTGACCGAAGTGGTACTGAGCAACGAGGCTGCCAGTGTCACCTTTGATCTTCTGGTTGCCAGTGCCGTCGTTCGAACGGGTGTGGTTGGTCTTGTCGTACGACAGATTCAACGACAGATCGTCGGTCAGGAAGTAACCAATGCGAGCGCCTGGGTTGAAGCCGTCTTCGATGTGCTTAACGCTATCGTTGTACTGCTTCTTGTAGAACAGCTCGCCTTCAACTGCGCCTTGGCCTTGTGCCAGAACGCCGAAAGAAGTAGCGGCAATAAGAGAACCAATGGCCAAGCCCAAGGTGTTTTTCAGTTTCATCCGTTAAATCCCCATCTGGTGATTGTAAAGCAGTCCCACAAACCGGGGGACAACTCGGCGACAAGTCTAACAGAACTTGCCTACACGTAAGAGATATTTGCTACGCACTAAGTTTCAGTCTCGCCCGCAAATTTCTCACGTAATTTATCAAGAGCACGCTTGTACCGCATTTTTGTAGCACTCAAACCCATATGCATGATGTCAGCGATTTCCTGAAATTCCAGCTCTGCGACAAATCGAAGCACCAGAATTTCGCGGTCAATCGGGTTCACATGCACCAACCAGCGATCAAGTCCGCCCTTTTCCTCGGGTGCCGGCGCCTTCTCTTCAGACGCCTCCTCAAGGGGGTCCAGACTCAAAGCGTCCATCAAGCGACGCTTTCGCCGTTCCTTCCGATACTGCGTGATGCACTCGTTGTACGTGATGCTGTACAGCCAGGTCTTGAACTTCGATTTGCCCTCGAAGTTCTTCAGGCCGTATAGCACCTTGAGCATCACTTCCTGACAGACATCATCCGCGTCTCTATCGTTCCCCAAATACCTTGAACAAACGTTGAACAGAGTGCGTTGATACCTGCGCATCAATTCTTCGTACGCGCGTGTTACGTGAAACAGCTCCGTGTGCGAGCGCGCGACCAACTCCTCATCAGAGAGCTCACGGGGGTCATAGCGCGTGGACAGCGTTTGGGCTTTATTCAAAACAAGTCGTGCCGACAGTCAGGTCAATGTCCGCTGCAACCCGGTCACCCGGGTTTGCGGCGGCGTACATTAGCAGGATTTGCCGGATTAGCGGCTACTGACCTGCTGCTCCAGGAGAATCCGGTTCGACAGCGACACCAGTTCCCCGTCATCGGTCAGCACGGTCGTCTTGACTGTGCCGATCTCCTCGATTTGCCCTTCGACCTCGCCCACACGCACCTGTTGCCCAACTTGATACAGCTCACGCACATAGATTCCCGCAAGAATCTGACCGGCAATTTCCCGGCTTCCCAACCCCATGGCCAGCGCAACTGCCAGACCAACGGTAATCAAAACAATCACAATAACGTGGTTGAGCAGGTCAGTCTTGACCTCCAACTGGCTGATCGCGACGGAAATACTGATGATGATCACCAGCCCCTGTGCGATTCGCCCCAGGCCTGCCGCGTAGTCCAACCCCACGCCTTCGGCGGCCCCGCGCACCAGCCCGTTGGCCAGTTGCGCGAGTAAAACCCCCACCAGCAGCACCAGCGCGCCGCCGAAAACTTTCGGCAAATACAGTGCCAGCATGTCGAGCGTAGCTGAAACTCGCTCAAGTCCAAGGGACTGCGCTGCAGAAACCAGAAAAATAAGTAGAACAAACCAATAGACGATCTTGCCGATCAGGGTCGAAATCGGTACTTGCAACCCCGCGCGGCCGAGCAATTTGGTCAGGCCAGTGCCCGCCATCAGGCGATCGAGCCCCAGTTTGGCGAGCAATTTGGACAGCAGGGTATCGAGCAGCTTGGCCACGACAAAACCCAGCAATACCAGGACCAGGGCACCAAACAGGTTGGGAATGAAATTCGCCACCTTGGTCCACAATGCGGTCATCGCGGTGACCAGGCTCTGGGTCCAGAGATCAAGTTCCATATTCAATCAGCCTTATCAGCAGTGCTAGCAAGAGGTTTACGACGGGAAACCGGTGACACATGGGCCGAACCGTTGTTCAGGGCCATCATCAACGCCGGCAACCAACGCCCGAGCAGACCGAACAGGTCACCCGCCCCTACCTGACGGTTGGCGGTTTTCAGTACGCGGCCCAGGCAGGCATCGTCATCACGGTTGGATGGCGAAGCATTGAGCATGTCACGCAAAGACTGTTCGAACGGATCGTGCATAGAGACCTCTCGCAAGTGATTTAAAAGACGAGGGTAAAATTCATCGGGTCACATCGGCCGTTTCTTACGTTCAGGTCATATTCAGGTCAAACCCAGCGCAATCGCCGAAACAGCCACCATTGCCCCAGTGCCACAGACACCATCAACAGGCACGCAATCATGAATCCATAAGGGCTGGCAGAGAACGGAATGCCGCCCACATTGATACCGAGCAAACCGGTAAGAAAACTCATCGGCAAGAAGATCCCGGTGATGATCCCGAAGCGGTACATGGTGCGGTTCATGCGCAGGCTCAAGCGCCGGTCTTCAGCCTCCAGCACAAGCCCCACGCGCTCTCTGGCCAATTCCAGCTCTTCCAGGTAACGGGTCAGGCTGTTGTGCAGTTCGTTCCAATAGTCGGCATCGTCGTCGCAGAACCACGCCAATTTGATTCGTGTCAGCTGGGCGAAAATATCCCGCTGTGGGGCCAGGAAGCGCTTGAGTCCGGCGGCTCTTCGACGGATCTGCAGAACGCTGCCGTGCTCCGGGGTATACCGTTCGTCGGCATCGAGTTTTTCTTCCTCGGAATCGACGATTTCAGACAAGCCAGCGACCAGATCCTGCACTTTGTTGGTCAGGTACTGAGCCATATAAAGGATGAGTTCAGACGCCGTCCTGGGGCCTTTGCCGTCTGCCAACTGCACCAGCAACTCATCGGTAGCGCGCAAGGGGCGCAAACGCAGGGAAATCACTCGGTTGGCGGCGGCGAAGATGCGCACCGACACCATGTCTTCCGGCTCCGCGCCTGGGTTGAGATTGATCCCGCGCAGAAACAACAGCAATTCGGCGTCCGGCAGCGGCAACAGGCGTGGGCGGGTGTTTTCCTCCAGCAGCAAGTCACAGGCAAACTCGCTCAGGCCGCTGGATTTACGCAGCCAGGTCTGGGTTTGAGGATGGCTGCGATCCCAGTGCAGCCACAGGCTTTCCTGGGGCTGCAACTGCAAATCGTCGAGCTCAGTCCGGGCAATCGAACGCGCACCGCCTTTACCGTCCAGCACCAGGGCATGCACCAGCCCCCATTGCGCGTTTTCTTCTTCGAACATCCTCACCCCGATCGGTTGCGGCAGTTTATTCAGGCATTTTCAGCGGGCTGGGTGACACGATCACCCCGTTGTTATCGGCATAAATGTACTCACCGGGGCGGAACGTCACGCCTGCGAATGTCACCGGCACGTTCAGGTCGCCAAGGCCGCGCTTGTCGGTTTTTTTCGGATGAGAGGCCAGGGCCTGCACACCCAGGTCGGTCTGGGCGATGACGTCTACGTCACGGATGCACCCGTAAATCACCAGCCCTTCCCAACCATTTTTCGCGGCTTTCTCGGCAATCATGTCACCCAGCAACGCGCAGCGCAGCGAACCACCACCATCTACCACCAGCACTTTACCAGCGCCCGGCAGGTCAGCCTGCGCCTTGACCAGCGAGTTATCCTCGAAGCATTTGAGGGTGACTATCTCGCCACCAAAGGAGTCTCGGCCACCGAAGTTGCTGAACATCGGCTCCACTACCTGCACCAGCTCCGGGTAGGCGTCACACAGGTCGGGGGTCACGTAATGGTTCATCGAGAAACTCCTGTCATCAAAGAAGAGGTCGAACATCCACGGTGTACATCAAGAAAACGCCCCGCGACAGGCATTCTTTAAGCGCCTGCGGGTGGGCGGCGGCCATGATCAAACCACGATCAGCGCAACGCAATACACGTTACGCGACTGAATATGACCAGAAGCGCGTGGCGCGTCATATCTTAGCCGCAACCATTCAAGAGTGAAACGCCCTTGGTAGAGCGTTTCGTCAAACCACTGCGGACACTTCGGGCTGCTTACCCAGCAAGGGTGTCAGCGGGTCGTTCACCCAGCGCTCGACCAAAGGCCACACTTGGGCCTGTGCGGCTTTGCTGACCAGCATCTGCACATGGCCGAAATCCTCGCTGAAACCCTGCTGACGTCCCAGGCACAGGTACTGGCGATGCTCGCTGCCCACTTGCTCGAAGAGCTTGCGGCAGGCCCAGTCCGGGTCTTGCCGGTCGCCCGCTGCGCTCACCGCCAACAGCGGCACATCGACCTGCGCCAAGCCTTTCCACCAGTCATGCTCGGCATCGCCAAACCGGCCGAACAGGCCGTTCCAACGCATCGCTTCGATCATCACGCCGGCCGGCTCGTCCTCGGGCCCACGCTTGAAGCGCGGGCCGGACAGATGGGCAAGGCGCTTGAGGATAAAGCGACCGCTCCACTCCACCGGTGGAATTTTCAACGGCCAGTGGGTGCGACTGACCTGGCAGCCGAACAACGCCACCGAGGCCACCGCTGATGCATCCAAGTGCTGCCCACCCAAGGCCGCAGCCAGGGTAGTGGCACCGAGGGAATGCCCGATCCAGTGCGGAATTTGCCCACTTTGCTCACACACAAACGCCCCCACGGCCGGCAAATCGTAGCGCGCGTAATCGGCGACACGGTTTCTGACGTAGTCGTGATTGCGCTTGGACAAACCATGGCCGCGCATTTCCGGGATCCACACATCAAATCCGCGACGCGCCAGGTAAGCCCCCAGGCCGATACCTTTGGGCGAATACCAGAAACGCCGATTGGAAAAACTGCCATGCAACAAAATAATCGGCGTGCCCCGGTTTTCCGGGACATCGGCCAGGCCCAAACGGGTAACCGCCAACTCGACGGTGCCGTCCGGGCTGTTACCGGGTTTGAGCCGGTAGACGTCTTCACTCAGGTCGCCGCGACGTTCAGCACTGATCAGGGCGACAGGAAACAGATGGCTGCTGCTTTGCATAATGCTCTTGCACAAAAAAGGGCGGCGTCCGCAAGGATTCCCGCCCTGTACAGATAAGAATGCCGGTCACCCGCAACGAGTGACCGGCACTTTTGACCACGCGACCTTAGGCGGACGCTTGGCCTTCAGCCAGGAAGAACCAGGTTTCCAGCACGGAATCGGGGTTCAGCGAGACGCTCTCGATCCCCTGCTCCATCAGCCATTTGGCCAGGTCAGGGTGGTCCGAAGGGCCTTGGCCGCAGATACCGATGTACTTGCCAGCCTTGTTACAAGCCTGGATGGCGTTGGCCAGCAGCTTCTTGACCGCTGGGTTACGTTCGTCGAACAGGTGGGCGATGATCCCCGAATCGCGGTCCAGGCCCAAGGTCAACTGGGTCAGGTCGTTCGAGCCGATGGAGAAACCGTCGAAGAACTCCAGGAACTCTTCAGCCAGGATGGCGTTGGACGGCAATTCGCACATCATGATCACGCGCAGGCCGTTCTCGCCGCGGGTCAGGCCGTTTTCTGCCAGCAGGTCCACCACCTGGCTCGCTTCGCCCAGGGTGCGCACGAACGGCACCATGATCTCGACGTTGGTCAGGCCCATCTCGTTGCGCACACGCTTGAGCGCACGGCATTCGAGCTCGAAGCAGTCACGGAAGGCTTCGCTGATGTAACGCGAGGCGCCGCGGAAACCCAGCATCGGGTTTTCTTCTTCCGGCTCGTAGAGCTTGCCGCCGATCAGGTTCGCGTATTCATTGGACTTGAAGTCCGACAGGCGCACGATGACCTTTTTCGGGTAGAACGCCGCAGCCAGGGTGCTGATGCCTTCGACCAGTTTCTCGACGTAGAAACCTACCGGGTCGTTGTAGCCGGCGATGCGCTTGTCGACGCTTTCCTTGATGTCCAGCGGCAGCCCGTCATAGTTCAGCAGTGCCTTGGGGTGCACGCCGATCATGCGGTTGATGATGAATTCCAGGCGGGCCAGGCCCACACCGGCGTTCGGCAACTGGGCGAAATCAAAGGCGCGGTCCGGGTTGCCAACGTTCATCATGATCTTGAATGGCAGGTCGGGCATGGCATCGATGGAATTTTGCTTGATATCGAAGCCCAGCTCTCCTTCGAAGATAAAGCCGGTATCGCCTTCGGCGCAGGAAACGGTTACGCCCTGGCCATCCTTGAGCAATTGGGTGGCGTTGCCGCAACCCACGACTGCCGGAATTCCCAGCTCACGGGCAATGATCGCCGCGTGGCAGGTACGCCCGCCACGGTTGGTGACAATGGCACTGGCGCGCTTCATCACCGGTTCCCAATCCGGGTCGGTCATGTCGGAAACCAGTACGTCACCCGGCTGGACCTTGTCCATCTCGGACACGTCCTTGATGATCCGCACCTTGCCTGCGCCAATGCGCTGGCCGATGGCACGGCCTTCTACCAGCACGGTGCCGGTTTCCTTGAGCAGGTAGCGTTCCATGACGTTGGCCGAAGTGCGGCTCTTCACGGTTTCCGGGCGAGCCTGCACGATGTACAGCTTGCCGTCGTCACCGTCCTTGGCCCACTCGATGTCCATCGGGCACTTGTAGTGCTTTTCGATGATCATCGCTTGTTTGGCCAACTCGCTGACTTCAGCGTCGGTCAGGCAGAAACGCGCACGCTCGGCCTTGTCGACTTCAACGGTTTTGACCGAGCGACCGGCCTTGGCCTCGTCGCCGTAGATCATCTTGATGGCCTTGCTGCCCAGGTTACGGCGCAGGATGGCCGGGCGGCCCGCTTCGAGGGTGCCCTTGTGTACGTAGAATTCGTCCGGGTTGACCGCGCCTTGTACGACGGTTTCGCCCAGGCCGTAGGCGCCGGTGATAAACACCACGTCACGGAAACCGGATTCGGTATCCAGGGTGAACATCACACCGGCAGTGCCGGTTTCCGAACGCACCATGCGCTGCACGCCGGCAGACAGGGCCACCAGCTTGTGGTCGAAACCCTGGTGTACGCGGTAGGAGATCGCACGGTCGTTAAAGAGGGAGGCAAACACTTCCTTGGCCGCGCGGATCACGTTTTCGACGCCGCGAATGTTGAGGAAGGTTTCCTGCTGGCCCGCAAAGGAGGCGTCCGGCAAGTCTTCGGCGGTAGCAGAGGAACGCACGGCGACGGCCATGTCCGGGTTACCGGCCGACAGAGTGGCGAAGGCGGTGCGAATTTCTTCGTTGAGCTTCTCGGGGAACTCGGCTTCCATGATCCACTGGCGGATCTGAGCGCCGGTCTTGGCCAGGGCGTTGACGTCATCGACGTCCAGGGCGTCCAGCGCGGCGTGGATCTGGGCGTTGAGGCCGCTCAGCTCGAGGAAGTCGCGGTAAGCCTGGGCCGTGGTGGCGAAACCACCGGGCACCGAGACACCAGCGCCTGCAAGATTACTGATCATCTCGCCGAGGGATGCGTTCTTGCCCCCCACATGCTCTACATCATGGACGCCGAGCTTATCGAGGGAAACTACGTACTCTACCAAGGTGATCTCTCCACTTTCTGTGTTGGAAAAGCTCAGGACGCGGGTTGCTCAGTAGGAGCTAACGCCAGCGCTTGTGGCCTGGACCTGGAAAATAAGTGAGAATGCGGCCCACTGCGGGACGGCAAAATCGCGCCTATCATATCCAAGATTCGCCATCAGCTTAAGGCCCAGGGCTCAAATGAAACGATCTGCTTTCTTTATTTCCGACGGCACCGGCATCACAGCCGAAACATTGGGCCAGAGCCTGCTCGCGCAGTTCGAAAACATTACCTTCGCCAAATTCACCCGGCCTTATATAGACAGCGTGGATAAAGCGCGGGCCATGGTACAACAAATCAATCTGGCGGCTGAAAAAGACGGTTTTCGCCCGATCATTTTCGACACCATCGTCAATCAAGACATTCGTGAGATTCTCGCAACGTCGAATGGTTTCATGATCGACATTTTCTCTACCTTCCTGGCGCCGCTGGAACAGGAATTGAGTGAACACTCCTCCTATTCGGTCGGAAAGTCCCATTCCATCGGGCATAACTCCAACTATATGGAGCGTATCGAGGCGGTGAACTTCGCCCTCGACAACGACGACGGTGCCCGCACCCACTACTACGACAAGGCCGACCTGATCCTGGTGGGCGTGTCGCGTTGCGGCAAGACCCCGACCTGCCTGTACATGGCCATGCAATTCGGTATTCGTGCGGCCAACTACCCGCTGACCGAAGACGACATGGAGCACCTGACCCTGCCCGCCGCCTTGCGCGCGCATTCACACAAGCTGTTCGGCCTGACCATCGACCCGGACCGGCTGACCGCCATCCGCAACGAACGCAAGCCCAACAGCCGCTACTCCAGCTATGCCCAGTGCGAATTTGAAGTGCGTGAAGTAGAAAATCTGTTTCGCCGGGAGAATATTGCGCACATCAATTCCACGCATTTTTCGGTGGAAGAGATTTCGGCGAAGATTCTGGTGGAGAAGGGTGTGGAGCGGCGCTTCAAGTGATCTGATCGTTCCCACGCTCTGTGTGGGAACGCCGCCTGGGACGCTCCGCGTCCCGCAATAGCGACGCGGAGCGTCGCAAGATGGATTCCCACGCAGAGCGTGGGAACGAGCAATAACGCCGTCTCACAGATGAAACCGCCCGCCCCCCTGCCCCAACGCCGTCGCCAGCGCATCAAACCCCTCGCGCAATAACTGATCATCACCCGACGTGTTGCAGATACTCGCCCGAATAAACTGCGGCACCGCCGTCTGCCCCACGGCAAACGCCTCGGCGGTGGCGATCAGGTAATTGTTCTGCTTGAGCTCCGCCTCGATTTCCGAGGCGCGCCAGGGCTCCGGTACTTCGATCCAGAAGTGCGGGCTATTGGGGTGGGTGCGATAGGCCAGGCCGGTCAATAAATCTTCGACCAGCGTCTTGCGTCGGCTGATCTCGTTGATCTGCTGACGCAACAAATATTCCGCCGTGCCGTTTTCAATCCACTGGGTCGCCAGTTCCAGGGTCACAGGTGTGGCCATCCAGCAGGTCGAACGTAGCGCCGCCGAGATGCGGCTGACCAGCGCCGGCGGCGCATGCACGTAGCCCACCCGCAAACCGGCCGATACCGCCTTGCTCAGGCTGCTGATCAAGATCGTACGCTCAGGCGCGAAATAGCTGAGGGGCGGCGGACGGTCCTCCACCAGCACACCGTGGGCTTCGTCCTCCAGAATCAGCAGGTTATGTTCGCGACACACCCTGGCCAAGGCTTCGCGGCGCGCCACCGACAACACAGCGGTGGTCGGATTCTGGATAGTCGGCGTGCAGTACAACGCCGAAATACGGTGATTGCGACAGACCTCATCCAGCGCCGTGGGCAGTACGCCTTCCTCATCCATCTCCAGGCCGATCAGCCGCACCCCCAACATGCGTGCGGCGGTAATCAGCCCGGGATAAGTCAACTGCTCGGTGACCACCGTATCGCCAGCACGCAGCAGCGCCATCATGGCGCACAGCAAGCCGTGCTGGCCGCCGTTGACGCAGATGACCTGCTCGGGAATCGGATGAAACTCGCGCTGCACCAGCCATTGCGCACCCGCTTCACGGTAACGCGGCAGGCCGGCGTCCGGGGTGTAGGCGCTGATGTCCTGGAGGAACTTGGCGTTGGTCGACAGGGTTTGAAAGCTCTGGGCGAGAAACACCGTCTCTTGCCCGGGAATGTGCATGTTGCGGCTCATGTCGAAGTACTGGCGCGGCTCCTCGCTGAAATTACGAAAGCCCTCATCACGCTGGCGCTCCATCCCACGCTTGCGCACGAAGGTGCCGTCACCTACCCGTGCAACCACCAGGCCCAGGCGTTCCAGTTCACCGTAGGCCCGGCTGATGGTGCCGATGGTCACGCCTAAATTGTCGGAAAGCACCCGATGGGGCGGCAGTTTTCGTCCCGGTTCAATCAAGCCTTCGAGGATGCCCCGTTCCATCACATCAGACAGGCGCTTGTACTTCACGCCCTGCCCGTTGGACAGGCCCTCACGCATAATTGACACCATGTCAATATTTGTTTTGACAGCCATCTTTCGCCCTAATAGTGTGCTTTTACGGGTTCAATCGCCGATAAACATAACTCATTACAAGTTCAATATAGAGTTCAATTTCGGCCCAGGGAAGCAATAAACGATGCCAATGTCCGCCGTTCTCGAAAACACTGCAAAAACAAAAACGCAAAAACAGTGGCTCGCCGGGCTGGTGACCAGCGTGATGTTCCTTATCGTGTGCCTGAGTTGGGGCACTACGTGGCTGGGCATCAAGATCGCCGTCGAGAGCGTGCCGCCGCTGACATCTGCCGGCCTGCGCTTTCTCATCGCGTTTCCGCTGTTCCTGTGTTTTGCCATGGTGCGCCGTGAGCCGATCCTGTTTCCCCGGGAAAGCCGCTGGTTCTTCGTATTCGTGACCCTGTCCTACTTCAGCGTTCCCTACTATTTGCTCAATTACGGCGAAATGCATGTGTCGTCGGGCCTCACGGCCCTGCTGTTCAGCTGCATGCCAGTGTTCATCCTGATCTTCTCCGCGCTGTTCCTGCGCGAGCGCATCTATTTCTCCCAGGTGGTCGGCATCGGCATTGGTTTCGGCAGCCTTTACATGATCATCAAGAGCCAGGGCCTGCACCTGGACCACGCCGAGTTCTTCGGGGTACTGGCCATTCTGAGCGCCGCGATCATGCACGCCTTGTGCTATGTCATTACCAAGCAAAAAGGCAGCGCCATCAGCGTCATCACCTACAACACCCTGCCCATCGGCATTGCCGGGCTGATGCTGTTCCTGGCCGGCCTGTGGTTTGAAACACCGACGTTCGACGCCATTACCCTGCGCTCCTGGAGCGCGCTGTTCTACCTGGGGCTGGTGGCCTCGGTGGGCGGGTTCATTGTGTATTTCATGCTGCTCAAGCGCCTGAGCCCGATCATCCTGTCGTTCGTCTTCATCATCTTCCCGGTGTTCGCGGTCATCATCGGAGCCTGGTACGAAGGCGTGGAAATTTCCCGCGACCTGATGCTGTACTCGGCGATCCTGCTGGCCGGCTTTGCGATCACCAAATTGCCGATCGAAAAACTCATGGCCAAGAAAAAGTGACCCTCAACCAACGCGAGAGAAACATGGACGTCCTCCGCCCTACCGCCCTGGAACAGATCTACGCCCACGCCAGCCGCAGCTATCCCGAGGAGTGCTGTGGTTTCGTCTTCGCCGACGGCAGCGTGTACCTGGGCAGCAATATCCAGAATGAGCTGCACCGCAAGAACCCCGAGATGTACCCACGCAGCGCGGCCAATGGCTACACCTTTTCGGTGGCCGACACCCTGCTGATGAACAAGGCGTTTCGCAGTGACAACCCGGTGGTAGTGATTTACCACTCACACCCGGATGTGGGCGCCTATTTCAGTGACGAAGACCAGGACAAGGCACTGTTCCTGGGCGAGCCGATCTTCCCCGTCAGCTATTTGGTGGTGGATGTCCGCCAGGGCCAGGCCCTGGGCTCCAAGCTGTTTGCCTGGGATGGCAAGCATTTCTCCCTTCAACCTTTCAACGACCTGCACACGGAGTTGTCCATGAACGCTGTCTCTTTCCCCGACATTCTGGTTCGCGTGGCCAAGCTGCCGGAATCGACCCTTGAGGGCGCCGGATCGACATTGCGCGAAGTCATTGAAAATCTCTGCACCCATCACCCCCAATTGCGTCAGCACCTGTTCCATGAAAAGAACGACCAGCTCAAGGAACACTTCCTGTTTACCGCCGAGGAGGAGTTGATCGACGCCGATGAACCCCTGCCGCCGAAATCCCGGATCGAAGTGTTGCTCGCCACTTCAGGTGGCATGGACATCGACGCCCTGAGCAACGAAGAAGTGCAGCGCTATGTGCGCCACATCACCCTGCCGGGCGTCGGCCGCGAAGGCCAATTGAACCTGAAGAAAGCCAAGGTGCTGGTCATCGGTACCGGCGGCCTGGGCTCGCCCATCAGCCTGTACCTGGCGGCGGCCGGCATCGGCACCCTGGGGCTGGTGGACTTTGATGTGGTGGAAAGCAGCAACCTGCAACGCCAGATCGTGCATGGCAACAGCACCCTGGGCATGCCCAAGGTCGAGTCCGCCAAGCAGCGCCTGCTGGACCTCAATCCGCATATCCAGATCAACGCGTACAACACCGCGCTCAACAGCGACAACGCCCTGGAACTGGTGGGCGCCTATGACCTGGTGATCGACGGAACCGACAATTTCGACACCCGCTACCTGGTCAACGACGCCTGTGTGCAGTTGGGCAAACCTTTGGTGTACGGCGCTATCTACCGTTTCGACGGGCAGATCAGCGTGCTCAACTATAAAGGTGGGCCGTGCTATCGCTGCCTGTTCCCCAAGGCCCCACCCGCAGAGTTGGCACCCAATTGCAGCGCGGGCGGTGTGATCGGCGTGTTGCCGGGCGTGGTCGGTATGATCCAGGCCACCGAGGCGATCAAATTGCTGATCGGTATTGGCGAACCCTTGTCCGGCCGCTTGATGCGCTTCGACGCGCTGGCGATGAAGTTCAGCGAAATCCGCTTCAAGCGCCGCGCTGATTGCCCCTGCTGCTCGGACCTGCGCCATAGCGAAACCGTCGCGCCGGCCACCTGCGCCGATGCCGTACCGAGCCTGCCCTCCCTGGCCGCGGAACGCTACATCAAGCCCCAGGTGCTCAAGCAAGTGCTCGAACACCCCAGCAGCGCCGATGTATTGCTCGACGTGCGGGACGCCAGCGAACTGGAAGTGTGCAAATTACCGGGCGTGGTGCATATCCCGTTGGCAGAACTGGATGGGCAACTCGCCAGCCTGAGCCGCGACAACACCCACTACCTGATCTGCTACGCAGGCGCCCGTGCCGAGCAAGCCGCCAGCACCCTGTTGGCGGCCGGCTTTGCCAACACCAAAGTCCTCCAGGGTGGCATGAAACATTGGGTTCGCGACGTCGAACCTGACATGCCGTTGTACTGAAAGTGGGGACGTGCTGATGCTGCATAACTCCATTCTCGACGTCATCGGCCAAACGCCGATCGTGCGTCTGGCCCAGTTTTCCGAAGACCTCGGCATCGAGGTCTACGCCAAGCTGGAGTCCCTCAACCCCGGCGGCAGCCACAAGGCGCGCATCGCCCTGGGCATGATCCTGGATGCCGAGCGCCGCGGCGTGCTGATCCGTGATTCCGGGCAGACCATCATCGAACCCAGTGGCGGCAACACTGGCATTGGCCTGGCGATGGCCGGCAATGTGCTGGGCTACAAAGTAGTGCTGGTGATCCCTGACAACTACAGCCCGGAAAAACAGAAACTGCTGCGTCTGTATGGCGCCAGGGTAGTGCTGTCCGACAGTCGCCTGGGCAATAACTCCCACGGCGAAAAGTGCATGGAGCTGCAGTTGGAGAACCCCAACTATGTGATGCTCAACCAGCAACGCAATGGCGCCAACCCCCAAACCCACCGCGACACCACCGCCCCGGAAATCCTTCGCGCCTTCGGTGAACAGCGCGTGGACTACTTCGTCAGCGGCATTGGCACCGGTGGACACATCACCGGTATCGGCGAAACCCTCAAGGCCGCCTGGCCGGCGCTGCGGGTGATGGGTGTAGAACCGGAAGAGTGCGACCTGCTCAAAGACCAACACGCAGCGCACGGGATCCAGGGCCTGTCGATTGGCCTGATCCCCAGCATCCTCAACCTGGACGTGATCGACGGCATGCTCAAGGTGTCGCACGCCGATTGCCTGGACATGATCAAACGCATCATGCGCACCGATGCCATCAGCCTGGGGCTGTCTTCGGCCGCCAACATGGTTGCCATCGCCCAACTCGCCCCCGAACTGCCGCCTGAAACGGTGGTGTTGACCATGGTCTACGACAATGCCGACAGCTACCTGCCCAGTTTCGAATAACGGGGCTTCCAACCATTCAATGCACGGGGGTGTCTCCATGGGGGGCTTTATCGACATGCAACAGCTGCACGATGAGTTGCTCACCCACCTCATCACCACCCTGACGCCCAGACAGATGAAGCAGCTGGAGCCGCACCTGGCACCGTTGATCCAGACCGCCGCCCAGGCGGTGGCCGAGGACCTGATTGCCTATGCCTATCGCGACCCCGCGTCCCGTGGGCGCGGTGAGTTGATCCTGGAATCCTACGCCTCGTTCAAGGCCGTGCTGTTCTACCGCCTTGCGCACCTGGTGTGGCATTTCCAGGCCGCTGACCACGGCGATTTTTCGCGCATGGCCCTCAAACTGAGTAACCAGGGCAAGATTCTCTCCGGCGCCGAGATTCACCCGGCAGCGCGCATCGGCCGGCGCTTTGTGCTGGACCATGGCTACGGCACGGTCATCGGCGAGACCTGCGTGATCGGCAACGACTGCTACATCCTCTGCGGCGTGACCCTGGGTGCGCGCGGTATTGCCAACAACCCGGACGGCAAACGCCACCCGCGCCTGGGCAACAACGTCGAAGTCGGCGCCGGCGCCCGGGTGCTGGGCTATGTTTCGATCGGCGATAACGTGTTTATCAGCCCCTCCTGCGTGATTACCCAGGACGTGCCGGCAGGCACCAAGGTCAAGGTGGTCAACCAGATCCAACTGCAGAAAAACGATGAATCGGACCACAGCAACTACCTCGGCGCCTTTGCCCTGGATGAGCGCTTGCACGTGGTGGGCGAAGTGAGTGCCGGCCACAAGGTCACCGTGCTGGACGCCGACTTTCATCCGCTGCAAGGGCTGATGCTCGAACCCACGGTGAAAGAGCGGCACCACCTGCAGTTTCGCCTGCGTCGCCTCGACAACGACGAGCAACTGCCACGCCTGCCGCTGAACCTGAAGGTGTGCGGGCCGGAATTTGAAATCACCCTGCTCTCTCCCCCTGGCTTGAGCGCATTGGTGCGCCACCTCTTGCAAGCCACCCCATTGATCGTCGGAGGTTGAACATGTCCGTGCATACCATGGAAACCCTGGCGCTGTTTGACAGCGCGCCCTACCAGAACGCCTTCAGCGCCCGGGTGATTGCCGTCAGCGAACAAGGTATCGCCCTGGAGCACACCCTGTTCTACCCCACCGGCGGTGGGCAACCAGGCGATACCGGCCACTTCACCCTGGCCGATGGCACACGGGTCGAGGTGACAGGCACCGTGCGCGATCCGGTGTTGCGCTCGATCATCTGGCACCAGGTGGATCACTGCCCCGAACAGTTGGCCGCTGGCGTCCAGGTCGACGCCGGGCTGGATTGGGAGCGGCGCTACCAGCACATGAAGATGCACACTTGCCTGCACTTGCTGTGCTCCCTCATCGACGCGCCCGTGACCGGTTGCAGCATCAGTGCGGATAAAGGCCGACTGGATTTCGACCTGCCGGAGATGACCCTGGACAAAGACGACCTCACCCGTGACCTCAACGCCCTGATCGAGCAGGCCCACGCGGTGAAAACGCTGTCGATGCCTGCCACCGAGTACGCGACCCTGCTGCAGATCACCCGCACTCAGGCGGTTGCGCCGCCGGTGGTCTCCGGTTCGGTACGGGTGATTGAAATCCCCGGCATCGATATCCAGCCCTGCGGCGGTACCCATGTGCTCAATACCGAGGAAATCGGCCGGGTGTTCTGCGAGAAGATCGAGAAAAAGAGCAAGCACAACCGCCGGGTGATACTGCGGTTTGGACACGCTTGAGCCTGCGTCATTGCCTCTGTAGGAGCGAGCTTGCTCGCGAAAAACCCATAGGCGCCGCGCTTACTCAGGAAGCACGCGGCATCGTTGACGTTTTTCGCGAGCAAGCTCGCTCCTACAGTGACTGTGCTGTTTTTCAGATAGTGAGCAGGTCCATGAAACGGTTGACTGGAGTAGCCTCAAGCCGTGCCTGATCCTTGCACAACGCAAAGATTTCGGCGCTGCGTTGCGCGGTGAACCGCGTGGCCAGGTTGGCCTTGAACTTGTCTTCCAGCAGTGGAATGCCGTCCACCCGACGGCGGCGATGGCCAATCGGGTACTCCACCACCACCTGCTCGGTGCAGGTGCCATCCGTGAAAAACACCTGCACCGCGTTGGCAATCGAGCGCTTGTCGGCCTCCAGGTATTCGCGGCTGTAGCGCGGGTCTTCGATGACGACCATCTTGTCGCGCAGCTCATCGATGATCGGGTGGGCCGCGTGGAAATCATCTTCATACTGCTCGGCCACCAGATTGCCGAACGCCAAGGGCACGGCGGTCATGTATTGCAGGCAGTGGTCGCGATCGGCGGCATTCGCCAATGGGCCGACCTTGGAAATAATGCGAATCGCCGACTCATGGGTAGTGATCACGATACGGTCGATTTCATGTAAACGATGCTTGACCTGCGGATGCAGGGCGACTGCCGCTTCACAGGCGGTTTGCGCGTGAAACTCGGCCGGAAAGCTGATCTTGAACAGCACGTTTTCCATCACATAGGTGCCGTAGGCTTGGGGCAGGCTGAAAGCTCGCTTGTCCTCGGGCTTGAGCGCCAGGTCCTTGTTGGTGTGGCTGAACAGCACGTCATAGAAGCCCCACTGCGGCGCACTCAACACGCCGGGGATGCCCATTTCGCCACGCAGGGCGATGTCTGCCAGGCGCACGCCGCGGCTCGACGCATCGCCCGCCGCCCAGGATTTGCGCGAGCCGGCATTCGGTGCATGACGATAGGTGCGTAGCGCCTGACCATCGACAAAAGCGTGGGACAACGCCGATAGCAACTGCTCGCGGTTGGCGCCCATCAGCTTGGCGGTGACCGCCGTGGTAGCGACTTTCACCAGCAACACATGGTCGAGGCCTACCCGGTTGAAGGAATTTTCCAAGGCAATCACGCCTTGGATTTCGTGAGCCATGATCATCGCTTCCAGCACTGCACGCACTGTCAGCGGCGCGTCGCCATTGGCCAGGCGCTTTTGCGACAGGTGATCGGCCACGGCGAGGATGCCGCCAAGATTGTCTGAAGGGTGGCCCCATTCGGCGGCAAGCCAGGTGTCGTTGTAGTCGAGCCAGCGCACGATGCAACCGATATCCCAGGCGGCCTTGACCGGGTCCAGGCGAAACGAAGTGCCCGGCACCCGTGCACCGAACGGCACCACGGTACCCTCTACCATCGGCCCCAGGTGCTTGGTGCACTCGGGGAAGCGCAGGGCCAGCAGGCCACAGCCGAGGGTGTCCATCAGGCAGTTGCGGGCGGTATCCAGGGCGTCCTGGGAGTCAATGCGGTAGTTGAGGACGTAGTCGGCGATACCCTGAAAAACCGGGTCGTAGTCGGGGCGGTTGTTCTGGTCGACGCTGGCGCTCATGGCGGTTCTCCTAAAAGGTGGGGTTGTTCCTCAAGCTCAAGGTTGATGTTGATCGTTCCCACGCTCCGCGTGGGAATGCAACCCGTGACGCTGTGCGTCACAGCAGGACGCAGAGCGTCCCAGGCGGCGTTCCCACGCGGAGCGTGGGAACGATCAAGCTAGAAAGCGTCGCCGGGGATGCGCACATAGCCTTCCATTAACACCCGTGCGCTGCGGCTCATGATGGCTTTCTTCACCACCCATTCACCGTCCACCTGGCTGGCCTCGGCGCCTACGCGCAAAGTGCCGGACGGGTGCCCGAAGCGCACGGCATTGCGCTCTACGCCGCCCGCCGCCAGGTTGACCAAGGTGCCGGAAATCGCCGCGGCGGTGCCAATCGCCACCGCCGCGGTGCCCATCATCGCGTGGTGCAGTTTGCCCATCGACAAGGCGCGCACCAGCAGGTCCACATCGCCGGCCTTGATCGCCTTGCCGCTGGAGGCCACGTAATCGGCAGGCTTGGCCACGAATGCCACCTTGGGCGTGTGCTGGCGCTGGGCGGCTTCGTCCAGGTGTTTGATCAGGCCCATGCGCAACGCGCCATACGCCCGCACGGTCTCGAACATCGCCAGGGCCTTGGGGTCGCTGTTGATCGCGCCTTGCAGCTCGGTACCGGTGTAGCCCAGGTCTTGGGCATTGATGAAAATCGTCGGAATACCGGCGTTGATCAACGTGGCCTTGAAGGTACCGACGCCGGGCACCTCCAGGTCGTCGACGAGGTTGCCGGTGGGGAACATCGAACCACCACCGCCCTCTTCTTCCGCCGCTGGGTCCATGAATTCCAACTGCACTTCGGCGGCCGGGAAGGTCACGCCGTCCAGTTCAAAGTCGCCGGTTTCCTGCACCGCG
Source organism: Pseudomonas sp. J380 (assembly GCF_009827115.1). Classification (NCBI taxonomy): domain Bacteria; kingdom Pseudomonadati; phylum Pseudomonadota; class Gammaproteobacteria; order Pseudomonadales; family Pseudomonadaceae; genus Pseudomonas; species Pseudomonas sp. J380. The sequence continues at coordinate 5,802,761 of NZ_CP043060.1, read as the reverse complement.
CCGTCAGTGATCGGCACGTGGGCGATGATGGTCTTGCCGATATTGGCCTGCCACACCCGCACCACGGCCACGCCGTTATGGGGCACGCGGGCCGCATCGACCAGGCCGGCACTGATGGCGAACGAACCCACCGCTGCCGACAGGTTGCCGCAGTTGCCGCTCCAATCGACAAATGGCTTGTCGATGGAGACTTGGCCAAACAGGTAATCCACGTCATGATCGGCGCGGCTGCTTTTGGCCAGGATCACGGTCTTGCTGGTGCTCGAGGTGGCCCCACCCATGCCGTCGATCTGCTTGTCATAGGGGTCGGGGCTGCCGATCACCCGCAGCAACAAGGCGTCGCGTGCAGGGCCCGGCACCTGCGCCGCTGCGGGCAGGTCCTGGAGGCTGAAGAACACGCCCTTGCTGGTGCCGCCACGCATGTAGGTGGCGGGGATCTTGATTTGCGCTACGTGTGCCATGGTTATCCTCTTCAGGCGGTCGCCTTTGATTCCAGGAAGTCCTGGGCGAAACGTTGCAACACGCCACCGGCCTCGTAGATCGACACTTCTTCGGCGGTGTCCAGGCGGCAGGTCACTGGCACCTCGACACGTTCGCCATTCTTGCGGTTGATCACCAGGGTCAGTTGCGCACGCGGGGTGCGCTCGCCGACCACATCATAGGTTTCACTGCCGTCGATCTTGAGGGTGTGGCGGTCGGTGCCTGGCAGGAATTCCAGGGGCAGCACGCCCATGCCCACCAGGTTGGTGCGGTGGATGCGCTCGAAGCCTTCGGCGGCAATCGCTTCCACACCGGCCAGGCGTACGCCCTTGGCCGCCCAGTCACGGGACGAGCCCTGGCCATAGTCGGCGCCGGCGATGATGATCAGCGGTTGCTTGCGCTCCATGTAAGTCTCGATGGCTTCCCACATCCGCGTGACTTTGCCTTCCGGCTCGATACGCGCAAGAGAGCCCTGCTTGACCTTGCCGTTTTCCTGCACCATTTCGTTGAACAGTTTCGGGTTGGCGAAGGTGGCGCGCTGCGCCGTCAGATGGTCACCCCTGTGGGTGGCGTAGGAGTTGAAGTCGACCTCGGGCAAGCCCATTTTCGCCAGGTATTCACCGGCGGCGCTGTCCAGCATGATCGCGTTGGACGGCGACAAGTGGTCGGTGGTGATGTTGTCCGGCAGCACCGCCAGCGGGCGCATGCCCTTGAGCGGTCGTGCGCCGGCCAGCGCGCCTTCCCAGTACGGCGGGCGGCGGATATAGGTGCTTTGTGGGCGCCAGTCGTACAGCGGCGTGACCTTGGGCCCGGTGTCTTCGTGAATGGCGAACATCGGGATATACACCGCACGGAATTGCTCGGGTTTTACCGAAGCCTTGACCACCGCGTCGATCTCTTCATCGCTCGGCCAGATGTCCTGCAGGCGGATTTCCTTGCCGTCGGCGTCCAGGCCGAGCACGTCCTTCTCGATGTCGAAACGGATGGTACCGGCAATCGCATAGGCCACCACCAGCGGCGGCGACGCCAGGAAGGCTTGCTTGGCGTAAGGGTGAATGCGCCCGTCAAAGTTGCGGTTACCCGACAACACTGCGGTGGCGTACAGGTCGCGGTCGATGATCTCTTGCTGGATCACCGGGTCGAGCGCGCCCGACATGCCGTTGCAGGTGGTGCAGGCAAAGGCCACCACGCCGAAGCCGAGTTTTTCCAGCTCATGGCCAAGTCCCGCTTCTTCCAGGTACATGGCCACGGTTTTCGAGCCCGGCGCCAGGGACGACTTGACCCACGGCTTGCGAGTCAGCCCCAGCTTGTTGGCGTTACGTGCCAACAGGCCGGCGGCGATCACGTTGCGTGGGTTGCTGGTGTTGGTGCAACTGGTGATGGCGGCGATGATCACCGCGCCGTCGGGCATTTGCCCCGGCACGTCATCCCATTGGCCGGCAATGCCTTTTGACGCCAGGTCACGGGTGGCCAGACGGGCATGGGGGTTGCTCGGGCCGGCCATGTTGCGCACGACGCTGGAGAGGTCGAAGCTCAGGCTGCGCTCGTATTGCGCGCCTTTCAGATCGTCGGCCCACAGGCCGGTGTGACGTGCGTATTGCTCGACCAGAGCGACCTGTTCGTCTTCGCGACCGGTGAGTTTGAGGTAAGCGATGGTTTGCGCGTCGATGTAGAACATCGCGGCGGTGGCGCCGTACTCCGGGGCCATGTTGGAGATGGTGGCACGGTCACCCAAGGTCAGTGCCGAAGCCCCTTCGCCGAAGAACTCCATCCAGGCGCCGACCACCTTTTGCTGGCGCAGGAATTCGGTGAGCGCCAGCACCATATCGGTGGCGGTGATGCCCGGTTGCAGCTTGCCGGTCAATTCCACGCCAACGCTTTCCGGCAGGCGCATCCACGACGCACGGCCGAGCATCACGCTCTCGGCTTCCAGGCCACCGACGCCGATGGCGATCACACCCAGGGCGTCTACGTGAGGTGTATGGCTGTCGGTGCCGACACAGGTATCCGGGAAGGCCACGCCGTCACGCACTTGAATCACCGGGGACATTTTCTCCAGATTGATCTGGTGCATGATGCCGTTGCCCGGTGGGATCACATCGACGTTCTTGAAGGCCTTTTTGGTCCACTCGATAAAGTGGAAGCGGTCTTCGTTGCGACGGTCTTCAATGGCGCGGTTTTTTTCGAAGGCTTGCGGGTCAAAGCCACCGGCCTCGACGGCCAGGGAGTGGTCGACGATCAGTTGGGTGGGCACCACCGGGTTGACCTGCGCCGGGTCGCCGCCTTGCTGGGCGATGGCATCGCGCAGGCCGGCGAGGTCGACAAGAGCGGTCTGGCCGAGGATGTCATGGCACACCACGCGGGCCGGGAACCACGGGAAGTCGAGGTCGCGCTTGCGCTCGATCAGTTGGCTCAGGGACGCGTCGAGGGTGGCCGAGTCGCAACGGCGCACCAGGTTCTCGGCGAGCACGCGCGAGGTGTAGGGCAGCGTGGCGTAGGCGCCGGGGGTGATTGCCTCGACAGCCGCACGGGCGTCGAAGAAATCCAGGCGGCTGCCGGGGAGTGGTTTGCGAAATTCAGTGTTCATCGTCAGGACTCGGTCACGGTAAGTTCGAAAGGTGAGCTGTCGACACTGGCTTTGTTTCCTGTGGGAGCTGGCTTGCCTGCGATAGCATCACCTCGGTGTACCTGTCACACCACAGTGATGCCATCGCAGGCAAGCCAGCTCCCACAAACAAGCACATTAGCCAGCGGGCACAGCCCATCCCATTCAGCGACGTTCGATTGGCACGAACTTGCGCTGCTCAACGCCGGTGTACTCGGCGCTTGGACGGATGATGCGGTTGTTGGCGCGCTGCTCGAACACATGCGCAGCCCAGCCGGTCAGGCGCGAGCATACGAAGATCGGCGTGAACAACTTGGTCGGGATGCCCATGAAGTGGTACGCCGAGGCATGGTAGAAATCGGCGTTGGGAAACAGCTTCTTCTGTTCCCACATGGTCTTGTCGATGGCTTCGGAGACCGGGAACAACACGGTGTCGCCCACTTCGTCAGCGAGTTTTTTCGACCAGCCCTTGATCACCTCATTGCGCGGATCGCTGTCTTTATAGATCGCGTGGCCAAAGCCCATGATCTTGTCTTTGCGCGCCAACATGCCAAGGGTGCCTTCAACCGCTTCCTGGGCCGAGGAGAAACGCTCGATCATTTCCATCGCTGCTTCGTTGGCACCGCCATGCAGCGGGCCGCGCAGGGAGCCGATGGCAGCGGTGACGCAGGAATACAGGTCGGACAATGTCGATGCACACACCCGTGCGGTGAAGGTCGAAGCGTTGAATTCGTGTTCGGCGTAGAGGATCAGTGACACGTTCATCACTTTGACGTGCAACTCGCTCGGCTTCTTGCCATGCAGCAGGTGCAGGAAGTGGCCACCGATGCTCGGCTCGTCGGTCACGCAATCGATGCGCTGGCCGTCGTGGCTGAAGCGATACCAGTAGCACATGATCGCCGGGAACGCGGCGAGCAGGCGGTCGGTGACATCGCGCTGCACGCTGAAGTCTTTCTCCGGCTCGATATTGCCCAGGAACGAGCACCCGGTGCGCATCACGTCCATCGGGTGGGCGTCGGCGGGGATGCGTTCGAGCACTTCTTTCAGGGCCTGGGGCAAGTCACGCAGTTTGCTCAGCTTGTCGCTGTACGCGGCCAGTTCTGCCTGGGTTGGCAATTCACCGTACAGCAGCAGGTAGGCGACTTCTTCAAACTGGGCGTCAGCGGCCAGTTCGCGTACGTCGTAGCCACGGTAGGTCAGGCCGGCGCCGGCCTGGCCCACGGTGGACAGTGCAGTCTGCCCGGCGACCTGGCCACGCAGGCCAGCACCACTCAATACTTTTGCTTCAGCCATGGTTCTTCTCCAATTTTGTAATTATTCAGGGAGCCGTCCAGCTCACACCCTGTAGGAGCGAGCTTGCTCGCGAAAAACGCAAGGGCATCGCGTTTCTCCAGGTTTCTCGCGTTATCGTTGGCGATCTTCGCGAGCAAGCTCGCTCCTACAGTGCAATTACTTTTTCGCGGCGAACAGCGCGTCGAGCTTCTGCTCGAAGGTGTGGTAGTCGATGCGATCGTAAAGCTCCATGCGCGTTTGCATGGTGTCGATCACGTTCTGCTGGGTACCGTCGCGACGAATCGCGGTGTAGACATTCTCGGCGGCCTTGTTCATGGCACGGAAGGCCGAGAGCGGGTACAGCACAATGGAAACATCCGCAGATTTCAACTGTTCGGTGGTGTACAGCGGTGTCGCGCCGAACTCGGTGATGTTCGCCAGGATCGGCGCCTTCACGCGGGAGGCGAACAGCTTGTACATCTCCAGTTCAGTGATGGCTTCCGGGAATACCATGTCGGCACCGGCCTCGATGCACGCGGCTGCACGCTCCAGGGCGGACTCCAGGCCCTCGACTGCCAGGGCGTCGGTACGCGCCATGATCACGAAGCTGTCATCGGTGCGCGCATCCACGGCGGCCTTGATGCGGTCGACCATTTCCTGCTGGGACACGATTTCTTTGTTGGGGCGATGACCGCAGCGCTTGGCGCCCACCTGGTCTTCGATATGGATGGCGGCGGCGCCGAACTTGATCATCGACTTGACGGTACGCGCCACGTTGAACGCCGAGGAGCCGAAACCGGTGTCCACGTCCACCAGCAGCGGCAGGTCGCACACGTCGGTAATGCGGCGCACGTCGGTGAGCACGTCATCCAGGCCGGTGATACCCAGGTCCGGCACGCCGAGGGAGCCGGCGGCTACACCGCCACCTGACAGATAAATCGCCTTGAAGCCGGCGCGCTTGGCCAACAGCGCATGGTTGGCGTTGATGGCGCCCACCACTTGCAAGGGCTGTTCACTGGCGACGGCGTCACGGAAACGCTGGCCGGGAGTGCTGTTGTTGTTGGAACTCATGACTCACCTCGTGATGAAGGCGCACCGTCCGGGAAGTGACGGGCAATGTTGCGTTTGGAGGCGCCGATATGCCGGCGCATCAACAGTTCGGCCAGTTCACCGTCGCGATCGGCAATCGCGTCCAGAATGCGGTGATGCTCGGCAAAGGCCTGGCGTGGACGATTGGGGGTGGCGGAGAACTGGATGCGGTACATGCGCACCAGTTGATACAGCTCGCCGCAGAGCATTTGGGTGAGGGTGCGGTTACCGGCACCTTGAATGATGCGGTAGTGAAAATCGAAGTCGCCTTCCTGCTGGTAATAGCCGACACCGGCCTGGAACGCCGCATCCCGTTCGTGGGTGTGCAACACCTGGCGAAGCTCCTCGATCTCTGCGTCAGTCATGCGCTCGGCGGCCAGGCGACAGGCCATGCCTTCCAGGGACTCGCGAATCTCATACAGTTCGACCAGCTCGGCATGACTCAAAGACACCACGCGTGCGCCGACATGAGGCACCCGCACCAGCAGGCGCTGACCTTCCAGGCGATGGATCGCTTCGCGCAGCGGGCCGCGACTGATGCCGTAGGTGCGCGCCAGCTCCGGCTCGGAAATCTTGCTGCCGGGGGCGATTTCGCCTTTGACGATGGCGGCCTGGATACGCCGGAAGACGTTCTCCGACATGGTCTGGGAATCGTCTGGTACTACCGATGGTTTTTCCAGTTGCCCCAGCATATTGTCGACACCTTTAAAATCAATGCCGCAAAAACTAGCCAATAAGCCTCTCACAGTCAAAGAATAAATACACATTGTCGACAATCGTCTAATAACCCCCTCATTCGCTTGCCAAGGCATGGCCGCCTGCCAGCGCTGGCGCCAAAAAAGCATCATGTTAGAATGCCCGCCGCTTTTGCCTGACATCAAATGATGAAAGGGCGCACCCGAGATTGCGCAGCAATGCCAGTCCCCATGAAATGAACAGTGCACTGCCCTGCCTCAGGATTTATGAGACTCAAGCCTTACCTACTAGTGATGTGCCTGCTGTGCATACCGAGCCTTGGCGCTGGCGCCGAGAAGACCGTGTACGGCCTGAATGAATACGCCAAGCTTGCGGGTATCGACCTGGAAGTGGCGGCCAAACTCGACACCGGCGCCAAGACCGCCTCGTTGAGTGCCCGCGATATCAAGCGCTTCAAGCGCAATGGCGAATCCTGGGTACGCTTCTACCTGGCCATCGACACCGCCCATTCCCACCCCATCGAACTGCCCCTGGCGCGTGTCAGCAAGATCAAGCGCCGCGCCGGCGACTACGACCCCGATGAGGACAAGAACTACACCGCCCGCCCAGTGATTGCGCTGGATATCTGCATGGGCAGTGCTTTACGCAGCATCGAAGTGAACTTGACTGACCGCAGCGCATTCCAATACCCGCTGCTGATTGGCTCCGAAGCCTTGAAACGCTTTGATGCGCTGGTCGACCCCAGTCTTAAATATGCAGCAGGCAAACCCGCCTGCGCCGCCGACGCTTAATACCGCCGAGTAAACCGAATGCGCTCTTTGACCCTGCACCTGAAAATCCTGATCACCTTGCTGGTGGTGCTGGGCATTTCGGTCACCGCCTATCAGATCTTCGTGCTGGGAATTCCCGTCACCGAAGATGCCACCGACGACTTGTGGAACATCGACGCCAAGGTCGAGTTCGTCGCCAATCCGAAAGACCCGGTCAAGATCCAGATGTTCGTGCCGCCCTTGAGCCGCGACTTCGTCAGCCTCAATGAGAGCTTTATCTCGAACAACTACGGGGTGAGCGTCAACCGCATCGACGGCAACCGCAAGGTCACCTGGTCGGCGCGTCGGGCCAAGGGCAACCAGACCCTCTATTACCGCCTGGTGCTGACCAAGCGCTACAGCGGCGAAAAGGTCAAGATCAAAGGCCCGACCTTCCGCGACAGCATCGCCGTGGAAGGCCCCGAGAAGATCGCCGCCGAAGCCTTGCTGGCCCCGATCCGCCAGCACTCGGCCGACGTCGAGACCTTTATCAGTGAAGCCATCAAGCGCACCAACAACCTCAACGACGACAATGTGAAGTTGCTGCTGGCCGGCGACCCCTCGACACCGCACAAAGCCAAGATCGTCGAACTGCTGCTGTCCATCGCCCACGTGCCGGTAGAGAAAGTCCACACCATCCGCCTGGTGGCCGACCAGCCGCAAACCCCGGAACTGTGGCTGCGCAGTTTCAACGGCAACGACTGGCTGTACTTCAACCCGGAGACTGGCGAACAGGGCCTGCCCGCCGACCGCCTGCTGTGGTGGACCGGCGATGAAAACCTGATCACCGTCGATGGCGGCAAGAAAGCCATGGTGACCTTCAGCCTGAACAACAGCGAGATGAACGCCATCCGCCTGGCCAAGCTGACGGACGAAAACACCGACGCCAACTTCCTCGAATACTCGCTGTACGGCCTGCCGCTGCAAACCCAGCAGACCTTCATGATCATGGTGATGATCCCGATAGGCGTGCTGGTGATCTTGATCCTGCGCAACCTCATCGGCCTGCAGACCCTGGGCACCTTCACCCCCGTACTGATCGCCCTGGCATTCCGCGAGACCCAGTTGGGCTTCGGGATTGTGCTGTTCACGATCATCACGGCACTGGGCCTGTCGCTCCGGTCGTACCTTGAACACCTTAAACTGCAGATGCTGCCGAGGCTGTCGGTGGTGCTGACCTTCGTGGTGGTGCTGATTGCCGCCATCAGCCTGTTCAGCCACAAGCTCGGGCTGGAACGCGGCTTGTCGGTGGCGCTGTTCCCGATGGTGATCCTGACCATGACCATCGAACGCCTCTCGATCACCTGGGAGGAGCGTGGCGCCAACCATGCGCTGAAAGTGGCGATTGGCACGCTGTTCGCTGCGTCCCTGGCGCACCTGATCATGAGCGTGCCGGAGTTGGTCTACTTCGTGTTCACCTTCCCGGCGATCCTGTTGATCCTGGTGGGCTTCATGCTGGCCATGGGTCGCTACCGCGGCTATCGCCTCACCGAGCTGGTGCGTTTCAAGGCGTTCCTGAAGGCTGACTCTTGATGTTCGGCTTCTGGAAGACCTGGAAGGCCCTGGAAGCGCGGGGGATCATGGGCATTAACCGGCGTAATGCCGACTACGTGCTCAAGTACAACAAGCGCAGCCTGTACCCCATCGTTGATGACAAGATCATCACCAAGGAACGGGCCCTGGCGGCCGGCATCCACGTGCCGGAAATGTACGGGGTGATCTCCACCGAAAAGGAGATCGACAAGCTCGACGAGATCATCGGTGGGCGCAGCGACTTCGTGATCAAGCCCGCCCAGGGTGCTGGCGGCGACGGCATCCTGGTGGTGGCCGACCGGTTTGAAGGGCGCTACCGCACGGTGTCCGGAAAAATCATCAGCCATGAGGAGATCGAGCACCAGATTTCCAGCATCCTCACCGGCCTGTATTCCCTCGGCGGCCACCGCGACCGCGCGTTGATCGAGTACCGCGTGGTGCCCGACCAGATCTTCAAAAGCATCAGCTATGAAGGCGTGCCGGACATCCGCATCATCGTGCTGATGGGCTACCCGGTGATGGCGATGCTGCGCTTGCCCACCCGCCAGTCCGGCGGCAAGGCCAACCTGCACCAGGGCGCGATCGGCGTGGGTGTAGACCTGGCCACCGGCCTGACCCTGCGCGGCACCTGGCTGAACAACATCATCACCAAGCACCCCGACACCACCAACGCGGTGGATGGCGTGCAACTGCCCAACTGGGACGGTTTCATGAAGCTCGCCGCCGGCTGCTATGAGCTGTGCGGGCTGGGTTATATCGGCGTGGACATGGTGCTGGACCAGGAAAAAGGCCCATTGATCCTTGAGCTGAACGCTCGGCCTGGGCTGAACATCCAGATTGCCAACGATTGCGGCCTGACTTTGCGCACCCATGCGGTGGAGGCACGGCTTGAAGAGCTCAAGGCAGCCGGGGTGACAGAAACCCCCGAGGAACGGGTGAAGTTCGTGCAGGAGATGTTCGGGCATATTCCGCCGGTTGAAGGCTAAGCAGCGCATCGCAGGCAAGCCCGGGCTCAATAGGTGGGAGCTGGCTTGCCTGCGATAGCTTTCTGACAAGCCAGTTGCCCCTCAGCCTATACCCTCTATCGAGCTATCACCGACATCCCCTCTAGGAGCAAGTCCTACAGAGGACTACAATCCCCTCCCCCCCGCCACTGGCTGATTCACCCTCGCATGTCGACCTGCTCCGTTTACCCCTTACCGTACCGGGCCAACCCCGCCGAGTACTTTGCGGCTATTCGCCATGCGCCTGGCGCGGTGCTGCTCGACAGCGGCCGCCCGGCTGCCGAGCGGGGGCGTTATGACCTGCTCAGCGCCTGGCCCGAAGCGACCTTGACGGTTGGGCCGGATGAACGCGGCAGCGATTTCCTGCAACGCCTGCGCGAGAACCTGGCGCAGTTGGGTGAGGCGGCCCTGCCTGCTGGCGTTGAATTGCCATTTGCCGGCGGTTTGATCGGTTACTTGAGCTATGACTTCGGCCGGCACTTGGAACAGGTCTCGCGCCTGGCCGTGGACGACCTGCATCTGCCGGATGCGCGCCTGGGGCTGTATGCCTGGGCACTGGTCAGCGATCACCTGGCGCACACCAGCCAACTGGTGTTTCACCCGGTGTTGGCCGATAGCGAGCGGCAACGTCTGATCGCCCTGTTCAGTCATGCAACAGGTGACACCCCCACCACCTTCAAGCTCCAGGGCACCATGGCGCCGGACCTCAGCGTGGATGCGTACCAGCAGGCCATCCTGCGTATCCAGGATTACATCCAGGCCGGCGACTGCTACCAGGTCAACTTTGCCCAACGCTTTCGTGCGCCGTGCATCGGCGATCCATGGGCAGCCTACTGCGCGCTGCGCGAAGCCTGCCCGACGCCGTTTTCCGGGTTCCAGAGTTTGCCCGATGACGGCGCGGTGCTGAGCCTGTCGCCGGAGCGCTTCGTGCGCATCAGCGAAGGCCAGGTCGAAACCCGCCCGATCAAGGGCACCCGCCCTCGCGGTTTGACACCGGAAGAGGACGCTGCCAACGCCGCTGAGCTGCTCGCCAGCCCCAAGGACCGCGCAGAAAACCTGATGATCGTTGACCTGCTGCGCAACGACCTCGGCCGCAGTTGCCGAATCGGCTCAGTGAAAGTGCCGGAGCTGTTCAGCCTGGAAAGCTACCCCAACGTGCACCACCTGGTGAGCAGTGTCACTGGCATATTGGCCGACGACAAAGACGCCCTCGACCTGATAGCCGGCAGCTTCCCTGGCGGCTCCATTACCGGCGCGCCAAAGATTCGCGCCATGCAGATCATCGATGAGCTGGAGCCCACCCGCCGCGGGTTGTATTGCGGCTCGCTGGTGTACCTGGACGTGCGCGGCGAAATGGACAGCTCCATCGCGATTCGCAGCTTGCTGGTCAAGGATGGGCAGGTGTGTTGCTGGGGTGGCGGCGGGATTGTGGCGGATTCGCAGTGGCAGGCGGAGTATCAGGAGTCGCTGACGAAGGTGCGGGTGTTGTTACAAACGTTGGAAAACCTGTAGGGCACAGCCCCTGCCTAGCGTTCGAGTAGAACGCCATGCGATAGAAAAAGCCTGAATCAGAACCGCTGTGGACGGAATAGACGCTTGCAGATAGCGTCCGGATCGACCGTCCACCGCCACCTGTGAAGGATCACATGAAGCGACTACCTCCTCGTCTGGAAATATTTCCGAGATTGCCTAACCACGCAATCGCACCTATGATCTCCCAAAACGGGAGGTTGAAGCGATGCGGATAATCGCTCTATCTACCCTACGAATATTCTGGGAAAGCCATTCAGCTTATAGCGACGCCAGAACACCGCTGGTCGAGTTGTATCGGCACATGGAAAAGGCCAATTATCCAACACCGCAAGCACTCAAGGCCGAACTCAGAACAGCGAGCATTCTTAAGGGTGGCAGGGTCGTGTTCAACGTTGGCGGCAACAAGTATCGAGTGATCATGGCGATCGACTACCAGCGACAACTAGGGTTTATACGGTTCGTGGGGACCCACGCTCAGTACGACCAGATCAACGCGGAGACTGCGTGATGAACATCAAACCTATTCACTCCCAGGAAGACCTGACTGCGGCACTCGTACGAGTCGAGCAGGTATGGGGAGCACCACCCGGCTCGCCTGAAGGTGATGAGCTGGAAATCCTGGCAGTCCTCATCGAGAAGTACGAAGCCGAGCATTACCCCATGCCCCCTTCGGATCCGGTAGAGGCTATCAAGTTTCGCATGGAGCAATTGGGCATGACCGCCCGCGATCTGGAGCCGTTTATCGGCACCAGTGGGCGGGTGTCAGAGGTGCTGAACCACAAGCGCAAGCTGAGCCTGTCGATGATCAAGCGTCTGCATGAAGGCTTGCGTATTCCTTATGAGCGCTTGCTGGCCGAGGGTAAGGTGTGACGGCGCCGACGCCATCGCAGGCAAGCCCGACTCCCACAGTTGACCGCGTCGTTTGACGTTACATGGTCAAAGGTGGGAGCTGGCTTGCCTGCGATGGGGCAATCAGCCGCGCCGCATAATTTACAGGCTCAACTGCCGATTCGACGCCTTGATAAACTCTTTCTTCAGGTCTTCAAACGTATGCACCGCCGGGAACTGCGGGAATTCGCGAATCACATTGTCCGGCGCATGGAACAGAATCCCACGGTCAGCTTCACCCAGCATGCTGGTGTCGTTGTAGGAATCACCGGCAGCGATCACGCGGTAGTAGAGCGTCTTGAATGCCAGCACCGATTGGCGCTTGGGGTCTTTCTGGCGCAGTTGGTAGCTCACCACCCGATCGTTTTCATCGGTGATCAAGCGGTGGCAAAGCAAGGTCGGGAAACCCAGCTGACGCATCAGCGGCTGGGAGAACTCATAGAAGGTGTCGGACAGGATCACCACCTGGAAGCGCTCGCGCAGCCAATTGACGAACTCAATGGCGCCGTCCAGCGGTTTGAGCGTGGCGATAACGGCCTGAATATCGGCCAGCTTGAGCCCATGCTCGTCGAGGATGCGCAGGCGCTGTTGCATCAGCACGTCGTAGTCGGGGATGTCACGGGTGGTGGCCCGCAGGGACCCAATGCCGGTTTTCTCGGCAAAGGCGATCCAGATTTCCGGAACCAGTACCCCTTCCAGGTCAAGGCAGGCAATTTCCACACGACACTCCTGTTAGATATTGTTAGTTGAGCGAGCAAAAGGACTGCCGAACTCTAGCGACTCAAGCCCGCCGCCGCAACGCGGGACAGTTTTTGATACCATCGCCCTCCTAGAGAGCGCTCAGCGCCACTGACCTGTAGGAACCGTCCTGATGAACCAAGCCTTCGACGTCGTTGAACTCGCCACGACTTATGCCAACAAGTCTGCCCAGGACATTCTCAAGCTGGCGTTCAGCCAGTTCGGCGATGACTTGTGGATTTCCTTCAGCGGTGCCGAGGATGTGGTCCTTGTGGACATGGCCTGGAAGCTGAACAAAAACGTCAAGGTGTTCAGCCTCGACACCGGCCGCCTGCACCCGGAGACCTACCGGTTTATCGAGCAGGTGCGTGAGTTCTACAAGATCGACATCGAGCTGATCTCGCCAGACCCGAGCAAGCTGGAGCCCTTCGTCAAAGAAAAAGGCCTGTTCAGCTTCTATAAGGACGGCCATGGCGAATGCTGCGGCATCCGCAAGATCGAACCGCTGCGCCGCAAACTCGCAGGCGTCAGCGCCTGGGCCACCGGCCAGCGCCGCGACCAGAGCCCCGGCACTCGCAGCCAGGTGGCGGCGCTGGAAATCGACACGGCGTTCTCCACACCGGAACGCACCCTGTACAAGTTCAACCCGCTGGCGCAGATGACCAGCGAAGAGGTCTGGGGCTACATCCGCATGCTGGAGCTGCCGTACAACAGCCTGCATGAGCGCGGGTTCATCAGCATCGGCTGCGAGCCCTGCACCCGGCCGGTACTGCCCCGCCAGCATGAGCGCGAAGGCCGCTGGTGGTGGGAAGAAGCCACGCAGAAGGAATGCGGGCTGCATGCGGGGAATATCATCAGCAAGGCTTGAGCCTCCGATGCCACCGCCTCTGTAGGAGCGAGCTTGCTCGCGAAAAACTCACGGACGCCGCGTTTATTCAGGAAGCCCGCGTTATCGTTGACGTTTTTCGCGAGCAAGCTCGCTCCTACATAAAGCGATATTTGCTTTGGGGGTCGGGTAAACCTGTACACAACCTTGTAACCATAGGTGCCATTTTTGTGTGCAACTTAATGTACAACGCACCAAAACGTAACATCTCCCTGCGCCAATGGCGCTGCATATAAATAACCCTGCAATTAATGAAAAACTAAATACCTGTTCAAACGGTCAACTTATAGTGCCCTTAATTCAGTAAGTTATTCGCGACCTATATAAAAACGAAATTAGCCAAGATTTTCATATATCGAGAATTGGCACGCATATGGCTTAGGCAGAAGTGCGCTTTGTATACAATCAATACAAAACCTACATACACTTTGCCATCCGCCGCTTTGCTGCAGATGCGCTGGAGCCTGCCGGAATGCGTACAAGTCTCTCGAACACCCTCGCACTGGATCTGCCCTCCTCCCCCCTGAATCCTGCAGCCACAGGCCCCGGCCCGCTGGTACTCAGCCCGCGCCTGCACAACAAGGACCTGGCGCCCACCAAGGTCGAAGGCCGACGCTGGGGGCGCTATAGCATCTTTGCGCTGTGGACCAATGACGTGCACAACATCGCCAACTATTCATTCGCCATTGGGCTCTATGCCCTGGGCCTGGGCGGCTGGCAAATATTGCTGTCCCTGGGGATCGGCGCAGCACTGGTGTACTTCTTCATGAACTTGTCGGGCTACATGGGGCAGAAGACCGGTGTGCCGTTTCCGGTTATCAGCCGCATCAGTTTTGGCATTCACGGGGCGCAGATTCCGGCGTTGATTCGGGCGGTAATTGCGATTGCCTGGTTTGGGATCCAGACCTACCTGGCCTCGGTAGTTTTCCGCGTGCTGCTGACGGCCATTCATCCAGGCTTTGCCGATTATGACCACGACTCGATTCTCGGCCTGTCGACCCTAGGCTGGGCGTGTTTTGTGGCGATCTGGCTGGTGCAGTTGGTGATCCTCGCCTATGGCATGGAAATGGTACGTCGCTATGAAGGCTTCGCCGGGCCGGTGATACTGCTGACCGTGGCCGCACTGGCCGGCTGGATGTACTTCCAGGCGAACGGGCAGATCGCCTGGTCGATCCGCGAGCCCCTGAGTGGCGGCGAGATGTGGCGCAATATCTTTGCCGGCGGCGCGCTGTGGCTGGCCATCTACGGCACCCTGATCCTCAATTTCTGCGACTTCGCGCGTTCATCGCCGTGCCGCAAGACCATCCAGGTCGGGAACTTCTGGGGCCTGCCGGTCAATATCCTGGTGTTCGCCGCGATTACCGTGCTGCTGTGCGGCGGGCAGTTCCAGCTCAATGGCCGCGTGATCGAAAGCCCGACCGAAATCATCGCGGCGATCCCCAACACCTTCTTTCTCGTGCTCGGTTGCCTGGCCTTCCTGATCGTCACCGTGGCGGTGAACATCATGGCCAACTTCGTCGCCCCGGCCTTTGTACTGAGCAACCTGGCGCCCAAGTACCTGAACTTCCGGCGCGCCGGGTTGATCAGCGCCTTCGTTGCCGTGCTGATCCTGCCGTGGAACCTCTATAACAGCCCACTGGTGATCGTGTATTTCCTCTCTGGCCTCGGCGCGCTGCTGGGGCCGTTGTACGGGGTGATCATGGTCGATTACTGGCTGATTCGTAGAAGCCAGGTGGATGTACCGCAGTTGTACAGCGAAGACCCCCAAGGCATTTATTACTACAGCCGCGGGGTGAATATGCGTGCGGTGGCCGCGTTCATTCCGGCGGCAGTGATCGCCATCCTGCTGGCGCTGTTGCCGGGGTTTGCCAGCGTCTCGCCGTTTTCCTGGTTGTTTGGCGCCGGCATTGCCGGGTTGCTGTACCTGCTGATTGCCAAGCGTCAGCCGCACTACGCCGATGTCAGCGGCGAAAGCATTGCCGTCGATAACGTCAGTCATTAAACAAGGACTTTCCATGCGTATCCTCGTGGTCAACGTCAACACCACCGAATCCATCACCGACACCATTGCCCAGCAAGCACGGGCCGTGGCTTCACCGGGCACCGAGATTGTCGGGCTCACCCCGTACTTCGGCGCAGAATCGGTGGAAGGCAACTTTGAAAGTTATCTGGCAGCCATCGCGGTGATGGATCGGGTAATGGCCTACGACCAGCCCTTTGATGCGGTGATCCAGGCCGGTTATGGCGAGCATGGCCGTGAAGGGTTGCAGGAATTGCTCAACGTGCCGGTGGTGGATATCACCGAAGCGGCGGCCAGCACCGCGATGTTCCTGGGGCACGCCTACTCGGTGGTGACCACCCTGGACCGCACGGTGCCGCTGATTGAAGACCGGCTGAAACTCGCCGGCCTCTACCAGCGTTGCGCTTCGGTGCGTGCCAGCGGCATGGCGGTGCTGGAGCTGGAAGAAGACCCGCTGGGCGCCATGGAAGCCATCGTGCACCAGGCGGAACTGGCCATTCGCGACGACAAGGCCGAAGTGATCTGCCTGGGCTGCGGCGGCATGGCCGGGCTGGACGAGCAGATTCGCCAGCGCACCGGGGTGCCAGTGGTGGACGGGGTGACGGCGGCGGTGATGGTGGCCGAGTCGTTGGTGCGGTTGGGGTTGTCGACCTCGAAGGTCAGAACTTATGCGACACCGCGGCCGAAGAAGGTCATCGGCTGGCCGGGCAAGTTCGGGCGGTAGACCGATGCGCCTGCATCGCGGGCAAGCCCGGCTCCCACATTGGATTGCGATCACTGTGGGAGCCGGGCTTGCCCGCGATGGCCACGACTCGATGCAAGGCCCTGCTCAGATAGCACTGAACCGTTGAGCCAGTTTCTGCTCGGCGAACTGCTCAATAATGAAATCCACAAACGCCCGCGTCTTGCCCGGCAGCAATTTATGCTCGGCGTAGTAGATGGAAATATTGCCGTCGTCCACATACCAATCGGGTAACACTCGCACCAACGCACCGCTGTCCAGGAACGGCACCGCCATCGGCATACTCACCAGCGCGATACCAAGGCCCTGGGCACTCGCGCAGCAAGCGGCTTCGGAGTCGCTCATGGTCATCGCCGGTTTCAGCACTAAAGGGCTGTGCTCGCGCTCACGGTGGGTCAGTTGCCATGAACGCACCCGGCCTGTCTGCGGCGAGCGGATCAAGATGCCAAGGCAGTGCGACAGGTCATCGGGCACCCGCACCGGCAAGCGTCGCGCCAGGTAATCCGGCGACGCCACCAGCACCCGGTGCGCCGGGGTCAACTTGCGCGCTACCACGCCTTGGGGCAGCTCAAACCCGCCGCCAATGGCCGCATCGAAGCCTTGCCCGATCAGGTCGACCTGGCGGTTATCGAAATGCCAGTCCGGGCTGATATCCGGACAACGCCGCATAAATTCGCCCAGCAACGGCACCACGTACCGGTTACCGAACACTGGCCCCATGCTGACCTTGAGCGTGCCCACCGGCCGCCCTTCGGCACTGGCCAGGTTGGCGACCGCATTCTGAATGGTGGTGAGGCTGCCGCTGACTTCCGCCAGGAACATCTTGCCGGCTTCGGTCAGCGCCAGACGCCGAGTGCTGCGCTGGAACAGCCGCACACCGAGACGCGCCTCCAACTTGGCAACGCTTTTACCCACCGCAGCCGGGGTCAGGCTCAGGTGCCGAGCAGCCTCGGCAAAGCTGCCACCCTCGGCGCTGCGCACAAAGCATTCGATACTGCCAAAGCTTTCCATATCGCCAAACTCTAAACTTTTGGTTTACACAGACTATAGCAACCACGGGCTACCGAGCAGCGCGGGTGAGGTCGATACTCGCTCCATCAACTACCTCGGAGATCGACATGACCACACACAACCTCACCGGCAAAGTCGCCTTGATTCAAGGCGGTTCCCGCGGCATCGGCGCCGCCATCGTCAAGCGCCTCGCCGACCAGGGGGCAGCGGTTGCCTTTACCTACGTCAGCTCGGCCGCCAAGGCTGAAACACTGCAGAACGAGGTGATCAGCGCAGGGGGTCAGGCTCTGGCGATTCACGCCGACAGCGCCGATGCCACGGCGATTCGCGCTGCGGTCAACGCCACGGTCGAGGCGTTTGGACGCCTGGATATCCTGGTGAATAACGCCGGCGTGCTGGCCATCGCGCCGCTGGACGAATTCAAGCTGGAAGACTTCGACCAGACCTTGGCGATCAACGTACGCAGCGTGTTTATCGCCACCCAGGAAGCCGCCAAGCATATGGGCGAAGGTGGCCGCGTGATCAATATCGGCAGCACCAACGCCGAACGCATGCCCTTTGGCGGTGGCGGGCCCTACGCCATGAGCAAGGCGGCGCTGGTGGGGTTGACCAAGGGATTGGCGCGGGACCTGGGGCCACGGGGCATTACCATCAACAACGTGCAGCCTGGGCCGGTGGACACCGATATGAACCCGGCGAACAGTGATTTTGCCGAAAGTCTGATCGGGTTGATGGCGGTGGGACGGTATGGGCATGTGGAGGAGATTGCCAGTTTTGTGGCCTATCTGGCCGGGCCGGAAGCCGGCTATATCACGGGCGCCAGCCTGACCATCGATGGTGGTTTCAGCGCCTGATTTTTGCAGAACCGCAACCCAAATGTGGGAGCGGGCTTGCTCGCGAATACGGTGAGTCAGTTGATAAATCTACTGACTGACACCCTGCATTCGCGAGCAAGCCAGCTCCCACATTTTTGACCGCGCGGGGTCAGGCCATGGGGGGCAAGCCGTAGGCGGCCAAATTAAAGTCGGCGAGCTTGCGAATAATCTGGTCAGCATGCTGGTACTTGCTGTCAGCCATCGCCTCATCGGGCACCGCAATAGCGGTCATGTGCGCAGCCTTAGCGGCCGTCACGCCAAAAGGCGAATCTTCGAACACCAGACAATCCTCAGGCGCTACACCCAACCGGCGCGCGGCGGTGAGGAAGATATCCGGCGCGGGCTTGGCAGCGCCTACTTCCGGGTCGTCAGCGGTGACGATGGTGTCGAACAGGCCAAACCATTCACGGTGCAGGGTGGTCTTGTGGCCAAACGAGTTACGCGATGAACTGGTGCCCACCGCAATCGGAATATTGTGCGCCTTCAAATGCCGCACCAACGCCTCGGCGCCGGGCATGCCCTGGGCCTTGGGAAAGCGCTCGCTCATCAGCGGTTCGCGTATTTCCAGAAACTCGGCGGGCGTGATCGGCAGGTCCAGGGCCTTGACCACGTAATCGGCCAAATCCTGGGCACCCCGCCCGATGATGTGCTGCTTGATGCTCCAGTCGTAGGTACGACCATAGCGTTCGGCAATGATCTGCGTGACTTCGGTGTAGATGCCTTCGGTATCCAGCAACAACCCGTCCATATCGAAAATAACGGCTTTGATCGGGACAGCGGTACGCGGTGCATTCATCACAACACAACCTTGGGGCGAGGACTAAAAGGATTCAGCACAATAACGGCCCTCATTGCCTGCAAGCAACCTTCGTGGGCCTTCCGTTGATTCATACCACGCAACAGTTTTACCCGTCGGCGCTGACGGCGGCCGTCTAGGGTTTGAAAGGAAAACGTCATGACCCGTTGACGCGGATCTGAAAATACCGATTGCAAACCTTATAAAAGACTTATTAACCTCCCATGAATTCAATCCAATGGACGCGAAAAGCCGTCAAACAATTGCTTCGGTTGCATTCGTATCATCAGCAACAGGTACGCGATGCCGTGTCCGCTCTTGAACACATGCCCGATGCAATCAACGTCAAGGCGCTGGTTAACCATCCTCACAGCTATCGCTTGCGGGTAAGTCATTACCGGGTCCTTTTCGACTGGGACGGCAGCACCCAGGTCGTCAGTATCCAAGAGGGTAAAAAACGTGACGAGCGAACCTACTGCCGTACAGATCATCCACAATACGCAGGGCGAGCCAGCCTATGTGGTGATTCCCTATGAACACTATGTGGCGCAGCAAAACGATCCAAACCTGATACCCCATGCGGTAGTCAGCCGCCTGGTGGATGGCGCAACACCTATTCGCGCGTGGCGCGAGCATCTGAGCCTGACCCAGGAAGAAGTCGCCAAACGCCTGGGTATTTCACAATCGGCATTTGCCCAGCAGGAAGCGGTCAGCAAACCCCGCCGCACCACGCGAGAAAAGATAGCCAAAGCGTTCGGTATCAATGCCAGTCAACTGGAGCTATAACGGCGCGCTGCAAAAATTCACGTACCCCTTCACCTCACATCGAGCTCAAACATGCTCTACCGCCTAGCCGCCGACGGCCTCGTGCTGTTCCACCTGGCCTTTATCCTGTTCGTGCTGTTCGGCGGCCTGCTCACCCTGAAGTGGCCCAGGGTAATGTGGCTGCACCTGCCCGCCGTTGCCTGGGGCATCGCGGTGGAGGTGCTGCACCTGCCCTGCCCACTCACCCGTTGGGAAAACCTGTTTCGCCACTTGGCCGGGCAGGATGGTTATGGCGGTGGGTTTATCGAGCATTACATTCTGACGATGATCTACCCAGCCGGGCTGACTGCGAATACTCAATTAGTGCTGGGGGCCGTGGTGGTGGTGGTCAACCTCGCCGTGTATGCACGCCTGATCAAACGCAAGTAGGCAGGCAACCCAGGCCAACCAGGGTGGCCTCCACCGCCTGTTCCAGCGGTGTGTGGGGCTCATGGCCGAGCGTCGCGAGCAGGCGCTGGTTATCCAGGCGCAACGGTGTTTGCCACAGGTAGCGCATCTCCTGCATCTCACGCACGGTGACGACAAAAGGCGCCGCCCAGTTCAACAACCACCAGGGAAACGCGCCGACCCTGGATTGCTGGCCCGTCCTGCGCAGCACCACACGCTGGATCGTCTTAGCCATCTGCGTACCGTCCGCATCCATGTACCCAGCCATATGAAAGCAGGCGAAGGCGCCAAGACTGGCACGACGCTCAATCAACTCAAGCATTGTACGCGCTACGTCCGGCAGATAAGCCCATTGATGGGCCACGCCGTAATCGCCTGGGTAGCGGATGGTGTGCACCGGTTTGCCGGGTTTGACCAAGCCTTGGGCAAACCAGTTATTGGCCACCCTGGCGCCGAAAAAATCCCCAGCGCGCACAATCACCACCCGGGCGCCCTGAGTGGAAGCGGCTCGCAAGCGCTGCTCCATCTGCACACGGATCGCGCCCTTGCGAGTCAGCGGGTGCTGGGGTGAGTCTTCGTGCAGCACAGGGAATGCATCCGGCCCGAAGTTGTAGACCGTGCCGGGCAGCACGACTGTCGCGCCTTCGCAGATGGCCGCCGCAATGGAGTTGTCGATCATCGGCAACACCCACTCGGCCCATTTGCGATAACCCGGCGGATTGACGCCGTGCACGATTACCGCGCAGCCCCGGGCGGCCGCGATCACGTCGTCGCGATTCAGGGCATCGCCTTTTAGCCACGTAAAAACAGGATTTTGGCTGCGAGCCTTGATCAGATCCCGAGTCAACGCCCGCACCTCCCAGCCCGCCGCGCTCAACTGCCGCGCCACTTCGCCACCAATGCCACCGGTTGCACCCAAAACCAGAACCTTGCTCATCACCCTCTCCCACTGTTGGTTGATGAGGGTATGTTGGATGCGGAACAGCTATAGAGGAATTGCCCAAGGGTATCGAGCCGCTATACATTTATGTATGGCTACGAATATCGGTTGGGAGCTTTACCGGTCATTTCTCGGTGTACTCAAGGAAGGATCGCTGTCGGGGGCCGCACGGCAGCTCGGCATCACCCAACCCACGGTAGGGCGGCACATCGCCGCGCTGGAAACGGCGCTGGGCGTCGTGTTGTTCACCCGCTCGCCCTCAGGCTTATTACCCACTACGGTCGCCCACACACTGCGGGCGCATGCAGAAACCATGGCGCGTACCGCCGCCGCCCTTGAACGCGCCGCCTCGTCCCAAGGCGATGAGGTGCGCGGCGTGGTACGAGTATCGGCCAGTGAAGTGGTGGGTGTGGAGGTACTGCCGCCGATCATCACGCAATTGCGCCGGGAACACCCGCACCTTAAGGTGGAACTGGTGCTGACCAACCGCTTGAGCGACCTGCTGCAACTGGAAGCCGACATTGCCGTGCGCATGGTGCGCCCCAGCCAGGAGCAGCTGCTGGCGCGGCGTATCGGCCTGATCGAAGTCGGCCTGCATGCCCGTGACGATTACCTGCAGCAACACGGCATCCCCCAACACATGCACGACCTGGCCGGCCACTCCGTCATCGGCTTTGATCAAGCCACTGCATTTATCCGCAGCCTGGCAATCAAGGGTTTTGAGCGCAACGCCTTCGCCATCAGTAGCGACAGCGACCTGGCGCAACTGGCAATGATCCGCGCCGGTGCCGGCATCGGTGGGTGCCAGGTACAACTGGCCCAGCGCGACCCACGTCTGCGCCGAGTGCTGCCTGACGGCTTCGCGTTTAAAATGGACACTTGGGTCAGCATGCACGAAGACCTGCGCAACAGCCCACGCTGCCGGGTGACATTCGATGCACTGGTGGCAGGTTTGCAGCGTTACGTACAGGCTTGAGACAGCTGCGCTGGTGAACAATCAGCGCACCTCAATCCGTTCGCGGTCGCCCCATGTCCGAAGCCTTCGAAGTTCCCAGCCCCCACGAAAAACACCTTGAACACACCACCGAGCATGCTCACGGCCGCGGCGATAGCTTTGCCAGTCGTATCGCCGTGATGACCGCGATCATGGCGACCGTCGGTGCCATGCTCAGCTATCAGGCCGGCTCCAGCGAAAGTGAAGCTGCGATGGACAAGAACAACGCCGCCATCATCAAGACCGAAGCCGCTAACCAGTGGAACTACTACCAGGCCAAATCCAGCCGCCAGAACCTGGCAGAACTGGCCAGCCATATTCCCGGCGTGGATGCGGCGCATTACCAGGCGGAGATCGAGCGCTACAAGCGCCAGAAGGAAGAAGTGCGTAAACAGGCCGAAACGCTTGAGGCCACTTCACGGGACTGGGACCACAAATCCGAGGAAGCGCTGCACCAGCACCATCGCTGGGCCCAGGCGATGACGGCGATTCAGATCGCGATTTCATTGGCGGCGATTACCCTGCTCACGCGCAAGGAATGGCTCAAACGCATGTCGTACACCGCCGGCGGGGTGGCGGTGATGTTGGGTGGCCTGGCGTGGCTGCATCTCTGACACGCCGAAGAATAAATGTGGGCGCTGTCGAGCCCCAACCAGGCTGCAATGGGATCACCGCGCAGTACCCGCCAGACTGCGACCCAGCCTCGCTGATTGATTTCAATCTGCCAGCTGAGCGCTTAGAGTGTCGCCCCCCCGAGAATTGAATCTCGAGATTGAATTTATGGAGTTATAAGTGAAATACGTCAGTAAAGTCGTTGCAGCAGCCGTACTTGGTTTCACCCTGGCAGGTTGCACCGGCACCGCCATGAAAACCCAGCAATACGACGCCAGCCAATACACCGTCCTCGGCCACAGCGAAGCCAGCGCCACCGGCATCATGCTGCTGGGCGTCATCCCCATCGGCCAGAACAACCGCTTCGTACGCGCCCAGGATGCAGCCATCAAGGCCAAGGGCGGCGACGCGTTGATCAACACACAAGTGCAGGAAAAGTGGTTCTGGGCTTGGGTATTGAACGGTTACACCACCAAAATCTCCGGTGATGTGATCAAGCTGAAAACCGCGCAATAAAGTACGAAATTGCCAGGGCGCTGACCCCGGCAAGCGACGTATCATGGGCCTGACTTTCGAGGATGGCCCATGAACCTCAGCATCATTTACGCCCTCGCGGCCGCCGCCCTGTTCGGCGCCAGCACCCCGCTCGCCAAAAGTCTTGGCCTGGGCCTCTCGCCCATCCTGCTCGCCGGCCTGCTCTACCTCGGCAGCGGCATTGGCCTTGCCGGTGTGCGCTTGATCCGTGATCGCGGCTGGAAACCTACCGGGCTAACCCCATCGGAATGGCCCTGGCTACTTGGCGCCATCGCCTTCGGCGGCCTCCTCGGCCCCGTTGCACTGATGTTCGGCCTGACCCGCACCACCAGCGCCAGCGCCTCCCTGATGCTCAACCTTGAATCGGTACTGACCGCCGTGATCGCCTGGGTCGTGTTCCGCGAAAACGCCGACCGACGCATCGTCCTCGGCATGCTCGCCATTGTGCTGGGCGGCGTGGTGTTGTCAGGGTCCGGTGCCGACGGCAGCCGCCAAGACTGGACCGGACCGCTTGCCGTTGCGCTGGCGTGTTTGTGCTGGGGGATCGATAACAACCTCACGCGCAAAGTGTCCGCGTCTGACGCATTGTTTATCGCAGGAGCCAAAGGCTTGATTGCGGGGCTGGTCAATTGCAGCCTGGCACTTTACCTCGGGGCGCAGATTCCCGGCATGGCGCAACTGGCGCCGATTCTACTGGTAGGTTTCCTCGGCTATGGCATCAGCCTGGTGATGTTCGTGCTGGCCCTCCGCGGACTGGGCAGCGCGCGCACCGGCGCTTACTTCTCCACGGCACCCTTTCTCGGTGCTGCAGTGGCGTTGCTGGTATTTGGCGAGTCGGTGACCGCGGCCTTCTGGATTGCCTCGGCACTGATGGCAGTAGGCGTGTGGCTGCACCTGACGGAGCGGCATGCCCATGAGCATGTGCATGAGGCAACGCAACATGGGCACTGGCATGTGCATGATGAGCATCATCAGCATGAGCATGGGTTTGAGTGGGACTCGAAGGTGCCTCATAGCCATGTGCATGCACATGGAGTGATGAGGCATAGCCATGCGCACTTTCCGGATGTGCATCATCGGCACAGGCATTGAGGTCGGGCTTAGGCATAGGGTGTGACATCATGGGGCCGCAGACTGAAAGGCCAGACAACTGAGCTGATAAAAGTTGTACTTTTCAAACCCAGAAATCACAAAACCCCTGGTTTCTTTCGAAACCAGGGGTTTTGTTTACATCGAATTTGGCGGTGAAGGAGAGATTCGAACTCTCGATACAATTTCTTGTATACACACTTTCCAGGCGTGCTCCTTAAGCCACTCGGACACTTCACCGTATCTCGTCAAACCAGTTCAGTCTGTCGAGGCGCGCTAATGTAGTCGAAAGCCTTTCTGATGGCAAAGGTTTTTTTCAGAATTTTCATGCGGTTAGACCGTTATGCCATTCACCGTCCGGCAAGGGGTGGTGATTGTGCCATTCTCAGGCATCGGCGGCACGCGTCTGGAGCGCTTGCTGCGCCCTGCTCCGGGGCGTCTACCCTTGGGGATGCAGGAAAAGCCTGACTGGGTAGTCAGTCACGGCGCTTTACCCGCACGGGCGTGGTGAGTAACGTCTGCGCATCTATCTCTATAACAAGCCCTACAAGGAATCGCGTCATGAGTGAGTTGATTGCCTACCACTTCGAAGACGGTATCGCGACCCTGACCCTGAGCAACGGCAAGGTGAATGCCATTTCTCCGGCGGTGGTCAGTGAGTTTAATGCGGCGCTGGATCAGGCCGAGAAGGATCGGGCGGTGGTGATCATCACGGGCACGCCGGGGATTTTGTCGGGTGGTTATGATTTGAAGGTGATGACGGCCGGCCCTAAAGAGGCGATCAGCCTGGTGACCTCGGGTTCGACCCTGGCGCGGCGGATGTTGGCGCATCCGTTCCCGGTGATTGTGGCCTGCCCTGGGCATGCGGTGGCCAAGGGCGCGTTCCTGTTATTGTCGGCCGATTATCGGATTGGCGTCGAAGGCCCGTTCAGCATTGGCCTGAATGAAGTGGCGATTGGCATGACCATGCACCACGCCGGTATCGAGTTGGCGCGGGATCGCCTGCGTAAGTCGGCGTTTCAGCGTTCGGTGATCAATGCCGAAATGTTTGATCCGCAAGGCGCCTTGCACGCCGGTTTCCTCGACAAGGTGGTGGCACCCGAAGAACTGCACGCTGCAGCACTGGAAGCAGCACGGCAGCTGAAGAAGATCAATATGAACGCGCACAAACACACTAAGTTGAAAGTACGCCGCGCGCTGCTCGAAGCCCTGGATGATGCAATCATCCAGGATCAGGGCCATAGCCTGAGCTAAGTCCTGCACCTGCTGTGCCTGAGCCCGACCTTGAGTCGGGCTTTTTCTTACCTATAAATGTGAAACGTCCGTAGCCGCTCTAGTTAGCCGTTATCGGCTCATGTGGAAACATGCGCTTAAACATCGGCTATCTCCTACGTCTGTAGGGGCAATTGCCGAATACAGTGCACATCCGTACACTGCGCCACCTTTTGTCCGTATGGGCCGTGTCGATGCTTTTTCTGTTGCGTATGTTGTTGATGGGCCTGCATTTTATGATCGCTGGCGTGCTGGGTGTGCTGGTCGGTGTGTGCAGGCCGTTCAACCCGGACAACAGCCGTCTCTGCGCTCGCCTCTATGCGTTGCCGGCCATGCGGATCCTGGGCTTGAACGTAAAGACCGACGTCGACTCGCTGCGCGACAAGCCCGGTACCTGCGTGGTGATCGCCAACCATCAGTCCAATTACGATTTGTTTGTGTTCGGCAATGTAGTGCCCCACCGCACGGTCTGCATCGCCAAGAAAAGCCTGAAATGGGTACCACTGTTCGGCCAGTTGTTCTGGCTGGCGGGCAATGTGCTGATCGACCGTGGCAATGCGCACAAGGCCCGGCGTGCGATGCTGACGACCACGCATACCTTGCAGCATGAGGACACGTCAATCTGGGTGTTCCCGGAAGGTACGCGCAACCTGGGCAAAGGGTTGTTGCCGTTCAAGAAAGGCGCGTTCCATATGGCGATTGCGGCCGGTGTGCCTATAGTGCAGGTGTGTGTCAGCAATTACGTGACGCAGATGAAGCTCAATCGTTGGGACAGCGGCAGTGTGCTGATACGCTCGTTGCCGCCGATTCCTACCTGTGGCTTGACGGTGGATGACATCCCTCAGTTGCTGCTGACGTGTCAGACGCAGATGGATGAGTGCATCGCACAGATGGATCGCGAACTGCAACGCGCGTAGGCGCCCGCTTAGGGTGACGCGGAGCGTCACGGGCGGCATTCCCACGCAGAGCGTGGGAACGATCAGTGATATCAGCCAGCAACAACGGAACGCCATTCAGGCTAAGCTGCCCAACATCTGTCCTCTTGATAAGAAGTGATCAGTACCATGGGTAGAGTTGTTGCGGCTGCCGTCTACAGCGCCGGTAAGAAAGTCTCGGATATCACTCTCGATGAAGGCGCGGCCTGGGCCGCCAAACCTGGGCACTTTGTGTGGATCGGCCTGGAAGAACCCAGCGCCCAGGAATTGAACAACCTGCAACGCCAGTTCAACCTGCACGAGCTGGCGATTGAAGACGCCATGGAAAAACACAGCCGCCCGAAGCTGGAAACCTTCGGCGACGCGCTGTTTATCGTCACCTACTCACCGGTGCGCGAGAACGGCAAGCTGGAGTTTATCGAAACCCATATCTTTGCCGGCAACGGCTACATCATCACCGCACGCAACGGCCACTCGGCGTCCTACGGTTTTGTGCGCCAGCGTTGTGAGGCGCGCCCGTTGTTGCTGGAGCATGGGGAAGATTTCGTACTCTATGCGTTGCTGGATTTTGTCACCGAAAACTATCAGCCGGTGAGCGAGGCGATCCACGCCGAGATTGATGAGCTGGAGCGTAACGTACTGTGCAGTTCGCTCAACGAGCGCGATATCCAGCACCTCCACGGCCTGCGCCGCGATGTGTTGCGGCTCAAGCGGCACGTGGCGCCGATGGTGGAGATCAGCCAGGAGTTGCAGAAGCTGAGCTTCCCGTTTATCGACAAGAACATGCGCCCGTATTTTCGTGATGTTCAAATCCACGTTACGCGACAGATGGAAGACCTCACCACCCTGCGCGACATTGCCAGCCAGACCATCGAGATCGGTGTGTTGCTGGAGGCTTCGCGCCAGAGCGTGGTGCAGCGCAAGTTCGCCGCGTGGGCGGCGATCCTGGCGTTCCCCACGGCGGTGGCGGGGATTTACGGGATGAACTTCCAGAACATGCCCGAGCTGCAATGGCACTACGGCTATTTTGCGGTGCTCGGTTTTATTACCTTGGGCTGTACCGGTTTATGGGCCAGCTTCAAGCGTTCGGGCTGGCTTTAAGCCTTGGCTTCAGGCTGGTGCGCCACAAAGCGCATCATCCACTCCGCCACGGTCACGCCGTGGTGGTCGCGCTCCAGGCTGGCCACGCCGTTGCTGTAGACCTTTTCACCCAAGGTTGTCTGAAGTATTTCCAGCAACTCACGGGAATAGTCGTGAACAAACTCCGGATGGCCCTGGAAGCACAGCACTTGGTCGCCAATGTGATACGCGGCAAACGGGCAGAATTCGCTGGAGGCGATCACGGTGGCGTTTTCCGGCAAGGTGGTGACTTGGTCCTGGTGGCTGATCAATAGCGTCAGCTCCGGCACCTCGGGGCTCATCCATGGCGTCTTGGCATCCAGTTTGTAGGCGTGGGTGCCCATGCCCCAGCCCTGGCTGGCACGTTCGGCCTTGCCGCCCAGCAGCAGCGCGAGCAACTGATGGCCGAAGCACACGCCCAGCAGCTTGTCGCCGCGCTCATAACGCGTGAGCAGGTAGGTCTTGAGCGTCTGGATCCAGGGGTCGGTACCGAAGGAATCGGCCTTGCTGCCGGTGATCAGGTACGCATCAAACACTTCGTCATCCGGCGGGTACTCGCCTTGCACCACGTTGTAGACCACAAACTCGGCGGCTATCGGTTGCTTGGCGAACAGGCGCTTGAACATCTGCCCATAGCCTTGGTACTCATCGATCAAAGCGGGACGCAGAATATCGGTTTCCAGGATGCAGACGCGTAGCGACATAAAAAATACCTGACACGGCGATGGGAATATTGCACACCCAGAGCCTGCCTTGAAATACCTCCCCAAAGCAAGCCCTCAATGGCCGCCCACACTCACTGTAGGAGCGAGCTTGCTCGCGAAAAACGTCAACGATAACGCAGGTAGCCTGGATAAAAGCGTTGCCTGTGCGTTCTTCGCGAGCAAGCTCGCTCCTACAGTGG
Organism: Pseudomonas sp. J380; assembly: GCF_009827115.1. Taxonomy (NCBI): domain Bacteria; kingdom Pseudomonadati; phylum Pseudomonadota; class Gammaproteobacteria; order Pseudomonadales; family Pseudomonadaceae; genus Pseudomonas; species Pseudomonas sp. J380. Next base: position 5,774,173 of record NZ_CP043060.1, on the reverse strand, counting down.
AACGTCTAAAACAGCGCGCCTTTTGCGGCTTTTTCCAGTAATAACGCCGGCGGCGAGAAGCGCTCCCCGTACTCCTCGGCGAGGTAGCGGGCGCGGGCGATGAAGTCGTTCAGCCCGTACTGGTTGATAAACTGCAACGCGCCGCCACTCCAAGCGGCAAAACCGATGCCGAAGATTGAACCGACGTTGGCATCCGCCGTGGACATCAACACGCCCTCCTCCACACAGCGCACGGTTTCGATGGCTTGGATAAACAGCAAGCGGTCACGCACATCCTGGGGAGAGATTTGCTTGCCGGGCTGTTCGAACCGGTTTTTCAGCTCAGGCCACAGGTGCTTCTGGCCGCCAGCGGGATAGTCGTAAAAACCACCGCCGGCCGCCTTGCCCGTGCGCTTGTATTCGTTCACCAACAGATCAATCACCGCCGTCGCCGGGTGGTTCGGCATAGCCTTGCCTTCGGCCTGCAGGTCCTTGGCCGTTTGCTGTCGGATATGGCTCATCAGGCTGAGGGACACTTCATCGGACACCGCCAGCGGCCCCACTGGCATGCCGGCCTTGCGCGCTTCGGTCTCGATCATCGGCGCCGCCACGCCTTCGCCGAGCATGGCGATGCCTTCGTTGGTAAAGGTGCCGAATACCCGCGAGGTAAAGAAACCGCGACTGTCGTTGACCACAATCGGGGTTTTCTTGATTTGCAGTACGAAGTCAAAACCTCGGGCCAGGGTTTCGTCGCTGGTGCGCGCCCCCTTGATGATTTCCACCAAGGGCATCTTGTCCACGGGGCTGAAGAAGTGCAGGCCGATGAACCTGGCTTGATCAGGCACCGCCGTGGCCAGACCGCTGATGGGCAAGGTGGAGGTGTTGGAGGCGATCACCGCGTCGGCCCCCACCACGCTTTGCGCTGCGGCCGAGACCTTGGCCTTGAGTGCGCGGTCTTCAAATACGGCCTCGATGATCAGGTCGCAGCCGGCCAGGTCGGCGTCATCCTGCGTAGGATGAATGCGCGCCAGGGTGGTTTCGCGCTGTTCGGCGGTCAATTGCCCACGGCTGAGTTTCTTGTCCAGCAATGCGGCCGAATGGGCTTTGCCTTTTTCGGCGGCGGCCAGGGTGATGTCTTTGAGCACCACCTCGATCCCCGCACAGGCACTGACATAGGCGATGCCCGCGCCCATCATCCCGGCGCCGAGCACGCCGACTTTGCGCGTTACATAAGGCGCAAAACCCTGCGGTCGCGAGCTGCCGGCGTTGATTTGGTTGAGCTGGAACCAGAAGGTGCCGATCATGTTCTTCGCCACTTGCCCGGTCACCAGTTCGGTGAAGTAACGGGTTTCGATCAGGTGCGCGGTGTCGAATTCCACCTGGGCGCCCTCGACCGCTGCACACAGGATTTTCTCCGGCGCAGGGAAGCAGCCCTGGGTCTTGCTACGCAAAATCGACGGCGCAATGGCGAGCATCTGTGCGACTTTAGGGTGGGATGGCGTGCCGCCGGGAATCGCGTAGCCCTTGGTGTCCCAGGGTTGCCTGGCCTGCGGATTAGCCAGAATCCAGGCACGGGCCTGGGCCAGCAATGCCTCGCGATCCGCCGCCAACTCATCAATCAAACCCGCTTGCAGGGCCTGTGCGGGCCGCACCTTTTTGCCTTCGAGCAAATACGGCAAGGCTTTTTCCAGGCCAAGCATGCGCACCATACGCACCACGCCGCCGCCCCCGGGCAACAGGCCAAGGGTGACTTCCGGCAAACCCAGTTGCACGGACTTGTCGTCCAGCGCGACCCGGTGATGGCAGGCCAGGCAAATCTCCCAACCACCTCCCAGGGCCGCGCCATTGATCGCGGCGACCACCGGTTTGCCGAGGGTTTCCAGGCGGCGCAATTGCGCTTTCAATACCAAGACACTGTCGTAGAACGACTTGGCGTGGGCTTTATCGACCTTGATCAGCTCATTGAGGTCACCCCCGGCAAAAAAGGTTTTCTTGGCCGAGGTGATCACCACCCCGGCGATCTCGTCCTTTTCCGCTTCCAGGCGCGCGAGGGTGGCCGCCATGGCTTCACGGTAGGCGGCGTTCATGGTGTTGGCGCTCTGGCCGGGCATGTCCAGGGTCAGTACCACGATCTGGTCCTGGCCTTTTTCGTAACGAATGGCATCGGTCATGACAAATTCCTTAGGCTCAGAGGCGTTCGATAATGGTGGCGATCCCCATGCCACCGCCGACACACAAGGTGGCCAGGCCGTAGCGTTGCTGGCGCACCTCGAGCTCGTCGAGCAAGGTGCCGAGAATCGCGCAGCCGGTGGCGCCCAAGGGGTGGCCCATGGCGATGGAGCCGCCGTTGACATTGACCCGTGCGGCGTCGATGCCCATGTCCTTGATGAACTTGAGCACGACCGAAGCAAAGGCTTCGTTGACTTCGAACAGGTCGATGTCTTCAACCCGCAGGCCGGCTTTGGCCAGTGCTTTGCGAGTGGCCGGCGCGGGGCCGGTGAGCATGATGGTCGGGTCGGTACTGGTCACCGCCGTGGCGACAATACGCGCCCGCGGTTGCAGGCCCAGCTCGCGGCCTTTGGCCTCGGAACCGATCAGCATCAGCGCGGCACCATCCACGATGCCGGAACTGTTGCCCGGCGTGTGCACATGGTGGATGCGCTCCACGTGGCTATAGACCCGCAACGCGGTGGCGTCGAAGCCCATCTGGCCCATCATTTCGAAGCTCGGCTTGAGCTTGCCCAAGCCCTCGAGGGTTGAGTCGCCGCGGATAAATTCGTCATGGTCCAGCAGCACGATGCCGTTCTGGTCGTGCACCGCGATTAGCGACTTATTGAAGGAACCGTCTGCCCTCGCCCTGGCGGCTTTCTGCTGGGATTGTAGGGCAAAGGTGTCGACATCCTGGCGCGTGAAGCCTTCCAGGGTGGCGATCAGGTCGGCGCCAATGCCTTGGGGCGTGAAGTGGCTGTGCATATTGGTTTGCGGGTCGAGCACCCAGGCGCCGCCATCGCTGCCCATGGGCACGCGGGACATGGATTCGACGCCGCCGACGACCACCAGGTCTTCGAAGCCGGAGCGCACCTTCATCGCCCCCAGGTTCACCGCCTCCAGGCCCGACGCGCAGAAGCGATTGACCTGCACACCGGCAACACTGACATCCCAGTCGGCCACCAGCGCGGCGGTCTTGGCGATATCGGCGCCCTGGTCGCCCACGGGGGTGACGCAGCCCAAGACGATATCATCCACTTGGCGGGTGTCGAGGTCGCTGCGCTGCGCCAGCGCCGTGAGCAAGCCGGCCACCAGGTTTACCGGCTTGACGCTGTGCAGGGCACCGTCGCCCTTGCCTTTTCCCCGGGGCGTGCGTATCGCATCAAAGATCAAAGCTTGGGTCATGACATCCTCGAACCGCTATGGGTGTGTGCCCCTACCTTAGGCCCGATTGACACGGTTTCAATGACGGATGCGCTCATTGCTTTTGACCCCCTCGCTCGGACGAACGGTAGGTACCTACGGGAAATGCCTGATTAATCGTTTTAGCTGTCTAGCCCTAGGGCTGGCGCCAAGGTGGCAATAAGCCTCATGCCGTTTTTAGCGCAAATACTTCTTAGCTGATATGAAATGAGTCTAAGCCAGAAAGAACGGGCGCTCTAAGGTTGAATCTGTAAGACGCTGCTGCCGGGTTTTGCTGGAGCAGCTGTAAGAAAAGTGCAACGTCACCTCGCGATACTGACTTCAACGGCACGCATTTGACGCTCAGGAATAACAACAAAAGAAAAGGCAGTCAGCCATGTTCAAACAATCGAAAGTACGTCAGGCGGGACTTATCCTGTTCGCCACCACCTTGATTCTGATCTTGCCCAATTTAACCAAGGTTATTGGGTGACACTCCCAGCTTCCGTGCACACACCGCACCAGGCCTGCAGCTTTTGGCAGCACCTGCCAGGACATTGCGCTTAGCGCTCCTGTTGCAGGGGCTGTCTTTTTACCTGCCGTTTTCCGTTATCGTGTGCGCCCTCACTCTCTCGCAACGGGCCTGTGCCTTGAAACCGATCCTCGCCCTTTTTGCCCTGCTGCTGAGCCTGCCTGCGGCGGCGGCACAGTTGACCATCGAGTTGGACCACACCCACAAAACCTGGGAGACCGCCGAGCTGCTCAAGGATCCCGACGCTCAGACGGTGCAGATCGTTGATGATGTGTCCTACAAGCGCAACATGACCTATCGTGCGGTGCCCCTCGCGGTGCTCTTGCCGGGCCTTAAATCTGCGAACCACCTGCAAGCCGTTGCCCTTGATGGTTTTGCCGCCGAACTTGCCGCCGCGCCGTTGCTGGAAAAAAACGGCGCCCGCGCCTGGCTGGCCGTGGAAGACCCGGCCCATCCATGGCCACCACTGGCACAGGGCAAGCCCAGCGCCGGACCGTTCTATCTGGTCTGGACCAACCCTCAAGCCGGACGTATCAGCCCGGAACAGTGGCCGTTCCAGGTCTCCAGGTTCAAACAGTTGCAGACGGTTGGCGAGCGTTTCCCGGCGTTATTGCCCGACCCGAAGCTGGCGGCGAACGACCCGATCAACCAAGGCTTCGCGTTGTTCCAGAAGAACTGCCTCGCGTGCCATCGCCTCAATGGCGGCGGTGATGCCCAGATGGGGCCGGACCTGAATGTGCCCTACAACCCCACCGAGTATTTCAGCGGCGATTTTCTCAGGCGTTACATCCGCGACCCGCAAAGCCTGAGGCATTGGCCACAGGCGAAGATGCCGGCGTTTACAGCCAGTGTATTGCCAGACAATGAGTTGGACTTGCTGGTGGGGTATCTGCGGCATATGGCGGGCCGCAAGTTGTAGGGGCGAGCTTGCTCGCGAAAAGCCTGAGAGCACCGTCGATCGTTCCCACGCTCTGCGTGGGAACGCCTCTTGCGATGCTCTGCATCACGCTATGGGACGCGGAGCGTCCTGGGCTGCATTCCCACGCAGAGCGTGGGAACGATCAAGCAAGCTTGCTCCGACAGTTATCGGTCATTGCTGCGGCGCCACGAATACCTTGGCGTGCATCTGCTCATGCCCACCGCCACGGCGCATGCCGCGTACCGGACAGGCGTCGAGGTAGTCCAGGCCGACGGCCAGCTTCAAGTGCCGCTCCGGCCGGGCCAGTTGGTTGGTCACGTCAAAGCTGTACCAGGCGTCATCCAGCCAGGCTTCGGCCCAGGCATGACTGGCCAGGTGCGCGCTGTCTTCGGTGTACAAATACCCCGACACATACCGCGCCGGGATCCCCAGGCTACGTGCGCAGGCCAGGAACGCATGGGTATGGTCCTGGCACACCCCAGCGGCCCCTGCGAAGGCTTGGGCGGCGCAGGTATCGACGTCAGTCGCGCCGGGGGTGTAGACCATGGTGTGGTTCAGCGCCTGCATCAAGTCGATAAGCGCCGTGCGGTCGCGACGCTGATGGCAGTTTTGCTCGGCAAACCCGCGCAGGGCGTCGTCGGGCTCGGTGAGGCGCGTGGAGCGCAGGAACGGAAAGGCAGACTGGCTTTCGTGTTCGGCCTCGCGCAATTCATCGATCTCCACCACGCCCCGGGCGCCAATGATGATGGCGTCATGGGGCTCGTCCAGCGTAAGCACATGCAGGATGTTGCCGAACGGGTCCACCTGCGCCCGCACGGGGCGTGGAAGGTCGAGTTGCCAGCTCAGCACGTGCTGGCGCTCGCTGTCATGAGGGGTCAGTCGCAGGTACTGGATGCTGGCGCGCACCTGGTCTTCGTAGTGGTAGGTAGTGTCGTGGCTGATGGAGAGTCTCATGCCGCCTCCAGGTAGGAACTGTAGATGGCGTCGCCCAACTGGCGGACCAAGGGGATAAAGTCGGTCAGCCAGGCATGCAGGCCTTCCTCGAGGATTTCGTCGATGGCCGTAAAGCGCAGGCGCGCATCCATCTCGGCGGCCAGGCGCTGGGCCGGGCGACCATTGAGGCCTGGCAGGCTCGCGAGGATCTGGTCGATCTCTTCGCTGCAAGCACGCAGCGAACGCGGCACATCGGCGCGTAAGAGCAGCAGCTCGGCCACTTGCCGAGCGCCTGGCGCATCGCGATAAATCTCGGTGTACGCCTCGAACGACGACAGAGCGCGCAGCAACGCACTCCATTGGTAATACGCGTGAGCCGTACCATCGCTGACCGCCGCCGCCTGTTCGCCGGCCATTTCGTAGCGGGCATCCAGCAGGCGCAGGGTGTTATCGGCGCGCTCAATAAAGGTGCCCAGGCGGATAAAGCGGAAGGCATCGTTGCGCATGATGGTGCCGTACGTGGCGCCCCGAAACAGATGGGAACGCTCCTTGACCCACTCACAAAACCGGCTCATGCCGTAATGGCTGAGCCCCTGCTGGGCGATATCGCGAATGTCCAGCCAAGTGGCGTTGATGTTTTCCCACATGTCGGCGGTGATCCGCCCACGTACCGCATGGGCGCTGGCCCGCGCCGCACCCAGACAGCTGTAAATGCTCGCCGGGTTGGCCGCGTCCAGGGCAAAAAAATGCAGCAAACGTTCAGCGTGCAGTGGGCCATGGCGCTCGTGGTAATCGTCCAGAGTGCCGGTGATCAACAGCGGCATGGCTAATTCATGCAGGCCATCGCCGCGCCCGTCCTGGGGCATCAGCGACAGCGAATAGCTGACATCGAGCATGCGTGCGAGGTTTTCGGCACGCTCCAGGTAGCGTGACATCCAGTACAAATCCGAGGCAGTTCTACTCAACATGGCATCAGTCCTCGACCACCCAGGTGTCTTTGGTTCCGCCGCCCTGGGACGAGTTGACCACCAGCGAGCCTTCGCGCAGCGCCACACGGGTCAGGCCACCCGGCACCACGCGGGTGTCCTTGCCGGACAACACGAAGGGGCGCAGGTCGATATGGCGCGGGGCGATGCCGTTTTCGACAAATGTCGGGCAGGTGGACAAGCACAGGGTCGGCTGCGCGATATAGGCGTGTGGCTTGGCCTTGATACGCGCCCGGAACGCTTCGATTTCTGCGGTTGTAGAGGCCGGGCCAACCAACATGCCGTAACCACCGGAGCCCTGGGTTTCCTTGACCACCAGGTCGGGCAGGTTGGCCAGCACGTGGGACAACTCGTCAGGCTTACGGCATTGAAAAGTCGGAACGTTCTGCAGGATCGGCTCTTCATCGAGGTAGAAGCGGATCATCTCGGTGACGAACGGGTAAACCGATTTGTCGTCCGCGACTCCGGTGCCAATGGCGTTGGCCAGCACCACATTGCCGCACCGGTAGGCGGCGAGCAGGCCGGGTACACCGAGCATCGAGTCGGGGTTGAATGCCAAGGGATCTAGAAATGCATCATCGAGGCGACGGTAGATCACATCGACAGCCTTGGGCCCATCGGTGGTGCGCATGAACACACGGTCATCGCGCACGAACAAATCCGCGCCTTCCACCAACTCCACACCCATTTCCCGAGCCAGGAAGGCATGTTCGAAGAACGCGCTATTGAAACGCCCGGGCGTCAGTACCACCACACTGGGGTTATCCAGGGGGCTGGCGCTTTTGAGGGTGTCGAGCAGCAGGTTGGGGTAATGGTCGATGGGCGCGATGCGCTGGGCCGCGAACAACTCGGGGAACAGACGCATCATCATCTTGCGGTCTTCGAGCATGTAGCTGACACCGCTGGGCGTGCGCAGGTTGTCTTCGAGCACGTAGTACGTGCCGTCGCCATCGCGTACGAGGTCCACCCCGGAGATGTGCGAATAGATATCGCGGTGCAAGTCCAGGCCCCGCATTGCCAGTTGGTATTGCTCGTTGGCCAATACCTGCTCGGCGGGGATGATGCCGGCCTTGATGATGCGTTGGTCGTGGTACAGGTCGGTGAGGAACAGGTTCAGCGCCTTGACCCGCTGGATGCAACCGCGTTCGACAACCCGCCATTCACTCGCCGGAATGCTGCGGGGGATGGTATCGAAGGGGATCAGGCGCTCGGTGCCTTGTTCGTCCCCGTAGAGGGTGAAGGTGATGCCGGCGCGATGGAACAGCAAATCGGCTTCACGCCGGCGCTGGGCCAGCAGTTCGGCAGGGGTGTCGGCCAACCAACGGGCGAACTCGCGATAATGGGGGCGAACCTGCCCTGCCCCATCGTACATTTCATCGTAATAAGTGCGGATCATGCCGTACTCCTTGTCACCCGGACGCAAGAACCTTCGCAAGGCCCGTGCCAGCGGCATAAACACTTGATAATCAAACAGTTGCATAATCCGAGGGGATTTGCCGCACCGTCCTGGTGCGCGCAATTGCCTGGGCCACGCCGTACGCTCCGTTGCAATGCGGTGTTTGGCTATCAACAGCATAGTCAGAGTTGATTTCACTGCCCGCCTGCACATGCGGATAATCGCCCACATCGGTTGAACAGGACGTGTCCTACAGCCAAACCCTTTGCACATTCAGTAACGTATTGACTCGTGTACTGATGACTCCTCGGTCTTCCCTTTCCGCCACCCCATCCGGGTGGCTTTTTTTTGCGCCTGAAACGGCAGTTTCCGTTGCGACGGTAGCCCAAACAAAATCGGCCGACCCAAAGGTCAGCCGATACGCTGTGCTGCTCATAAATACCAACTACATGGGTAACCCACGCACCTCCTGCTTGACGCCCCATCCTTCGATGATCCCTCCCAGGGGCTCGACCACCGCTTCAAAGTCTTGCTCGAAGTCTCCTATGCCGTCGTAGGTTGCGAACATGATTTTGCTCAGTTCCAGGTACCAGGCGCCATCGTCGCGCGCGCTGACCTGGGCGTTGAGGGACTCCCCACGAAATCGACCCGCAGCCCTGCGCGCCCGTTCCTCATCCGGGAAAATGGCGTAGAACTCGATGGGGTGAAAGCGCGAGAAATCAAAGCCGCCTTCTTTCATGCGGCGCAGTACGTTGGTGCTGATGTCTTCTTGATAGGCTGTGCTCATGAAACGTCCTCCTCACACCGATGGATAGACTTTCCGTGCTTCCTGAAGCCCCGCGCCCTGCTGGCGCGGGCACCACGGCATAACAACACCGCAGGAAAACAAGCATGTAGCTGACAAGACCAGACCTTAGCGATTCATTCGCTGATCTCGATTGCAGAGTAGCGTGAAGCTGTCACCACCACCAGAGGGGCTTGAAGGGTCTATAGAAAATGTTCAGGCCGCGGGTTCGACCTTGAGGTCCTTGATACCATTCTGATCATGCAGGCTCTTGACCGTGGGGTCGGGGACACGGTCGGCAAGATCGTTAAGGTCCAGCTTTTCCAACACCGGCGACACACGCACGCGCACCATTTGTGCGGCTTCTTCCAGCGTCGGCTCATGCTCGCAGTCGAATTGCTCGACTACCGGCTCGCCGCGGTCGTTGATGAAAGAAACATTCCACTTCGGCATCGGTGCCTCCTCGATAAAACCCATAGGTGGGCTTACTTCTATCTGGACCGTGAGGGCTCGCCAAACGTTCCACTCAAGGCCGGAGGCACCGGATCAACTGCACTTATTTTTCAGCGTGTTCTTTCAAGGCTTTCAAGGTGTTAAACGGCGCGTCCACCACAAACTTGTTGGCCAGCCACGACGGCACGCTGCCGCCTGGCTCGGTGTGTACCTGGTAGGTGACTTCGGTCTGGTTATCGCCCTTTGGCACCAGTTTCCAGAAACCCTCCACCTGGGCGACCCGCACGTAGCCTTTTGCTTCGGGCTTGTAGGTCGGCACACCTTCCAGTTTGCGCGTGACGGTGCCGTCAGCGGCTTTGGTGGTGGTGACGTGGATGTACGAGTCGCGGTCCGTCACGGGGAACGGGGCCTTGAACTGGGTGTAGGTCCAGGCCTCGTCGCCTTTCTTGTCGACGAGTTTCTGGGATTTGCATTCATGGATCCATGCGCAAGCACCGACCACATCTTCCTGCAGCGCCTGGACCTTGGCCAAAGGCGCCTTGATCACGGTCACGCCGCGATAGGCCTTGTACTTGGAACCGGCAATCTCGCTCAGGGACACCTTGATACCGTCTTCGTCCTTGGCGACTTGCCAATCCTCAGCCTGGGCAGTGGCCGCAAACAACAGCGTAAAACCGCACAGCACAGCCACTCGTTTCAGCGAACCCATCGTTGTATTCCTTATTGTTGAAGTTCCGATAGTAAAGCCCATCAAGCCGCCGTCATCTGCTCCCACCAGCCGATCAGCCGGATGGCATCGGCCTGGTCGTTGCCGCACACCTCAATATCGGCCTTGAAATCACTGCACACGGCGGGCCGCTGCGGTTGACCGAACAACTGGCACAATTGTTCCACCGACAGGTGCACGCAACGGACGCCAGCGGGTTTGCCCTGGGGCATTCCGGGTAGTGGCGAACTGATGGAGGGGGCAATGCAGCAGGCGCCACAGCCTTCACGGCATTTCATGACCAGCAGGTCCTCGACGACTCAATAGGGATGGCCGGGCTAGAGTACGCCCTTAAACAGCCGTTTTAAAATGGCTCAACAGGGGTTTTTCGCACAAAACAAAAATGACCGACCAGTCTGCGACAGATGGTCGGCAACCTGGGTCACCTGTGGCCCGAAAGTTTATTGCTTGAATTCGAAATCCAGCGCAGCGCCTTCTACATCACGGCGCTCTTCGTTACGCAGTTGCAGCTTCATCTCATTGCTGAGCAAGCGGCCGTTGATCTGGAACGCACTGTTGTCGGTGGGCTTTTCACCAAACATCGGCGGCAACAGAGGCACGCTCTTGGGCTTGGGCATGGTGCCGATGGGTTGCAAGTGCCTGACCATGTCCGAAGGCAGGGACAGGTCCAACTGTGCCGGTGGCAGTTTGGTCTGGGCGACCTCATGGGCCGACTTGGACTTGCTCGCCACGGGTGCACGCTTTTTTGTCGAAGCGGCTTTCTTTTGCGCGGCAGGGGATTTTTTCGCAGGCGTTGGCTGCTTGGCTGAGGTCTTTTGCTCGGCACCGACAACAGGCTTGCCTTCAGCCACCGGCGCCGCAGCCAGCACGCTACCGGCATTGCACAGGCTCAGCAGACCAAGCATCAACGTAACGCGAAAAATAGAAGTCATATCGCCAACAGCATTAACGGCAGAAGGCCATATGCTCGCTTGTTGTGCGCGGCATGACAAGGGCACAGATCAGTCTTGTCCCCTTTGCTCGCCTCAAAAACCCGCTGCGGCCTCTTGGCACAGCTGGCTGGCAAGCATTCCCAGGGTCATCAACGCCCTCTCCGCCTCGCGGTTCCACGGCGTGCCGCAATTGAGGCGAATACAGTGGTTGAACTGTTCGGTATTACTGAAAATCAGCCCTGGCGCAATGCTGATGCCTTGTTGCAGGGCACGCACATGCAGTTCCTGAGTATTGACCCGCCCCGGCAAACTGACCCACAGGATAAAGCCGCCGGTCGGGCGGGTCATCTGGGTGCCCTCGGGGAAATACTGCTGCACCGCCAATTGGAAGGCGCTGAGGTTCTTGCGGTATTCCTGGCGGATGTAGCGCAAATGACGGTCGTAGCCACCGTTTTCCAGATAAGCCGCGACGCCCATCTGGGTGACGCTGCATGCCGAGTGCGTGCTGAACATCTGCAGGCGCTGGATTTCCTGCTGGTATTTGCCGGCAATCATCCAGCCAATGCGTACGCCCGGCGACAAGGTCTTGGAAAAGCTTGAGCAATAGATCACCCGGTCGAGGCGGTCGTAGGCCTTGAGGGCTTTGGTGCGGCCGAGTTCGAACATCAACTCGCCGTAAATATCATCTTCGACAATCTGGATATCGAAGTCCGACGCCAGGCGCAGCAACTGTTTCTGCCGCTCCTCCGGCATGGTGCCGCCCAGCGGGTTACTCAAGCGCGTGGTCAGCACCAGCGCTTTGATCGACCATTGGTTGGCGGCCAGTTGCAGGGCTTCCAGGCTCATGCCCGTGGCGGGGTCGCTGGGGATCTCGATCACCTTGAGGCCCAGCAGATCAGCCAATTGCAGCAAGCCGTAATAGGTCGGTGATTCAGCCGCGATCAGGTCGCCAGGGCGCGTCAGCACGCGCAACGACATTTGCAAGGCATCGACACAGCCGTGGGTAATCACCACTTCGGAAGGGTCCACTACCACCCCGGCATCGCGCATGCGGATCGCCACCTGGCGCCGCAGGGGTTCAAAGCCAGGGCTGAACATGTAGCTGAAGGCTCGTGGGCTCTGGAAACGCGTGACCTTGGCCAATTGCTGATGCAATGCCCGCACCGGCAGGTAGTCGACACTCGGCACCGCCGCGCCCAAGGGAAACACCCCTTCACGGCGCGACTCGACCAGCACCTGCTGGATGATACTGCTACGGGTGACCAACCCTGGGCGCTCGACCCGTGCGATATCAGGCGTAGGCGCCGTGAGTGCTGGCGTCTGGTGCACGTAGTAGCCCGACTGCGGCCGCGCCCGAATCAGCCCCTGGTCTTCCAAGTTGGCGTAGGCCTGCAGCACCGTGGCATGGCTCACATTGAGCTGGGAACTCATCTTGCGTACCGACGGCACGCGCTCCCCCGGTTGGTAGACACCGCGGCGGATGTCCTCAGCCAGTTGCTGGGCAATACGTTGGTAAAGCAACAGATTGGTCATGACGCAGCACTCGATTTCACGGGCATTTTATTTTTGTGTGAAACATACATACCGGCACAGTTTAGAAGTGTACGGGGACAGTTGCCACAATAGTCGAGCGTGGGCGGGAGTGACAGTAAAAACTGCCGGGGGAGCTGGGGTGGGCATCGCCGAAACGAAATGTGGGAGCGGGCTTGCTCGCGAAGGCGGTGTGTCAGTCAGCACATCCAGTACTGAGCCACCGCATTCGCGAGCAAGCCCGCTCCCACAATTTGGATCTGCGTCAGCTATTAGCGCGCTGCGCCCAATTGGCCCTTCTCGTCAGAGAACACAATTTCCACCCGACGATTCTGTGCACGACCACGCTCGGAGGCATTGGCTTCCACCGGGTATTGGTCGCCATACCCCTCGACCTCAATGCGTTTGTCATCGATACCCAGGTCCATCAACAGGTCGGCCACCGATTGAGCCCGGTCGCAGGACAGTTTCAGGTTTTCCTGCTCGCCACCGGTGTTGTCGGTGTAGCCCTCGACGCGCACCCGACGCTTGGGGTTCAATTGCAGGAATTGCACGATCTTGAGCACCGTGCGGTTGGCCGAGTTCTGCAGCTCCGCTTCGCCGGTGTCGAACAGTACGTCGCCCAGGGTCATCACCAGGCCACGGTCGGTCTGGGTAGTGAGGCTGGCGATTTGCGCTTCAACCCACTTGCCCTGCTGTTGCACGCTGGCCAGCTTGTTTTCGCGCAAGGCCAGTTGCAGGCGCTGACGTTCCAACTCCAGTTGGGTGCCGCGCTCGGCATTCAGGCCCTGCTGGGTGTGCTCTCGGGCGATGGCGCTGTAGCGCTGGCTCAGGTAGGCGTAATGCACCACATCGGAGCCGCTGCCCCAGTAGCTGGACAGGCGATCGGCGCGGGCCAGGGACTCTCCGGCGCGGATCACGTCCTTGGGCGCGAAGCGCAGCACGTTGGCGTCTTCCTTGACCTTTTGAAAGTCATCGCCGGCCTGCTGCAACGCCTGCTCACTCGTGGGTTGGCTCGCACAGCCGCCCAAGGCCACGCTGCCCAGCAGCAGTACACAGCTCAGGCCACGGATCATCGGGCTCATTGTGCTTCTCCCAACTGCAGCTGCTTACGCAGGCGAGTGATACGGGTATTGAGCACGTTCAATTGTTCCTGGCTCTTGCCGGTCAGCACTTTGGCTTCGGCCAGGCGTGCGTCCAGCTCAGCCTGCTCGGCGCGCATCCGCGCTCGCTTGTAGGATTGGTCGGCCATGTTGCCCTTGGCCCGGGCGAATTTTTCTTCGGCCAGCTTCAGTTCGGGGGATTCATCGGTGTTGGCCCCGACCGCGGTGGCTTGTTCCAAGGCTTGCTGGGTCAGGCGCATTTGTTCGATCGGCGCAGGATCGGTTGCGCATCCCGCCAGCGCGACAACGGCAAGGGCCGCGAAAAGAGCTCGAAAAATCACTGTAAATCCCTACTTTGTTGGGGTGCCGACAGGTTGTTGCAGTTGCGCTTTCCAACGCTCCAGATTGCGCTGCAGCGCGGCTTGAGCGGCACCGGAGGCGGGCAATTCTGTCATCTTTTTCGTCAGCTGTCCGCGAAGCCAAGGATCATTGCAGGCCGAGTTGTGGGAAATCGCCAGGTACAGGCCAGGCTGATCGACAGGCACCTCATGGGCCACCAGGTCATTACTCATGCCCAGGGTCTGGGCCATGGCCATGCCGGAATAGCGCCCAGCCAGCACGTAGTCCACCTCACCGAGCAACAGTTTCTGGAAAGCCGGCGTCAAATTGGGCAGGCGTTGCAGGTTGAGTTGCTGGCTGGCGAAGGTTTCGAACTCCGTGCTCAAACGCGCACGTTCCGAGACTGCGCCTTTGTGGCCGTGCAAATCGGCGGCGGTGGAATAGACCACGGCTGAATCCTTGCGCGTCCATACCAGGTAGTCGGTCTGCATCAGCGCCGGATGGATGTAGTCGAAGTGGTCCAGTTCACCCAGGTTCAGCGGTGCGTCGGCGAGAATGTCCATGCGCCCGCTGCGTGCTTCATCTAGGGCCAGGGAGCGTTTGCCGCCGTAGAGCAGGTCGATTTTCACCCCGAGCTCCTTGCCCACTTGTTGCAGCACGTCAGCGGTCGCGCCGATCAGGTGCGTAGGGTCCTGGGGGTCGCGCCAGAGTAAAGGCGGTGCGTCCGGGCTGCCGGTGATCACCAGGCGCTCGCACTTGCCGGCGGCGAGCGTCAGGCTCGGCAGCAGCGTAAGGCCTAGCAGTAAGGCCCAGGGGCGCAGTTCCATGGCAAGACTCTCCCGATCAGTAAAAAAAACCCGGTCATAAGACCGGGCTCTTTATAAGTGAAGCGGCTGGATTAGACCAGCTTCTCCAACTCAGGTACCGCTTCGAACAAGTCCGCCACCAGGCCATAATCGGCGACCTGGAAGATCGGCGCTTCTTCGTCCTTGTTGATCGCAACGATCACTTTGGAGTCTTTCATACCGGCCAAGTGCTGGATCGCGCCGGAGATACCGACGGCGATGTACAGCTGTGGCGCAACGATCTTGCCGGTCTGGCCGACCTGCATGTCGTTGGGTACGAAACCTGCGTCAACGGCTGCGCGGGAAGCGCCGACCGCAGCGCCCAGCTTGTCGGCCAGGGCGTACAGGTGTTTGAAGTTGTCACCGTTCTGCATGCCACGCCCGCCGGAAACGACGATCTTGGCAGCGGTCAGTTCAGGACGATCCGACTTGGCCAGCTCTTCACCGACGAAGCTGGAAGTGCCAGCGTCGTGGGCAGCGGAGACGGCTTCAACGGCAGCCGAGCCACCTTCGGCGGCAACCGGGTCGAAACCGGTGGCACGCACGGTGATGACCTTGACCGAAGCATTGGACTGCACGGTTGCGATGGCGTTACCGGCGTAGATCGGGCGCTTGAAGGTGTCGGCGCTTTCTACCGAGATGATCTCGGAGATCTGGTCAACATCCAGCTGCGCGGCAACGCGTGGCAGGATGTTTTTGCCGTTGGAGGTAGCGGCGGCCAGGATGTGGCTGTAGCCAGCGCCAAGCTCGGCGACCAGCGGTGCAACGTTTTCCGGCAGCTGATGCGCGTAAGCGGCATTGTCAGCGTTCAGGACTTTGCTCACGCCCGCGATTTTCGCAGCGGCTTCAGCCACAGCGCCGGCGCCCTGCCCTGCTACCAGGACGTGGATGTCACCACCGATTTTGGCGGCAGCAGCCACGGTGTTCAGGGTGGCCGGGGCCAGCACCTTGTTATCGTGTTCGGCGATTACGAGGATAGTCATGATCAGATCACCTTCGCTTCGTTTTTCAGTTTCTCGACCAGTTCAGCCACCGACTTGACCTTGATACCCGCGCTGCGTGCAGCCGGCGCTTCGACTTTGACGGTCTTGTTGGTAGAGGCGGTGGAAACGCCCAAAGCGTCCGGAGTCAGCGTCTCCAGAGGCTTCTTCTTGGCTTTCATGATGTTTGGCAGGGACGCATAACGCGGCTCGTTCAAACGCAGGTCGGTGGTGACGATGGCCGGCAGTTTCAGGGAAACCGTCTGCGCGCCGCCGTCGATTTCACGGGTGACCGCAACGCTGTCGCCGCTCACTTCGACTTTCGAAGCAAAGGTGCCCTGGCCGTAACCGGTCAGTGCAGCCAACATCTGGCCAGTCTGGTTGTTATCGCTGTCGATGGCTTGTTTGCCCAGGATCACCAGTTGTGGCTGCTCCTTGTCGACAACGGCCTTGAGCAGCTTGGCAACGGCCAGGGAGGTCAGCTCTTCAGCGGACTCCACCAGAATGGCGCGGTCGGCGCCCAGGGCCAAAGCGGTACGCAACTGCTCTTGGGCAGTGGTCGGCCCGATGGACACCACGACGATTTCCGTCGCCAAGCCTTTCTCTTTCAGGCGTACGGCTTCTTCCACAGCGATTTCGCAGAAAGGGTTCATCGACATCTTGACGTTAGCAAGGTCGACGCCGGAATTGTCCGCCTTGACGCGAACTTTCACGTTGTAATCGACAACGCGTTTGACAGCTACAAGAACCTTCATGGATTCCTCGTTACTCTCCGGTGAAAAGAAAGTCGCCTAGGCGAACCTGGCGGTTGATGCTCATCGGCACACAAGGGCACCTCCAAAGACCTCGGCAGTGGCCTTGCACACGGGAAATGACGACCGTTCGTCAGTGGTGACTGAGAGGTCATTCTTTATCGTGGCGTGTAAACTGCGCTCCAACGTTTGGGGGCGCATCACCTTCATTGCCTTCGGCCTGTCTTTGGACGTGCTCTTGAAACCTGCAGTCTGCCTACGGGAAGCGCAAAACCGACCGTATCTTGACCGGAACGCCTATTCTGGTCAATACGGCAAAATGGTCAGTCATAAGCCCCGTTGCTTTGATTTATCTAGGCTGCAGGCAATTCAAACAAACGTTTGTATTGGACGCTGTCAGTGGTCTATATATAATGCGCCACCTAGAGAGACAGGTGGGTGCTGCCTTCGCGCAGAACCACACCGAACCTCCACCCATTAGAAAAAAAAGCCTGTTGAGCCTTGAGTAGGAGATAGCCTGTGGAACGCGAATACATGGAATTCGACGTGGTCATCGTCGGCGCTGGCCCGGCTGGCCTGTCTGCCGCCTGCCGACTGAAGCAGAAGGCCGCCGAAGCCGGTAAGGAAATCAGCGTCTGCGTGGTCGAGAAAGGCTCCGAAGTCGGCGCCCATATCCTCTCCGGTGCC
Source organism: Pseudomonas sp. J380 (assembly GCF_009827115.1). Classification (NCBI taxonomy): domain Bacteria; kingdom Pseudomonadati; phylum Pseudomonadota; class Gammaproteobacteria; order Pseudomonadales; family Pseudomonadaceae; genus Pseudomonas; species Pseudomonas sp. J380. The sequence continues at coordinate 5,756,906 of NZ_CP043060.1, read as the reverse complement.
GTGTTTGAACCACGTGCCCTGAACGAGCTGTTCCCGGACTGGAAAGCACTCGGCGCCCCGCTCAACACGCCCGTGGTGCGCGATGACATCTATGTACTGCGCAGCCCGGAAGCCTCCACCAAGGTGCCCGACTTCTTTGTGCCCAAGACCATGCACAACGAAGGCAACTACATCATTTCCCTGGGCAACCTGTGCCGCTGGCTGGCCCAGCAGGCCGAGAACCTCGGCGTGGAAATCTACCCAGGCTTCGCCGCCCAGGAAGCGCTGTTCGACGAGAACGGCGTGGTACGCGGCATCATCACCGGCGACCTCGGCGTCGACCGTGAAGGCAAGCCAAAAGACGGCCTGTACACCCCGGGCATGGAGCTGCGTGGCAAGTACACGCTGTTCGCAGAAGGTTGCCGTGGCCACATCGGCAAGCAACTGATCCAGCGCTTCAACCTGGACAGCGACGCCGACGCCCAGCACTACGGCATTGGCCTGAAGGAAATCTGGGAAATCGACCCAGCCAAGCACCAGCCGGGCCTGGTGGTGCACACCGCCGGTTGGCCGCTGGACATCATGGGTAAAGAGAACACCGGTGGCTCGTTCCTTTATCACCTGGAAAACAATCAAGTCGTGGTCGGGCTGATCGTCGACCTGTCCTACAGCAACACCTTCCTGTCGCCGTTCGATGAATTCCAGCGCCTCAAGCACCACCCGGTGCTGGCCCAGTACCTGGAAGGCGGCAAGCGGGTCAGCTACGGCGCCCGCGCGATCTGCAAAGGTGGCCTGAATTCGCTGCCGAAGATGGTCTTCAAGGGCGGCGCGCTGATCGGTTGCGATCTGGGCACCCTGAACTTCGCCAAGATCAAAGGCAGTCACACCGCGATGAAGTCCGGCATGCTCGCCGCCGACGCCGTGGCCGACCGCCTGTTTGCCGAATCCGAGGGCGGTGATGAGCTGACCACATATGTCGACAGCTTCAAAGCCAGCTGGCTGTATGAAGAACTGTTCGCCAGCCGTAATTTCGGCCCGGCCGTGCACAAGTTCGGCGCAATCATCGGCGGCGGTTTCAACTGGCTCGACCAGAACATTTTCGGCGGCAAGATCCCTTTCACCCTGCACGACACCAAACCGGACTACGCCTGCCTGAAGCTGGCCAAAGACAGCCAGAAGATCGACTACCCCAAACCCGACGGCAAGCTGAGCTTCGACAAACTGAGCTCGGTGTTCATCTCCGGCACCAACCATGAAGAAGAGCAGCCGTGCCACTTGAAGCTCAAAGACCCAAGCATCCCGATCGGCACCAACCTGCCGCTCTATGATGAACCGGCGCAGCGCTACTGCCCGGCAGGCGTGTATGAAGTGGTGACCAAGGAAGACGGCGAGAAACGCTTCCAGATCAACGCCCAGAACTGCGTGCACTGCAAGACCTGTGACATCAAGGACCCCTCGCAGAACATCACCTGGGTGACGCCGGAAGGCGCGGGCGGGCCGACTTACCCGAATATGTAAGTCGTTCGCTTAACCAGAAAAGGCTCCCGAAATGGGTAATGCCAGTCAGTTAAGACAGAATCGGTAACTGTGGCGAGGGAGCTTGCTCCCGCTGGGGCGCGAAGCGGCCCCAAAAATGGGACTGCTACGCAGTCCAGCGGGAGCAAGCTCCCTCGCCACAAGTCACTGGTTGTCTGCTCTAGCTCTTAACTGACTGGCATTACCCGAAATGGGAGCCTTTTTTGTGGGCGACATCGATCAATATGTGGGAGCTGGCTTGCCTGCGATGGCGGTCTTCAGGTGCCAAATGTATAGCTGACCCACCGTTATCGCAGGCAAGCCAGCTCCCACAATAACCTCGTGGTGTCAGGCGGCCCGCTCTTCCCCCGGGTTGCGCAGGAAATAGCGCTTGTACTCCCGACTGAACTGCGACGTGCTCTGGTACCCCACCTTGTGCGCCGCCTGCGCCACGCTCATGCCTTCCACCAGCAGCAACTGCTGGGCCTTCAATAGCCGCAGGCGCTTGAGGTACTGCACCGGCGATAACAAGGTGCAGCGTTTGAAATGCTCATGAAAGGTCGACGCACTCATGTGCGCATACCCGGCCAACGTCTCGATATTCAGCGGCTCGGCGTAATGGGCATGCAGGTGATTCAATGAGGTGGCGATGCGCGAAAACTGCCCCTGTTGTTCCACCAGCGCACGCAGCACATCGGCCTGAGGCCCACGCAAAGCGGTGAACAACAATTCGCGCACCCGCGCAGGCCCCATGATCCGGCTTTCCAGCGGATCGTGCAGGCACTGCAACAACCGCTCGACGCAGCCGCGCATCGTATCGTCCAGCACCACCGAACTCATCGACTCCAAGGTCTGCGCGGTCGGCGGCGGCCCGGCTTGCATGCCCATGGCAATCACCAACTCGCCCAACACCACGCGGTCGATGCCTACCGTCACGCCATACAACGGCGCCTCGGGGGCCATGGCAAAGGTCTCGCATTCGAACGGCACCGGCATCGCCTGGATCAGGTAATGCCCGGCGCCATACTCCAACGTGCGCGGGCCGAGGTAGGCGACCTTGCTGCCCTGGGCCACGAACATCAGGCTTGGCTCATAGATCTGCGGCCCACGCGCCACATCGCAACTGGCGCGCAGCACCTGCACGCCGGGCAGGTGAGTCGGGGAAAAACCGTCGCGGGGCGTGAGCCCTTCGATCAAGGCAACCAGCGTGGCATTGGCGTCCAAATGGCGGGTCAACAGCATGGCAAAAAACTTCGCGAATGAGGGATGACAGCATCATCGCAGGTCTGGCGGCCAATATATCCAAAGCTCTGGCACTGCCGGACGAATAGGCATGAGACTCGGAGCAATTGCCATGTTCGCGCCCCCAGGCCGGCGCGCAGAATTTGCCGCCTCTGCAGTCCAAGCTTTTGTGAGGTTTACTATGTACACCGCCATCGGTTACGCCGCCCAGTCGGCCACCACGCCCCTCGCCCCGATGTCATTTGAACGCCGCAGCCCGCGCGTCGATGACGTGGCCATCGAGATCCTCTACTGCGGCGTGTGCCACTCCGATATCCACCAGGCGCGCAACGAATGGGGCATCGCCGTGTACCCGCTGATGCCGGGCCACGAGATTGTCGGCAAAGTCACCGCGGTCGGCGCCAACGTCACTGCGCATAAAGTCGGTGACCTGGTGGGCGTAGGCTGCATGGTCGACTCGTGCCGTCACTGCGAAGCCTGCCAATCAGACCTTGAGCAATACTGCCTCGAAGGCCCGACCATGACCTATGCCACGCCGGACCGCGTGGATGGCAGCAACACCATGGGTGGCTACTCCGACAGCATCGTGGTCAGTGAACACTTTGTGGTGAAGATCCCGGCCAAGCTCGACCTGGCCAGCGCTGCGCCGATCCTGTGCGCAGGCATCACCACCTACTCGCCCCTCAAGCACTACGGCGTGAAAGCCGGCGATAAAGTCGGGATCCTCGGCATGGGTGGCCTGGGCCACATGGGCATCAAGTTCGCCAAAGCCATGGGCGCCGAAGTCACGTTGTTCACGCGCTCGGCCAGCAAGGCCGAGGAAGGCCGTCGCCAGGGCGCCGACCATGTGATCGTGTCCACGGATGCCGAGCAGATGAAAGCCGCTGCGGGGCACTTCGATTTCCTGCTGGACACCATCCCGGTGCAGCACGACCTGAACCCCTACCTCGATGTGCTGCGCTTTGACGGCGTGCATATCCTGGTCGGCCTGATCGAGCCGGTGGACCCACCCGTCAACGCTGCCAAGCTGGTGCTGGGTCGTAAAGTCTTGGCCGGCTCGCTGATCGGCGGCATTGCCGAAACCCAGGAAGTCCTGGATTTCTGCGCCGAGCATGGCATTACCTGCGACATCGAGATGCTCGACATTCGCCAGATCAACGAAGCTTATGCGCGCATGATTGCCGGTGATGTGAAGTACCGCTTTGTCATCGACATGGCGAGCCTGAAAGCCTGATCAGGCCTTGGCGCCCAACTCCGCTGACAGCCGGGCTGCGACCTGTTTGATCACAGGGATCAGTTCGGCCATTTTCTCCAGCGGCATGTAGGGCACCGTACTGGCAATGCTGATGCCGGCGACAATGCGCCCGCTGGCATCGCGCACCGGTGCGGCCACGCAGCGGATCGAAGGCTCGTTGTCTTCGAGGTCAAACGCGTAGCCACCCTCGACATACTCATGCATGCGCTGTTCGAACTGCGCCCAGGATTGCTCCGGGTGCTGCGGCCATTGCAGGCTCTTGCCCACCGCCGGCAAGCTCGCCTCATACAAGCGCTGCCACTCCTGCGGCGAATCATCCAGCATCAACGCCTTGCCGATACCGGTGCGCGCCAGCGGCATGCGATGGCCGACCCGCGAGCGCATTTCCGGCCCATTGCGGCCGGGGTTCTTGTGCAGGTAAAGCACCTCGTCGTACTCACGAATCGCCAGGTGAATGGTATCGCCGGTCAGCGCCGACAACTCATCCAGGTAGGGCACCGCCAGGTTCACCAAGGGCAACTCTTCACGGGCCTGGAACCCCAACTCGATCAGCTTGGGCCCCAGCAGATAACCGACCTGGGGCACCACGCGCAGGTAACGCTCGTCCACCAGGCAACTGGCCAGGCGGTGCGTTGTGCTGCGGGTGGTGCCGATGCGCCGGGCGATCTCCTTGAGATCCCGCGCACCAGCCGCCACCGCTTGCACCACGCCCAGGCCGCGCAACAGGGTCTGGGTGCCGGTGGGGGCGGCGTCTTTGACGGGGGTGTGGGCGTTTTCCTGCATATCGGGCCTATAAGTATGAAAGCGGGGGCATTATGGCAAATACCGCCCTCCTGAACACAGGAGATCCAAAGTGGGAGCTGGCTTGCTGTGGCGAGGGAGCTTGCTCCCGTTCGACAGCGCAGCTGGAGCCGGCTTTTGGGGGCGCTTCGCACCCCAGCGCAAGCAAGCTTGCTCGCCACAGCAAGCCAGCTCCCACAGTTTGATCTTCACAGGGCGACCATTAGCGTTGTTTCATGCGGTCGATTATCACCGCCAGCAACAGGATCGAGCCACGAATCACATATTGGTAAAAGGTATCGATGTTCTTCAGGTTCATCGCATTCTCGATGATCGCCAGAATCAACACCCCGGCAATCACATGGCGGATCATGCCGATACCGCCGCTCAACGACACCCCGCCCAGCACGCACGCCGAAATCACCGTCAGCTCGAAACCCTGGCCAATCATCGGCTGGCCCGAGGTCATGCGTGACGCGAGGATCACCCCGGCCAAGGCGCCGATCAAACCGTGCACGGCAAAGATGATGATCTTGGTGCGATCGACATTGACCCCGGCGAGCAACGCCGCTTCCTGGTTGCCGCCAATGGCCATGGTGTTGCGCCCATAGGTGGTGTAATTGAGCAGCCAGCCAAAAAACACAAAGCACAGGACGGTGATGATGATCGGCACCGGCACGCCCAGCAGCTGGCCGTTGCCGAACACGAAGAACCCTTCGTTCATCACCCCCACCGCCTTGCCGTTGGAGAAGATGTAGGCCAGGCCACGTACGATCTGCATGGTCGCCAGGGTGGCAATCAACGCATTGATGCGCAGCTTGGCGATCACAATGCCGTTGATCAGCCCTACCACCAGGCCCATGGCCAAGGCCGCCGACACGCCGAGTACCACGCTGTCGGTGTCACGCATCACGATGCCCGCCACCACCCCGGCGCAGGCGATCACCGAGCCTACCGACAAGTCGAAGTGCCCTGAGGCCAGGCAGAACAACATGGTGCACGCAGCAATACCGACAGTCGAAATCGCCAGGCCCAGACCGCGCATATTCAGCGGTGACAGGAAGTTGTCGATGAACACCGCGCTGAGCACAAAAATGCCCAGTGCCGCCAGCAGCATCACCCAGTCATCGAGAAATTTGCGCTGATTGAAACCCGGCCAGAAACCCTTTGCAGTTTTTACCTCAGACATAGCCAAACCCTCTTGTTCTTATTCAAGCCCGCGACTGTGGCAGCGCCAGTTGCAGCAGGCGCGCTTCATCCGCTTGGGCGCGGGGCAACTCACCGGTCAGGGCGCCTTCACTCATCACCAGGATGCGGTCGGAGATGCCCATCACTTCCATCAGGTCACTGGACACCACGATCACCGCTATGCCGCTGGCCGCCAGGTTATGGATGATTTGGTAGATCTCCGACTTGGCGCCGATGTCGATACCCCGGGTGGGTTCGTCCAGCAGCAGGACCTTCATCGGCATCGACAACCAGCGGCCAAGGATGGCTTTCTGTTGGTTGCCACCGGACAGGTACAGGATTTTCTGCTCGGCACTCGGCGTCTTGACCTTCATGGCCTGGATCTGCCGTTCGGCGTTGCCCTTCTCCCAGCCGTCGCGCAGCAACCAGCCGAACGAGGCATGGGCACTACGGGCGCTGATGTTGATATTTTCCGCCACGCTGGAAAGCGGAATGATGCCTTCCTTTTTGCGGTCTTCCGGACACAGCAATACCCCGGCGGCGATGGCGTCCCGGGGTGAGCGCAGTTGCAGCGCTTGCCCGCACAGTTCCAGGCTGCCGGCACTGGCGCGCTCCAACCCACTGAGCAGGCGAAACAGCTCGGTACGCCCCGCGCCCACCAGCCCGAACAGGCCCAGGATCTCGCCCTTGCGCACCTGGAAACTGATTGGTTCACGCAGGCCGGGGCCGAGCAAGCCGTCCACCTTGAGCGCCACTTCGCCCTGCTCACGCGGTCGGTAATCGTAGATATCCTGGATATCGCGACCGACCATGCAGGTCACCAGCTGATCGTGGGTCAACGTGTTCATGTCCTCGAACGTGCGCACGTAGCGACCGTCCTTGAAGACCGTCACCGCATCGCAGATACGGAACACTTCTTCCATACGGTGCGACACGTAGAGCACCACTTTGCCCTCCTCGCGCAGGCGCGTGATGATCGCCATCAAGCGGTCGATTTCCCGCGCCGAGAGGCTACTGGTCGGCTCGTCAAAAGCGATCACATGGGCGCCACGGGACAGCGCCTTGGCGATTTCTACCAGTTGGCGCTGGCCCAGGGACAGGCGCCCGAGTTTCTCGTCGGGGTCGATTTCATCGGCCAGCCCCTTGAGGCAGGCCAGGGCCTGCTTGCGCAGCAGGCGCCGGTTGACCACGCCAAAGCGCGTGGGTAAATGCCCGAGGAACAGGTTCTCGGCCACGCTCATTTCCGGCACCAGGTGCAGCTCCTGGTGAATCACCGCCACACCGCTGGCGATGCTGTCGGCGGCGCATTTGAAGGCCATGGTCTGCGCGCCGATCTGCACCGTACCGCTGGACGGAATGTAGGCGCCGCCGAGGATTTTCAGCAGGGTCGACTTGCCTGCGCCGTTCTCGCCCATCAGCGCGTGCACCGAATGCGGCCGCGCTTCAAAGCTGATCTGCGCCAGGGCTTTCACACCGGGAAACTCCTTGCCGATGCCATTGAAACGCAGGGCTGCACCGCTCATTTCCACAGGCCGATCTTGGTCAGTTCTTCCTGGAAATTGGCGCGGGTGATCAAGGTCACTTCGTCCATGGCGGTGTATTTGGCCGGTTCCTTGCCGGTGGTGACCCACTCGTACATCGCCAGCGCGGTGTTATAGCCCTCGATATGCGGGCTGGGCAGCATGGAGCCGAAGAAACCGCTGTCGGCTTTCTTCAATTCGCCAATGGCGTCGGTGCCATTGATGCCGATGCCGATGACGTTGGCGGCCTTGAAGCCGGCACTTTCGGTGGCGCGCACGCCGCCGAGCACGGTGTTGTCGTTCATGCCACCGATGATCAGGTTCTTCGCTCCGCTCGGCAGCTTGACCAAGGCCGAGTTGGTGGCGTCCATGCTGCCAGGTACGTCGAGGGTTTTCAGCGCAGCGGTGAGGATGTGGTCCTTGGGAATACCGGCCTCCTCGAGGGATTTGATCGAGCCGTCTGTACGCTTCTTACCGGTGTCGAGTTCGTTGAAGGTATTGATCACCGCATAGGTGTCCTTCCAGTCCCAACCGCGTTTTTTCGCTTCGGCGGCCATGGCGGCGCCCTGCTTCTGGCCCACTTCAAACGCGGCCATTCCCAGGTATGGCACGTCTTCCATGAAGTTGCCCTTGGCATCGACAAAGCGATCATCCACGGCCATCACTTTCAAACCGTTGACCTTGGCTTTGGCAACGATGGCCGGGCCCAGGGACACGTCCGGCGGGCAGATCACAAAACCCTTGGCGCCATTCGCGGCCAGGCTGTCGATGGCCGACAAGGTCTTTTCGCCATCGGGCACGGCGATCTTGATCACAGTAAAACCATGCTCCTTGCCGGCTTTTTCCGCGAATGCCCACTCCGTTTGAAACCAGGGTTCCTCGGCCTGCTTGACCAGGAAACCGATCTTCACTTCTTCAGCCGATACCCAGCCGCAGAACGCCATTGCCAGTGCCACGGCACCGAGTGTTTGCTTGAACATGGACCACCTCCTTCTTGTTATTGGAAAACGCTTTAGTCGTGGTACATCACAGACCGCCCGCCATCGATCATCAGGCAAGTGGCGTTGATAAAGGGCGCCTCGTCGGTCGCCAGGAACAGTGCTGTCATGGCCACTTCGATCGGCTGGCCAATGCGTTTGGGCGGGTGCAGGTCGAACGCACGCTGGCGTTCGGCGTGGGGGTCTGGGAAACCGTTCCAGTAATCGACGTTGAGCTGGGTTTCGATATAGCCGGGGGCGATGGCATTCACGCGGATGCCCTTGGACGCGTACTCGATGCCCAGGGCCCGGGTAAGGCCGAGCAGGCCGTGCTTGGCAACAGGGTAAGGAAAGCAACCGGGAATGATGTGGCTGGAATGGGTGGACGCGATATTGATAATGCTGCCGATGCCCTGCTCGATCATGTGCGGCAACACCGAACGGCAGCCGTACCAGGCGCCGTCGAGGTCGATGGCGAAACAGCGGCGCCAGTCCTCGTCGCTCATCTCCAGCGGGTCACGAAACACATTGACCCCGGCACAGTTGACCAGCACATCCACGCGGCCAAAGCGCTCGATGGCCAGGTTGACCAGTGCCTGCCATTGATCCTTGGAAGTAATATCAACCGGTTGGGCGTAAACCTGCGCACCGTGTTCGCGCCAATGAGCGGCGATTTTCTCGACTTTGTCGCCCTGGATATCCGCAATGATCAACCGCGCCTGCTGGGCCTGGAAACAGGTAACGATGGCTTCGCCAATGCCTTGGGCGGCGCCGGTGACGATCACCACCTTGTTCTTCAGCCGCTCGCCATAAGTCGGCTCGGGCACGGCGGGTAGGGACAACGGTTGCGCCTGCATCGCTTCACCTTTTTATTTTTTGTAGTGAGTGCTGATGCTGGCGACTATAAACTCATCGCCTGAAATATCTCAATATATAAATTAAGATCCCATATATTGAGAAAAATAAAAAAATGTTCGAGCGGGTTAGCTGTGGCGAGGGAGCTTGCTCCCGCTGTCTGCGCAGCAGACTCCCGCTTTTGGGGGGCGCTTCGCACCCCAGCGCAAGCAAGCTTGCTCGCCACAGGAAAGCTCACATCTGGTTTTAGTGTTTACATAAATGAGGCGTCAGCCTTGGGCAAAGTCGCGCAGGGCATCGCCTTCCATGCGATAACGCACCCATTCTTCCTGAGGCTGGGCGCCTATGGATTTGTAGAAGGCAATCGCTGGCTCGTTCCAGTCCAGCACGCTCCATTCAAAGCGCCCGCAACCGTTGTCACAGGCGATCTTGGCCAAGTGGCGCAGCAACTTCTTGCCGGCCCCGCCGCCGCGTTGTTCCGGGTTGATGTACAGATCTTCCAGGTACAGGCAGTTACTGCCCAGCCACGTCGAGTAACTGAAAAAGAACACCGCAAAGCCAATCGGCAAGCCGTCGCGCAAGCAGATAAGGCCATGGGCCGTGGCGCCTTCGCTGAACAGGCTGCGTTCGATATCCACCACGCTGGCGATCACTTCATGCCGGGCTTTCTCGTACTCGGCAAGTTCAGTGATAAAGGTCAGGATCTGCGCAGCATCGCTGGGCACGGCGGGGCGAATCTCGATGGTCATGGGCGAGCCTTGGGCAAATTCAAAGGCCACATACTAAGGCGATTTGATGGCCGTTTGCAGTGCAATTGATGCCGACGAGCGCGTTTCACTCCGGTGCGGGGTGATGCAAGCATCGGCAACCACAGAACAAAGCCTGCGCACGCCCATGGTAAACAATGGGCATAAATCCAACGATCAGAGAGCTGCTCATGCACGCCACGCCACCAGTGGGCACCAAGACATTCGCGCTGTTCTGCCTAGCCAGCTTCCTGCTGTCACTGTCTTACGGTTCGACCTTTTTGTTGTCACTGCTGATCCATGCCCGTGGCGGTAATGAACACGATGCGGGCAGTGTCATTGCCACGGCGATGCTCAGCACTTTTGTGGCGGTCGTGTTTTCCGGGCACCTGGCTGATGCGCTGGGCGCAGCGCGAGCAATTGCGAGCACCGGCCTATTGTTAGTGGTGGCCTGCCTGGGGTTTGCCCTGACGCCAGGGTTTGGCCAGGGCTTGATGCTGTTTGGATTGTCCCTTGGCTTGGGCTGGGGCGTGTTCTATACCTTGGGTCCGATCATCGTGACGCTGCTGGTGGAACCCCGCCAGCGGGCCAAATATTTCGCCTTGCTCTCGGGCAGTATGTTGAGCGGCATAGGTTCCGGCCCTTTGCTGGGACGCGCCGCCACTGCGCTGGACCTGCCCCTGACAACGGCGTTTTATATTGCCGGGCTCGCCAGCCTCGCCGGGGTGGTGATGTTCTGGCGCATGGGCTCTCGGTTGCGACAGCACGCGAATGTACCGACCTCCAGGATTTCCTGGGCTGCAAGCCGCCGCGTACTGTCTTCCAAGGCGGCGTTCGCCATCCTGATGGTTGGCCTGGGTGGCTGCGTATTCGGGGGGCTATCTTCGTTCCAGACCAGCTATGCCGTTGCCCATAAGCTGGACTATTCGCTGTTCTTCGCGGGTTTCCTGACAGCGGCAATTATCAGTCGCCTGCTGATCGCCGGTTTCGTGGTCAAGCGCGATGCGTACCAGGCTGCCTGCGTATTATCCGGGGTGATGCTCGGCGCGATCACGCTGTTCGCGTTTGGTGTCAGCGGCAACCTCAGTTATGTGCTCGCCGCCGCCACGCTAGGGATCGGGTATGGCCTGACGTATTCGGTGATTAACGGCCTGGTGGCCAACGAAGCGCCCAGCGGTACCACTTCCCAGGCGTTATTGCTGTTCAGCCTGGCGTACTTTATCGGCGTCTTCGGGTTTCCCTGGCTCGCAGGCAAGATCATCGTTGACTTCGGCCTTGCGACAATGATGTTGAGCGTACTGGTGATCGCGGCCTTCAACTGGGCGATCACGGTGGCACGTGTGATAGCGCGCCGAGTATCGGCACACAAAGTGATACAGGTGAGCTGATACCGTTCGTCGCCCTCCCGGCACGATCAACAATCGCGGGCAGACCAATACAGGGTAAGGACATTAATCATATGGAGACACCCTGATGAACAATTCCAAATTTGCTGCCCTCGCCCTGACCGGCCTGTTGTCTGCCGCGTCCTTGAGCGCCTTTGCGGCTAGCTCGACCACTGGCCCCACCGATCCAACGCCGGACGCCACTACCGAATCGCAAAAGTCCATGGGCACCGGCCTGGACACCAACGGTGGCGCGATCATCGACAACAGCGCCGACCCACGCACCAAAGGCAACGACACCCAGCGCCAGGCACCGCCTGCCGTAGGCAACGGCAAGATGGGCCCTGGCACGAGCAACAATGAGCCGAAGATCAACAAGGGCGACGACTCGAACATCCCCGGCGCGCAGAAACAACCAGCGCCTTGATGCACCCTTGGTACGACCAACGCCCGACCATTTCCCCGTGAAGAGGTACGCATGAACGTCGATAGAAACCTTGAAAAAGAAGTCCTCACCCGCCTGCTGCACGCCCATCCGCAAGGTTTGGGCAAGGAGGTGCTGGACAATTACCGCGGTGAAAAAGAGGTCGCCAGTGTCTTGGCGTTCCTGCAGGACCGCGGGCTGATCAAGGATGGGCATGTGACCACCGACGACGCCGGCGAATACGCGTTGAACCTGCCGATCAAGCTCACCGCTTCTGGTGTGGATGAGGCGCGCAAGCTCGACGCTCAAAGTACTCAGTAATCCATTTCTGGCCTGGCCCCGCGACTGGGGCCAGAGGGAGTTTTAGCGATGCCTCGTGGAAGCAAAGCCAAATACACCGACGAACAGAAACGCAAGGCCGCTCATATCGAAGACAGTTATGAGCATAAGGGGTTGCCCAAGGACGAAGCCGAAGCCCGCGCCTGGGCGACCGTCAACAAACAGTCCGGCGGTGGTGAAAAAGCCGGCGGATCAGGCAGGCGCAAAGCACCGGCCAAGAAAACCCAGGACCGGCAGGAATCGGCCAAGCGTGCCGCTGCCAGCCGTGAAGGCCACCCGCGCAGCAGTGGGGCTTCGCTGGGTACGCAGACTAAGGAAAGTTTGATGAAAGAGGCGAGGGCCAAGGATATTCCTGGGCGCTCAACCATGCGCAAAGATGAGTTGATTCAAGCGCTGAAAAAAGCAGGTTAGACGCAGAACCCGTTGTGGGAGCGGGCTTGCTCGCGAATGCGGTGTGTCAGCCAGCACATGCTTTAACTGATACACCTCCTTCGCGAGCAAGCCCGCTCCCCCAGGGTTGTGCGTATTTATTCAGCCAGCAATGCGTCGACTTCGGTGACGCCAGGTGAAGTGGCCGGCCCCCAACGCGTCACCGCCAACGCCGCCGCTGCGTTCGCTCGACGCGCCGCCTCAACGGGTTTCAAGCCCTGCGCCAACCCGGCAATAAATACCCCTGCATGCGCATCCCCCGCACCATTGCTGTCTACCGCCTGCACCTTGAAGCCAGGTACATGCTCAGTCTCTGCCCCACGCCCTACCCAGCAACCATTTGGTCCATCACGCACAACCAGCAGTGCCTGCAAGTGCTGACTCAGAGTGGACAGCGCCTGACTCATATCCGCCGCCCCGGTAAACGCGAGGGCTTCAGGGCCATTGCTGGTCCAGATGTCGATACGCGGCAACAAGGCACGCATCAACGCCGAGTCCGGCGCCTTGACCAGCGGGCCCGGGTCGAATACCACCACGATCTCTCGCGGCAGCGCCAGCAGCCAGTCAAGCAACGGCTGCGCCTTACCTTCAAGCAGCAAGCTGTAGCCACTGACGTACACATAATCATCGATACGCGGGACGATCTGAGCCAAGTCGTCGGCGCTCAGCTCACCCTCGGCGCCGAGATGGGAGATGAAGGTGCGTTCGGTGCTCGCTTCAGTCAGCGACACGCACAACCCGGTATCTTTGCCAGCGCTGGCCGCCAAGGCCATTTCAACACCTTCGGCCTGCATCGTGGCACGCGCCAGCTCGCCAAAGCGCCCCTCGCCATGGCGGCCCAGATAAACCACCGGCAACCCATTGCGCCGTGCCGCAGCCATTACGTTGAAACCGCCACCGACTTGGAAACTGGCGGAGTTGGCCAGCACGTCACCGCCGCTTGCCGGCAGGGTGTCGAGGCCCATGACCAGGTCGACAATGACCTGGCCGGTGTGCAGCAATCTAGTCATTGGCGCTCTCTGCTAAACCCGGACGACGGTCAGAGGCCCCGCCCAAGACTGCATATATTCCGCCAGCCACCACGAAGGTCACGATCCAGCCCAGCCCGTTGTGGCCCAGCCAGGAGTCGGACAGCGGCCCGGCAAACCAGATGTTTTCGGCGGTGGTGCCGATGGTGGTGAAGCTGAACCCCAGCACAATAGCCACGGCCCAGGCGCCAAATGCACGCCACTCCACGCCGCCGCGATACCAGTAGGCACTGTTGGGGCTGACGTCCAGCAGGTCGGTGGGGCTGTAGTAATGACGGTGAATCAGGTCGACCACGAAAATCCCGACCCACGCCGTGATCGGCACCGCCAGCAGCGAAATGAAGGTAATGAACGGGCCATAGAAGCTATCGGCGATCAGCATGAAATAGATGGAGCCGGCAAAAATCGCCACGATATCGACGATCACTGCATGCACGCGCTTGACCTTCAAGCCCAGGGTCAGGGTAGTGAGGCCGGCCGAGTACACCGACAGGTTGTTCGACAGCAACAGGCCGCCGAACGCGGTGATCAGGTACGGCACGGCCATCCAGGTCGGCAGCATGTCGCGGATCGCGATGATGGGGTCGGTGGCCGATGCCAGGTCATTGTTACCCACCGACAACAGGCCACCCAGGGTGATCAGTAGCACCAGCGGGATACCTGCACCAAACGCGGCGGAGGCCACCAGGCGCACGGCCTTGACGCTGCGGTGCTGGTAACGCGACATGTCTGCACCGGCGTTGGCCCAACCGATACCGGTACCGGCAGCCATGGTGCCTACGCCAATGATCATCGCGCTCAACGGCGCCGGGGTGGCGTTGAACACCGCGCTCCAGTCGATGGTGGCACACAGAAAGCCGCCCACCAGAATGTTCAGGCCGCCGAATACGTAGGTGGCCCACTTCTGGATCACCAGCAACGTGGCGTGGCCCAGGCCCGATACGGCCAGGGTCAACAGCACGAAGATGGCAATGAAGATCAGGGTGAGCACCGGCGCGCTCTTGGCCTCCACTGCCGAGCCGAACAGGATGGAGCTCAACGACAACAATACGAAGGCTGCGGTGGTGGTGTTGACGGTTTCCCAACCCAGGCGGGACATCAGCGACACCAATGTCGGGCCGATATTGCCGCGCACACCGAAAATGGCGCGGGACAAGGTCAGGCTGGGCGCACGACCACGGCGACCGGCGATGGAGATGATGCCCACTACGGCAAAGGAGCCCGCGGCGCCAAGAATCGCGACGATGATCGCCTGCCAGATGGCCAGGCCACGAAACGCCACCAGCGTTGCACCAAGGGGCAAGCCGAGGATGCTGATATTGGCCGCGAACCACACCCAGAACAGTTGCAGCGGATGACCGTTGCACTCGCCTTCCGGGACCGGCTCGATGCCGCGTGTTTCCAGTTGCCCGGCGGTTTGGCCGGAAGAGGGGCTGCTCATTAAGGGGGGCTCCTGATGCCTGTATTGTTGTTGTGGTTGTGGCAGCGAGTCGAATCTTTATCCGGTCTTCCTGACCCAACGCTTTTGAATGTGGGAGCTGGCTTGCCAGTTCCCACATTTGGTTCCGTGTTTATCGCAAGGCCAATAACCCTTGGGCCAGCGGCTGCAAGTCCAGGCCATTGACCCGCTTGACCTGTTCAACCAACGCCTCAGGCCAGCACTGCATACCCAGGCACGCCCCCAGCATGGCGCCGAGGATCGCGGCAATGGTGTCGGTGTCGCCGCCCAGGCTGGCCGCCAGGCACAGGGCTTCGAAGGCGTTCATATCACCCGACGCCACTTGCTGGGCCAAGGCAAACGAGACCACCACCGATTCCTGAGAAGCCACCGAAGTACCAATCAACTCGTAAAGCAGGTCGGCAAACAACGCTTTGTCGCCGCTGCCGACGCTCAGGGTGCGAGCCCAACTGATGCGGGTAGAAATGCGTCCGCCCGCGATCCAGTGACCATGGCTTTCGGCCTGTCGGGCAATCTGGGTCCCGATATTCAGGGCTTCCCCCAGGTCCACGCCATTGATGCCAGCCGAGACCACCGCCGCCACGGCCGCAGCGCTGGAAATACCCAGGTTGGTGTTATGGGTGACCTGGCATGCCTGGATCACCGCCTGGATAAACCGCGCCGGGTCGCTGACATCGACGGCGATGCCCACCGGGGTGATGCGCATGGCCGCACCATTGGTGGTGCCGTAGCGCCCGGATTCCTCCGGAGTATGACCGGCGAGGATCATGTCGATTGCGCGTTTGGTGGACGGCCCGAGCAAGTCCTGGGAACCCTTGGCGCGCATCCCCGCTTCCCAGTCGATCAGGCGCTGGGCAAGCACGGTGGGCTCGATCTTGCCCTGGCCTTGCACCAGTAACTCGGCAACCAGGATGGCTTGTTCGGTGTCATCGGTGATGGAACCGGCAGGCATGTTGGGCGCAATGGGCTGGTCCGCGTCGGCATCTTCCAAGGCGGTGATAGCACCGAAGCGCTTTTGTACCTGCTCGCGGCTCAAGGATTGGGTGGGCATGCCCAAGGCATCGCCCAGGGCCAGGCCATAAAAGGCGCCAAGTGCGCGATTTTCTCGGCTCATTTCGACGCTCCAAACTGCAGATGCAGGCGAAAGTGCAACGGGTCAAGCAGGCTTTCGACATGCTCCATGAAGCGCTCGCGACGATCATAGGTGGTGCGCGACGCCTTGAGAAATACCGTACCGCTGGGGCGCCCGAGTAATTCGGCGTCTTCATCGCTCAGGGGTTCAGCACCGATCCACTGGTCACCGTCGGCCCCGACGTAGCCGTAGGCGGCCAGAGTGATGGTCAGGGAATTATCGATCAGCCCAATGTGGGGCAGGTTTTCCAGATCGCCAACGGCCGGCATCAACGAGCGTTCCAGCGACACCGCTGTACCGTCAGCCGTGCGCCGGAGGCGGTCAAGGGTAATGAACTGGTCGGTGCCGAAACGGCTGAACAGATCCGGGCGCGTCACGGCTTCGAAACGCAGGACGTCGGTGCTTACTTGGGCGCCCGTATCGGCCAGGGCCTGGGCCCAACCGCTGCGTTGGTCCAACACCATGCCGTCAAAGGTGACAATCGAACCGACGCCGCTCTGGGTGGCGATGTAGTTGCGACGCTTGAGCTCGGCCAGCGCCTCGCGCAGCGTGCCGCGGCTGACCGCAAACTCCTCGGCCAGTTGGTGCTCGCCCGGCAACAGAAAGCCGTCGGCCATGACTCCACCTTCGATACGGCGGATGAGCTCATCGACGACGCGTTTTTTCTTATCAAATCGAACATGTCTAATCATGTACAAATTGATAACCGAAAGCGCGCGTTTACCGCAAGAGGATTATTTCAGGCTGAAGACAAAAACCGCCTCAGGGCTCCAGGCCGATGGGGAAAAACTCCCCGCTGCTCCAGACGCCAAGCCAGTTCTGACCGTTGATCGGACGGCTCACCGCCAGCTCCACCAACTGGTAAAAAACGTTTCTATGCACCAGGGCTTCGAGGTTGGTGCGAACGCGCACATAGGGGGCGGGTTCCTGGGTGATAGGGTCGGTCACCACCCGCAGCGGGTGCTCGAGACCTGCCTCGACCTGTTCGTCGACGTTGGTGGTAAAGCGTAATACCTGGCTTTCGCCCTGCCCTTGCACTTCCAGTGTCACTGCAACAAAGGGTGCGTCATCGACACGGATGCCGACCTTCTCCACGGGCGTCACCAGGAAATAATCATCGCCGTCGCGGCGGATGATGTTGGAGAACAACTTGACCATCGGCTTTCGCCCGATAGGTGTGCCCTGGTAGAACCAGGTGCCATCGCGGGCGATGCGCATGTCGATGTTGCCGCAGAAATCCGGGTTCCACAAATGCACCGGTGCCGGCCCCTTGCCCTTGGGCAGTTGGGCCAATAGATCATTGGCCTTGGCGGAATCGGTCATGGCGGGCTCCTCTGTCTTACTGATCACTCATACCCAGCAAACCGCGGGCATATTGCGCCAGGGGGCGAGCGATCAAATCTTGTGGCGATGTGTCGTGGAACGTCAGTAAACCGCCACGACTGCGAATACGTGCAGTATCAATCAAATACTGGGTGCTGGTCTCGATCAACATGACTTGGATCACCCCGCTGTCCAGGCCAAGGCGGTCCAGGGCTTGCTGGTCGGTCCACTCGTCGGCGTTGCCGATACGGTCATCGGCTGCCGCAAAACGGCAATACAGCAGGTAGTGAGCACCGACGGCACGGGCTTCGGCCATGGCCTGTTCAAGACCTTCGGGCTGGCGGGCGCGACGCACCATGGGGAAATATTCAACGAAGCCATTGAATGCTTCCTCGGCCACCACATTGGGCCGCGGGTAGGCGCTGCCCGGCGGCACGAAGGCGCCTTGGGCGATAAATACAAAGGAATCCGGCTGTATGCGCACCGAGGCGGTACGGCGCGTATCGCTGTGATCGAGCAGCCCGGCATCGCTCATCTGATAGCGGGTGCCTTCGGCCATATCACTGACGGTCATGCAACCGCCCAGGGCCAATGACGCCAGCAGCAAAACCAGACTACGCATCCTAATCCTCCAGAGGCCGGTGACAGGAAACCGGCGAATGGGGCGTGGGATGCAGAATCCGCGCCATTCAGCTGCGCTACAAATCAAATGTGTGAACCCGCAATATCTAGCTTAGCCACCAATGATCTTCATGATCGTGGCACCGCCGGAGAACGCCACTTCCTGCTTGTCGGCCAAGGCCTTCATCAACAAGCCCTGCAACGCCGGCAACGCCTGGTGACGCGGTTGATCGAGCAAGTCACCGACATAATGGCGATTGCTGGACGACAGGCACCCATGCAGCCAACCGGTGGAGGACAACCGCAACCGCGAACAGGTACGGCAGAACGGTACGCTCTCGTTGGCGATCACACCAAAGAAGCCTTTGCCCGGCACTTCGTAGCGTACCGCCGTCGCATCGACGGGTGCGTTGGCTTGCAGGTATTCATGTTGCTCGCCGATCAAGCTGAGCAGCTGTTGCAAGCTGACGAACTGTTGCAGGAACGCGTTGGAGTCTTTGGCCAGGTGCCCCATGCGCATCAGTTCGATAAAGCGCAGCTCGTAGCCACGCGCCAGGCAGTAATCGAGCAACGGCATCACCTGGTCCAGGTTCTGGCCGCGCAACGGCACCATGTTGACCTTGATCTTGATTCCGGCAGCACTGGCCTGGTCCATGCCATCGAGCACGGTGGCCAGGTCGCCGCCACGGGCGATGCTGCGGAAAGCGTCGGCATCCAGCGTGTCGAGGGAGACATTGATGCGCCGAATACCGGCTGCCACCAGCAACGGCAGTTTACGCGCCAGCAGTTGGCCGTTGGTGGTCAGGCTGATGTCGCTCAGGCCCATCTGCCCTACCGCCCCCATGAAGGCTTCCAACTTGGGGCTGACCAACGGCTCACCGCCGGTAATGCGCAAGCGCTCGATACCCGCCGCTTCGATCAGGTAAGCCACGCCTCGGGCCATGGCCTCGGCCGACAGTTCATCCTGGGCAGCCACCAGCCGCTTGCCGTCAGGCACGCAATAGGTACACGCATAATTGCAGGCTGAAGTCAGGCTGATCCGCAAATTGCGAAAACGCCTGCCTTGACGATCAACGATCATGGATCACTCCGGCAGAGGATAATTCGGGCGCGCTAAAAGCTGACTCATAACTCAGCTTTTAGCAAGGTCCTTGCCTGAGTATATTCCTGGGTTACTGCGCCTGGCAGTAAATCGTTGCGCCATCACTGTGGCGAATGACTTATGTGGCAGGGGTGTCACCGCTCTTCTCGGCGCCCGGCAGTTCCGGGCTGTGCTTGCGCTTGTTGCCCATGCGCACGCCGATGTCCATCAGGAATTGGAAGAAACCTTCCTGGTCTTCCAGCACATTGCTCCAGAACGGCGAGTGGTACAGCGCCACAGCGCCATGCACCAAGGCCCAGGCGGCGCAGTAGTGGAAATACGGTGGCACGTCTTCAAGCTTGCCTTCGCTGATACGGCCCTTGATCAGCAGGGTCAGGCGTTCGAAGTTCGAGGCGCGGATCTTGTGCAGCTCCTCGACCATCTCCGGCACCTGGTGACCTTTGACAACCTTCTCTTCCAGGCGGTCGAACAGGCGGTAGCGCTGCGGATCACGCATGCGGAACTCGAAGTAAGCGCGGGACAGGGCTTCCTTGTCTTTGTCGACATCCGCCGAGTGCAGCAACTCGTTCAAATCACGCTCGTAGTCGAGCATCAGGCGCAGGTAGATTTCGGCCTTGGACTTGAAGTGTTTGTAGATCGTGCCTTTGCCGATACCCACGGCATCCGCAATCATCTCGACGGTGACGCTGTCTTCACCTTGTTCGAGGAACAGCTTGAGCGCGGTGTCGAGAATTTCCTGCTCACGGCGGCGAAATTCACGGACCTTACGGGGTTCTTTGTGCATGAGGAAGAGTCTGCAAAGGTCGGAAATAGGGAGGGTTGCGCAGGGCCATGGATACGTGGCGATACGATTTACCCGGTGCGAGGGATTATCCCGACTGAACGGTCGTTGGGCAATGTCTATGTGAACCCGTCAGGCACATAACTTTCAATGCACCAACGATTTCGCCGTTATCAGTCAGAAATAATACGCAACACCTGAACCTGCCCATCAGCGCAATGAGAACTCAAGCGAAGGCCGCGTATTCCAAATCTGTTTAAAAAACGATCAATCACGACTGGACTGAATGGGATAGTGGTCAATACTTCAACTGTCGGCGCGACATCTCCCCCAAGTGACGCGTCGACCTGGGTACCGACGGACTGCGTGCCCTTGTTTTACTCCTAATGGTCTTAGCCCGGATTCACCCCCCAGAACCCGGGTTTTTTTTGCCTGGAATTCGGCCGCCCTAACCGGCTACGTGGGCCAGCGGGAACAGGCGCTTGAAGTTCTCGGTAGTCTGCTCGGCAAAGCGTTCGTACGATTCGCCGCGCAGCATCGCCAGGTAATCAGCCACGTCACGTACATATTCGGGCAAGTTCGGTTTGCCGCGATGGGGGATGGGCGCCAGGTACGGCGAGTCGGTTTCCACCAGCAGGCGGTCGGCGGGCACCTGGCGGGCCACATCGCGCAGCGCGTCGGCATTGCGGAAGGTGACGATGCCCGACAGGGAAATATAGAACCCCAGTTCCAGGGCCGCCTTGGCCATGTCCCAGTCTTCGGTAAAGCAATGCAACACGCCAGCCTGCGGCAACGCGGCTTCACGCAGCAAAGCCAGGGTATCGGCACGGGCGCCTCGGGTGTGGACGATCACCGGCTTGCCCGTCTGCCGGGCGGCTTGCAGGTGCAGGCGGAACGAGGCCTGTTGCAACTCGGCAGCTTCAGGCTCGTAGTGATAGTCCAGGCCGGTTTCGCCAATGGCCACCACTCGCGGATGGTTGAGTTCGCCCAATAGCCAGTCCAGAGCAGGCGCTTCGCCAGGCTTGAGGTCCAGCGGGTGAATGCCCACCGAGCAATCGACGTCGGCGTAGCGATCAGCCAGGGCTTTGACATCGGCGGCGTTGTCGGCGCTGACGCCAATGCACAGGAAGTGCCCTACCCCACGCTGGCGGGCAGCTTCAAGGGCGGCGTCGAGGGAGCCGCCGTGCTGGGCAAGGTCGAGGCGATCAAGGTGGCAATGGGAATCTACGAGCATAGGAATCTGAGCTTAAGTCACAAAAGAGGTAGGGCCAACGATACACCCGTCAGCCACGGAATTTAACGGCGCCCGAGCAGGCCGACCCACTGCACCAGCAATGCCTCGAGCAACAGCACGCGGTTGAGGTTGGCCTTGCCGAGGACTTTCTGGCGCTGGGCGAGGATCCAGTCCTGGATGTTCAGCACTTTGTCCTGGGCACTTTTTTGCGCCAGGTATTGCACGACCTTGCGCATATCCGCCAAGCCCAGGCCGTTCTCATCCTGGGTGAGCTGGTAGCGCAGGATCAGGCTGGACCAGTCGCAGAACCAGTCGAACAACAGCAACAGCGGAATATCCTTCCAGGCGCTTTCGGCCAGTTGCGTGGCGGACAATTCCTGCTTGAGCAGTTTCTTCACGCCATCCACGACCAGTGCACGCTGTTCGCGCACGCCCTGAGCCTGCAGCTTCACTGCCGCCAAAGGCGAGCCAGCCGCCAGGGTCAGCAACTCGCCTCGTTCTTCTGCGCTGCATTCCGGCAACGCCTGCGCCAGCCATTGCAGGCTCATGGCTTCGCTGGGCAACGGGCAAGCCTGCTGCACGCAACGGCTGCGAATGGTCGGCAACAAGCGGCTGGACTGGTGGCTCACCAGCAACAGCACGGTATCGCCGGACGGCTCTTCAAGGCTTTTGAGCAAGGCGTTGGCCGCGTTGATGTTCATCGCCTCAACCGGCTCAATCAGCACCACTTTGCGCCCGCCCATCTGCGCGGTCTGCACCACGAAGCTCACCAGGTCGCGCACTTGGTCGACCTTGATGGCCTTGTCCGCTTCCTCGGGCTCCAGCACATAGTTGTCCGGGTGACTGCCAGCCTTGAGCAACAGGCAGGACTTGCACTCGCCACATGCCTCCAGATTGACCGGGCGTTGGCACAACAGGCTGCCCATCAGGCGTTCGGCGAGGTGGCGTTTACCGATGCCCACCGGCCCATGCAGCAGATAGGCGTGGGCGTGCTGGGCGCGCCCCGCCAGTTGCTGCCAGAGGCCGTCCTGCCACGGGTAGGACTCAGCCACGGCTACGCTCCAACAGAGTGGGCAGCAGCGCGTCGATAGCCTGTTGCACGCGGCTCAGCGGCTGGGCGGCGTCCAACAGGTAATAACGTGCGGGCTCAGCCTTGGCGCGCTGCAGGAAAGCGCTGCGCACTGCATCAAAGAAGGCTTGGCCTTCCAACTCGAAACGATCCAGACGACCTCGCGCACTGGCGCGGGCCATGCCCACTTCCACCGGCAGGTCGAACAACAGGGTCAGGTCGGGGCGCAGATCGCCTTGCACGAAGGTTTCCAGGGCGGTGATGCGCTCCATGGACAACCCCCGGCCCCCACCCTGGTAGGCGTAGGTGGAATCGGTAAACCGGTCGCAGATCACCACGGCACCCCGCGCCAGGGCCGGGCGAATCACTTCGGCCAGGTGCTGGGCACGGGCGGCAAACACCAGGAGCAACTCGGTGTCCGGATTCATCGGCTCGTCACCCGGGGTCAGCAGGACGTCGCGAATGCGCTCGGCCAACGGCGTACCACCCGGCTCACGGGTCAGCACCACCTCGATGCCCTGCGCACGCAGGCGCTCGGCCAGGTAGTCACGGTTAGTGCTTTTGCCGGCGCCTTCCGGGCCTTCCAGGGTAATAAACAAGCCAGTCACAGGCAGTCCTTAGTCAGAGTCATTGCGGGCTTTGCGGCGCGGTCGTGTCCGGCGCGGGCTCGATCGGAGCGTCGGGGGTAGGCGCATCACTGGAAGGTGCCGAATCTTCAGGCGGTTTCACCACCGGTGCCGGGCTGGAACGGTAATCGGCACGGCGCTTGAGTTGGAACTCACGCACGGCGGCATTATGCGCATCCAGGTTATCCGAGAATATATGGCTACCATCGCCACGGGCGACGAAATACAGGCTGCTGCCCGGTACCGGGTTCAGTGCTGCATGGATCGCCTCGCGACCGACCATCGCGATGGGCGTGGGCGGCAGGCCAGCAACCATGTAGGTGTTGTAGGGGTTGGCTTCCTTGAGGTGGGCGCGGGTCAATTTACCGTTGTAGCGCTCACCCAAGCTGTAGATCACGGTGGGGTCGGTCTGCAGCAGCATGCCGATCTTCAGGCGACGCACAAACACACCGGCAATCTGCCCGCGCTCCTGAGGCACACCGGTCTCCTTTTCTACCAGCGACGCCATTATCAGTGCTTGGTAAGGGTCGGTGTAGGGCGCGTCGGCGGCACGCTTGCTCCACTCCTGGGCGAGTACATCGTCCAGGCGGTTGTAAGCTTTTTTCAGGAACTCGACATCAGTCATGCCGCGGACAAAACGGTAGGTGTCGGGGAAGAACCGCCCTTCAGGAAACACACCTGGGTGGCCAAGCTTATCCATCACTTCGCTGTCAGTCAGGCCCGCGAGGGTCTGCACGATCTTTTCATGCTTGGCCAGGGCGGTGCGCACCTGACGGAAATTCCAGCCCTCCACCAAGGTCAGGCTGTACTGCACCACTTCGCCGCGCTGCCACAGGCCGATCAAACCCTCGGCGGTAAGGCCCGGGCTCATGCGGTACTCGCCGCTGTGCAGTGGCTGGCCTTCGAGGTTGAAGCGCCAGTACAGACGCAACCAGAATGCATCGTCGAGCACGCCGTCGGCTTCCAGACGATTGAAGGTGCCCGTCGGCGTAGCGCCAGCGGGTACGTCGAGCAACTGCTCCTGAGGCAGCTTCAGGGGCTGCTTGAGGGCAGAGTCGAGTTTCCAGGCAGAAAAGCCCACGAGCAAAGCCGCCGAGATCAGGCTGATCTGCAGCAGTAACACCAGTTTTCGTATCAACTCAAATATCCAATAGCGCGCGAACAATGCCCTGCAGTTTACGGGTGAGCGGCCCAACCGGCCAGCTCATCGCAGCGCAGCCTCGCACCGGCCAAATGCCATAAACGCTGTTGCAGACGAAGACTTCATCGGCCTGTTGCAACTGCTCCAAACTGATGTCGGCCACGGCCACCGGGACGCCCAGCGCTTGTGCCTGGGCCAGCACTTCGGCGCGCATCACGCCCGCAACGCCACAACGGCTCAGATCAGCGGTTAGTAACAAGCCGTTGCTCACCAGGAAAAGATTGCTGAATATGCCTTCGATCACCCGGCCAGACATATCCAGCATCAGACCTTCGGCATGTTCGGTATCTTGCCATTCGGCACGCGCGATCACCTGTTCCAGGCGATTGAGGTGCTTGATACCGGCCAGCAACGGCTGCTGCGCCAAGCGCGTGGCACACGCGAACAGGCGCACGCCTTCGACTTCATGGATGGGCGGGTAAACAGCGGGCGCGCTGCCCTGCAAGATGCGGCGCACCGGGGCGCCAGGGTTGATGCCGTAACCGCGCAAGCTGTCGCCACGGGTGAGGATCAATTTGAGAATACCGTCGCCAAGGGCGGCGGCGAAGCTCAGCACTTCGTGGCGAATCAACCCGTGATCCACCACCAATGCCAAACGCCTGCAACCCTCTTCCAGGCGTTGCAGGTGACGGTCGAGCAGCAACGGCTGCCCGGCCTTGACGGCGATGGTCTCGAACACCCCATCGCCATAGGCCAGGCCGCGATCTTTCAGGGGCACGCTGTCCGCTGGCTGACCGTCGACCCAGCTGTGCATCACTCGGCGAACCGGCGGAACACCAGGGAACCGTTGGTGCCACCGAAACCGAACGAGTTGGAAATCGCCACGTCGATCGGCATGGGCTGCGCTTCGTGGGGCACGAAGTTCAGGTCGCAGCCTTCGTCCGGCTCATCAAGGTTGATAGTCGGCGGAGCGACCTGATCCCTGATTGCCATCACACTGAAGATCGCCTCGACCGCGCCCGCCGCACCCAACAGGTGGCCGGTCATGGACTTGGTGGAGCTGACCGCCAGCTTATAGGCGTGCTCGCCGAACACCGACTTGATGGCCTCTGCTTCCGCCAGGTCGCCGGTCGGGGTCGAAGTGCCATGGGCGTTGATGTACTGCACCTGGTTGGGGTTGACCTTCGCATCGCGCAGGGCATTGGTGATGCAACGCGCAGCACCCGCACCATCGGACGGCGGCGAGGTCATGTGGTAAGCATCGCCGCTCATGCCAAACCCGATCAATTCGGCGTAGATAGTGGCACCACGCGCCTTGGCGTGCTCCAACTCTTCGAGCACCAGCGCACCGGCACCGTCGGAGAGCACAAAGCCGTCACGGCCCTTGTCCCACGGACGGCTGGCACGGGTCGGCTCGTCGTTGCGGGTCGACAGCGCACGAGACGCGCCGAAGCCGCCCATGCCCAGGCCGCACGCGGCCATTTCGGCGCCGCCGGCGATCATCACGTCGGCTTCGTCGTAGGCAATGTTGCGTGCAGCCATGCCAATGCAGTGGGTACCTGTGGTACACGCCGTGGCGATTGCGTAGTTCGGTCCCTGTGCACCCAGATGAATGGACAGGAAGCCGGAAATCATATTGATGATCGAGCCCGGTACGAAGAACGGTGAAATTCGACGTGGGCCAGTCTCATGCAAGGTGCGGCTGGTTTCTTCGATATTGGTCAGACCGCCAATACCTGAACCCATGGCCACGCCGATGCGGTCACGGTTGGCGTCGGTGACTTCCAGGCCGGCGTTACGCACAGCCTGAAACCCGGCAGCCAGGCCGTACTGAATGAACAGGTCGAGCTTGCGGGATTCTTTGATCGAGAGATATTCCTCGACATTGAAGCCCTTTACCGAGCCGCCAAAACGGGTGGAATAGGCAGAAAGGTCCGTGTGTTCGATCAGACCAATACCACTGCGGCCAGCCAGAATGCCCTGCCAACTGCTCGGCACATCCGTACCCAGTGGCGACAACATACCCATACCGGTGACTACGACGCGTCTACGCGACACAGCACTCTCCTTTTTCTAATGACGACACTTTTCATCGCCGCTAAAGAAAAAACCGCACGCCTTTACAGCAGTGCGGTTTTTCCCTGACAGCAAGCGACGACTACAAACTATTACGCCTGGTGGCTAGTAACGTAGTCGATGGCAGCTTGAACAGTAGTGATTTTTTCAGCTTCTTCGTCCGGGATTTCGGTCTCGAATTCCTCTTCCAGAGCCATCACCAGCTCAACGGTGTCAAGGGAATCGGCACCCAGGTCTTCTACGAAGGAAGCAGTGTTGACCACTTCTTCTTCCTTAACGCCCAGTTGCTCGGCGACGATTTTCTTGACGCGCTCTTCGATGGTGCTCATACCTTGTTTAACTCCTAATGGACAAATTCAGGCAGCTGGCCAGTGGGTAAGTGTATAGAAAGCCATTTCAGCTTTTCAACTGAAAGCTTCACCCTGTACCCGGTCGGCCACCTGCCTATAAATTAAGTTGCAGCTTTATAACGGATTTTAGACAGCTCGTATGACATTTTTTTGAAGCGATCCGTCACAATTTAACTCATGTACATCCCGCCGTTAACCGGGATTGTAGCCCCAGTCACGTATGCCGCACCGTCAGATGCCAGGAAAGTGACCACATTCGCGATCTCTTGGGCCTGGCCCAGACGGCCCAGCGGAATCTGCGTCAGCAAGGCTTCGCGCTGTGCTTCCGGCAGTTCGCGGGTCATATCGGTGTCGATGAACCCAGGGGCCACCGAGTTGACCGTAATCGACCGCGAGCCGACTTCACGCGCCAGTGCGCGGCTGAAACCTTCCAGGCCGGCCTTGGCAGAGGCGTAGTTTACTTGGCCTGCGTTGCCCATGGCACCCACTACGGAGCCAATATTGATAATTCGGCCCCAACGCGCCTTGGTCATGCCGCGCAAAACGCCCTTGGACAGGCGAAACAGACTGTTCAGGTTGGTATCGACCACGTCGTACCACTCGTCGTCTTTCATGCGCATCATCAGGTTGTCACGGGTGATCCCGGCGTTGTTCACCAGGATAGCCGGTGCACCGAACTGAGCAGTGATCTGGGCCAGTACGGCAGCCACGGACTCATCGCTGGTCACATTCAGTTCAAGACCGGTACCTTGCACGCCGTTTTCCTTCAGGGTCGCGGCGATACGCTCGGCGCCCGAGGCGGAGGTGGCGGTGCCGATCACAACGGCGCCCTGACGGCCCAGCTCCAGGGCGATCGCCTGGCCAATGCCACGGCTTGCGCCGGTAACCAGTGCAACTTTACCTTGCAGACTCATGCAGGCTTCTCCTAAGTACGGGATTCAGGCCAGTGCCGCGCGAGCGGCAGCGAAGGCTTCTGGGGTATTGAGGTTGGCGGTCGACACACCGTCGGCGCAGCGCTTGTTCAAGCCGGCCAGGACTTTGCCCGGGCCGCACTCGACCAGTTCGGCGGCACCGTTGGCGGCCAGGGTCTGGACCGATTCAACCCAGCGAACTGGCTTGTACAGTTGCTCCAGCAGGTCGCGCTTGAGGGTGTCGAGGTCGGCGGCCACGGCCGCGCTGACGTTCTGCACCAGCGGGATCTGCGGCGCCTGCCAGTTGATGGCAGCGATAGACTCGGCAAAGCGCTCTGCCGCCGGGCGCATCAGTTCGCAGTGGGACGGTACGCTCACCGGCAATGGCAGCGCTCGCTTGGCGCCACGGGCCTTGCAACCCTCGATGGCACGCTCGACGGCCGCCTTGGCACCGGCGATCACCACCTGGCCTGGGGAGTTGAAGTTCACCGCGCTGACCACTTCGCCTTGCGCCGCTTCGGCGCAGGCCTCGATCACAACCGCGTCGTCCAGGCCCAGGATAGCGGCCATGCCGCCCTGCCCGGCCGGAACGGCTTCTTGCATCAGTTGACCACGACGCTCGACCAGCTTGACCGCTTCAGCCAAGGTCAGGCTGCCCGCGGCCACCAGGGCGCTGTATTCGCCCAGGCTGTGACCCGCGACGAAGGCAGGGCGTGCGCCGCCTTCAGCCAGCCACAAGCGCCACAGGGCGATCGAAGCGGTCAGGATGGCCGGCTGGGTTCTATCGGTTTGGTTGAGCAATGCTTCCGGCCCTTGCTGAGTCAGTGCCCACAGGTCATAACCCAGGGCGTCGGAAGCTTCCTTGAAGGTGTCCAGGATCAGCGGGTATTGCGCGCCCAGCTCGGCCAACATGCCGAGGGACTGCGAACCCTGCCCTGGAAAGACGAATGCGAGGGATGTAGACATGTAACAAGCCCCTAATGATCTGGTCGTCAAAAATGCTCGCGCCTACGGTGGGCGCGAACGAAACTGACTGATTGGATGGTCAATTGAACTGGCCGGTCACATTTAAGCACTCCCGGGCCAATTCGCCTAAGGCAACAGATCCTCGAGACGGCCGTGCAAGCGTTGCGGCAGGTTCTCCTGAATCTCGATCAAGGCCCGCGCAATTGCACTTTGAAAGCCCAGCACACCGGCCGAGCCATGGCTTTTTACCACAATGCCCTGCAAGCCAAGAAAGCTTGCACCGTTGTGCCGTGCTGGCGCCAGGTCAGCCTGCAAGCGTCGCATCAGGGGCAACGCCAAGGCACCCACCATACGTGACCCCAGGTTGCGCTTGAACAAAGCTTCAATACGCGTGGCAATCATGGTTGCCAGGCCTTCGCTGGACTTGAGCAGGATATTACCGACAAAGCCGTCGCACACCACCACATCAGCTTCACCACGGTACAAACCATCACCCTCAACAAAGCCGATGTAGTTCAAGCCCCGCGCGCTTTGTAGCAAGGTGGCGGCAAGCTTGACTTGCTGGTTGCCCTTGATGTCCTCGGTACCGATATTCAGCAGGGCAACCCTGGGTCGGGCTACGCCCAGCGCTTCGGCGGCCACCGAGCCCATTACGGCGAACTGCAGCAGGTGCTCGGCGCTGCAATCAACATTGGCGCCCAGGTCCAGCAGCTGGCAATAGCCTTTCTGCGT
Source organism: Pseudomonas sp. J380 (assembly GCF_009827115.1). Lineage (NCBI taxonomy): Bacteria > Pseudomonadati > Pseudomonadota > Gammaproteobacteria > Pseudomonadales > Pseudomonadaceae > Pseudomonas > Pseudomonas sp. J380. The sequence continues at coordinate 5,727,721 of NZ_CP043060.1, read as the reverse complement.
CGGGATCGCCGCCACCATCGCCGGCCGATCAATACCTGGCAATGTTTTGAGCACATGCCGCGACAAGGCCATCAACGCGCCAGTATTACCGGCACTGACACAGGCTTGCACCTTGCCATCACGCAATAGCTCAAGGGCCACCCGCATTGAAGAATCGGGCTTGCCACGCAGGGCAACCGCCGGCTTTTCATCCATGCTGATGGTTTCGCTGGCTGGCGTAATCGTCAGGCGCGCGCGATCCACCGCCGGATGGCTGGCAATCAGTTCTTCAATTAGGGAGGGTTGACCGACGAGGGTCAGGTGCAGCGAGGGCGTGGCAGACAGGCTGGCAATGCAGGCCTGAACAATGCTGCGGGGACCGAAGTCCCCGCCCATTGCGTCAATCGCGATGACTTGAGCAGACAAGTGATTACTCGTCAGCGCCCTTGTCGATCACTTTACGGCCACGGTATACGCCTTCTGGCGATACGTGGTGACGCAGGTGAACTTCACCAGTGGTCTTTTCCACGGACAGGGTGCTAGCCTCGAGAGCGTCGTGCGAACGGCGCATGTCACGGGCGGAGCGGGATTTTTTGTTCTGCTGAACAGCCATAATTGATTAACTCCTAAACGTTTGGGTCACGCTTTAACTGCGCCAATACACTGAACGGGTTGGACCGCGTTACCTCGTCCTCGCTCGGCTCGGCCTCGTCATCGAGACCCTCCGGCTGCTGGCATTCTTCCGGATGATGAGCAGGCACAATGGGCAAGGCGAGCAAAAGCTCCTCCTCGATCAGTGCATGCAGATCCAATGGATCTTCGCCCAGTTCCAGCACGTCATAACCTTTCGGCAACGACTGGGTATTCGCACCCTCTTTCACCACAGCATAACTGCATTCGCTGTGGATCGGCAGGGTGACCAGCTCAAGACAACGCTGGCAAACCATTTTGACTTCGGTGTCGATAACGCTGTGGATTACCACAGATTTACGTTCATCTCGTTCAAAAACGAATTTCGCCTGCACCGTACCGACAGTGTCGGAAAGCGGGTCGCAGAGTCTCTCCAAATCGGCCAGCAGCACTTCACCTTGAAGGGTGGTGCCACGATCAGCCAATTTGCGCGGGTCAACGTGAGGTGGAATCGGGTCATTCAACATAGGCGCAGCATTATAGGGATGCACCCGGCCATGTCAAAGGAAATTCAGCCCTGTGCGTCAGCCGGTCACGTCGATAGAATCGGCGACTGCCTTGAGGAGACGTATATGCTGCCTTTATTACTCGCGTCCAGCTCGGTTTATCGCCGGGAATTACTGAGTCGCCTGCACCTGCCGTTCACCTGCAGCTCGCCGGATATCGACGAAAGCCACCGCCCGGATGAATCCGCCATCGAACTGGTCAAGCGCCTGGCCGAACAAAAGGCCCGCGCCCTCGCCACCAGCCATCCTGGCCATTTAATCATTGGCTCGGATCAGGTCGCCGCACTGGAAGGCCGGATCATCGGCAAGCCGCACACCTTCGAAAATGCTCGCGAGCAACTGCTTGCTGCCAGCGGCAAGCGTGTGAGCTTCCTCACGGGCCTGGCACTGCTCAACAGCGAGACCGGGCGCTGCCAGGTGGACTGCGTGCCGTTTACCGTACACATGCGCGAACTGGATGCAGAGCGTATTGAGCGCTATCTGCGGATCGAGCAGCCTTATGACTGTGCGGGCAGCTTCAAAGCAGAAGGGCTCGGTGTGAGCTTGTTCCGGAGCACCGAGGGACCGGATGCGACCAGCCTGGTTGGGCTGCCACTGATTCGACTGGTGGACATGCTGCTGACCGAAAGCGTACAGATCCCTTGAAACCTTCGTAAAGCAATGTGGGAGCTGGCTTGCCTGCGATAGCGATGTACCAGGCGACACTTATATCGACTGATCCATCGCTATCGCGGGCAAGCCCGCTCCCACAGTTGATCTACACCTAGCTTGGAATTTCAGCGCAGGGACGGCCCCTGGAAGCCCATGTACAGCGCCAACTTCTCCGCCACACTGGCACCGAGTTTCTTGGAGAAGCGATCAAACGGCGATTCCTCGACCGTAAAATCCACCAACTCCTTCTCACCCACTATATCCCGCGCCACCGAGCTGGCGCTGCCCAAGCCGTCAATCAAGCCCAGCGGCAATGCCTGCTCGCCCGACCATACCAGGCCGGAGAACAGCTCCGGATGCTCTTTATCTTTCAAGCGATCCCCACGCCCCTGCTTGACGCTGGCGATGAACTGACGATGGGTAGTGTCGAGCACGCCCTGCCAGAACGCGGTTTCATCCGCCTTCTGCGGCTGGAAAGGATCGAGGAACGACTTGTGCTCACCCGAGGTATAGGTGCGACGCTCGACCCCCAGCTTCTCCATGGCACCGACAAAACCGTAACCGGCCGCCGTCACACCGATAGAACCCACCAGGCTGGCCTTGTCGGCATAGATCTGGTCTGCAGCACTGGCAATGTAATAGGCACCCGAGGCACCCAAGTCGGAGATTACGGCATAGAGCTTGGTATCCGGATGCAAGGCGCGCAGACGACGAATCTCGTCATACACATAACCCGACTGCACTGGGCTGCCACCTGGACTGTTGATGCGCAGGATAACGCCCTTGACCTTGGCATCCTCAAAAGCCGCGCGCAGGCTGGTGACAATATTGTCGGCACTGGCGGGCTCCTTGTCGGCAATCACGCCGCGCACTTCAATCAAGGCGGTGTAATGACTGCCACGGGTGGCGCTCTTTTCCATGTCCATCAGCGGACTGAACAGCGCCAGCATCCCAAGCAGGTACACAAAGGTCAGCAGCTTGAAAAAAATCCCCCAGCGCCGCGAACGCCGCTGTTCCTGGACGCTGGCCAGGAGGGTCTTCTCCAAAAGCTTCCAGCTTTTATCATCACTGCTCTGTGCCTTTTCAGGCGCCTTCCACTCGTCACTCATGCCATCAACCCCAGCAAAGACTTATCGGGCCCGGCTGAGCCAGACCTGCAGTTCGGAAAAATGATCAATCGTCAGCCTCGGCTCGTACTGCTGCAACGCCTCGGCAGACTGGGCGCCGTAGCTGACGGCGACACTATCCATGCCTGCATTGCGCGCCATCATCAGGTCGAAAGACGCATCACCCACCATCAATGCCTCGCGTGGCGTAACGCCACAGTGCGCAAGGATCTGCTCCAGCATCAAGGGATGAGGCTTGCTGGCGGTTTCATCCGCAGCGCGGGTGATATCAAAGTAATCTTCCCAGCCGTGAGCCTTGAGCACACGGTCCAGGCCGCGACGAGCCTTGCCGGTGGCGACCGCCAGGTGATAGCCCTCGGCACGAAACGCTTGCAGCGATTGCACCACACCTTCAAACAGCGGCGAAGGCGTAGCTTCCAGCGCAATGTAGTGGTCGGCGTAGTGCTCGCGAAACGCTACCAACTCGGCGTCGCTGATGTCGGGGTACAGGGTGCGAATGGCTTCAGGCAAACCCAGGCCGATAATGCCCTTCACCGCCAGGTCCGTGCACAACTCAAAGCCCGAGCGGGTCGACGCCATGTGCATGGACTCGACGATGCGGCCAATGGAATTGGCCAGCGTCCCGTCCCAATCGAAGATCAGCAGCTTGTAGTCAAGGTGCGGCACTCAAACGCTCCACGGTCTTGGCCCACATTTCATCGACCGGCGCCTGCAATTTCAGCTCGCCGCCATCGGGTAGCGGCACGGTGAGCATGTAGGCGTGCAGGAACAGGCGCTTGCCGCCCAGGTCGCGAATTTCCTTGGAGAAATCTTCGTCGCCGTACTTGGTGTCGCCCGCAATGCAGTGGCCCGCATGCAGGGTGTGCACACGAATCTGGTGAGTGCGGCCAGTGACCGGCTTGGCCTCGACCATCGTGGCGAAGTCACCGAAGCGACGCAGCACCTTGAACAGGGTCAGGGCCTCTTTGCCCTCCTCGTCCACTTCGACCATGCGCTCGCCGGAGCGCAGATTGCTCTTCTGCAGCGGCGCACGCACGCTCTTGATCGAGCTGGCCCAGTTACCGCGCACCAGCGCCATATAGCGTTTGTCCACACCATCACCACGCAAGGCGGTGTGCAAGTGGCGCAACATGCTGCGCTTCTTGGCGATCATCAACAGGCCCGAGGTGTCACGGTCCAGGCGATGCACCAGTTCCAGTTCCTTGGCATCCGGGCGCAACTGACGAAAGGCTTCGATCACGCCGAAGTTCAAGCCACTACCACCATGAACCGCAATGCCACAGGGCTTGTTGATCACGATCAGCTTGTTGTCTTCGAACACGATCGACGCTTCCAGGCGCTGCAACAACCCCTGGGCCAGCGGTACCGGTTCGTCGCGTTCAGGCACGCGCACTGGCGGCACACGGACGATATCGCCCGCCTGCAGCTTGTACTCAGGCTTGATGCGCCCCTTGTTCACGCGCACTTCGCCTTTACGCAAAATGCGATATATCAAGGTCTTGGGCACGCCTTTGAGCCTGGCCAAAAGAAAGTTGTCGATGCGTTGGCCGGCATATTCCGGCGAGACCTCAAGCAGCTGGACGCTGGGGGTCGGGGGGGTGGTAGTCGTCATGGCGGCGATGATAACAATTTTTTATGGAATTGAAGCACTTAATCATTACTGCTATAGTCGCGAACGCCGCCAAAAGCGGCCTGGACAGAGGACATGCGGCAAACTGCCGGCCCTGACCATCGCAATTCATCAGGACGCGAGGCCGTCCTACGGGGCTTTCGCCACCCAGGAAGGCTCAAGATTGTAACAAGCGCAGGTGACATGAGGCCTGAAGCGAGTGCAGAAAGCAGAGTGAATACTCGCCTTTTGCGCCGATATTTACGGCCAGTTCACAAAGTGCAGTCAGTTTTGAGCCAGACCATGGCGAATGCTTCGGAAACAACGCCTGTTAAGAGCTGAGTGAGAGCGCAACCGCCCACACCTAGTCTTGTTTAGCCATGAGCGTGGACTCCCCATTGGAGAACACGGTAAATGCCAACCCGCTGCGGATTCTGCGCGCGGCAGCACCCGAATTATCAGGGATACGTGTAGGGTGGAGATGCACAACCGTCGGACTGTGTAGCACTAGGCTTGTTTTAGACGCTTCATCTCGTCCACAGTCGCCGGTTGATTCCTCCTCCTGACCTTAGCTTTTGTTGAAGTGGTGCCTTTGTCACCACCGCTAACGAGCAGGACGCGTCCGTCGCGATACCGGCCCAATTGGCCGATTTTGCTGGACACTGGAGTGGCCAACCACTCTTGACGCACCTGACACCGACCGTGAGAAGTCGTGTGTGCCGAACGCCGTTTCCGGCAGCCCGGAAACCGACGGTACAACATGAAAAGAATGCTGATTAACGCAACTCAACCCGAAGAGTTGCGTGTTGCACTGGTAGATGGCCAGCGCCTCTACGACCTGGACATCGAATCCGGTGCACGCGAGCAGAAAAAGGCCAACATCTATAAAGGCCGTATCACTCGCATCGAACCAAGCCTTGAGGCTGCCTTTGTCGATTTCGGCTCCGAGCGCCACGGCTTCCTGCCCCTCAAAGAAATCTCCCGCGAATACTTCAAGAAAGCCCCTGAAGGCCGCGTGAACATCAAGGACGTCCTGAGCGAAGGCCAGGAAGTCATCGTCCAGGTCGAAAAAGAAGAACGTGGCAACAAGGGCGCAGCCCTGACCACCTTCATCAGCCTCGCCGGTCGTTACCTGGTGCTGATGCCGAACAACCCACGTGCAGGCGGTATTTCCCGTCGCATCGAAGGCGAAGAGCGCAACGAACTGCGTGAAGCGCTGAACGGCCTGATCGCACCGGCCGACATGGGCCTGATCGTTCGCACTGCAGGCCTTGGCCGCAGCAGCGAAGAAATGCAGTGGGACCTCGACTACCTGCTCCAACTGTGGACCGCTATCAAAGAAGCGTCCCTGGATCGTTCCGCGCCGTTCCTGATCTACCAGGAAAGCAACGTAATCATCCGCGCCATCCGCGATTACCTGCGCCAGGATATCGGCGAAGTGCTGATCGACAGCGTTGAAGCCCAGGACGAAGCCCTGACCTTCATCCGCCAGGTAATGCCGCAGTACGCCAGCAAGATCAAGCTGTACGAAGACAGCGTTCCGCTGTTCAACCGTTTCCAGATCGAAAGCCAGATCGAGACCGCCTTCCAGCGCGTGGTCGAACTGCCTTCCGGCGGCTCCATCGTGATCGACCCGACCGAAGCCCTGGTGTCCATCGACATCAACTCGGCACGTGCGACCAAAGGCAGCGACATCGAAGAAACCGCCCTGCAGACCAACCTGGAAGCGGCTGAAGAAATCGCCCGCCAACTGCGTCTGCGTGACATCGGCGGCCTGATCGTGATCGACTTCATCGACATGACCCCTGCCAAGAACCAGCGCGCCGTGGAAGAGAAAGTCCGCGAATGCCTGGAAGCTGACCGCGCTCGCGTGCAAGTCGGCCGCATCTCGCGCTTCGGCCTGCTGGAAATGTCCCGTCAGCGCCTGCGCCCCTCCCTGGGCGAGAGCAGCGGCATCGTCTGCCCGCGTTGCAACGGCACCGGCATCATCCGTGACGTTGAATCGCTGTCCCTGGCGATCCTGCGCCTGATCGAAGAAGAAGCCCTGAAAGACCGCACCGCCGAAGTTCGCGCACAAGTGCCGATTCCGGTTGCCGCCTTCCTGCTCAATGAAAAACGCAACTCGATCACCAAGATCGAACTGCGCACCCGTGCCCGTATCGTCATCCTGCCGAACGATCACCTCGAGACGCCGCACTTCGAAGTACAGCGCCTGCGTGACGACAGCCCGGAAGCCCATAGCGGGCAGTCCAGCTATGAAATCGCCGCGGCTGCCGCCGAAGTCGAAGAAGTCCAGCCAGCCGCTGCGACCCGCACCCTGGTTCGCCAGGAAGCCGCGGTGAAGACTGCACCGGCCCGTGCCAACGCACCGGTACCGACCGAAGCTGCCGCCCCGGTTGCAGCGCCGGCCGCCCTGCCTGAGCCGAGCCTGTTCAAGGGCCTGGTGAAGTCGCTGGTCAGCCTGTTCGCCACCAAGGAAGAGCCTGCTGCCCCGGTTGTGGTTGAAAAGCCTGCCTCCGAGCGCCCAGCACGCAATGAAGAGCGTCGCAACGGTCGCCAGCAGAGCCGTAACCGCAATGGCCGCCGTGACGAAGAGCGCAAGCCTCGCGAAGAACGTGCCCCGCGTGAAGAACGCGCACCACGTGAAGAACGTGCGCCTCGCGAAGCCCGTGAAGACACCCCGACCGTAGCCCGTGAAGAACGTGCACCGCGTGAAGAGCGCGCCCCACGTACCCCACGCGCTCCACGTGAAGATCGCAAGCCGCGTGGCGAGCGTGAAGAACGCGTGCGTGAACTGCGTGAGCCTCTGGACGCGGCACCTGCCGTTGCCGCTGCCGCAGCCGTTAGCACTGAAGAACGCCCGGCCCGCCAGCCGCGTGAAGAACGCGCACCTCGCGAAGAGCGCCAACCGCGCCCGCCACGTGAAGAGCGTCAACCACGCGCCGAGCAAGCCGCTGCTGTCACCGAAGAAGAAGAAGTACTGACCGGCGAAGAGCAGTTGCAGGAAGACGGCCAGGACAACGCCGAAGGCGATCGTCCACGCCGCCGCTCCCGTGGCCAGCGTCGTCGCAGCAACCGTCGTGAGCGTCAGCGTGATGCAAACGGCAACGTAATCGAAGGTTCGGAAGAAACCGGCGAGAACGCAGAAGCTGCCAACAACGAGCCAACAGGCGCCGAACTGGCTGCCGGCTTGGCCGTTACCGCTGCCGTTGCCAGCTCGGTCATCAGCGCACCTGCTGAAGCCCAGGCTCACGAGCAAGCCGAACGTGCTACCGCTGCCGTCGAAGACACTGTTGCCGTAGAAGCGCCAGCCGCCGAAACCCAAGCGGTTGAAGTGCCGGTTGTTGAAGCGCCAGTCGTTGAAGCCACGACCCCTGTCGAAGCCCCAGTGGTTCCGGAAGTGGAAGTTGCCCCGGTTCGCGATGCACTGCCAGAAACCGACGTGGTTGCCGTTGAGCCAGCTCCACCGGTTGAGCCTCAGCCAGTAGTCGAAGCGGCTGTAGAAGCTCCGGTGGTCGAAGAAGCTGCCCCGGCTGTGCGTGAAGTTCGCGAAGAACAGACCGCCTTCCAGTGGACCGCCGAACCGGCTGCACCGGTTGAAGCGCCAGCGCCTGCCCCAGTGGTAGAAGAAGCACCGGCACCGGTTGCTGAAGTCGTCGCCGAGCCAGCCCAAGTAGTTGAGCCGACGCCGGTTGCTGAGCCTGCGCCCGTGGCTGAAGTTGAAGCCCCAGTGGTTGCCGAAGTGGCCGCCCCTGTGGTTGAAGCTGCACCTGCAAGCGCCCTCACCGAAAACGGCCGTGCGCCGAACGACCCGCGTGAAGTGCGTCGTCGCCGCAAGGAAGCCGAAGCTGCTGCAGCCGCAGCCAAGGCGGTAGAGCACGACGCCCAGGAAGCAGAGCACGAGCCTAAACCCCTCGTCTGATTCCATAAGCCACTAAAAAGCCCCGCCTGAGTGATCAGGCGGGGCTTTTTTATGGCTGATTATCTCGACCTGGAATGCGATCACTGTGGGAGCTGGCTTGCCTGCGATAGCGTCGATTCAGCCAGCGTGGCGGTGACTGACACACCGCTATCGCAGCAGAGGTATCTACACAACTTTGTGGGGTGTAACGGCAGACGGTAACCACGATGCGAAGCGAGTCGCTCTTGATCTGCTTTTGATCTTAGGCGCCCCGTCAAACCACGCTGGCCGGAATTCGACAGGGATTTGGGGGGTAAACCGGCAGGGATGCCGGTTTAGCCTCCGTCAGGGCGGAACCTTAAGTGGTCGTTACCGCAGGAATGGATATGTACACAATCCAACTGTGTTGACTGTCAGGCCGCTATCGCAGGCAAGCCAGCTGCCACACTTAACCTGCAGTAAAACTCAACCGTTGCGGCACATCCACATCCCAAAGCACACCAGGATCATCTACCTGCACCTCTCGCACCTGAGTTTGTGCAAACAACGGCCTGGCTCCACGATCCCCACTCAGCGCCATCAGCGCCGGCCCAAATCTGTGATGGAAAGCCACCGGGTGCCCGTACTGCCCGGCAGATACCGGCACAGTGACGCCCTCCACGCTGGCGATCACCCGTTCGATACTCGATGACTGAATAAACGGCATATCCCCCAACACTACCAGCCATCCATCCGCTGCACCGCTGGCCTTGACCGCTGCCGCAATACTGTCGCCCATACCGCTCGAATCCAGCAGTACAACCTGACAGCCATAAGCCTCTGCCAGGCGGATAACCTCCCCGCGCTCCGGCGACGTCACCAGCCAGCGCGTTACCACACGCTCAGGCAAGTTGCGCAGCACCTGCTCGATGACCGGCCGGCTAACGCCATCCAGCCCCACACACGCGGCGAGCAATTTGTCTTGATCAGCTCCAGCTTCGGCACGAAAACGACTGCCCTGCCCCGCCGCCAGCACAATCGCCGTCACCGTCACTCGGCCACCACTGCCATCGGTTTTTTCTGCATCGGTGCCACCCCGTTTTTGATCGCAACAATTTCCGCCATCAGCGACAGCGCAATTTCCGCCGGCGTATGGCTGCCGATGTGCAGGCCGATCGGCCCGTGCAAACGCGCAATGGCCTCCGCCGACAGGCCCAGCGCGGCCAGGTTCTCCCGACGCTTTTGGGTATTGACCCGCGAACCCAGGGCGCCGATATAGAAGGCCGTAGAGTTCAGCGCCGTCAGCAACGCCATGTCATCCAGACGTGGATCGTGGGTCAGGCAGACAATAGCCGTGCGTTCATCGGTATGAATATTCAACACCGCTTCGTCGGGCATGCCCGGCACAAAGCGGCCATGCTGGTCTTCCCAGCCGTAGACGAACTCTTCGCGGGGGTCGCAGATCAGCACTTCGAAATCCAGCAGGCGTGCCATTTCCGCTACGTAGCGCGACAGCTGCCCGGCGCCGATCAACAGCAGGCGCCAGCGCGGGCCATAGATGGCGCGCAAGCGTTCGCCGTCGAAGCTCACCACGTCGGTCTTGCTGGCGGCGCTCAAGGTCACTTCGCCGGTGGCCAGGTTCAGCTCGCGAGCGACAATCTGATGATCTTCACAACGCGCCAGCAGCGTTTCGACCCAACCCCACTCTTCCACCCGCTCCTCGGTGAGCCGCAGGGTGCCGCCGCAGGGCAGGCCAAAACGCGCCGCCTCGTCGCGAGTGACGCCGTAGGTCACCAACTGCACGGGCGGGCCGTCAGCGGGTAAGCGGCCGTCCTGCAGGCGCGCGATCAAGTCATCCTCGATGCAACCGCCCGACACCGAACCAATCACCACACCATCACCGCGCAGGGCCAGCATCGCTCCCGGCGGGCGCGGCGCGCTGCCCCAGGTTTGCACCACGCTGTACAACATCACGCGCTGCCCGGCGCGGCGCCATTGCAGCACGCTGCGCAGGACGTTCAGATCCACACTGTCCATCAGGCCTCCGGTAAGTACTGTCGCGCTCACTGTAAACCAAAAATATCGGTTGTATCCCGCCAGAAACGCAAACGCCCCGAACCAGTCGGGGCGTTTACGGATAGCGTTGGCGTCAGTTCACGCCAGCAGCCACTTACTTGACGACAGGCGCCGGGCCTTCAGCCACGCCCAGGTCATCGAGCTCGCGGGTTTCGGAGATACCGGTACCGCCAGACGCCAGCTCGCTTTGCAGCTTGTCGGTGTCCAGTTCCTTGACCCACTTGGCCACAACGATGGTGGCAACTGCGTTACCCACCAGGTTGGTCAGTGCACGGGCTTCGGACATGAAACGGTCGATACCCAGGATCAGCGCCAGGCCGGCAACCGGCAGGTGGCCAACGGCCGACAGGGTGGCGGCCAGTACGATGAAGCCCGAACCGGTCACGCCAGCAGCGCCTTTGGACGACAGCAGCAGCACCAGCAGCAGGGTGATCTGGTGAGTGATGTCCATGTGGGTGTCGGTCGCCTGGGCGATGAACACGGCCGCCATGGTCAGGTAGATCGACGTACCGTCGAGGTTGAAGGAGTAACCGGTTGGAATCACCAGGCCGACCACGGACTTCTTCGCGCCCAGGCGTTCCATCTTGATCAGCATACGCGGCAGTGCGGATTCCGACGACGAGGTGCCCAGTACGATCAGCAGTTCTTCACGGATGTAGCGGATCAGCTTCAACACGCTGAAACCGTGAGCGCGGCAGATAGCGCCCAGCACCAGCACCACGAACAGAATGCAGGTGATGTAGAAGCAGATCATCAACTGGCCCAACTGCACCAGGGAACCGACACCGTAGGCGCCGATGGTGAACGCCATGGCACCCAGGGCACCGATTGGCGCGAGCTTCATGATCATGTTGATGATGTTGAACATCACATGGGCGAAGCGATCGATGAAGTCCAGCACCGGCTTGCCGTAGGCACCCAGGCGGTGCAGGGCGAAACCGAAGATCACCGAGAACATCAGCACTTGCAGGATGTCGCCGTTGGCGAAGGCGCCGACGATGGTGTTCGGGATGACGTTGAGGATAAAGCCGACGATGCTCTGGTCTTTACCGGCGGTGACGTAGGCCGCCACTTTGGAAGCATCCAGGGTCGCGACGTCGATGTGCATGCCGGCGCCCGGCTGCACCACGTTGACCACGACCAGGCCAATCAGCAGGGCGATGGTGGAAACGATTTCGAAGTACAGCAGCGCGTAGCCGCCGGTCTTGCCCACCGACTTCATGCTTTGCATGCCAGCGATGCCGCTGACCACGGTACAGAAGATGATCGGGGCGATGACCATTTTGATCAGCTTGATAAAGCCGTCACCCAGTGGCTTGAGGGCCACGCCGGTCTGCGGGTAGAAGTGGCCGAGCAAGATACCGATAACGATTGCAACGATCACCTGGAAATACAGGGATTTGTAGATTGGCTGACGAGTCGTCATTGCAAAGTTCCTCAATCGTCCCGTGTGGCAAATATCCGCCATTGCCCACGGCACTTGAATTGCGAACCCTCCTGCACTGGAGGGATTTGTTGTTTGCGAAGCCTGTAGGAGCAAGCCTGCGCTGTAATCCTTATCGCAAACAGCGTGCCACTTTGCTTAAACGCGCTGAAGGCCTTTAGACATCAGGGCTTGGGGTTCACGGGCGACTCCGGAGAGTGCAACACAGTGGCGGATTTCCGCCCACTCATCCTGTCTCGTCCTACAATTTGGCGGATATCCGCCTTGTCGCCCCACTGGGTGATGGCTACCATCCGCCACTCCATGGATGAGGCCCTTGCATGCGTGAACGTACCATCGCCAGCCATTACGCCCGAGCGGCCCTCGGTGGTGCGCGCCGGGCCGGTTTCGACTACTCGGGGGTGTTGCAGCAGGTGGGCATCACCCCGGAACTACTGACCGAACCCCGCGCCCGCATCGCTCCAGGGCAATATACCCGCTTGCTGCAAATGCTCTGGCTGGGGTTGGATGACGAATACCTGGGGTTTGCCGAAGCGCCGAGCAAACGCGGCACTTTCGCCATGATGTGCCACGCGCTGATCCATTGCCGCACGCTGGAGAAGGCGCTGGAGCGCGGCTTATTGTTTTATAGCCTGTTCCCCCAAGGCCCACGCTGGCAACTGACCAAAGAAGGCGACATGGCGCGCCTGAGCCTGGACGACTCACAGCTATGGGACCCGGACCACTTCCTCAGTGAATGCCTGCTGGTGATCTGGCATCGCCTGGGCAGTTGGTTGATCGGCCAGCGTATCCGGCTGCAGCAGGCCACCTTCAGTTACCCGATGCCGGCCCATGCCGGTGAATATGACCTGCTGTTCCCCTGCCCCCAGGTGTTCGGCGCGCCGACCAGCAGCCTGGTGTTTCCCAGCCGCTACCTGAGCCTGCCGCTGTTGCAGGATGAACGCACCCTCAAGCACTTCTTGCAGCGCTCCCCTGCCGACTTGTTGTCCCGGCCGGATGAAGGTGACAGCCTGAGCAGCCAGTTGCGCCGCCTGCTGAGCCGCGACCGCACGCCCTGGCCAGACCTGGAAGCCGTCGCCCAGCACTTGCACATCAGCCCACAGACCCTGCGTCGGCACCTGCGCGAAGAAGGCACGAGCTTTCAGGCATTGAAAGATGAGTTACGCCGGGATATCGCCATTTACCACCTGGGGCGGGCGGATTTGTCTTTGCAGGAGATCGCCGAGCAGTTGGGGTTTTCCGAACCGTCGGCGTTTCATCGGGCGTTCAAGAAGTGGACAGGACTGACGCCGGGGGCCTACAGAGCGCAGGAGAGTTAGCGGTGTATTGGCTGGGAGGGCCTCATCGCAGGCAAGCCAGCTCCCACAGTTGAATGTATTCACACATCAACATTTGGGAGCTGGCTTGCCTGCGATGAGGCCAGTGCAGATCACAAGGCAGGAAAGTGAATCCTGAACGCCGCCCCACCCAACGCTGAATCCCCCAACGTCAACCGCGCGTGATAGCTTTCGATGATGTCCTTGACCACCGCCAGCCCGATCCCCTGCCCCGGGTGCTGGCGATCTAGCCGTTCGCCGCGCTGCAGGATCCGTGCACGCTGGTCCGGTGGTACGCCGGGGCCGTCGTCTTCGATACACAGCTCAATGCCATCGAGGTTTTCCACCAGGCTGATACGCACTTGCTTGAGGCACAGGCGGTAGGCGTTTTCCAGCAGGTTGCCGAGCATTTCGAGCAACGCGCCCTTCTCGATGGGCACTTCGCAGGCCTGCGGTAAATCGAAGGTCACGGTGACCCGCTTGTCGCGGTAAACTTTTTCCAATGTATCGCACAGGCTTTGCACCACCGGTTCCAGGCGGACCTGGTGGCGCACCAGGCCACTTTTACGCAGGCTGGCACGCTGCAGTTGGTAACCGATCTGCTGGCTCATGCGTTCGATTTGCGATTGCAGCACCCACGCCTGGCTACGTTCTTCAGGCCGCTGGGCCATGTCTTCGCTCACGCCCTGCAACACCGCCAGTGGCGTTTTCAGGCTGTGAGCCAAGTCATCAAGAGAATCGCGGTAGCGCGCACGCTGTTCGCGCTCGCTGTGCAGCAAGCGGTTCAGGGAGCCAGTCAGGCGCAGCAGCTCACGGGGGTGTTCTTCGCTGAGGCTTTCGCGGGTGCCGCCTTCGATCTGGTCGAGCTCATGGCTCAGGCGCCGCAGGGCTTGCAGGCCCCAGGTCAGGCCCAGCCACAACAGCGTCAACAGCACCAGCAACGCCGCGCCGAACCCGAGGTAGAGGTTCTCACGCAGGCCTTCGAGGGTCAGTTGGTATTCGCGCACCGGCTGCAAGGCGACAATGCTGAACGCCGCGCTCTTGCCTCCCAGTAGGCGCACCTCGACGTCATACACGAAGAATTCCTGGCCATTGGCCTCGCGAATCCGCGCAAATTCGTTGCCGCGCCCGTCATAGCGCGGTTTGTAGTTGATGTTTTCTTCCTGGGTCGCCCGCGAGCGCCATACCAGATGGCCTTCACGGTCGTAGATATAACCCAGCAGCCGACTGTCGGTGAGGTTGAAACGCTCATCGGGCAGCTGCGCCGGCATCAGCAGGCGGTTATTGTCGACCCGCGCCGCAGATATCAGGGTGGTCACATCCGACGCCAGGCGCTGTTCGATGGAATCCTGCAACGCCAGGCTGAACGCGCCTTGCATGGCCGGCAACAGGCCGAGCATAAACAGCACGGCCAGGGTGGCGGCCGCCAGCATCAGGCGCACACGTAGCGAACGAATCAACGGCAGCGCTCATTGAACAGGTAGCCCAGGCCACGCACGGTGTCGATCGGCTTGAACCCGGCCGGGCCTTCCAGCTTGCGGCGCAGGCGGCCGACCAGCACTTCGATCACGTTTGGATCGCGCTCGTCGTCATCCGGGTACAGTTGCTCCATCAAACGGTCTTTGGCGACCACTTGTTGATGATGACGCATCAAGTATTCGAGGATCCGATACTCGTAGGCGGTCAGCGCCAAGGGTTGCTCGTCCAGGGAGGCTTGCTTGCGGTTGAGGTCCAGCAGCAGCGGCCCGGCAACGATAGTCGACTGGGTAAAACCGCTGGAGCGGCGCAGCAAGGCGTTCATGCGTGCCTCCAGCTCTTCGAACTGGAACGGCTTGACCACGTAGTCGTCGGCCCCGGCCGCCAAGCCTTCAACCTTGTCCTGCCAGTTGCCGCGGGCGGTGAGGATCAGGATCGGGAAGGTCTTGGTCTGGGTGCGCAACTGGCGAATCAGGTCCAGGCCGCCCATGCCGGGCAGGCCAAGGTCGATGATCGCCAGGTCATGGTTGAATTGGCCGGTCTGGTACAGGGCTTCTTCGGCATTGGCCACGGCTTCGACCACATGCCCGCTGTCGGTCAGGCGGGTAAACAGGTGATGACGCAGCAGCGCCTCATCTTCCACCACCAGCAATTTCATAAGGTTCTCCACTGCAATTCAACTAGCCGACAGGGGGATATCATAGCGGCCCTGCAGCTCTTGGGGGCGCAGTTTTATGCCATTGTAGTGGCCAGTCAGGTGCGCGTAGCCGCTGCGATAGTCGGGTTGCGCAGGGGTAGCGCCCAGGGCCTGGCCCCACGGCGCGGCCTGGGTGCCGGCGTCTTCGAAGCTGACACGATGGATCAGGTTGCTGGATTTCTTGGTTTTCTCGCTGCCAAAGGCCGCAAAGGCGCCATCGGACGCCTGCACGCCGGCAGTGGCGCCGAGCATGGTCAAGGCCAACATCAGCTTTTTGATCGCAGTCATGGTGGTTACCTCATACGCATTTAAGCTGTGGGGCCCAGACTACGCAGGCGCCCCTGAACTCCCCCTGAACAGGCTCTGAACCGCAGCTGAACCGCATCGGGCTATCCACTGGCGCACCAACTCGGCAAAATACCGCGCATGACGCCCCTACCCGCTTGCTGCACCCCACTCGATGATCATTGGCCGTTGCCGGTTTCTTTGCCGGGCACGGTGTTTTTGAGCACGCGATTCGACCCGGCTTTATTGAGCCACGGCGATTTTCAGCGCTGCGATGTGCCGCCGCCCGCGAGCATCCAACGCTCGGTCGCCAAGCGCCAGGCGGAATTTCTCGCCGGCCGCCTGTGCGCGCGCGAAGCGCTGCAACGACTCGATCATCTGCACTGCATCCCGGCCATCGGCGAAGACCGTGCCCCGGTCTGGCCAGGGCATATCAGTGGTTCCATCACCCACAGCACCGGGCACGCTGCGGCGATTGTCGGGCACAAGGCGCAATGGCGCGGGCTGGGCATGGACCTGGAGCATCTGCTGACGGTGGAACGGGCCGAACGCCTGGCCGGGGAAATTCTGACGGCCGATGAGCTCCAGCGCATGGCCGCCCTGCCCCGTGAGCAACACGCCTTGCTGGTGACGCTGACGTTTTCGGTGAAGGAAAGCTTGTTCAAGGCGCTCTATCCGATCGTGCACAAGCGCTTTTATTTCGAGCATGCCGAGGTGTTGGAGTGGTCAGCGGCTGGGAAGGTGCGCCTGCGGTTGCTGACCGATCTTTCGCAAGAATGGAAGCATGGCAAAGAGCTGGAAGGGCAGTTTGTGGTGCAAGGGGAGCAGTTGTTGAGCCTGGTGGCTATCAGCGCCTGGTAGACCGCCATCGCGGGCAAGCCCGGCTCCCACATTGGGAACGCATTCACCTGTGGGAGCTGGCTTGCCTGCGATAGCGGTTTCAGGGTTTATGCTGATCCCTGGGCCAGCTCAGGCTGAAGCATGCCCCGCCCAGGTTATTGCTCTTGCTGATCAGCGCCCGCCCGCCGTGCCAATAGATAATCCGCCGCACGATCGACAAGCCCAGGCCATGCCCGCCAGAAGCGCGGGTACGGCTGTCATCCAAGCGCAGGAACGGCGTGAAGATCCGCTCCCAGGCGCTTTCCGGCACACCAGGGCCGTCGTCTTCCACATCGATGCGACAGCGCACCTGCCCCACCTGATAACTGATCAACACCTGGCCTCTGGCGTGGCGCATGGCGTTACTCACCAGATTTTGCAGGGCACGGTGCAAGTAGCGCGGTTCAGCGTCGACCCAGGCGTCATCCCAATGTGCCGAAGACAGGCAAATACCCCGAGTGACGGTGACCTGCGGGCGCAATGGCGATAATTCGCCAATCACCTGATCGAGCAATGCATCAAGGTCTACGCGCTGGAAATTCAGCTCCGGCGCACCCTGTTCCAAGCGCGCATAAGTGAGCATCTCGTCCACCAGGCCATCGAGGTCCTGGATATCGCCATCCATGCCTTCCAGGTATTTGCGCCGCGCCTCGGGCGTGGCGGCGTCACCGATCATCTCCAGGCCAAAACGCAGGCGCGCGACCGGTGTGCGCAACTCGTGGGAGACCGCGCGCACCAGCTCGCGCTGAATCGCCAGCAATTGCTGCAGGTGCTCGGCCATGCCATTGAAAGCGGCCGCCAGCCGCCCGACCGAGTCTGCACCGCGAGCGGGTACGCGCACTTCCAGGTTGCCCTTGGCGATACGCGTAGCCGCCGCTTCAAGGCCTTTGAGCCGACGCTCAAGCTGACGCACCAGCAGATAGACGATCAAGCCGATCAGAGTCAGGCCGATCAAGGTGATCAGGATCAGCCATTGCGCCGGGTACGGGTTCATCTGGTACAGCGGGCCGATCTCCAGTACCCACGGGGTGCCGACCATGCCGGCAAACACGCGAATCGAATCGCCGCCCTTGCCCAGCGCCATCACCGTATCGCCCTCCGCCACGCGACGACGCTGGTCGTCGTCCATGTCGGCCTGGTCAAGGGCCATCAGGTGCATTTCAAAACCAAAACCCTTGGCGTGTTTGATGTCGGCCAGGCGCTGGGGCTGTTCGGCCACCGGGAAACGCACCAGTTCGTCGGCCAGCAGGTAAATAGTCGCACGGGCCAATTGCTCGCTGATCTGCTGCACTTCGCCCGTGAGCACCAATTGCTCTTGCTCGCTGACTAACCGCAGCACTCGCGCCGCATGAGGCCCGGTCTGCTCAACCAGGACCTGGCCGCGTTGCAGGCGGTTGCGCTGGCCCAGGTCCAATTGCGCATCGGTGAACGTGCGCAGCTCTAGCGGGATGCCCAGCAAGCGCTCCCACACCGCCAAGGCGCGCTGCCGTTCAATGGTGCTCATGGGTTGCAGGTTATCGCCCATCAACGCAAAGGTGCCGTGGGCCAGGCGCTCACGGTACTGGCCGCTGCGCACGTCATTAAGCAGGTGCAGTGCCAGAGCGCCGAGCAACGCCACCAGGATCAGCGCCGCGCACATGCCGCCGTAGATGCGCAGGAAGATCGAGTTCACAGCGGCATATCGGCAGCGGCTTCGGGGACGAACAGGTAGCCTTTGCTGCGGATGGTCTTGATCAGGCGTGGGTGGAGCGGATCGTCGCCGATCTTTGGCCGAATGCGCGAGATACGCACGTCAATGGAGCGATCCTGGCCGTCATAGCCGATACCACGCAGCGCTATGAAGATTTCTTCGCGGGACAGGATGCGCCCGGCGTTCGCAACCAGCAGCCACAGCAAGTCGAATTCAGCGCTGGTCAGTTCGATGCTGCTCTCATGCAACCAGGCTTCGCGCAAGGCATTGTCCACCACCAGTGGGCCAAACTGCAGGCGGCGTTGATGTTCCATTGCGGGCGGCAACACCGGCTCGCTGCGGCGTAGCAGCGCCTGGATACGCGCCAGCAACAACCGCGGGCGCACGGGTTTGCACACGTAGTCGTCGGCGCCCATGTCGAGGCCCAGCACCTGGTCCATGTCGTCGGTGCGCGCGGTAAGCATCAGGATCACGCCGTCATAGCGCTCGCGCACTTTACGGCAGATGCTCAGGCCGTCTTCGCCGGGCAGCATCAGGTCGAGGATCACCAGGTCCGGCTGCTCGGCGATGATGCGCGCCGCGGCCTTGGCACCATCGCCTTCCACCGACACACGCAGGCCGTTGCTTTCCAGGTACTCACGGGTCAACTCGGCGAGTCGCTCGTCGTCCTCGACGATCAGTATCTGCCAGGCTTCTTGCTCCATGCGCTACCTCGGTTCTCTATTGTAGGAGCGAGCTTGCTCGCGAAGAACGCAAGGGCACCGCGGTTATCCGGGTTTACCGCATTATCGTTGACGATTTTCGCGAGCGAGCTCGCTCCTACAGTTGTCATATGGAGCAAGCACGCTATCGCCCAGATCAAGGCCGATTGTAGCCATGCACCGGCCCTTGAACACAAGCCGGGAAATCCATTCGGTCATGGCGATTTTTTGTGGTAGGGTTCGCGCCCTCAAAATTCCCGCCGGCAGTTTCTACCCGGGAATATTCGGTGACAAACGGTGTAATCCAGTAGTAATGCGGCCTACACGGGTGTTCCATGATTCATACACATTTTACCCACAGCGTTATCCACAGGTAGTGCGTTGCTAAGCCCCCAAAAACGCATTATCTTGTACCTCGGCGCTAAAAAAACCCTACATGTAGGGTTTTCAGCGAAAAGACCAAACACAGATCAGACAAGAAACTCAAGCGCTTTCTTGCTCGCGTTTGGTTGAACCAAAGCATTTTTTGAAAGCCCAAACCGCGCACGCGGATGGCGGCCGTTTTCCAACCCGATTGGCAGAAAACGGTACGGGTGTTGCAGGGCTTGAATGGGGCCACTGTCACCCACCAGGAATACGGCGAAGGGCTCCCCGGCCCCGAACCAAAGACTTCGGCATGGAAGCGGCGCGATGAGCTCCCTTCCTCCTGTCCCGAAGTTGTTATGCCAGGCCCAGGCCTGCTGTAAGTGCTTCAGGACGGAACGGTGGGCACCGTGATGGTGCCCAAATAAATATAGAATGTGGAGACACCCCCTCATGCAAACCGACACAACTCGCGAGAACCCGCAGGGCTCCGTGCCGCAGGCCGCTGATTCGAACCTGGATCTGTCCGCCACTGCACCTGGCCAACTGCGCGTGATCAAGCGTAACGGCACTGTCGTTCCTTATACCGATGACAAAATCACCGTCGCCATCACCAAAGCGTTTCTTGCAGTTGAAGGCGGCACCGCTGCCGCTTCGTCGCGCATCCACGACACCGTTGCACGCCTGACCGAACAGGTCACCGCGACCTTCAAGCGTCGCATGCCATCGGGCGGCACTATCCATATCGAAGAAATCCAGGACCAGGTAGAACTGGCCCTGATGCGTGCCGGCGAGCAAAAAGTGGCCCGCGACTACGTGATCTACCGTGACTCGCGCGCCAAGGAGCGTGCAGTACGTTCTCCGGCCGAAGAAGCCGCCGTACAAGCGCACCCGTCGATCCGCATCACCCTGGCCGACGGCAGCTTCGCACCGCTGGACCTGGGCCGCCTGAACACCATCATCACCGAGGCCTGCGAAGGCCTGGAAGAAGTCGACGGTGACCTGATCCAGCGCGAAACCCTGAAGAACCTGTACGACGGCGTGGCCCTGACCGACGTCAACACCGCGCTGGTGATGACCGCCCGTACCCTGGTCGAGCGTGAGCCGAACTACTCGTTCGTGACCGCCCGCCTGCTGATGGACACCCTGCGCGCCGAAGGCCTGGGCTTCCTGAAAGTCGCCGACAGCGCCACTCACCACGAGATGGCCGACCTGTACGCCAAGGCCCTGCCGGCCTACATCGCCAAAGGTATCGAATTCGAATTGCTGAACCCGGTCCTGGCCACTTTCGACCTGGAAAAACTCGGCAAGGCGATCAACCACGAGCGTGACCAGCAGTTCACCTACCTGGGCCTGCAAACCCTGTACGACCGTTACTTCATCCACAAGGACGGCATCCGCTTCGAACTGCCGCAAGTGTTCTTCATGCGCGTGGCCATGGGCCTGGCGATCGAAGAGAAGAACAAAGAAGACCGTGCGATCGAGTTCTACAACCTGCTGTCGTCCTTCGACTACATGTCGTCGACCCCGACCCTGTTCAACGCCGGCACCCTGCGTCCACAGCTGTCGAGCTGCTACCTGACCACCGTGCCGGATGACCTGTCGGGCATCTACCACGCGATCCACGACAACGCCATGCTGTCCAAATTCGCCGGCGGCCTGGGCAACGACTGGACACCGGTGCGTGCACTGGGTTCTTACATCAAGGGCACCAACGGAAAGTCCCAGGGCGTCGTACCGTTCCTGAAAGTGGTAAACGACACCGCCGTTGCCGTGAACCAGGGTGGCAAGCGCAAAGGCGCTGTATGTGCCTACCTGGAAACCTGGCACATGGACATTGAAGAGTTCATCGAGCTGCGCAAGAACACCGGTGATGACCGTCGTCGTACCCACGACATGAACACCGCCAACTGGATCCCTGACCTGTTCATGAAGCGCGTCTTCGATGACGGCAAGTGGACCCTGTTCTCGCCATCCGAAGTGCCGGACCTGCACGACCTGACCGGCAAGGCCTTCGAAGAGCGCTACGAGTACTACGAAGCTCTCACCGAGTACCCAGGCAAGGTCAAGCTGTTCAAGACCATCCAGGCCAAAGACCTGTGGCGCAAAATGCTGTCCATGCTGTTCGAAACCGGCCACCCATGGCTGACCTTCAAGGACCCATGCAACCTGCGCAGCCCGCAGCAGCATGTGGGCGTGGTCCACAGCTCGAACCTGTGCACCGAGATCACCTTGAACACCAACAAGGACGAGATCGCCGTTTGCAACCTGGGCTCGATCAACCTGCCGAACCACATCGTCAACGGCAAGCTGGACACCGCCAAGCTGGAGCGCACCGTCAACACCGCCGTACGCATGCTCGATAACGTCATCGACATCAACTACTACTCGGTGCCACAGGCGCAGAACTCCAACTTCAAGCACCGTCCGGTTGGCCTGGGGATCATGGGCTTCCAGGACGCGCTGTACCTGCAGCACATCCCTTACGGTTCCGATGCAGCGGTCGAGTTCGCCGACAAGTCCATGGAAGCGGTCAGCTACTACGCGATCCAGGCTTCCTGCGACCTGGCCGACGAGCGCGGCGCCTACGAGACGTTCCAGGGTTCGCTGTGGTCCAAGGGCATCCTGCCGCTGGATTCGCAACAGATCCTGATCGAAGCCCGTGGCCAGAAGTACATCGACGTCGACCTGAACGAAACCCTGGACTGGGCACCAGTACGTGCCCGTGTGCAGAAGGGTATTCGTAACTCCAACATCATGGCCATCGCACCGACCGCCACCATCGCCAACATCACTGGCGTGTCGCAGTCGATCGAACCGACCTACCAGAACCTGTATGTGAAATCGAACCTGTCGGGCGAATTCACCGTGATCAACCCGTACCTGGTTCGCGATCTGAAGGCCCGTGGCCTGTGGGACTCGGTCATGATCAACGACCTGAAGTACTACGACGGTTCCGTGCAGCAGATCGAGCGCATCCCGCAAGAACTCAAAGAGCTCTACGCGACCGCCTTCGAAGTGGACACCAAGTGGATCGTTGACGCCGCCAGCCGTCGTCAGAAGTGGATCGACCAGGCCCAGTCCCTGAACCTGTACATCGCCGGCGCTTCGGGCAAGAAGCTGGACGTGACCTACCGCATGGCGTGGTACCGTGGCCTGAAAACCACTTACTACCTCCGTGCCCTGGCCGCCACCAGCACCGAGAAGTCGACCATCAACACCGGCAAGCTGAACGCAGTGTCCAGCGGCAACCACGGTGATGACTCGGTACTCGCAGCGCCAGCCGGCCCGGCGCCGGTGCCAAAGGCCTGCGCCATTGACGAGCCGGATTGCGAAGCTTGCCAATAAGCTGAACCTGCCCTGGGTTTAACCACCCGAGGCAGAAAAGCCCCCGATACACCTAGGGTGTATCGGGGGCTTTTTCTTGGGCGGGCATAAAGCCCTTGTTGCGGTATTGCTGTTCGGTCAATACCTGGATGGACAGCGTGAAGCAGATGCAAATGTGGGAGGGGGCTTGCTCCCGATAGGGTGTCAGTCAATGGATACTTGGCTGATTCACCGCTATCGGGGGCAAGCCCCCTCCCACATTTTAAAGCGCTAACCTATCAGGTCATCTGAATGATGGTCTGCATGATGGTGCTTTGGGTGGAGATGGTCTTGGCGTTCGCCTGGTAGTTGCTCTGGGCCTTGATCAGGTCCACCAGCTCGTTGGTCAAGTTGACGTTGGAGTTCTCCAGGGAACTGGCCTTGATCGACCCCAGAGTGCCAGATTCCGGTGCGTCGTAGCCCGGCTGGCCCGACGCGAAGGTCTCTTTCCAGGTCGTACCGCCGGCGGGCTGCAGGCCCTGCTCGTTGTTGAAGCTGGCCAGGGAAATCTGGCCGATGGCCTTGCTCTGCTGGTTACTGAAGGTGGCGAAGAGCACGCCGCTGCCATCGATCTTCAGGCCGGTGATCTGGCCGGTGGCGTAACCATCTGTGACCGGCGGGTTACGGTAGCTGGCCGAGTTGTACTGGGTGACGGTGCCCATGTTGATGGCGATGCCATCCTTGTTAGCCGTCGCATCGTTAGCTTTCCATACTCCATCGGTCACCGTGCCAGGTACCCAATCCTTGATGGTCAAGGTGTTACCGGCAACACCGCCGGTCACGATGCTCTTGAGGTTACCAGCACCATCGAAGCTCAACGTCGACGGCACAGGCGCCTTCACGTCAGCACCGGTACCGGTAGGAGCCGAACCATCAGGATTGCGGCCATCGATCAAGGTGTAGGCCTGCCACTGGTTGGCATCGGTTTTGACCAAGTACTGCACCATCGGGTGCGCATTGCCCTGGGAGTCGTACAAGGTGGTGCTGTATTGCGTGGTGAAGCTTTCGGACTTGGTTGGATCAAACGGGTTCTTGGACTGATCGATCACCGGCGACGAGGAGTTCAGGTTGCTGGAAGAGTCCACCTTGGTAGACGCCTTCGGCGGCAGGTTCGCCAGGTTCAGCTGCAGGTCAACCAGGCCGCCTTTGGTGATTTTGCCATTCTCGTCCGCGGCATAGCCTTGCAGGCGCGAGGTGCCGGTATTGTTGGTGATATAGCCGTCTTTGTCCGCACGGAAAGCACCGCTACGGGTGTATTCCAGCGAACCGTCGCTGCCCTTCTGCACGAAGAAGCCACCACCCTGGATCGCCATGTCGAGGATGCCGCCACTCCCGTTGACGTCGCCCTGGGTGAACTGCTGGGACACCGCCGCCAGGTTCACACCGTTGCCGATGCTGTTCTGGCCAGTGCCCAGCTTGGAGGCCGCGTAGATATCCGCGAATTCCGCACGGGATGACTTGAAGCCAGTGGTCGCGACGTTGGCGATGTTGTTGCCGGTCACGTCCAGTTGTTTGTTGGCCGCATAGAGGCCGCTAAGGCCGATGTTAAAAGACATGTTTCTCTCCTCTGCCGTATTTAGCCGGCTCTATGTACCGATAGTCTGAATTTGCGACAGCTTGACGCTGCCCATGCCGCCTGCAAGGTTGAGCAGCATTTCGCCGCCGGTCTTGCTCAGGGTCACGCTGGTGACCGTGGCTGGTAGCGAGGTGGTCAGGGCCACCGCGTCACCTTTGTCGTTCTTGGTGGAGGCATTGAAGGTGTAGGTGCCGGCTGGGGCGACCTCACCCTTGTCGTTCTTGCCGTCCCAGATAAAGCTCTGGCTGCCGGCACTCTGCGCGCCCATATCCACGGTGCGTACGACGTTGCCGTCCTTGTCGGTGATCTTGACGGACACGTTGCCCACCGCCGATGGCACCGCCACTGAACCGTTCATGCTCTTGCTGGTATCCACCATGGCTTTGTCGGTCTGGATAATGATCGACCGCCCCACCAGCGACGAAGCCTGCAGCGCTTGAGAAGAGCTGAAGTTGCTGGAGATGTTGTTCACCGAGTCGTTCAGGGTGTTGATGCCTTCCAGGCTGCTGAACTGGGCAAGCTGGGCCACGAACGCGCCGTTGTCCTGGGGCGACAGCGGGTTCTGGTTTTTCAGCTGGGTCACCAGCAACTGCAGGAATGCGTCCTTGCCCAGCGCCTGGTTACCCGTGGCCGCTTTGGAAACATTCGAGACATTGTTCGACGCGTCCTTGACCTTGGAGTTGAACAGGTCCTGGACAGCCGTGTTGTTTGACGTATCAACGATGGCCATTATTTGGCGCCCCTTATCACTGACCCAGGGTCAGGACCTTCTGCATCATGGTTTTGGCGGTGTTCATCATTTCCGCGTTGGTCTGGAACGAACGGCTGGCGGAAATCATGTCAGCCATTTCCTCGACCACGTTGACGTTGGGGTAGTAGACGTAACCCTTTTCGTTCGCGGCAGGATGGTTGGGCTCGTAACGGGCCTCCAGGTTGCTCTGGTCTTCGACGACGCCCAACACCTGCACGCCGGAGCCAGCTGCGTCCTGATTCTGGAACAGCGACTCGCTGCCGCCTGCCTGGCCACCCTGGAACATGGTGGCGAATACCGGATGGCGGGCGCGATAGGTCTGGTCAATGCTCGAGGAGACGGTCTCGGCGTTGGCGATGTTACTGGCGACGGTGTTCAAACGCGTGGTCTGCGCGCTCATGCCACTGCCGGCAATATTGAAAACACTGGACAGGGACATGGCTTACTCTCCGCGCAGGGCTGACATCAGCCCTTTGAATTTGCTGTTGAGCAGGGTGAAGCTGGCTTGGAAGTTCACCGAGTTTTCGGCGTAGTTCGATTGCTCCAGCTGGGCGTCAACGGTGTTCTGGTCGATCGACGGCTGCATCGGCGTGCGATACAGCAGCGACTCGTCACCATTGCCCAGGCCTTGCGCTTCGATATGACGGCTATTGGTCATGTTCAAGGCGAAGGTGCCGTTCTTGGTCT
The DNA here is from genome assembly GCF_009827115.1 of Pseudomonas sp. J380. NCBI lineage: Bacteria > Pseudomonadati > Pseudomonadota > Gammaproteobacteria > Pseudomonadales > Pseudomonadaceae > Pseudomonas > Pseudomonas sp. J380. The sequence goes on along the minus strand of NZ_CP043060.1, from coordinate 5,701,972 downwards.
TGTCCTGTTGTGCGGCGAGCACGGCGGAGAAGTCCAAGTCCCGAGCTTTGTAGTTCGGGGTGTCGGCGTTGGCGATGTTGTTGGCCAGGACTTCGGCACGCTGGGCGCGGAAGCCCAGGGCTTGTTCGTGGATACCGAGCGCTTTATCGAAGCTGATGCTCATGGCGGAAACCTTTAGGCTGACCTGCTGTTCGTTAGCAGGGTTATAGCAAGGTGTATGCCAAACTTGCGAGAGCCCCGTATATCAAGGGTTTCGAAGGGAGTTGCCGGCGACTATGCCAGAAAAGCGGCAAGCGATTTCCGCGTAGTGCCAGTAAAGCGGCAATGGGCAGTTGCCGCTTTACGCCAGCTTGCCGAGAAAACAAATGTGGGAGCTGGCTTGCCTGCGATGGCGGAGTGCCTGCCGACCTATTCGTCGACTGACAAAACGCTATCGCGGGCAAGCCCGGCTCCCACAGTTTTATTGCATACACCCAGGCTACTTGGCCTGGTAGATGATCCCCGGGCTGCATTGCACCATTTGGAAGTGATCCGGCAGCCCATTGAGCGCCTCGGAAGCACCGAGGAACAGATAACCTCCGCGCTTGAGCGTGCCATGGATACGCAGCAGGATGTCTTTCTTCACTTCAGCGGAGAAATAGATCAGCACATTGCGGCAGAACACCATGTCGAACTTGCCCAGGCTGGCGTAGCTGTCGAGCAGATTGAACGAGCGGAATTCGACGCGATTCTTGATCGGCGCCTTGATCGCCCAACGCCCCGCCCCTTTGGGATCGAAGTAACGTTGAAGGCGCTCCTGGGACAAGCCTCGGCCCAACGCCAGGCTGTCGTACTCACCGGTCTTGCAGTTGGTGAGCATAGTGCCGGACAAGTCCGTGGCCACAATTTGCGCGCCGGCTTTCAACTGGCCCATGTTGGTCCGCTCGAACTCGTCGATGGACATCGAGATCGAGTACGGCTCCTGCCCCGAGGAACAGGCCGCCGACCAGATACGCAGGCGCTGGCCCGGGCTGGCCTTGATGGCTTCCGGCAAGACTTTGTTCTTGAGCACTTCAAAGGGATAGGTATCGCGAAACCACAAGGTTTCGTTGGTAGTCATGGCATCGACCACCATTTCCTTGAGCCCACTGCGCGGCTGCCCCTGGATCCGCTGGACCAACTCACCCAAGGACTTGATGCCCTGCTGTTCCATCAGCTTGTTGAGACGGCTGGATACCAGGTACTGCTTGTTTTCACCGAGCAATATGCCACAGGCTTTTTCCAGGAAGACCCGGAACTGTTCGAAATCCAAATTACCCGTAGACAATGATGCCGCCTCTTAAATCGTGTGACCGCCAGGGGAAATCCCCTAGCCGTGATCTGCTGCCTTGATCCGGTCGACTACCCGGGATGCGAGGTCATCAGGACGGAACTTGGCCAGAAAGTCATCCGCACCGACCTTCTTGACCATTGCCTGATTGAATACCCCCGACAACGAAGTATGCAGGATGATATGCAACTTTTGCATGCGTGGATCGTTACGTATTTCGGCCGTGAGCGTGTAGCCATCCATTTCCGGCATCTCGATGTCAGAGATCATCATCAAGAATTCTTCTTCAGGCCTCTTGCCTTCGTCTGCCAGCTTGCGCAGGTAATCCAAGGCCTGGCGGCCATCATTGAGCGCTACCACCTCAACCCCGACCGTTTGCAGGCAACGCGTGACCTGCTTGCGCGCCACAGAAGAGTCGTCCACGGTCAACACACGCAGCGAAACCGCCTTGTGTGCCGTTTCGGCATCCACCACCCCGACGGAGATGGTTTCCGAGGTGGGGGCCACTTCGGCGAGGATCTTCTCCACGTCGATGATTTCCACCAACTGGTTATCGACCCGCGTCACGGCCGTCAGGTAGTGATCGCGCCCCGTGCCCTTGGGCGGCGGATGGATCTCTTCCCAGTTCATATTGACGATGCGCTCCACCGAGCGCACCAGGAAACCCTGGGTCTTGGTGTTGTATTCGGTGATGATCACGAAGGGGTTCTGGCGGTCTTGCAAACCCGCGGCCCCCGTGGCCATGGCCAGGTCAAGAATCGGAATGGTCGCGCCACGGATGTTGGCCACGCCGCACACCACCGGACTGGACTTGGGCATGATCGTCAACTTGGGACATTGCAGCACTTCACGCACTTTAAACACGTTGATGCCATACAACTGTTTGCCATCCAGGCGGAAAAGCAACAACTCCAGGCGATTCTGCCCTACCAGCTGTGTGCGCTGGTTTACTGAATCCATTACACCTGCCATGCCCAGACTCCTAAATCCTAGGGGTACGACGCGTACCCAACACTAAACGGCACGAGCTTTGCTATTTACTGAGTATGGATATTAAAACGACAGTTTCCCGACACCCTGGCCGCTCACGCTACCGTAGACTGCTCTGCGCCGCGATGGCACTGCTTGTCTCGAGCCTGGGCGCCACGGCCCGTGCCGACAACGTCACCCTGCCTGATCTACTTATCGGCGTCACCCAAGGCTTTCTTGAGTTCACTGTAGAAGATTATCTGGCGACTACCCAGACGCCGGGGCGTTATGAAATTCAGGTCAACCAGTTGGACCCTCGATTGCGCATGCCAATGTGCGACAAGGAATTGACAGCCACTCTGGAAAGCCCCGCCCAGCCCATCGGTCGTGTGACCGTAAAGGTACGCTGTGAGGGCGCCTCGCCCTGGACGGTTTTCGTACCAGCTCAGGTCAAGCTGTATCGCGATGTGGTGGTAGTGGCGCGACCGTTGAAGCGCACGGGCATCATCGGCTACGACGACGTGGCGTTGCGCGAGCGGGATATCAGCTTGATCAACCAGGGCTACCTGACGTCGCTGGAACAGGCCGTCGGGCAGAAACTCACGCGGCCAGTGGTCACCGACCAAGTCCTCACGCTGGTTCATCTGGAACAGGCCGAGGTGATTCGCAAGGGTGACCAGGTGGTAATTTCCGCCAGCAGCGGCGGCCTGAACGTCAGGATGCCGGGCGAGGCGCTGTCAAATGGCGGCATGAGCGAACAGATCCGCGTCAAGAACCTCAACTCCAATCGCGTGATCAAGGCGCGGGTCACGGCACCAGGCCAGGTCGAGGTGGCGCTATAGATGACTGGAATCAAATGCCAGCTTTTCCTACACTGTGTGCTGGATATTGAGCCGTACAGGTTTATTGTCAATCGAGCCTAAAGTTTGCCCGGGTATGGCCGAAAACATGGCAAGCGTCCAAATACCCAGAGGTTTTTCAACATGGTCATTGATTTCAGTCGTTTGAATAACACCCCGGCCTTGCCCGGCAATACGCGCACCGCCGGTGCCAAGGACAGCGTAGAGGCCAAGCCGCAGCCCTTGCCTGCCAAAGCAGAACAGGCCGCCGCCAGCCAGAGTGGGGAATCGGTACACCTGAGCAATGAGGCTCAACAGTTGCAGAAGGTCACTGACTCGCTGCGCGATCAACCCGTCGTCAATAAAGCCCGCGTGGCCGAGTTGAAACAGGCTATCGCCGATGGCAGCTATAAAGTCGACAGCAACCGTGTAGCCAGCAAGCTGCTCAACTTCGAAGCCGAGCGCTAGGCAAACGCCTGCGCTGGGCTTTTGGACGCTTAAAACCCAAGGCCAGCCATGCACCACGACGAACATTTGCTCCAACTGATCATTGATGATCTGGCGCCGACGCAACAATTGCTCGAGCTGCTCAAGGAAGAATCACTGGCCTTGTACGGCCGGGATATGCCCTTGCTGGAAGAAATCCTGGCGCGCAAACAGTCCCTGATTGTCTTGCTCGAACAGCACGGCAAAAAACGCAGCGAGATTCTGATCAGCCTGGGCCTGCCCGCAGATCATGATGGCCTGGCACAACTGGCCAGCCACTCCTCAGTCGGCGATCAACTGCTGGCACAAAGCAAAGAACTCAATCATTTGCTCGCCCAGTGCCAGGAAGCCAACCTGCTCAACGGCCAGTCGATCCAGCTTCAGCAAGCCACCACCGCCAATCAGTTGCGCATACTGCACGGCGGAGAGCCTCCGGCCCTGTATAACGCCCAAGGCTCCACCTCACGCCTGATCAAACCAAGCACCCGCAGCCAAGCCTGACGCCGGTTTACAGCGCGACCTATCCAAGGCGCGCTACATACTGGCAAAATGCCGGTTCTTGCGTGTAGTCGTATTTTGCCTGGAGATGGAAGAACCGTGTTCAACGCCCTTAATGCGGAAGATGCACCGCAGCCACCCAAGGTGCTCACCACGCCTCTGGAAATCGCCAGCACGTTGCGGATGCTGCAAGAAAGCCATGACCCGCTGATCATCACCTTCCACGAACGTAGCCAGCGCTTCCAGAGCTACCTGGTGGACATCGACCGGGACAGCAAGACGCTGGTACTGGACGAAATGATTCCCCGCGACGGTGAACGCTATCTTGAGAATGGCGAAGCCTTCCGTATCGAAGGCTTCCATGAGGGCGTGCGGGTTGCCTGGGAAAGCAACGGCACCTTGACCATCAGCGAGAAAGGCGGCCACCGCATCTACAGCGGCAGCCTGCCCGGCGAAGTGGTTTACCACCAAAGACGCAATGCCTTCCGCGCCGCACTGAAACTCGCGCAATTGGTGGATATTCAGTTAGGTGGCGAGAAGCTCAAGGTGCCTGTCAGCGGTAAGCTGTTGGACATCTCGGCAACCGGCTGCAAATTGCGCTTTGAAGGCGACATCTCCGAGCGTCTGCAGTTAGGCCAGGTCTATGATCGCTTTATCGCTGCCCTGCCCTTCGGCAGCATGACCACCTCTGTGGAACTGCGCTATCTGCACTTCGAAGACAAGATCAACACCACCTTTGCCGGCGTGCGCTTTCATAACATGAGTGGCTTGGTGCAGCGACAAGTGGAACGCTTTGTCTACCAATTACAGCGTGAAGCTCGGCGCTTCGATAAAGACGACGATCTCTAAGCGTTAGACGCTGAGATAAAAAAACGGGCAGATCCTGATGGGATCTGCCCGTTTTTTCGTTCAGGGGCGTGCCCTGCTTAAGTCATGGGGATGTTCGTCCGGGTCTGGTGGCTCGTGCGGCTCTTCGCTCGTCGGCTCATCGGTTTCAGGGGCAGGCTCTGGATCGGGCACAGTGACTTGCATCTGATCCTGTACCACCTGCTCATCCACCCGCGGGTCAAGGGCAGCCACCAAAGGCGAACTGGACATGCTGTCGGGCATCGCCACGTGATGCAGCGGCGCGTCATCGACCTGATGCAGGTTGGTCACCGCCTTGGGGCGAATGCGCCACACCAGGATCAATGCACACAGGCTGAAAAACGCATAGAGCATCTGGCTGCCGAATAGCTTCATTACCACACCGGCCAACAGCGGCCCCACGCTGGCGCCGATCCCGTAGGTCACCAGCAACATGGCCGTCAGCGATACCCGACGATCGCCTTCCACATGGTCGTTGGAAAAGGCCACTGCCAAAGGGTAAAGGCAGAACTGCACCAGCGAACAGAAGAAGCCCGCCACGAACAACACTTCCAGCGGAACCTGCGTCATGATTGCCAACGGCAAGGCCGTCACCGCCAGGCACAAGGCGAAGCAGCGAATCAGCAGCGCGCGGTCATATCGGTCCGACAACCAGCCCAGTGGCCACTGCACGACCAATCCAGCAAAAATGCAGCTACCCATGAACAGGCCGACTTGCTCGGTCGTCAGGCCCTGCTGAGAGGCGTACAGCGGTGCCAAGCCGTAGAACGAACCGACGATCAACCCAGCGCCCAACACGGTGCTGAGCGACTGCGGCACGCGCTTGATAAAGAAGCGCGGCTCCATCGGGGCCGGGTGCAGTGGGGCCGGGTGAATGCGTCGAGTCATTGCCACCGGGACCAGGCACAGCGCAAAGCACAACGCCACGAGCATCAACAGCTCAAGCCCAAGATGGGGATGCATGACCAGGATCAGTTGGCCCAGCACCAACCCAAGGTAGGACGCAATCATGTAGCCGCTGAACACCACACCGCGCTGCTTGGCATCCGCCTGCTCGTTGAGCCAACTCTCGATGACCATGTACTGGCACATCATCCCCAGGCCCACGATCATCCGCAGCACGATCCAGGCTGGCAGCCAATCAATCAAACCGTGCCCCAGCACCGCTGCACCGACGATGCCCGCGCAGGTGGCGTAGGCGCGAATATGCCCGACCCGGGCGATGAGGCGGTGTCCGAGCTTGCCGCCCAGCACCAAGCCAAAATAGTTGGCGGCCATCAGCGCACCGACCCACAGGCTGTCGACATTGTCTGCTGCCAGACGCAAAGCCAGATAAGTACTAAGTAGGCCGGAGCCGATCAGCATCATCAAAGAGGCGAAATAAAGGGCTCGAAAAGATTTCCAGATCTGGCGCATCGGCGTTCCGAGCGGCTCCTTGCGGTGAGGGGTAGGGCTATCAGCATGATAGTCCGGGGCGGTTGGATCCGGACAGGCAGCAGGGCCTGTTCCCGGCGATTATTTTGTTTCACAGCTCAGACGCTACGTGGGTGTCTGCGAGGTACATAACCGTGGAGATAAATACATGGCGCACCACCTGTGAACCTTGATAACACGCAAGGTTCGACTGGTATTCGGGTATCTGTACAAAAGGTTTCAATGGAACGCTATGCAGGCTTTGGAAGTTGGCGTGCTTTTAGAGCGCCCAAAACAAAACCCCAACTGCTTTCGCAATTGGGGTTTCGGAATTTAATCTTGACGATGACCTACTCTCACATGGGGAAACCCCACACTACCATCGGCGATGCATCGTTTCACTGCTGAGTTCGGGATGGGATCAGGTGGTTCCAATGCTCTATGGTCGTCAAGAAATTCGGGTACTGAGTCGTGACCAAGTGGCCTCGCTTCAGCAAATTGGGTATGTGATAGAGCTTGGTGTTTTGTGAGCGTCGAACTTTCGGTTCATTTTCGTCTTCACACACCGCAATCTGGCCTTTCGACTCAAATTGCTTGGGTGTTATATGGTCAAGCCTCACGGGCAATTAGTATTGGTTAGCTCAACGCCTCACAGCGCTTACACACCCAACCTATCAACGTCGTAGTCTTCGACGGCCCTTCAGGGAACTCAAGGTTCCAGTGAGATCTCATCTTGAGGCTAGTTTCCCGCTTAGATGCTTTCAGCGGTTATCTATTCCGAACATAGCTACCCGGCAATGCCACTGGCGTGACAACCGGAACACCAGAGGTTCGTCCACTCCGGTCCTCTCGTACTAGGAGCAGCCCCTCTCAAATCTCAAACGTCCACGGCAGATAGGGACCGAACTGTCTCACGACGTTCTAAACCCAGCTCGCGTACCACTTTAAATGGCGAACAGCCATACCCTTGGGACCGGCTTCAGCCCCAGGATGTGATGAGCCGACATCGAGGTGCCAAACACCGCCGTCGATATGAACTCTTGGGCGGTATCAGCCTGTTATCCCCGGAGTACCTTTTATCCGTTGAGCGATGGCCCTTCCATACAGAACCACCGGATCACTAAGACCTACTTTCGTACCTGCTCGACGTGTCTGTCTCGCAGTCAAGCGCGCTTTTGCCTTTATACTCTACGACCGATTTCCGACCGGTCTGAGCGCACCTTCGTACTCCTCCGTTACTCTTTAGGAGGAGACCGCCCCAGTCAAACTACCCACCATACACTGTCCTCGATCCGGATAACGGACCTGAGTTAGAACCTCAAAGTTGCCAGGGTGGTATTTCAAGGATGGCTCCACGCAGACTGGCGTCCACGCTTCAAAGCCTCCCACCTATCCTACACAAGCAAATTCAAAGTCCAGTGCAAAGCTATAGTAAAGGTTCACGGGGTCTTTCCGTCTAGCCGCGGATACACTGCATCTTCACAGCGATTTCAATTTCACTGAGTCTCGGGTGGAGACAGCGCCGCCATCGTTACGCCATTCGTGCAGGTCGGAACTTACCCGACAAGGAATTTCGCTACCTTAGGACCGTTATAGTTACGGCCGCCGTTTACCGGGGCTTCGATCAAGAGCTTCGCGTTAGCTAACCCCATCAATTAACCTTCCGGCACCGGGCAGGCGTCACACCCTATACGTCCACTTTCGTGTTTGCAGAGTGCTGTGTTTTTAATAAACAGTCGCAGCGGCCTGGTATCTTCGACCGGCATGAGCTTACGGAGCAAGTCCTTCACCCTCACCGGCGCACCTTCTCCCGAAGTTACGGTGCCATTTTGCCTAGTTCCTTCACCCGAGTTCTCTCAAGCGCCTTGGTATTCTCTACCCAACCACCTGTGTCGGTTTGGGGTACGGTTCCTGGTTACCTGAAGCTTAGAAGCTTTTCTTGGAAGCATGGCATCAACCACTTCGTTACCTAAAAGGTAACTCGTCATCAGCTCTCGGCCTTAGAATCCCGGATTTACCTAAGATTCCAGCCTACCACCTTAAACTTGGACAACCAACGCCAAGCTGGCCTAGCCTTCTCCGTCCCTCCATCGCAATAACCAGAAGTACAGGAATATTAACCTGTTTTCCATCGACTACGCTTTTCAGCCTCGCCTTAGGGACCGACTAACCCTGCGTCGATTAACGTTGCGCAGGAAACCTTGGTCTTTCGGCGTGGGTGTTTTTCACACCCATTATCGTTACTCATGTCAGCATTCGCACTTCTGATACCTCCAGCAAGCTTCTCAACTCACCTTCACAGGCTTACAGAACGCTCCTCTACCGCATCACTTACGTGATACCCGTAGCTTCGGTGTATGGTTTGAGCCCCGTTACATCTTCCGCGCAGGCCGACTCGACTAGTGAGCTATTACGCTTTCTTTAAAGGGTGGCTGCTTCTAAGCCAACCTCCTAGCTGTCTAAGCCTTCCCACATCGTTTCCCACTTAACCATAACTTTGGGACCTTAGCTGACGGTCTGGGTTGTTTCCCTTTTCACGACGGACGTTAGCACCCGCCGTGTGTCTCCCATGCTCGGCACTTGTAGGTATTCGGAGTTTGCATCGGTTTGGTAAGTCGGGATGACCCCCTAGCCGAAACAGTGCTCTACCCCCTACAGTGATACATGAGGCGCTACCTAAATAGCTTTCGAGGAGAACCAGCTATCTCCGAGCTTGATTAGCCTTTCACTCCGATCCACAGGTCATCCGCTAACTTTTCAACGGTAGTCGGTTCGGTCCTCCAGTTAGTGTTACCCAACCTTCAACCTGCCCATGGATAGATCGCCCGGTTTCGGGTCTATTCCCAGCGACTAGACGCCCTATTAAGACTCGCTTTCGCTACGCCTCCCCTATTCGGTTAAGCTCGCCACTGAAAATAAGTCGCTGACCCATTATACAAAAGGTACGCAGTCACCCAACAAAGTGGGCTCCCACTGCTTGTACGCATACGGTTTCAGGATCTATTTCACTCCCCTCTCCGGGGTTCTTTTCGCCTTTCCCTCACGGTACTGGTTCACTATCGGTCAGTCAGTAGTATTTAGCCTTGGAGGATGGTCCCCCCATATTCAGACAAAGTTTCTCGTGCTCCGTCCTACTCGATTTCATGACTAAGAGATTTTCGCGTACAGGGCTATCACCCACTATGGCCGCACTTTCCAGAGCGTTCCGCTAATCTCAAAGCCACTTAAGGGCTAGTCCCCGTTCGCTCGCCACTACTAAGGGAATCTCGGTTGATTTCTTTTCCTCAGGGTACTTAGATGTTTCAGTTCCCCTGGTTCGCCTCTTGCACCTATGTATTCAGTACAAGATAACCATCTTATGATGGCTGGGTTCCCCCATTCAGACATCTCCGGATCAAAGTCTGTTTGCCGACTCCCCGAAGCTTTTCGCAGGCTACCACGTCTTTCATCGCCTCTGACTGCCAAGGCATCCACCGTATGCGCTTCTTCACTTGACCATATAACCCCAAGCAATCTGGTTATACTGTGAAGACGACATTCGCCGAAAATTCGAATTTCTCATTTAAGAGAACTCACAAATTTTACCTTAGCCTGATCCGTTACCAGTGAAAGTAACGTTCAGTCTATCTTTCTATCACATACCCAAATTTTTAAAGAACGAACTAGTCAAAGACTAGAAATCAACATTCACCATCACAACGATGGAATGCTCATTTCTAAGCTTTATACAAACAGAAGCAGTAGTGGTGGAGCCAAACGGGATCGAACCGTTGACCTCCTGCGTGCAAGGCAGGCGCTCTCCCAGCTGAGCTATGGCCCCGTATTTCTACAGGCGTTTCCCACACAAAATTGGTGGGTCTGGGCAGATTCGAACTGCCGACCTCACCCTTATCAGGGGTGCGCTCTAACCAACTGAGCTACAGACCCAATTTCGGGCTGCTTCTTTCGTCTTCTTCAATGAATCAAGCAATTCGTGTGGGAACTTATGGAGCAGCTGATGTCGTCGATTAAGGAGGTGATCCAGCCGCAGGTTCCCCTACGGCTACCTTGTTACGACTTCACCCCAGTCATGAATCACACCGTGGTAACCGTCCTCCCGAAGGTTAGACTAGCTACTTCTGGTGCAACCCACTCCCATGGTGTGACGGGCGGTGTGTACAAGGCCCGGGAACGTATTCACCGCGACATTCTGATTCGCGATTACTAGCGATTCCGACTTCACGCAGTCGAGTTGCAGACTGCGATCCGGACTACGATCGGTTTTATGGGATTAGCTCCACCTCGCGGCTTGGCAACCCTCTGTACCGACCATTGTAGCACGTGTGTAGCCCAGGCCGTAAGGGCCATGATGACTTGACGTCATCCCCACCTTCCTCCGGTTTGTCACCGGCAGTCTCCTTAGAGTGCCCACCATTACGTGCTGGTAACTAAGGACAAGGGTTGCGCTCGTTACGGGACTTAACCCAACATCTCACGACACGAGCTGACGACAGCCATGCAGCACCTGTCTCAATGTTCCCGAAGGCACCAATCCATCTCTGGAAAGTTCATTGGATGTCAAGGCCTGGTAAGGTTCTTCGCGTTGCTTCGAATTAAACCACATGCTCCACCGCTTGTGCGGGCCCCCGTCAATTCATTTGAGTTTTAACCTTGCGGCCGTACTCCCCAGGCGGTCAACTTAATGCGTTAGCTGCGCCACTAAAAGCTCAAGGCTTCCAACGGCTAGTTGACATCGTTTACGGCGTGGACTACCAGGGTATCTAATCCTGTTTGCTCCCCACGCTTTCGCACCTCAGTGTCAGTATTAGTCCAGGTGGTCGCCTTCGCCACTGGTGTTCCTTCCTATATCTACGCATTTCACCGCTACACAGGAAATTCCACCACCCTCTACCATACTCTAGTCAGTCAGTTTTGAATGCAGTTCCCAGGTTGAGCCCGGGGATTTCACATCCAACTTAACAAACCACCTACGCGCGCTTTACGCCCAGTAATTCCGATTAACGCTTGCACCCTCTGTATTACCGCGGCTGCTGGCACAGAGTTAGCCGGTGCTTATTCTGTCGGTAACGTCAAAATTGCAGAGTATTAATCTACAACCCTTCCTCCCAACTTAAAGTGCTTTACAATCCGAAGACCTTCTTCACACACGCGGCATGGCTGGATCAGGCTTTCGCCCATTGTCCAATATTCCCCACTGCTGCCTCCCGTAGGAGTCTGGACCGTGTCTCAGTTCCAGTGTGACTGATCATCCTCTCAGACCAGTTACGGATCGTCGCCTTGGTGAGCCATTACCCCACCAACTAGCTAATCCGACCTAGGCTCATCTGATAGCGCAAGGCCCGAAGGTCCCCTGCTTTCTCCCGTAGGACGTATGCGGTATTAGCGTCCGTTTCCGAACGTTATCCCCCACTACCAGGCAGATTCCTAGGCATTACTCACCCGTCCGCCGCTCTCAAGAGAAGCAAGCTTCTCTCTACCGCTCGACTTGCATGTGTTAGGCCTGCCGCCAGCGTTCAATCTGAGCCATGATCAAACTCTTCAGTTCAAACATCTTTGGGTTTTTAAGAAACCCTAAACTTGGCTCAGCAATCGTTGGTTACATCTTTGATTTCTCGCGGAGTAACTTGTGATGCTGATAATCTTGTTGACTATCAGTCTGACTCCACAAGCACCCACACGAATTGCTTGATTCAGTTGTTAAAGAGCGGTTGGTTAAGATCTTTCGTCTCAACCGAGGCGCGCATTCTACAGCAGCCTCATTTGCTGTCAAGTGGTTATTTTCAGAAGTTTTCGAAGATTTCTTCAACAACTTCAACCACTTGCGCTTGCGATCTCTCGTAAGCGGGAGGCGAATTCTACAGGAATCGCCATGAACGTCAACCCCTTATCCGCAAAAAAGCTAAAAACCCATTCGCCTATAAAATCAGGATGCCTCGCCGCCTCTTCTATATAAGAAGAAGCTTATCGCCCTAGGGCGTGAATACCCCCTCCCACACAAATGCATCGAACTCCAACCGGAAGAAGCCCGGCCGAGACCTGCGAAAGCGAGGAGCGAGAAAGACTGTTTTTTTAGACCGGCGAATACCGGAAAGGGAAAGCTCAACAGAGATGGTGTCCCAGGGCCGGTTCGAACGGCCAACCTTCCCCTTAGGAGGGGGATGCTCTATCCAATTGAGCTACTGGGACAAATGCTTACCCGGAAGGGCTAGCGACAGACGGCGTGCATCTTAACGGCCGAGGCTGGTTTTGTCATGTCGTCCGTTGGCATTTTGAATGTAGGCCGATCCCTGCGAATGCATTCAAAGCCTCTCGCTGCAGACCAAAGCCTTCAGATGTATCGTGCAAATTGCACTGCGCCAATATGCCATCATTGCAAACTGCAACCTCAAAACCCCACAAATCAAATCTAACTCTTTGTTTTTATTGGCCTAATAGGTTGGCACGACATCTGCAAAGTCATATATACACAACCAATCGTTTCAGGCACCGTGGAGACCATGACTATGAACAGCGCCCTTCTATTAGCACTGAACGCTGTGGCACTGGCCGCGGTGGTGACGTTTCATTTTCAGCCGACCAATACTGAAGACGGCGCGCAAATCAGCCAAGCCATTCCCCACCATCCGCAACAGCGCCCTCAACTCGCACTGATGACTGCCAACCCCCAGCCCCCCATCCGCCTGACCCAAGAAACCGAATCTGCCCCAGCGGCCGAGCATTGGGTTTTCTGAGAAAATATTCATGTCCAAATCTGCCTGGTTATTTCTGTGCCTGACCCTCATGTCCGCCGCACTAGGCCTGGGAGCCACCTCACAACAAGCTCAAACCCTAGCCTTCGTCGCGAGCGCCGTGCTGGGCAGCCTACTGATAATTGCACTCATCAAGGGTCGCCGAATCAAATTCGATCCACTCCTTCGCTAGCCCTCCCCCGCCGTCCCTTCTCCCTACCTTATGTCGCCTGACACTCGTAAATAGCCGAACAGCTACTAACCTTAAGCTTGCGGGCAAAAGGCCATACCCCTATAGAAAGGACACCCTTCGACTCAGATTCCGCGCTGGCCTGGACGAAGGTTGCCGAGCTTCGCTGCAGCTGCAGGAAATTTTTCCAACCAGTCCGCAAAAACGCAAATCAGTACTGGCATAAAGCCTTTAGGCGGTTCAATATTTGTCACAGAATTGACGCCAATGAAATGGCAAATCTGAGGCATGATGCGGCCTCTTTGCAATTCGCGTTGAACTTTGGTCGTGAGCCTTGTCTTAACACTCATCTTGCGGCCAATTCCAGAAACCGCTCCCCTGAACTAACCGGTTAAATATATGCGCCCATTGAAACAGGCAATTTATTCCAGCCGTACGGCTGACAAATTCGTCGTACGTCTGCCAGACGGAATGCGGGAACGCATTGCCGAGGTGGCTCGCAATCATCACCGCAGCATGAACTCCGAAATCATCGCACGCCTGGAACAAAGCCTTATTCAGGAAGGTGCCTTGGGTGAAGAGTTGAGCATGCGCCTGGACAGCCCCGAGCTGTCACTGCACGAACGCGAACTGCTGCAGCGTTTTCGTCAGCTCTCCCACCGCCAGCAAAATGCTCTCGTCTCGCTGATCGCGCACGACGTGGAGGCGGCCGCAGAAGCCAATTGATTGACACCTGAAAGCCGAAGCCAGCCCTGCGCTGGCTTTTTTTTGCGTCGAGTTTGGGAATAAGAAGCAAAGCGAGGGCAGGTTTGCCCCCGCGGGAAGGGTCAGAGCAGGAAGATCGTTGCCAGGCCCAGGAAGATGAAGAAACCACCACTGTCAGTCATGGCCGTGATCATCACACTGGCACCCATGGCGGGATCGCGACCTAGACGCGCCAAGGTCATGGGGATCAATACCCCCATCAAGGCCGCCAGCAACAGGTTAAGGGTCATGGCCGCAGTCATGACCACACCTAGGGACCAACTGCCGTAGAGCAAGTAGGCCACCACGCCAATCACGCCCCCCCACACCAATCCGTTTATGAGGCCTACAGCCAGTTCCTTGCGCAACAGCCGTGAGGAATTGGCGGTACTGACCTGGTCCAGCGCCATGGCGCGCACGATCATGGTGATGGTCTGGTTCCCAGAGTTGCCGCCAATGCCCGCCACAATCGGCATCAACGCCGCCAAGGCAACCAGCTTCTCGATGGAGCCTTCAAACAACCCGATCACGCGAGAAGCGATAAACGCGGTAATCAGATTGATAGCCAGCCAAGCCCAGCGGTTATGCAGTGAACGCCAGACCGACGCGAAAATATCTTCCTCTTCACGCAAACCCGCCATGTTGAGGACTTCGGTTTCACTTTCCTCACGGATCAAGTCGACGATTTCATCGATGGTCAGACGACCGATCAACTTGCCGTTCTTATCTACCACCGGAGCCGAGATCAAGTCGTAACGCTCGAATGCCTGGGCCGCGTCGTAGGCATCTTCGTCCGGGTGGAAGCTCACGGTATCGCTGGCCATCAGGTCAGCAACTTTTTTCTCCGGATCATTGACCAGCAGGCGCTTGATCGGCAAAACGCCTTTGAGGATGCCCTCATAGTCGACCACAAACAATTTGTCGGTGTGGCCGGGCAACTCTTTGAGGCGGCGCAGGTAACGCAGCACCACTTCCAGGCTGACGTCTTCGCGGATGGTGACCATCTCGAAGTCCATCAGGGCGCCGACCTGATCCTCGTCGTACGACAGCGCGGAACGCACACGCTCACGCTGCTGCGTGTCGAGCGCTTCCATCAACTCATGGACAACATCACGGGGCAGCTCAGGGGCCAGGTCAGCAAGCTCGTCCGCATCCATCTCCTTGGCGGCAGCCAGGAGTTCGTGGTCATCCATGTCGGCGATGAGCGTCTCACGCACCGAGTCCGATACTTCCAGAAGGATGTCACCGTCGCGATCAGCCTTCACCAACTGCCACAGGGTCAGTCGGTCATCCAACGGCAAGGCTTCAAGAATGTAGGCGACGTCGGCGGAGTGCAGGTCATCGAGCTTGCGTTGCAACTCGACGAGGTTTTGCCGGTGAACCAGGTTTTCGACGCGGTCGTGGTTCGGACCTTCCTGGCGGTGCGTGAGGTCTTCGACCACGCGCTGGCGCTGCAGCAGCTCGATAACTTGAGCCAGACGATCCTGCAGGCTTTCTTGTGTTTTCTTTACTTCTACTTCGGTCATAGGCGAACTCCACTCCCAGCAGCGGGGCACGCCGGAAGGATCAATCAGTCAATTCATGATTGGTAAAACGGGGTACTGAGTAACTACTGGGTAAGTCCATGGAGGTATTCCACAAGCCCCGGCGGGGCTGACGGGCGCATGATACACCGCCCGGACGTTTTAAACGTTAAAAAACTGGAAAGAACAAGCGCTTGCACGCCAAAGCTCAGTATTGGCTGCATCTATGAACTGCGACGACGCAGACGCATGGGAAAACACATGAGGAGGGAGAAAAAGGAGGACGCCGGATAAAGCCTATACAAACCCCAGACGGCAAAAAGCCCGCACTAAGCGGGCTTTTTGTTTGTATGGTGCACTCGACAGGATTCGAACCTGTGACCGCTCGGTTCGTAGCCGAGTACTCTATCCAGCTGAGCTACGAGTGCAGATTGTGTTTTTAGACCAGATCACAACTGGTTGAAGCCAAGCTACCTGCATCGCTGCAACTAACTCTTAAATGGTGCACTCGACAGGATTCGAACCTGTGACCGCTCGGTTCGTAGCCGAGTACTCTATCCAGCTGAGCTACGAGTGCATTTGTTGCCGCGCATTATAGGCCGTTCAATCTCTATGTAAAGCTATTTTTTCGAGTATTTTCAACAACTTACCGAAAAAACCAGATTGCAACGTACTAAGCAAATAATGGCGGAGAACGGGGGATTCGAACCCCCGACACCCTTTTGAGGTGTACTCCCTTAGCAGGGGAGCGCCTTCGGCCACTCGGCCAGCTCTCCGCAACACGGGGCGTATATTAACCACGTTCCTCCCCGTTTGCAAACATAAAAAACGATAAAAATTAAAGGCTTGGTTCTTCGTCCTTCTCTTTCTTGATCCGCAGGTAGATTTCCTCGCGGTGGACCGCCACCTCTTTCGGAGCGTTAACCCCAATACGTACTTGATTGCCTTTGACGCCGAGCACGGTCACAGTGATTTCGCCATCACCGATAATCAGGCTTTCTGCGCAACGACGAGTCAGAATCAGCATACCTTTCACCTCACGCATTTCAGTTCAGGAACAACAGTCTGCAAAAAAAAAGCATTCGACCTACAACCAAAAGGTCGTAGCCCTACTCGCTAAGTATTGTCGAGCCCATGCAAAAGACCATGTACCCCACAAAAAAATGAAAGGCGCGGTAAACCGCGCCTTCCTGGCAATGCATCACTCGCCCTGTCGGGCCGGCGCATCCAACTCAAAAGCCGTATGCAGCGCGCGTACAGCCAGCTCCAGGTACTTCTCTTCGAGGACGACCGAGACTTTGATTTCCGAGGTGGAAATCATCTGGATGTTGATACCTTCTTTGGCAAGAGCCCCGAACATACGGCTGGCAACGCCAGCATGGGAACGCATGCCCACCCCGACGATCGACACCTTTGCAATCTTGGTATCGCCGACCACTTCACGCGCGCCAATCTCGCTCGCAGTGTTCTGCAGGATTTTCAATGCTGCATCGTATTCATTGCGATGCACGGTGAAGGTGAAATCGGTGGTGTTGTCGTGCGAAACGTTCTGCACGATCATGTCGACTTCAACATTCGCATCGCTGACAGGCCCCAGAATCTTGAAAGCCACGCCTGGGGTGTCTGGCACGCCACGGATCGTCAGCTTGGCTTCATCGCGATTGAAAGCGATGCCGGAAATGATCGGCTGTTCCATGGATTCCTCTTCATCAATAGTAATGAGGGTGCCCGGACCCTCCTTGAAGCTGTGCAATACGCGCAGCGGAACGTTGTACTTGCCGGCGAACTCCACCGCACGAATCTGCAACACCTTGGAACCAAGGCTGGCCATTTCCAGCATTTCTTCAAAGGTGATCTTGTCCAGCCGTTGGGCCACTGGCACGACGCGTGGGTCAGTGGTGTAGACGCCATCCACATCGGTATAGATCTGGCATTCGTCAGCCTTGAGCGCTGCCGCCAGGGCCACACCGGTGGTGTCCGAACCGCCACGACCCAGCGTGGTGATGTTGCCGTGCTCATCCACGCCCTGGAAACCCGCTACAACTACCACACGGCCTGCTTTGAGATCAGTGCGAATTTTCTGATCATCAATCTGCAGGATCCGCGCCTTGGTATGTGCGCTGTCTGTAAGAATGCGCACCTGACTACCAGTGTAGGACACCGCTGGCACGCCACGCTTGTTCAGCGCCATGGCCAACAGCGCAATGGTTACCTGCTCGCCCGTGGAGACAATCACATCCAGCTCGCGCGGCAGCGGCTGTTGATCACCGCTGATGGCCTTGGCCAGATCGATCAGGCGATTGGTCTCGCCACTCATGGCCGACAGCACCACTACCAGGTCATCGCCAGCATCGCGGAATTTCTTAACCTTGTCGGCGACCTGCTCGATTCTTTCGACAGAACCGACCGAGGTGCCTCCAAATTTCTGTACGATCAAAGCCATTTCCAAGCCGCCTCAGCCCGTAAAGGGGCGCCTAATTTCCAATCCACCCGCACTGAACAAGCCCGTGACTAGACAGACCACGGGCCGGTTAACAGTGCTTTAAATACCTGCCTCGACAAATGGCACGGTCAAGGCCAGCGCCGCGTCCAGGGCTGCGGCATCGACACCACCGCCTTGCGCCATGTCCGGACGACCACCGCCCTTGCCGCCCACTGTCGCAGCGGCTTGCTTCATCAAATCACCGGCTTTGAGTTGGCCAGTCAGGTCCTTGGTTACACCAGCAACCAGAACGACCTTATCCTCATGGACACTGCCGAGCAGGATCACTGCGCGGCCGAGCTTGTTCTTCAACTGATCGACCAAGGCCAACAGCGCCTTGCCATCCTGGCCGTCCAGGCGCGCAGCCAGGACTTTTACGTCCTTGACGTCAACCGCCGCGGCCGACAGGTCATCGCCCGCAGCGCTCGCCGCCTTGGCCTGCAACTGCTCCAGCTGTTTCTCAAGCGCACGGTTGCGCTCCAGCACGGCGGACAGCTTGTCGATCAGGTTGTCGCGGCTGCCCTTGACCAGGCCGGCCGCTTCCCTGAGTTGTTCTTCGGCTGCATTGAGGTAAGCCAGGGCCGCAGCACCGGTTACCGCTTCAATACGACGTACGCCCGAGGCCACACCACCTTCGCTGATGATCTTCAGCAGGCCGATATCGCCGGTGCGGTTGGCGTGGATGCCACCACAGAGTTCTACCGAGAAGCTGCCGCCCATGCTCAGTACGCGGACTTCGTCGCCGTACTTCTCGCCAAACAGCGCCATGGCGCCTTTGTTCCTGGCGGTCTCGATATCGGTTTCTTCGGTTTCAACCGGGGTATTCTTGCGAATCTCGGCGTTGACGATGTCTTCCAGGGCCTTGATCTGCTCAGGCTTGATCGCTTCAAAGTGGCTGAAGTCAAAACGCAGGCGCTGGCTGTCCACCAACGAACCTTTTTGCTGCACGTGCTCGCCCAGTACCTGGCGCAGCGCGGCGTGCAGCAAGTGAGTGGCCGAATGGTTCAACGCCGTGGCATGCCGTACGTCGGCATCCACCTGGGTGTCTACCGGTGCGCCCACGGTCAAGTTGCCCAGCACCAGCACACCGTGATGCAGGAAAGCCCCGCCGGTCTTGGTGGTGTCGCGCACATCAAAACGACCGGATGTCGAGCTCAGCAAACCGCAATCGCCAATCTGGCCACCCGACTCGGCATAGAAAGGCGTCTGGTCCAGTACCACAACCGCCTCTTCACCTTCGCTCAACACGTCGACCGACTTACCGTCTTTATAGATGGCGACGATCTTGGCCGAGCCCGCAGTGGCTTTGTAGCCGGTGAACTCGGTCGGTACGTCAACCTTGACCAAGGTGTTGTAGTCCAGGCCAAAGGAGCTGGCCGAACGTGCGCGCACGCGCTGGGCTTCCATCTCACGCTCGAAACCGGCTTCGTCGACGGTCAACTCACGCTCGCGGGCGATGTCGGCAGTCAGGTCCATCGGGAAACCATAGGTGTCGTACAGCTTGAACACCACATCACCCGGCACCACGGTGCCTTTGAGTTCAGCCAGGTCCTGTTCCAGAATTTTCAGGCCGTGCTCCAGGGTCTTGGAGAACTGCTCTTCTTCAGCCTTGAGCACCCGCTCGATGTTGCTTTGCTGTTGCTTGAGTTCCGGGAAGGCATCGCCCATCTCGGCAACCAGCGCGGCCACGATCTTGTAGAAGAAGCTGCCGGTAGCGCCCAGCTTGTTACCGTGGCGGCACGCGCGACGGATGATGCGACGCAGCACGTAGCCACGGCCTTCGTTGGACGGCAGCACGCCGTCGGCGATAAGAAAACCGCAGGAACGGATGTGGTCCGACACCACCTTGAGCGAAGACTGGCCTTCATTGGCGCAGCCAATGGCCGCCGCCGAGGCGCTCAGCAGGTTGGTGAACAGGTCGATTTCGTAGTTGGAGTGAACGTGCTGCATCACCGCACTGATCCGCTCCAGGCCCATGCCGGTGTCCACCGACGGTGCCGGCAGCGGATGCAACACGCCATCGGCGGTGCGGTTGAACTGCATGAACACGTTGTTCCAGATCTCGATGTAACGGTCGCCGTCTTCTTCCGGCGAGCCTGGCGGGCCACCCCAGATATCGTCGCCGTGATCGTAGAAAATCTCGGTGCACGGGCCGCACGGGCCGGTATCGCCCATGGTCCAGAAGTTATCGGACGCGTAGGGCGCGCCTTTGTTGTCACCGATACGGATCATGCGCTCGGCAGGTACACCGATTTCCTGGGTCCAGATGTCATACGCTTCATCGTCCGTCGCGTACACGGTGACCCAGAGCTTTTCCTTGGGCAGCTTCAGCACGCCGGTGAGGAAGGTCCAGGCGAACGTGATCGCGTCTTTCTTGAAATAGTCGCCGAAGCTGAAGTTACCCAGCATCTCGAAAAAGGTGTGGTGACGAGCGGTGTAGCCGACGTTTTCCAGGTCACTGTTCTTGCCGCCGGCGCGTACGCACTTCTGGCTGCTGGTAGCGCGGGTGTAGGCGCGCTTTTCCTGGCCCAGGAAGCAGTCCTTGAACTGGTTCATCCCCGCGTTAGTGAACAGCAGGGTTGGGTCATTGCCTGGGATCAAGGAGCTGGAGGCTACACGGGTGTGACCTTGCTCTTCGAAGAAGCGAAGGAAGGCTTCACGGATTTCTGCGCTTTTCATTAGGTTCTTCCACGGAGGCTGCGGCCAAAGGCCAGTGCGCAACATCATCAGACGGAGCGACGGCAAAGGGCCGCATTATATCGGCCCTTTGCCGGTGGTACAGCGTGTTTATGTGATAGAAACAGTCAATTAGACGGCCTGCACTGTCATTTCTGCGAAAACGCGACGAATGTCTGCAGCACTTGCTCGATCTGCGCCCGGCTGACGTCCAGATGGGTGACCATGCGCAGGCGCGGCGCGGCACTCAACTTGACCCCACGCTCGGCCGCAAAGGCCTTCAGCGCCTGCGCCTGATCGCCTACCTGCACATACACCATATTGGTCTGCACCGGCTCGACGCTGTAGCCGGCCTTGCGTAACTCATCGCCCAGCCATTGCGCGTTGGCATGGTCGTCAGCCAGGCGCTGCACCTGATGATCCAGAGCATACAACCCCGCCGCCGCCAGTGAGCCGGCCTGGCGCATGCCGCCGCCGACCATCTTGCGCAAGCGCCGAGCCTTGGCGATCAGCGCCACCGAGCCACACAGCACCGAGCCGACCGGCGCACCGAGGCCCTTGGACAGGCACACCGACACCGAATCGAAATGCTGGGCGATTTCTCGCGCATCCACCCCCAGCTTGACTGCCGCGTTGTAAAGGCGGGCGCCATCCAGGTGCAGGGCCAAGCCGTGCTCGTGGGTAAATGCCCGGGCCTTGGCCAGATAATCCAGCGGCAGCACTTTGCCCTGCATGGTGTTTTCCAGCGCCAGCAGGCGCGTGCGCGCGAAGTGGAAGTCGTCGGGCTTGATGGCTGCAAGCACCTGGTTCAGATCAAGGGAGCCATCAGCTTGAACCTCCAGGGGCTGCGGCTGGATCGACCCCAGCACCGCCGCACCGCCACCTTCGTATTTGTAGGTGTGGGCCTGCTGGCCGACGATGTATTCCTCGCCGCGCTCACAGTGAGCCATCAACGCCAGGAGGTTGCTCATGGTGCCGGTGGGTACGAACAGCGCCGCGGCAAAGCCCAGGCGCTTGGCCAACTCGGCCTCCAAGCGGTTAACGCTGGGGTCTTCACCATAAACATCATCGCCGCTGACGGCGCTGGCCATTGCGTCGAGCATGCCGGGGGTAGGTTGGGTCACGGTGTCGCTGCGCAGGTCGATCACGGTCATGAAGGGGGCCTCTAACGGAGTGGATAAGTCCTTTTGTGTGTGATTACTGCGGGCAAAGCCACGGAATATCAAGCCCCTATTGCATTCATTCGAATACCAACCAATCAAACCGATATAAGTTATCGAGACGGCAGCCGTGCAGT
Source organism: Pseudomonas sp. J380 (assembly GCF_009827115.1). Classification (NCBI taxonomy): domain Bacteria; kingdom Pseudomonadati; phylum Pseudomonadota; class Gammaproteobacteria; order Pseudomonadales; family Pseudomonadaceae; genus Pseudomonas; species Pseudomonas sp. J380. The sequence goes on along the minus strand of NZ_CP043060.1, from coordinate 5,679,951 downwards.
TTTCGAAAAACCATGTTAAAAACTCTCCGCCGCCAGGGTTCTGGCGGCAACGTTCTCAGGGCGGGGTGCAATTCCCCACCGGCGGTAATTGCACGCAATGTGCATAGCCCGCGAGCGCTTGGCGCCTTGAACTGCTCAGGCAGGACGGCGACAAGGTCAGCAGACCCGGTGTGATCCCGGGGCCGACGGTCATAGTCCGGATGAAGAGAGAACGGGATTGGCACCTAAGGGCCGCGCGCCTGTTTGCGCATGCGTACCCTTAAATCCCATTCGATTCATAACGCCCTGTTTTTTTCTTAAACAGGAGTCAGAACATGCAACCCACCGCAATCGACAGCAAAAGCAAAAACCATCACGGCGAGCGCGTCGCGTTTATCCAGGCCTGCTGGCACAAGGATATTGTCGACCAATCGCGCAAAGGCTTCCTCGCCGAAATGATCGCCCAGGGTTATCAGGAATCGGACATCGACTTCTTCGAAGTCGGCGGCGCCTTTGAAATGCCCCTACACGCCAAGTTGCTGGCCAAGACCGGCCGTTACGCGGGGATCGTCGCTGCCGCGCTGGTGGTGGACGGTGGCATCTACCGTCACGAATTCGTCGCGCAATCGGTGGTCAGCGGCCTGATGCAGGTGCAGTTGGAAACTGAAGTGCCGGTGTTCTCGGTGTCCCTGACGCCGCACCACTTCCATGCCGGCAGCGAGCACACCACGTTCTTCTATGAGCACTTCGTGCACAAGGGTCAGGAAGCTGCGCGCACCTGCGCCGATACCCTGCACAAAGTGCGGGCGATCTATCAAAGCGAGCCGCAAAAGCGCGTTAGCTGATTGCATCCGAGCCCTGTCCAGCCGAGTTTCCTTGGATCGACAGGGCATATATATAAGTAAAACCAGTGATTGATGTACCGACGATGTAATGGTTTTGAGGTTTACCTCAAAAGAGTTCCCATCATCAACGGAGTCAGCATGTCTGAGATTACCCTTCCAAGCGCTCCGCGCGCTCCCGATAACGTCTGGATGATTGACGGACGAATCAGCGACCCCATCAACCGCACCAAAAACCTCCAAAGGGGCCCGCACGCCCAACTGCCGTTAGCGTTCATCACGCTGCATGCCGATAATACCGTGCTTGTCGAGCGCGAATTGGCCGATGAACTGCACGATTACCTTGTGTTCACAACCACCGATAAAGCCGACCGAATCTGCGTCGACCTCCCCGCGCAAGGCGAAGGTGAAGGCCTCAGCGTCATAGTCAATACGCAACGTTTCCATGTCACCCTGAACGGGCTCAATCAGTTCGTGGTGTTCCGGACACAGGGCGGTGATGACCTAATTAATGTTGCCGACGATGTCACCCACCCCATCCTGATCGACGCCGGTGAAGGCAGTGATCGCATCTGGGCCGGAGGCGGCTACTCGCGCATTTTCGCCGGCCCCGGCGAAGATATGATCCTGACTCGGCGAGGCGCCTGCTATATCGAGGCAGGTGATGGAAACGACAAGGTTGTTGCCCTCGCCGACGGTGACATGACGGTCTACTCCGGCGCGGGGGACGATACCGTCATTGGCGCCCAAGGGCAGGCCTTTATCAATGGCGGAGAGGGCCATGATCATCTGACAGGGGGAGGCAAGCACAACATCCTGGTGGGTGGGCCAGGCGATGATATTTTACAGGCAGGCCCGCACAGCAATGTGATGTATGCCGGACACGGCATGGATCTGGCACTTCAGCTCAAGCCGAGGGACATAGTCTTCAAAGACTCCAACACCATCCTTGTTGCTGCGCAGCAGTTCAGCGTGCCCGCTTCCACATCAGGGAACAGCTCGCCAATAGATGTCCAGCAAGCGCGGGTGACCGATATCAATTACTACCCTCTGATCCACAGCGGCGTTCGAGTAGTCGGTAGCCTCCAGTTTCAACAACGAGTAAACGATGACCTCTCGCTGCTGGCCCAATCGCCGAACGGGCAACAATTGCTGCAAGCGCTGTACGCCGCGCAATTGATAGGCGGCACCCCAATCAATATCTATGAGTTGCAAGATGAGAGCAACGGGCTGTTTGCGCCGAGCAACGAATCGGAACCCAGGTCATTCATTGAGAATAATCAACGGGGCATACCGGCCTACGGTGGTTCGATCTACTACAATCCGACGTTCATCGGCAATCGAATGACCAACATACCGTTGCTTTATCACGAGCTGTGCCATGCGTACAACGCGGTCACCGGAACCACCCTGCCAGGATACAGCGAGGACGGTGTCGACGGCGACAAGGCCCGTCCGCTCATCCGCAACAGCGAACTGCAGGCGGTGGGCCTGCCTACAGACGCCCCCCCTTTCGACTTCGACAACGACCCGTCGACTCCACCCACCAATTCCAACCCGGTGTCATTCAGTGAGAATGGTATCCGCGAAGAACTGAACATGCCGCCGCGCAAACAGTATTCCTTTAACCCTGTTTAAGCTCCGCGGCGTCTTCTGAGGTCGGCACAATTAATATCCCCGCCCGTAGGCCATTCTTGACCTTCGGGTTGGGGAAAATGATATGCGCGCCCTCCTCCTCGATCACCCAACGGGTCTTGGCCACGTCTTCGGCCAACAGGTAGCCCTTGGCCAACGGCGAGAAGTTTTCCACATCCGCCGGCAGGTGCAACAGGAACGCGTCGCTGTGCTTGATCACTTCACGGGACACGGCAAACAGCTGCAGGCCGTCCAGGCTCTCGGTCACAGGCTCGGTGCCCTCGATGATCTGCGTGAGGCGAGCCTCCAGGAGACGCACGTCTACACCCTCGTTGTGCCCGAATGGTCGCGCCTTGCCCAATTCAAGGGTGAAGGCCTCGGCGCCCAACTGTTCATAGGTAAACGCGGTGAAGGTGATCGAGGTTTTATTCTGCAGCAACACCGCTTGTATACCGGCAGCGCGCAGGCGTGCCAGCTCGTGGCGCGAATGCTGGCGCCCTTCCTTCCAGGGATACAGCGCGAATTGTTCGATCTTCGAGCCACGAATCGCGGTGTGCAGGTCGTAATGCAGGCGCGAGCGGCCAGGCAGGCTGAAAAAGCTGCGGGCCAATTGCTCAAGCTCGGCGGCGCGCATGGCTTCGGGGCCAATGTTTTGTTCATGACGGCCATTGAACAGCCGGTTGACGTCCAGCTCGAGGTAACGCTCACCGCGGCGCATGGCCTCGGTATTACCGAACAGGAACAGAATACGGGTGCGGGGTTTGATCTCCCCGCGGGCAATGCCATGCAACAGGCGGTCGAGCAATTCGATCGGCGCGGTTTCGTTGCCATGGATGCCGGACGACAGCAGCAAGTCGCTGCCGTTGTCCAGAGCTTCAGGAGGACGCACTTCAAGCGCGCCTTCGCTGAGCCAGCGCATCTGCACGCCGTCGACAGTCAGTTGAATTTTTTGCGCCGGTTCACGACCGGCGAGGGTCAGTTCAAGCAGTTTGCCGAGGGCGAGCATAAGCAGCTTCCTTAGTGGTTGCAGCCTGGGCCATGGACGTGATCGTCGTCGTCACCTTCAACGTCGGCCGGTTCCATTTCCAGCTGCAGGCTCATCAGGTTGGTGGCCAATGGGCGCATCAGCAGGTTGGCGTACTCGGCGTCGCCCTCCTCTACGTCTACGCCAATCAGCAGTTGGCCGCGGCCATCGTGCTGGATCCAGATCTCCTTGCCCTGCCAGACCACGGCGACGCGGGTGCAGGAGGTTTCCAGCTGGGTGCCGTCGGTGTCTTCAAGGATGAGTTTCAGGGTGTCGGTCATAAATAAAATATCTCAGCCGTGTGGCATTAATTGATCTGGAAAGGATAAACCGAGCCCAGTTTAAGGATTTGCGTCAGCTCATCCAGTGCCGTCCGGCACTCAAGCAGCAACTGCGGGTCAGCCAGGTCGGTTTCGCGCAGGCTGTCACGGTAGTGCTTGCCCACCCATTGGGTCAGGGTTTCGTATAACGGCGCAGTCATGATAACCCCTGGGTTCACGGCCGCCAGCTCGGTTTCGTTCAACGCCACACGCAGGCGCAGGCACGCCGGCCCACCGCCATTCTGCATGCTTTGCTTGAGGTCGAAGACCTTGACCTCGCGAATCAGCCCGCCGGAAGCGGTCAGGCCTTGCAAGTACTGCCACACGCGCTCATTGGCGCGGCACTCTTCCGGCACGATCAGCAGCATCGAACCGTCAGGACGAGTCAGCAACTGGCTGTTGAACAGGTAGGAACGCACCGCGTCCTCGACACTGACCAACGCGCGAGGCACACACACCGACTGGAAGTTGCCGCCCAACTTGCCCAACTTGCCGTGCAGCTCGGCAAGCATCTGTTCGGTATTTAGGAACGCATCCTCGTGATAGAACAGCACCTCGCCGTTGCCCACCGCGATCACATCGTTGTGGAACACACCGGCATCGATCACCGCAGGGTTCTGCTGGGCGTAGACCACGCCGTCATCCTTCAAGCCATGCAGGCGCGCAACGGCCTGGGAGGCTTCGAGGGTCTGGCGCGCCGGGTACTTCTGCGGGGCCGGGTAACGGGGGTCGAAAGCACTACGGCCGAAGACGAAAAACTCGACGCCCGCCTCGCCGTACTCACGACAGAAACGCGTGTGGTTGGCCGCGCCTTCATCGCCAAATTGCGCCACGGCCGGCAAGGCGGCGTGGTGAGCGAAATGCTTGCCGTCGGCGAACATCGCCCCCAGCACTCGGCTGGTGGTGGGGTGCTCGATGCTGCGGTGGTATTTGCAATTGAGGTTGGCAGCGGTGAAATGCACACGACCGTCTGCGGTGTCGGCGCTTGGGCTGACGGTGGCGGCGTTGGCTACCCACATGCTGGATGCCGAGCAGCTCGCTACCAGCAAAGGCATGGCCTGCCTGGCAGCCTGCTCGATCACCTGAGCGTCGGTGCCGCTGAAACCCAAGCTGCGCAAGGCGGCTACATCCGGGCGCTCCTGGGGCGCCAATACACCTTGCACAAAGCCCATGTCCATCAGGGCTTTCATTTTCTGCAGGCCCTGCAACGCCGCTTCCTTCGGGTTGGAAGACTGCTGGCTGTTGCTTTGGGACGCGACGTTGCCGAATGACAAACCGCCGTAGTTATGGGTCGGCCCCACTAGACCGTCAAAATTGACTTCACAGGATTTCATCGGCGAGGCTCCACAAACATCTGTTTTTATAGGCATCAAATCACTTGAATACACCACAGATCCATTGTGGGAGCGGGCTTGCTCGCGAAAGCGGTGGTTCAGTCACTTCAAATGTTGAATGAAACACCGCATTCGCGAGCAAGCCCGCTCCCACATTTAGATCAGCGTTATACCTGGCGTGAGCGTTGCCGGGACTATCAGGCTTGGCGTTTCCAACGACGCCACCGGGTACGCGCAATAATCCGCCGCGTAATAGGCACTGGCGCGATGATTGCCCGACGCCCCGACACCACCGAACGGCGCGGTACTGGCAGCGCCGGTCAACTGCTTGTTCCAGTTGACGATACCGGCGCGGCTTTCCAGCCAGAACTGCTGGTAACGCGCTTCGGAGTCCGACAACAGGCCAGCGGCCAGGCCGTACTGGGTGTTGTTGGCCTCAGCGATGGCACCGGCAAAATCCGCATAGCGGATCACCTGCAGCAGCGGGCCGAACAGCTCTTCGTCTTCACGTTCCGTCACCCCGGTTACGTCGATGATTCCAGGGGTCAACAATGCGGCCTGAGCCTGAGGCTGGGTCATTTCCAGCAGTGCCACGGCGCCATTGGCCAACATCAGTTCCTGGGCTTGCATCAAGGCTCTGGCCGCAGCCAGGGAGATCACCGACCCCATGAACGGCGCCGGTTGCTGATCGAAAGCGCCCACTTCAATGCTCGCACTCACCGCCACCAGGCGCGCCAGCAAGGCATCGCCCCAGGCACCTTGCGGCACCAGCAAGCGGCGCGCGCAGGTGCAACGCTGGCCCGCCGAGATAAACGCCGACTGGATGATGGTGTACACCGCCGCATCCACGTCGGCGACTTCGTCCACGACCAGCGGGTTATTACCGCCCATTTCCAGGGCCAGGATCTTGTCGGGCCGCCCTGAGAATTGCTGGTGCAAGTGATTGCCGGTGCGGCTGGAGCCGGTAAAGAACAGGCCGTCGATGCCTGGGTTGGCCGCCAGGGCGATGCCGGTTTCCCGCGCGCCTTGCAGCAGGTTGAGCACGCCCGCCGGCAAACCGGCTTCGATCCAGCACTGTACGGTCAGCTCGGCGACCTTGGGGGTCAGCTCGCTCGGCTTGAACAGCACGGTATTGCCCGCCAGCAACGCCGGGACGATGTGCCCATTGGGCAAGTGCCCAGGGAAGTTGTAAGGGCCGAATACCGCCACCACACCGTGGGGTTTATGGCGCAACACAGCGGTGGCGTCGCCCAGGGGGCCGCTCTTCTCGCCGGTACGCTCGCGGTAGCTTTGCACCGAGATCGCAATCTTGTTGGCCATGCTGGTGACTTCAGTGGCCGACTCCCACAGTGGCTTGCCGGTTTCTTCGCCAATGCAGCGGGCGATTTCATCGGCACGGCTTTTAAGCGTAGCGGCGAAGGTTTCCAGCACGCTGATGCGTTCTTCGAGCGGGCGCTTGGCCCATGCCGGGAATGCCTGACGCGCAGCCTGCACGGCGGATTCGACCTGTTCAGCACTGGCACCATTGCCAGCCCACAGCACTTGCTGAGTCACCGGGTTGCGCGATTCAAACAGCTCACCCTGGCCAGCCAGCCAGCTACCTGCGATATACAGCGAATTCATTATTTGGACTCCCGAGCAGCAGACAACGCAACAGCACGTACTTGATCACCCACCACCAATTGCAGGCGCTTGGCAGTCTGTGGATCGACCACCAGCGTACCTGCCGCCAGACGGGCCGGAGCGGCGGTGATACGGCATTCCTCGCGCTTGCGGTTATGGATCAGGAACGGCGTGGCATCGTCCCCCGGCGTGCCGATGGCCAACACCAGTGACTGGCTGTCGCGCACCGCACGGATCTTGCTGGTTTCACATTCCACCGCCGGGCCGGCGTCGAAAATATCCACATAGCCCTGGTAGCTGAAGCCTTCGCTCTTGAGCATGCTCAGCGCCGGCTCGGTGTCCGGGTGGACCTTGCCGATTACATTGCGCGCGTCTTCGGAGAGAAAGCAGCTGTACAGCGGGAACTTGGGCATCAGCTCGGCGATAAACGCCTTGTTGCCCACGCCCGTGAGGTAGTCGGCCTGGCTGAACTCCATCTTGAAGAAGTGCCGGCCCAGGCTTTCCCAGAACGGCGAACGCCCGGCGTCGTTGGACACACCGCGCATCTCGGCAATGATCTTGTTGCCGAACAGTTGCGGGAACTCGGCGATAAACAACATGCGCGCCTTGGCCAGCATGCGACCGTTGAGGCCGTTGCGGTAATCGGCATGCAAAAACAACGAGCACAATTCGGAATTACCGGTGAGGTCGTTGGCCAGGAACAGCGTCGGTATCTCACGGTAGATATTCAGTTCCTGGGAAGCGCTGACAGTCAGCCCAACCCGGAAGTTGTACCACGGCTCGCGCAGGCCAACGGCGCCAGCGATGGCGGAGATTCCCACCACGCGGCCTTCGTCGTTTTCCAGCACGAACAGGTAGTCGGCATCGCCGCGCCCGGCTTCGCCGCGAAAGGTTTTTTCCGCCCAGCCCACCCGGTGGGTCAGGCGCTCTTCGTTGGCCGGCAAGGTGGTGAGGCCGGTGCCAGTGCTGCGCGCCAGGTCTATCAGGGCCGGTAAATCGCTGCTGCGTACGGGACGAACGATCATGCTATCTCCTCGAACGGGCCGCTGTTGTCAGCCACCCGCGAAACTCTCTTTTTAAACCGCAACCAGGCGCACACTGGCGCCTTCGCCAACGCCCAGCGCTTCGGCTGCCGCCAGGTCCAGGGTCACTGGTTTGCCGGGCGCGTAGTCCAGCTCCAGCATCACCGCACGGTAATCCTGCAACTGCGCGTTGCTCACCAGGTACTGGCGGCCAACCCCCTTGACCATCTCACCGATTTTCACTGGCACCACGCGGCTCTGGGCAATCGAGCGAATGCCCGAGACCCGGGCGTGCAGCGTCGGGCCACCGTCGAAGATGTCGATGTAATGGTCAGTTTCGAAACCTTCACGCATGAGGATGTCGAAGGTGATTTGCGCACGCGGGTGCACCTGGCCCATGGCTTCTTGCGCTTCGTCCGGCAGCAGCGGCACGTAGATCGGATAGTGCGGCATCAGCTCGGCGAGGAAGGTACGGCTTTTCAGCCCGCACAGGCGCTCGGCGGCGGCGTAGTTGAGGTCGAAGAAATTGCGGCCAATGGCATCCCAGAACGGCGAGTCACCGTTCTCGTCGCTGTAGCCGACAATCTCGGTCACCACCGAGTCGGCAAAGCGCTCGGGATGGCTGGCGACAAACAGCAGTCGGCCACGGGAATTGAGTTCCGACCACGGCGAACCGACCAGCGCAGGCTTCACGTAGAAACTGGTGAGCAGGCTGTTGCCGGTAAGGTCGTGGCACTGGGAAAGCACGTGGATCTTGTTGTGGATCTTCAGCTCGCGGGAGGCGTGTACGAAGGTCTCGTTACGAAAGCTATAGAACGGCTCGGAGTAACCGGCCGAGGCCACGATGGCCGAGCAGCCGGCGAGCTTGCCGGTCTCGGTGTCTTCCAGCACGAAGAAATAGCTCTCTTCACCGTTGAAACTCACCTCGGCCGCAAAAGAAGCTTCGCTGGCCGCGATCTTGTCGCTCAAGCGTTCCACATCATCCGGCAAGGAGGTGACACCAATCGGGCTGTCCGCAGCCAGACGCTGTACCTCGCCCAGATCAGCCATTTGCGCGGGGCGCATCACCAGCATGGTGTCACTCCTTAACTCGAAAACTCACAGAGGAAAAAATGCCGGACACAGGCCCTGGATACACATCGGTCTCAATGTGTCAGCAGATCCATGTGGTAGCTGGCTTGCCTGCGATACAGGCAACTCGGTATATCAATGTCACCGAGGTGATGCTATCGCAGGCAAGCCAGCTCCCACATGTGTTCAGGTCCGGCCAATAAAATGTGTCGCTATCAGGCTTGCGTCAACGTCTTCACAGCACGCTCAAAACGATCCAGGCCTTCGTTGATGTCCGCCTCTTCCACCACCAGGCTCGGCGCAAAACGCACCACGTCGGGGCCGGCTTGCAGGATCATCAGGTTTTCTTTCTCGGCCGCGTTGAACACGTCCTTAGCCTTGCCTTTGAAGGCATCGCTGAGTACGCAACCGATCAACAAGCCCATGCCACGCACTTGGGTGAAGATGCCGTACTGCTTGCCGATCTGCTCCAGGCGCGCCTTGAACAGGTCGTGCTTGGCATTCACACCCGCCAGCACTTCTGGGGTGTTGATCACGTCGATCACCGCTTCCGCTACCGCGCACGCCAGCGGGTTGCCGCCGTAGGTGGTGCCGTGGGTGCCGACCACCAAGTGCTTGGCCAAGTCTTCACGGGTGAGCATCGCCGCAATCGGGAAGCCGCCGCCCAGGCTCTTGGCGCTGGTGAGGATGTCCGGCGTCACGCCGTAATGCTGGTAGGCAAACAGGTGGCCGCTGCGGCCCATGCCGGTTTGCACTTCGTCGAATACCAGCAGCGCATCGTGGGTGTCGCACAGTTCGCGGGCGCCTTGCAGGTAAGCCAGTTCGGCTGGCAGTACGCCGCCTTCGCCCTGGATCGGTTCCAGAACCACGGCGCAGGTCTTATCGGTCACCGCCGCTTTCAGCGCAGCCAGGTCGTTATAAGGAACGTGGGTGATGCCGGTGATTTTAGGCCCGAAACCATCGGAGTACTTCGACTGGCCACCGACGTTGACGGTGAACAGGGTACGGCCATGGAAGCTGTTCAGCGCGGCGATGATCTCGTACTTCTCGCTGCCAAAACGGTCGAACGCCACGCGACGGGCCAGCTTGAAGGCGGCCTCGTTGGCTTCGGCGCCGGAGTTGCAGAAGAACACGCGCTCGGCAAAGGTGGCGTCGATCAGCTTGTGGGCCAGGCGCAGCGCCGGCTCATTGGTGAACACGTTGGAGACGTGCCAGAGTTTGTTGGCCTGTTCGGTCAAAGCACCGACCAGTGCCGGATGGGCGTGGCCTAGAACGTTAACCGCGATGCCGCCGGCAAAGTCGATCAGCTCGCGACCGGCCTGGTCCCAGACGCGCGAACCTTGGCCACGCACAGGAATAAAGGCAGCAGGTGCGTAGTTGGGCACCATCACCTGGTCGAAATCGGCACGTTGCACCGGGGCTTGCTCAACGGACATCGGAGTCTCCTGAAGAGGAACGCCTGCCTGGAACTGGCGGGCGATGCAGGGATTGTAAGGACAGTTTTCAGTGGGGCCTTGTCGCCAAGCGACAACTTCTTATAGCGCCAACCCGTGTTTTTCGCGGGTTTACGCGAATGCGACAAATAGCGTCGCAATGGCGCAGTTTAAACGCTGCGGCAGGTTTACGTCAGGATCATGCAGCGAAAGGGTTGGCGCGCCCTGACGATCTAACTGCGCCTACCTGAGTTCCGGGCAGCACGGCCTCATAAGCAAGGGAGGCAAGCGCAAGATCTGCAGGTTTCTTTGCGGGCATCACTATATATGCTCCCGCCCTGCATCAAAGTTGGTGTGATGTCGCTGCCTCAACTCAATGAAGATCCAGCCCATGCCCACCCCAACTCAGACCTCGCTCTCCCAACACCTCGCACAAGTCGCAGCCGTAGTGCCCGCCGAGGTCAACCCCCGCCTACCGAAATGGCTAGGGAACGCCTCAAGTGCCCGGCGTCAGGCCCTGAAAAACAGCCCAATTGAATTCGCCGATTGGTATGGCGATGCCAACCGCACCCAGCAAGCTCCCGCCAAGAAGGCCCTGGAGAACAGTTGGAAGGCACAAAACCAAGTCGACAGCGCCCTATCCATGCTCCAATCCCCGCAGGCATTTGCCGCCCCCTTGCTGCAGCAGGCACTCAAGCAGCAGTACGACGCCGACTGCGACGTCAGCGCTATTTACCTGCGCTTGTATATCCCACAGACCACACCGCTGCTTCCCATAGAAACTGGCGCCAAAACCTGGACCGTTTCACTGGTGGAGGCGGCATTGCACAACTTTGATGCGGGCGAAAGCAAGCCGACGGCCTATGCCAAAGAGTCGACATTCATTACTCAGCCCTCCGCCACCGGGCAATTCAACACGCTGCCCCAATTGCGCGAGAAAATCAGCATCGCGCAATTCATTGGGTTATGCCGTACGCTGGATGTCGGCAAGCAATACCAGCGCTACCTCAAGAACCTTTTGGGCTTCAATGACGCGGCGATCAAGGCTCAACTGCGCCAAAAGGTCATCAACAGCCTGAAAGCCGACGCCCAAGCCAGCTTGCATATGGCGCAGCTGAAAAAAGATATATCGCCCCAAGCGTTCAATGCACTTCGCAGCTTTCTCAAAAACCTGATCGGCGACCTGAACGGCAGGCCGTTGCTGTGCCATGACCTTAGCCTGATGAACGCCCCCTTGACCGGCATCGTGCTGTTCGCCGCCGACCTGGAGTCCAATCGCAGCGCCGTCCCGATGGTGGCCTACATTCCGGGCGACCCGCAATCGCCGCTCAAGTATTACGCCAACGGTCAGGCCTTCATGCAGGACCTGGCGAACAAACTGCGCAGCGCCGACTATCAGGCGTTTTTCAGCCGTTTCGTCAGGCATGAACAGCGTGGCTACTTCTTTGCCGATCTCAACAGCCGCTTATCACAGGTCGTCTGGCACGAGCATGTTTCGGGCGACCCCCGCCCTGTCTGGCGTGACGAACCCGTGGCCAAAACCAACCTGCAATTCTATGCGACGAAAATCACCAACGACCTGTACGAGCACCTGTATGAGAACAAGCTTGATAAGTTGCTCAACGATGCTCGCGTAACGGCCATTCCCACCGCCGACGCTGACAGAAATGCTCGCTGGCGGCACTGGGAGGTTGTGCAGAAAATCGGTGAAGCCATTCTCGAAATCGCCGCCTTCATCGCAACACCCTTTGTTCCGCCGCTGGGCTTACTGATGCTCGGCTATACCGCCTATCAACTGCTCGACGATGTGTTCGAAGGCGTGCTCGACTGGGCCGAAGGGCTCAAGCGCCAGGCATTCGGGCACCTGATGTCAATCCTTGAGCAAATGGTCCAACTGGGGATGTTCGCGGTCGGCGCACCGATAGCCGAAAACCTGTTGCGACAGACGCTACCGAAGGCGCTATGGGACTTCTTTGACAGACTCACTCCGGTGACCACCGACCGTAAAACCCGTCTGTGGAACCCCGACCTGGCGCCCTACGCCCACGACATTCAATTGGTTCCAGGGTCGCGCCCCGGCCCGCAGGGATTACATGCCCATCAACAAAAGCAGATCCTGGCGCTGGACGGGCAATATTTCTCCATCAAACAACCCTCGGGCAACGCTAGCCTTGAACACCCTACGCGCCCCCACGCCTACCGCCCACGCCTACTGAGCAATGGCAAGGGCGCCTGGTTGACGCCCGTGGATCGCCCGTTGACCTGGAATCGCACCACCTTGCTACGCCGGCTCGGTCCATCTGCCGAAGGTATCAGCGAAGCCGGTCTTGAAAGAGCCAGTCGCATCAGCGAGACCAATGATGACGTCCTGCGCAAACTGTACGTGGACCACCAACCGCCGCCGCCGCTGTTGGCCGACACACTCAAGCGCATCCGGATCGATGAGCAGTTGCAAACTTTCATCGACCAAATGAACAGCGATGACCCTGCGATGTATCAGAAGGCTGATACCCAAACGCAACTGTGGCTGCTGAGCCAGACGGGCCTATGGCCCGAATCCAAGACCCTGCGGTTTCTCAACGCCAAAGGTGAAACCGTCTGGGAGCACAAAGGCCATAAAAACGCCGCCGTGGCACAGATACACGAAGCCCAGATGAACAACGGCGATTTGCTGACGATCGTGCTGGAAACCTTGAATGAGTCGGAACGCAAAACCTTGCTTGAAGAGCCGTTCGGCCCCACGCCCACCCTGCCTGCACGCACCGCCAAACTGCGCAAACAACTGGCACGCGCAGCTCAGAAAAGCCGCGCCTCGCTGTTCGACTCGCGTTATCGCGGGCTGGAGATAACCGCTGACGCACGCCTGCAAACCATCATCGACGCCGCGCCCGGCCTGCCAACGAGCGCCGCCGAAGACGTATTACGCTGCTCCACCGGCCAGCAGTTGCTGGACATCGACCAAGGCACGGTACCCGCACCGGTACTTGAGCGAGCACGCTGGGCCGCTCATCACGTTCGAATCAGCCGGGCGCATGAAGGGTTGTACATGACCGCTCTGGAAAACAGCGACACCCACCGCCTCGCCCTGCACTCGCTGGAAAACCTGCCGGGCTGGTCGCCGTCTGTGCGCCTGGAAGTGCGCGATTTCAAGCAAACCGGCAAGCTGCACGATGCAATCGGCGCTCCTGAAGCACCGATCAAACGCACCCTGGTGCGTACCATCGAAGGCGAGTACATCCCCGAAGACGAAAAAGGCATGGTGCTTGCCGAAACGGATTTTTACACTGCCGTCCTGCAGGCCCTGCCTGACACTCAGCGCGATGCGCTGGGCATTCATATCGGCCAGGGTCCGTTGCTGCGGCAAACCTTGAGCCAGCGCCCCCTGACACGTGAGGCGATCGGCGCGCTGTTGGCCCAGGATCCAGTGCGCAAACCTGCCTACGACCCCAGGTTGATGCGCCTGCCCGGCGGCATGGAAGGCTACCCCGCCACACCGCCAGAGGCCGGCAACACCCCCGAATTGGCGTTGTTACACGAGCTGTACCCTGGCCTGAGCCCGCAAGAGCTGACTCAGACACTGGACATTTTGAACAGCTATCCCAGCACTCCCTTACAGACGCTCCGCTACCTGAAAAACGAGCTTTTACGACTGAAAACCGATCTGATGGCCTGGCGATCGAGCCTCTTGCAGGCCTCTCTCAACACCGATGCCCCGCTACCCCCTTCCACCGTCGCCGAAGCGGAACTGCACCGCTGGATATGGACACAAGAACTGCTCCGCGGCTGGCGCCATGAAACGCCGATCGATACTGACCACGCAATCGGACGCACACTGAACCTTGGCTACCCCATACACGGCGAACTGCCTGTACTCAATGCAAACTTCGATCACATTTCCAGTTTGACGCTAAAGGGTTACCCCACTACCCGGGGAGCGCCAGGTTTCCTCACCCACTTCCCCAACCTACGTACGTTGCATCTGAGCGACGTTGCCCTCAACACAATTCCTCCCGAGGTCATCGCACTTTCTCACCTTGACAGACTGACGCTGCGCAACTGCAACCTGACCCTGCAAAACCGCGCAGACCTTGATCCATTCACAGGACTCAAAAGCCTGGACCTGTCCAACAACAATCAGCTGTCACGGTCTCCCAACCTCGGGCACATGCCTGAACTACAGACGCTGAACCTGAGCGGAACCCATATCTCCCTGTTTCCCGAGAACTTGCTCAATCGCCCCCAACTAGTCAGCGCCGATCTGAGCAACAACTATTTGAGTCGGCTGCCTGATTTGATCTTCCAACTGCCAGGCAATGCCGCCAAAGCCTTTAACCTGTCAGGCAACGGGTTCTCACGCGCCACGCTGCAGAGGATCAAAGCCTATTGCCAGATAACCGGCGAACATTTTGGTGCTGATGCCAACCCCGCGCAGCGGCTTATGGTGCAAGCGCTTTACCCCAAGTACAGCGTCGACCAGGCGAATAACTTCATCTTCAGGCTGCCCGGCGGCCTGGACGACTCAATGGCACACTTGGTGCGCTTGAAAGCGGACTACGAGCGTCTTCAAGCCGATTTGCAGGAATGGATAGTGAGTGTGCCGGCGCAGCATCCGCGTACGAGGGCACCACTGGACGAGCAAGCCCAGGCTCAGCAGCAGTTGGTGCGAGACGAACTCAAAACAGTGCTGGAAGCAGCCTGGCGACGGGAAACCGCTCTGGACTCCGACCAAGAGCCGCCCGCCGCCTCCCATGAAATGGAAGTGACGCTGGCGCCGCTAGGCGATCTACCGTCATTGAATATCGATTTCGAGCACATTTCGAAGCTGGAATTGAGAGCAGAGGAAACTACGTCGATTCCCCAGGGATTTCTCGAGCACTTTCCCAACCTGGAAAGCCTGCTGATCTACCGCTATGCCTTGAACGACATTCCTGGCGCCGTGTTCAATCTACCCAAACTCAAGTCACTGAGCCTTGCAAACAGCCATATTCGCTTGACCACCACCAGCGCCGACGCCCTGAGCGACCTGCAAAACCTTGAGTACCTGGACCTGAGTCATAACCCGCTGGGCGTCGCGCCCGACATCAGCAAAATGTCGGGGCTGACAGGTTTGATGATCGAAGAAGCTGGCCTCACGCAAGTGCCGAACGGAATATTCAACCTGCCATCGCTTGATCAAGTGAGCTTGCGCAATAACCAGATTAGCGAGCTGCCCAGCGACCTCCTTGAAATGGATGCAGACAGAGCCCAGGGCTTCGACCTCAGCGGCAACCCGTTCTCGCCCGCGGCGATCGCCATGCTGCGCAGTTATTACAACCGCACGGCGGTAAGTTTCGATGTACCGGAAGCTTTACAACCCCCGCCGATCAATCCCAACCAGGACTCCGTCAGCGGTGGACCCGACACAGAGGGCGATGAATAGCCCGCCGCTCAACCGCGCTCGGAGGGCACCGACGACAACTCGAACGGGCTGCTGCTGCGCCGTTGGTTGCGGTCTTCACGGGGAGTAGCGCCGAAGAAGTTACGGTAGGCGCTGGAGAAATGCGGCCCCGAGGAGAAGCCGCACGACAGGCCGATCTGGATGATCGACTTGCTGGTTTGCATGAGCATCTGGCGCGCCTTGTTCAGGCGCAACTCCAGGTAGTACTGGCTGGGGACACGGTTGAGGTATTGCTTGAAGATCCTTTCCAGCTGTCGTCGCGACACACAGACATGCTGGGCGATTTCGTCGGTGGTCAGCGGTTCTTCGATATTGGCCTCCATCAGCAACACCGCCTGGGTCAACTTCGGATGGCTGGAACCCAGGCGGTTTTGCAGCGGAATACGCTGGCGCTCGCCGCCTTCGCGGATGCGCTCCACCACCAGCTCTTCGGAGACCGCGCCAGCCAGCTCGGCGCCGTGATCCCGCGCCAGAACCGCCAACAGCAAGTCGAGTACCGACATGCCGCCACAGGCGGTCAGGCGATCACGGTCCCAATCGAACAGATGGCTGGTGGCGATGACCTTGGGGAAACGTTCGGCGAAGTCGTCCTGCCAGCGCCAGTGCACGGCGGCGCGATAGCCATCCAGCAGGCCGAGCTGGGCCAGCGGGTACACGCCGGCCGACAACCCGCCGATCACACACCCTGCCCGAACAAGCTGCTTGAGGGCGGTACTGAGCTGGGAAGCGATGACGGTGGGCGGCTCGTCGGCCAACAGGAACAGCTTCTGAAACCCTTCGAGCTTGCCGGCCCATGGCTCGCCCGGCAGTTGCCAGGCGCCGTCGGTCGCAGGTTCGGCGAGCAGAAACGACAGCTCGTAGACCACGTCCGGATGCACCCGTTGAGCAACGCGCAAAGCCTCCTCAGCCAGCGCAAGCGTGAGTGCTTTTGTGCTGGGCCATATCAGGAAACCAATTTTGTGGGCGGTCATGTGGGAGCTATCCGAAGCGAAGAACGGTAATGAAGACAAAGGCCAATGCTAGCCGGTAAACCAACACAAATCTCAAAACAAACGCAGAACACATGTGGGAGCTGGCTTGCCTGCGATGGCGGTAGCCCAGCTGACATCTATGGAACAGACAGACCGCTATCGCAGGCAAGCCAGCTCCCACAGGGATCGGCGTCAACTTCCGAGCTGCGGAGCATGCCCTATATCAGTGCACAAAAGCAGCCTTGATTATTTCAGGCTGCCGGACAAGAACTGCTGCAAACGCTCGGATTGCGGGTTCACCAGCACCTCCCGCGGGTTGCCACGCTCTTCGACGATGCCTTTGTGCAAGAACACCAGTTGGTTCGACACTTCACGGGCAAAGCCCATTTCGTGGGTCACCACCACCATGGTGCGGCCTTCCTGGGCCAGGTCCTGCATGACCTTGAGCACTTCGCCCACCAACTCCGGATCCAGCGCCGAAGTAGGTTCGTCGAACAGCATCACCTCAGGCTCCATCGCCAGCGCGCGGGCGATCGCTACGCGCTGCTGCTCGCCACCGGACATGTGGCCCGGGAACGCATCCTTACGATGGCCCACGCCGACTTTGGCCAGGTAATGCTCGGCCTTTTCACGGGCCTCTTTCTTCGATATGCCCAACACGTGCACCGGGGCTTCCATCACGTTTTCAATCGCGGTCATGTGCGACCACAGGTTGAAATGCTGGAACACCATGGACAGGCGTGAACGCATACGTTGCAGTTGCTTGGGGTCGGCAGCCTTCATGGCGCCGTCCTTGTTGGCCACCAGTTTCAGCTCTTCGTTATTGAGCAGAATCTTGCCGGCGTGGGGCTGCTCCAGCAGGTTGATGCAGCGCAAAAAGGTACTTTTGCCCGAACCGCTGGAACCGATGATGCTGATCACATCACCGGCGGCGGCGGCCAGGGACACACCTTTGAGCACTTCATGACTGCCATAGCGTTTATGCAGGTCTTGGACTTCAAGCTTGTACATGCGGTCGGTTCTCACAAAAACAGGTGGTCAGTCGTTGAGCAAGCGCCCGTGACGCAGCGCTTCGCGCCCCGCCACCTTGGCCAGCCAGAAACCCGCTTGGGCATAACGTAGCCGTTCAACGGCAAACAACACCCCCGAGGTACCCGCGCAAATAGTGCTTACGCGGTCAGTCAGGGGGTCAATCACTTCAAAAATCTCGTCGCCGGTTTCTACCCAGTCGCCCGCTTTACGCAGGTAACTGATCACCCCGGCATGGGGCGCGAACAGCAGTTCGGTGCCCTCGAAAGGCACACCTTCGCAAGGTTCGTGTTGCGGCGCGGGCCACTCGCCCTTGATCAAGCCTTGTTCGGCGAGGAACGCAAGGATGCCTTCGGCGTGGAAGATGGCTTCATCACGGCCGGTGTCGGCCTGGCCGCCCAATTCCAACGTCGTCGCCAGACAGGCCAGCGGAATCTGCGCCTGCGGGAACATGCGCGACAAACGCAGCCACGGCAACGAGCACGCCTCGTCAAACGAACTGCCGCCGGAATCTTCCGCCAGCAGGCCGACCTTCACATTCAGGTGTGCCGACAGCGACCGCCACTGCGGCCAGTGTTGGGGCAGCGCGTACATGTGCAGTGCGGCTTCGGCGTCGCAATGCAGGTCCAGCACCACATCGGCGGTGCAGGCATGGCTCAGCAGGATGCGTTGCATGCCTTGCAACTGGCTGCTCGGCTCGGGCAAGGCGGTGAGCGTATCGCTCATGGCCTGGCGAATCATGCGCACATTGGCGTGCGGGTCATCACCCAGTTTGCCTTGCAACAATGCACCGACCGGCTCGCTCAACTCAACGAAGTCGCGATTGAAGTTCTTGCCGCTGCCCACTTCGAAACGCCCCTGGTGGCTGCCCTGCAACAGCTGGCCAAGGCCCATCGGGTTAGCCACCGGCACCAGCTCGATCACGCCGTTGAGGGCGCCCTGCTGCTCCAGCTTTGTGAGGCGTTTTTTCAGTTCCCACGCGGCACGCATACCCGGCAACTCATCGGCGTGCAGGCTGGCCTGGATATAGGCCTTGCGCTCGCCGCTGCCAAAGCGGAACACGCTCAGTTGGCGCTCGCAGCCCAAATGCCCCCAGGGCAGCAGATGATCGATACGTTCCATATCAGTGCTTCCGTGGAGCCAGGTAGCTCAGCCAGCGGCGCTCGGCCAACTTGAACAGGCGCACCAGGATGAAGGTCAGGCACAGGTAGAACACGCCGGCGGTGATATAGGCTTCGAACGGCAGGTAATACTGGGCATTGACCGTACGCGCGGCACCGGTGATGTCGATCAGGGTAACGATGGACGCCAGGCTGGTGGTCTGCAGCATCATGATCACTTCGTTGCTGTACTGCGGCAGCGCGCGGCGCAGGGCCGACGGCAACAGGATGCGGCGGTACAGTTTGTAGCGCGACATGCCCATGGCCTTGGCCGCTTCGATCTCACCGTTAGGCGTGGCCTTGAGGCTGCCGGCGATAATTTCGGCGGTGTAGGCGCTGGTGTTGATCGCAAACGCCAGGCACGCACAGAATGTCGCGCTGGACAGCAGCGGCCACAGGAAGCTTTCGCGTACCGCTTCGAACTGCGCCAGGCCGTAGTAGATCAAAAACAGCTGCACCAGCATCGGCGTGCCGCGGATCACGTAGGTGTAAAGCCAGGCCACGCCGTTGACGATCGGCTGCTTGGACACGCGCATCAAGCCCAGGGGCAAGGCCGCGAGCAGGCCGAAGAACAGCGAGATAGCGAGCAGTTTCAGGGTGGTCAGCAGGCCGCCGAGGTACAGCGGCATGGCCTCCCAGATGACGTTGTAGTCGAAGATCATAGATCAGCCGCCCTTACGCCTACCGAGTAGCGCTTCTCAAGGTAACGCAAGGCCAGCAACGACACGCTGGTGATCACCAGGTACATCGCCGCCACTGCGAGGAAGAAGGTAAAAGGCTCGCGGGTGGCGTCTGCCGCCTGCTTGGCCTTGAACATCATGTCTTGCAGACCTACCACCGAAATCAGCGCGGTGGCCTTGGTCAATACCAGCCAGTTGTTGGTAAACCCAGGGATCGCCAGCCGAATCATCTGCGGCACCATCACCCGGAAAAACACCTGGAAGCTGCTCATGCCATACGCCAGGCCGGCTTCAGCCTGCCCCTTGGGAATGGCCATGAAGGCGCCACGGAAAGTTTCCGACAGGTAGGCGCCAAAGATGAAACCCAGGGTGCCGATACCGGCGGCCAAGGGGTTCAAGTCGATATAGTCGTCAAAGCCCAATAGCGGCGCGACGCGGTTAAGCAAGTCCTGGCCGCCATAGAAAATCAGCAGGATCAGCACCAGGTCGGGGATCCCGCGGATCACCGTGGAGTACAAGTCACCCAGCCAAGCCAACCAGCGCACCGGCGACAGGCGTAACGCGACCCCGATCAGACCCAGAACAATGGCCAAGGCCATGGACGACAAGGCGAGCTGAAGCGTCAACCAAGCGCCATCGAGGATAACGGCCCCGTAGCCTTTCAACATGATTCAGGTCCTCGAAAAGGGGGATGAAAAAATGGCGCAAACTTCAGGATGACTGTTGCTTGCGCCATTTCGGACAGACAGCTGCGATGAGTTACTTGGCGTCAGCGCCGTAAATATCGAAGTCGAAGTACTTGTCCTGGATTTTCTTGTATTCGCCGTTGGCACGGATTGCAGCGATGGCCGCATTGATGCGCTCAAGGTTTTCCTTGTCGCCTTTGCGCACTGCGATGCCGATACCGTCGCCGAAGTATTTGGCTTCGGTGAACGATGGGCCTACAAACGCGTAGCCTTTGCCGGCGTCGGTTTTCAGGAAACCATCTTGCAGCAGGGTGGCGTCAGCCACGGTACCGTCGAGACGACCGGCAGCCACGTCCAGGTAGATTTCGTTCTGGGTACTGTAACCCTTGATATCCGCACCTTTTGGCGCCAGGACTTCACGGGCGAAACGATCGTGGATCGAACCGCGCTGCACACCGATCTTCTTGCCCTTCAACTCATCCAGGCTGTCGCTGACGGTGGTGCCTTCCTTCATCACCAGGCGCGCTGGGGACAGGTAGTAGCGGGTGGTGAAGTCCACGGATTTCTTGCGGTCTTCAGTGATGGACATGGACGACAGAATCGCGTCGATCTTGCGCACTTTCAGCGCAGGGATCAGGCCATCGAATTCCTGCTCAACCCAGGTGCACTTGACGTCCATCTGCTTGCACAGCGCATTGCCGATGTCGTAGTCAAAACCGACGATGCTGCCATCCGGCGCCTTCGAGGCAAACGGAGGGTAAGCCGCTTCGATACCAATTTTCAGCGGCTTGCCTTCGGCGAAAGCCTGCATGGACAGCACGGACAGCGCCAGGGCGCCCAACAGCACGAGTTTCTTCATCTTGGGACTCCATCGGTATAGGGCAAAAACAGCAGTATGAGCCATGGCCCACGATGCGGCGAAGGTGTAACCGAATAGCGGTGCTGCGTCCTGCGCGGGCGACACCTGCGACGACGAGCGAGTGATCGGCATTCTAACGACAGGCCGGAAGCCGATATTTCCTCAATGCGACAACAATTTACAGAAGCACTGAGAAAGCGGTTCCAACACATTGACAGCCTCTGAATTTTATGCAGAGACAAAAGATATTAAACCTGATGATGCTGCAAATTGCGGGCCTATTATTCGCAAACCCTTCTAGCACGGCAAGTCTGGCGTTTAATCTTATTTTTGGGGGTGTCTAGAACGCGGTTTTTCGGGGCGGGGGCGTGGTCCATTGCCCCAGCTTTGTGCGGGTGGTTACACATTTGAGCGGGCCGGTAACATTCAGAAACGTCCTACCGGGAAAACCGATATTTATTGGCTTGGTCGTGATGCGGCTCTGTCAGACCGCCACCCACACCCCTTTATGAAATGCGATCTGAACTGTGGGAGCTGGCTTGCCTGCGATAACGGTGTATCAGCCAAAGATGGGCTAACTGATAAATAGCTATCGCAGGCAAGCCAGCTCCCACACTGCATCTCGGTGTTACATGGCCCCCCACAAAAAAGCCCCACCCGGCTTGCACCGAATGGGGCTCTGTCCCACCTACCCCGCTTACGCGACGTTCATGGTCTTGTGCGTTTCAATCAAATGCGCCACCACGCTTGGATCTGCCAAAGTAGAGATATCCCCCAACCCGTCGTATTCAGCCGTGGCGATCTTGCGCAAAATGCGCCGCATGATTTTCCCCGAGCGCGTTTTCGGCAACCCGGGCGCCCACTGGATTACGTCCGGCGAGGCAATCGGCCCGATTTCCTTGCGCACCCAGTTTTTCAGCTCCAGGCGCAGTGCTTCGTTGGGCTCTTCACCATTCTTCAAGGTGACATACACATAAATGCCCTGCCCCTTGATGTCATGCGGCACGCCCACCACCGCCGCCTCGGCGACTTTGGGGTGCGCAACCATGGCGCTCTCGATCTCGGCAGTACCCATGCGGTGGCCGGACACGTTCAACACGTCATCCACACGACCAGTGATCCACCAGTAACCATCCTCATCGCGACGTGCGCCGTCACCGGTGAAGTACATGCCGCGGAAGGTCTTGAAGTAGGTGTCGACAAAACGGTCATGGTCGCCGTACAGGGTACGCGCCTGGCCTGGCCAAGAATCCAGAATCACCAGGTTGCCTTCGGCGGCGCCTTCGATGATGTTGCCCAGGTTGTCCACTAGCGCCGGCACCACACCGAAGAACGGCCGTGCCGCCGAACCCGGCTTCAACGCATGGGCGCCTGGCAGTGGGCTCATCAGCGTGGCACCGGTTTCGGTCTGCCACCAGGTATCGACGATCGGGCAACGGGATTGGCCGACGTTCTTGTAGTACCAGTCCCAGGCTTCCGGGTTGATCGGCTCACCCACCGAGCCCAACAGGCGCAGGCTGCTGCCGTCGGCGCCTTCGCAGGCTGCGGTGCCGGAAGCCATCATCGCGCGGATCGCGGTCGGTGCGGTGTAGAGGATATTGACCTTGTGCTTGTCGACGATCTTCGCCACGCGGGTGATGTCCGGGTAGTTCGGCACGCCTTCGAACAGCAGCGTGGTCGCGCCATTGGCCAGCGGGCCGTAGACGATGTAGGTGTGGCCAGTGACCCAGCCGACGTCGGCGGTGCACCAGTAGATTTCGCCTGGGCGATAGTCGAATACGCGCTCGTGGGTCAGGGCCGCATAGAGCAAGTAGCCACCGGTGGTGTGCTGCACACCCTTGGGCTTGCCGGTAGAGCCGGAGGTATAGAGGATAAACAGCGCTTCTTCGGCGCCCATCTCTTTTGGCGCACACACGGTGCCCGCCACTTTCATCAGGTCTTCGTACCAGATGTCGCGATGCTGGTTCCACTTGATCGCGCCATTGGTGCGCTTGCACACGATCACCTTCTGGATGCTGCTGGTTTCCGGGTTGGTCAGTGCGTCGTCAACGTTAGCCTTAAGCGGAATTTTCTTACCGGCGCGAATGCCTTCGTCAGCGGTAATCACCACTTTCGACTTACAGTCGATGATGCGACCGGCCAGGGCTTCTGGGGAAAAACCGCCAAACACCACCGAATGGATCGCGCCGATGCGGGTACAGGCCAGCATGGCGACCACGGCTTCGGGAATCATCGGCATATAGATAGTCACCACATCGCCGCGGTGCACGTCCTGGCCGCGCAAGGCGTTGGCGAACTTGCAGACTTCTTCATGCAACTCGCGGTAGGTGATGTTGCGGCTCTCGGCAGGGTCGTCGCCCTCCCAGATGATTGCGATCTGGTCGCCACGCTCGGCGAGGTGACGGTCCAGGCAATTGTAGGAAACGTTCAGGGTGCCATCGGCGAACCATTTGATGTCGACATGGTGGTCGTCGAAAGAGGTCTGCTTCACCGCGGTGAAAGGCTTGACCCAGTCAAGGCGCTTGGCTTGCTCGCGCCAGAAGCCATCGGGGTTGACCACCGACTGCTGGTACATGGCCTTGTAGGTCGCCTCGTCGGTCAGCGTGTTGGCTGCTACTTCGGGGCGAACGGGGTACAGGGAAGCCGCACTCATCTTTCTTACCTCGGTGACATAGTTGTTGTTGTATGGCCCCTGTTGTAGCCGGGGTGGGCCTATAGAACCATTCGACGATGGTAGTAACAAGACCCTACAAATTGCCCTGCTATGCCTTTTCACCGCTCTGGCCCGCGTGCTGCGGCGGCTGGCAGGTTTCTGAAAAAATCTTGATTGAGGGATTGTTACAAAAACCGCCAAAAGTGTTTATCAAAAGCACGGGTATATGAATATAACCGAGGCGCCTAAAATCAACTCCGCCAACAAGGCACTCTGATTAACAACGCAACAGCCCCCACGAAGGCAACGTTAATCCGAACTTCCCAACTTTTAAGTGACACACGCGGCCTCACAAGGGCCCCGTGCCCCCTTTCGCCCTGAAGAAGGTAATGAAGCAATGAAAGCGTTATTAGTGATCGCCCTGAGCAGCCTGTGCGCCACCGCTGCCCTGGCGGACGAAGCCCCGACTGAACTGGCCGGCCAGAACGCCCCGATTGTCGAGAACTACACCTATAGCACGCACTTGGATGTGGCCAAAGTCTTGTCCATGAGCAGCATTCCAGAAGTCTGCGAAGTTGTACCGGTGAAGATGGAATATGAAGATTCTCAAGGCCAGCGTCATATTCTTAACTATCAAGTAATGGGCAATGGTTGCTCTAACGGCTAACAACTTCTGAAGTTGGATTCTTAATTGCCGCAAGAAATCGTTCTTGCGGCCAAGAACCCGCCCTTGAATACACCCCACATCAATTGTGGGAGCTGGCTTGCCTGCGATGGCGATTTCAGCCACGACCACTCTTTTTACGCCCCCCTTCCCCTGCCCCAAAAAAAACATCCCCGCCCGTCAAAAACCCCCACGCCCAGCAAAGCCTTGCAAACACTCGCTTTGGCCGAAACCCACGTCATTTTGGCGCTCCCAAGTGACCATCCGCCGCAACACAAACCTGAATTTTTCCCTATAATGCGCGGGTAAATCGGGCCTGCAATATCCCTTTACACAGGGATAAAGAGCCAGACCTTGAGCCTGCGCTGCAGCAAGTACGCATCGCTGCGCCCCTCAAGCCTCATGCAGCACCCGCAACCTGATTCCGTTTATTTGCCTGCGCGAGCTGTTGCAACAAACGATTCCTTAAGATCCACCGCGGCCCTAGGGCCGTGTGAACACCCAACCATCCGGTTTCACACGGGCACCTTTGAGCCCTCACGCAGGAGACGACACGTCATGCTGAGCTGGGACGAATTCGACAAAGAAGAAGAAGGCGAAGTAGCCGCCAAAGGCGCCAACGCCGGCCACGCCACCGAAGCCAACATGGACCGCCTCGACGGTGCCGGCGCCGCTGCCGCCGTGGAAGCCCGCGCCGTCACCGCCAACGACTCCGCCGCCATCGTGCGCGCCAAGGCCGCCCTGGACAAACTCGACGTCGCCGAAGGCCTCGCCGAACTCGAAGGCGCCTCCGCCCGCGTCGCCGTTGACGAAAAGCGCATGATCAACTGCCGCGCCGACCTCAACCAACTCGTGCCATTCAAGTACGACTGGGCCTGGCAGAAGTACCTCGACGGCTGCGCCAACCACTGGATGCCGCAAGAGGTCAACATGACCGCCGACATCGCCCTGTGGAAAAACCCCGAAGGCCTGACCGATGACGAACGCCGTATCGTCATGCGCAACCTGGGCTTCTTCTCCACCGCCGACTCCCTGGTAGCCAACAACCTGGTGCTGGCCGTGTACCGCCTGATCACCAACCCGGAGTGCCGCCAGTACATCCTGCGCCAGGCCTTCGAAGAAGCGATCCACACCCACGCCTACCAGTACTGCATCGAATCGCTGGCCATGGATGAAGGCGAGATCTTCAACATGTACCACGAGATTCCATCGGTCGCCAAAAAGGCCGCCTGGGGCCTGAAGTACACCCGCTCGATCTCCGATCCGAAGTTCGAAACCGGCACCGTCGACACAGACAAAGAGCTGCTGCGCAACCTGGTCGCCTACTACTGCGTGCTGGAAGGCATCTTCTTCTACTGCGGCTTCACCCAGATCCTGTCCATGGGTCGCCGCAACAAAATGACCGGCGTGGCCGAGCAGTTCCAGTACATCCTGCGCGATGAGTCGATGCACCTGAACTTCGGTATCGACGTGATCAACCAGATCAAAATCGAAAACCCGCACTTGTGGGATGCCGAGATGAAAGAAGAAGCGACCCAGATGATCCTGCAAGGTACGCAGCTGGAGATCGAATATGCGCGGGATACCATGCCTCGTGGGGTGTTGGGCATGAATGCGGCGATGATGGAGGATTACCTCAAGTTCATCGCTAACCGTCGCCTGTCGCAGATCGGCTTGAAGGAAGAGTACCCAGGCACGACTAACCCGTTCCCGTGGATGAGCGAGATCATGGACTTGAAGAAAGAGAAGAACTTCTTCGAGACCCGTGTGATCGAGTATCAGACCGGCGGCGCGCTGAGCTGGGATTGATCCGGACTAAGCACTAAAGGAAGCCCTGGCATGTTCAGGGCTTTTTTTTCGTCGGTAAAAAAGGAATTTGCTATTTCTTGAAGTCCATCACGTCAAGCACCTAGCCCAGAAGGGTTCGGATCGCATCACCAATGCTGTAGCCTTGTGCCCGATTGCCATCAGCGTTGTCATCGGTCGAGTGGTCGGGAGGCTTTTAGCGAAAGGCTTTACGCCAAGATCGGAGGACTGGCACGGGAGTAGGCTCCTGTTGTCATAGCTGATGCATGCTTAATACTATTAGATAGGACCTAGGCCAACCCGTGTACCCAGACATGCTCGAAGCCGAACCTAAGGCCTGAGTACTCTCTGCCTCCGACAAGCCCACACTCTCTTTTTTCGTTCAAAACCAGCGCCTGACCTCCCACTTCACCGGAAGTGCAAATCCGTGAGCCAATATGCCGAAAAAGGCAATCCACTCGATGATGGGATATTGAATAATAAAATCAGTCCTAATCCCAAAAAAAGGAAACTCGCCATACTTAATCACCTCAATATAGGACACGACAAAAAAACCGTTAAATATCACACATAAAAATAACTTCAAGGTATTAAGACCTTCCCCCGAAAGCCTAGCCCTTAAGGCATACGCACCGACCACACCAAAAACCACAAAAACAAGAGCATAGAACACAATCAATCTACCACCCCCTGATACATCTGCTTCCCTGTCTCATAATCAATATAAACCTCAACACCTAATGGAAACATCCCCATTCTTTTGTAAGCCCTCTCCTTATCTGACCTTATATATCTGAACAAACGCCAAGCATCCGGCTTCAATACAAGCCTACGTAGACTATAAAAAGACATAATCATATCCGTGCCACCATAGGCTAAATCACCTCCACTTTCGCCATACCCGAGGGACTGTGCTGCGCCGCGATATCCAGTTCTGACCGGTCCAACTGTATCGGAATGCCCCTCAAGCATATTCCTACCATTTTCATACATGTTATTAGCGCCGTGCGCCATAATCGGGATGCCCGCCAGCAAACACAGCGTACCGACTGAGGCGTAGCAAATTCCTGCCCCCGTCGCAAACTGAAGTGCGCCTGCGATAACCCCGATGCCTTTCCTCCCCACCTCCAGGGATTGGTTTAGGAGGCTTTCTTGTTCGTGCTTTATTTCTTTCAATCCCTGATCAACAGTTTTTCTGCCGTCCTCAACTTCCCTAACAATACTCCGAGCGTAATAAGCCACCTCACGATTGAATTGCAGCCGAACAATCCCATCATTAATATTCCGAGCACTTATCGTACAAGCCTGGTTAGTCAGATACGCCGCAGCCTGACTAACCACCCAAAGGTCTTGAAAGGTAGGCTTCCGTTCTTCATTTATGTTCACCGGCCTGTCTCCCAAGTACTGAAGCCACTTATTCCCGCCTGATGATGAGTCCAGATTATTTCACGATATTTAAGCGCAACATGCTCTTGTGCCTCTGCATCAATATGCAAAACAGAATGCGGTACGTCGACAGTGAGGTCGGTGATGATGCAGCCTCGAATATCGACGCTGTAGTATTTTTCATGCCAGCCCGATTGGGCGATCCGATAAAAATTGATGACGCAGTTGAGCTCTTCCCTGTTGGAGAGCGCTACCGCCAGCAAGGGTGACGATTTATCGATATTTTTGGTAATGGCAATCGGCCCATGACTCGACGCCCTGACGTTGCCCCTGTTGGCCATATTATGGTGGAAGGACAGCACCATTATCTCTCGCAGTGCCCCTCCTGCCACTTGTTGCCGATAGAGTCTTGAGTCGAACACTTTGCAGAAATCAGACCTTGGGATTTGCCGCTGATGGTCATGTAGCCGTGGTTTGCCATAGGGTTAACGCCTTGTTGTTTTTGGCATTTACCATACGAAAAATAGCAAATAGGAAATATCGGAAAGTTCGCTTTAAGTGGTGCGAGTGGTATGTAGGAAATTTAACCCACACTCCAATCAGTCGGCCAAAACACTTGTAAGACCTAACTGCACTCGCTCTCGAATGAGCGTGCCGGAACCTCGGAAGCCCCACTCCTGGCTCAGGGGTAGTAAACTCGTATCGCCATAAACGCATGGACCGTCGCACGCACACAAAGAGCGCAGAGGCTGACCCGCAGCGACCAGGCTGAACCGTCAACCTGAACCCCGGCAGGCAAGCGTCAGTCACAACGCTATGAAACCGCCCTACCTGATAAGGACCACCCGTGAACCCAGACATGCTCGAAGCCGGCCCCGCAGACGCCAAAGTACTTTCCGTCTTTGACTTCGACGGCACCCTCACCCACCACGACAGTTTCGTGCCCTTTCTCAAGTTTGCCTTTGGCACCGGTGAGTTTTATGGCCGGATGGTCAAGCTGGCGGTGCCGGGGCTACGTTTTTTGGTGCGGCAGATCAGCCGGGATGAGTTGAAGGCGCAGTTGATTCGCACCTTTATGACTGGGGTGGAGAAGACGTGGGTGCAGCAGAAAGCCGAGGAGTATTGCCAGCGCAATTGGGCGCGGTTGATGCGCCCGGCGGGGGTGTTGTCGGTGGAGCAGGAGTTGGGCTCGGGGGCGGTGGTGACGCTGTGCTCGGCGTCGCCGGCGTTGGTGTTGCAGCCGTTTGCCGATCGGCTTGGGATCAAGTTGATTGGGACTGAGCTTGAGGTGGTCGACGGGGTGTTGACCGGCAAGCTCACTGGGAATAACTGCCGTTGTGAGAATAAGGTGCTGCGGCTTGAGGCCGTGTATGGCGACCTGGGGGAGTATCGGCTCAGGGCCTGGGGCGATACGCGTGGGGATCGGGAGTTGTTGGCGGCGGCGCAGGATGCGCATTTTCGGCATTTTCATGCGAAGAAGAAAAAGCGAGCTCGGTTGCAGCGGTGATGCGGGGGGATGAGGTTGGCGGGGAGACCGAGGCGATCCCATCGCAGCCTCGCTGGGGCTCGACAGCTCCCACATTTGAGCTTTGTTGAGGCTTAGGCCGACGTCTTCAGGTCTACACCCAGCGCTGTGGCAAAGGCTTTTACCATTGGGCTTCTCGGCGCGTTGTGGCGCAGGATCAGGTTGAACGCGGTGCTTAAATGAACCTGCTGTGGGCACAGTGCGCGCAGGCGCCCTTCCCTCACCAGTGGCGTGGCGTAGTGTTCTGGCAGAAAGCCCAGGAAGCGGCCGGTGAGGATCAGGATGGCGACGGCTTCCACTTGTGAAGCCGAGGCGGACTGGCTGTCGTGGCCGACGAAGTTGGCCTTGTCGCGATGGATCGCATACCGATGGTTCACCACTTCGTATTGGCGAAGCGCATCGGGGGTGATGTCGCTCGCAGTGAACAAGGGATGCCCTACGGCGCAGTAGCCGTGGGCCTTTTCTTCGTAGAGCGGGAAGTAGTCGAATTCTTCACGGCGTTGGTACACCGGGACGATGCCGGCGACCAGGCGCCCTTCCACTACTCCGCGTTCAACTTCGTCCAATTGAGAGGCGTGTAGGCGCAATCTTATTTTTGGCGATTGGCGATGTAAGTTGCCCAGAGCGGTAATCAGCGGGGAATTGACATCAGAGACGGTGTTATCAATAACGCCCACACTCAGGTCGCCGATCAGTTCGTTTTGCGCCGAACTAAGCTTGTCGCGAAAACTGTCCACTGAGGTAAATAACTCGATGGATGCTTGATACACCAACTTGCCTTCTTCGGTCAGCCCGAACCCTTCGCGGCCCCGTGTGCACAGGCGCATGCCGATGCGAATCTCCAGGTCGGAGATCTGTTTGCTGATGGCCGCCAGGCCCACGTTCAGCTCGTTTTGCGCAGCACTGAAGCCGCCGGCTTCGACCACGGCCATAAATACCCGCAGCAATTTGAAGTCCAGCCCACTCAGTTGCAGCGGTGCTCGTGTGCCGGGTTTTGGCGGCAGGTTTCCAGAAGTGGAAAGTGGGGTTTCCATAATGCGCGTTGACCTCGAGTGCCATATTCAACAGGCTTGAACCCAATCCTTGAACATAGCCAGGCGGCGATAATGAACATAAACATCCGCCCTTGGCAACCTTGAATACGGCGCGTCAGATGCCGGTTCTACACCGATAAACGTCTGTTGAAACTGCCTCCGACTCTTCTAAAAACAAGCGTGAGGAATACCCATGTCCCAGCCCACCGACCGCCTTTGGGGCGCTCGTTTCAAGACCGGTCCGTCTGCGGCGTTGGCCGCGTTGTCGCGTTGCCCTGAGCGCTATTTTCGCCTGACGCCCTACGACCTGGCCGGCTCCTGCGCCCATGCCCGTGAGTTGCAGCGCGCTGGGTTGCTGGATGAGTCGGAGACTTTGCGTACCCTCGAGGCCCTGGACCGCATCGGTGAGGATTTTGCCGCCGGGCGCCTGCATCCCACCCTGGATGACGAGGACGTACACACCTTTATCGAACGCGTATTGACCGAGCGCCTGGGCGCCCTGGGCGGCAAGTTGCGTGCCGGACGCTCGCGCAATGACCAGACGGCCAATGATCTGCGCCTGTTCCTGCGCGACCATGCGCGCACCATCGCCAACGAGGTGCTGGGTTTGCAGCAGGCGCTGGTTGAGCAGGCCGAGCAACATGTGCAGAGCATCTGCCCGGGCTTCACCCATTTGCAGCAGGCGCAACCCATTGTGTTTGCCCATCACTTGCTGGCCCACGCGCAGTCGATGCTGCGCGATGTGCAGCGCCTGGTGGATTGGGATGCGCGTACGGCCCTGTCGCCGTTGGGCGCGGCCGCTATGGCAGGTTCGGCGATAGCGCGTCAGCCAGAGCACTCGGCCAGGGAAATGGGTTACACCGGGCCATGCGAAAACTCCATAGACGCCGTCGCCAGCCGTGACCATGTGGCGGAGTTCCTGTTTGTGGCCGGCATGCTCGGGGTGAATATTTCGCGGCTGTCGGAGGAGTTTTGCCTGTGGTCGTCGCGCCAGTTTCGCTGGGTAGTGCTGGACGATGCCTACGCCACCGGCAGTTCGATCATGCCGCAGAAAAAGAACCCGGACATTGCCGAATTGGCGCGGGGCAAGGCCGGGCGTTTGATCGGCAACCTGACCGGGCTGATGTCGACGCTCAAGTCGTTGCCGCTGTCGTACAACCGCGATTTGAGTGAAGACAAGCACTGCGTGTTGGATAGCGTGGACACCTTGCTGCTGGTATTGCCGGCGATGACCGGCATGGTGGCGACCATGAAGGTGCAGGTAGAGGAGTTGCGGCGCCAGGCGCCAATGGGCTTTACCTTGGCGACTGAGGTGGCGGACTGGCTGGCCACCCGTGGTGTGCCGTTCAAGGAGGCCCACGAGATTACCGGCGCGCTGGTGCAGGCCTGTGAGCAGCATGAGATTGAGTTGTGGCAAGCCTCACCGGCGATGTTGGCCGAGGTGGATGGGCGACTCACCCCGGACGTGCGCGACTGCCTGACCCTGGAGGCGGCGATTGCGGCGCGTAGTGGGTGGGGTGGGACGGCGCCGGAGCGGGTGAAGGAGCAGATTGGACGGTTGAAGATGGCGTTGGCGGCTCAGCAAAAGTGGACTGAAAGTTATCAAGGATTTCGGATTTAAGCCGGTGACGATCGTTCCCACGCACTGCGTGGGAATGCATCCCGTGACGCTCCGCGTCGTCACGTTACGCGCCAACGGCGGGACGCGGAGCGTCCGAGGCGGCGTTCCCACGCGGAGCGTGGGAACGATCACGCATCAAGAATAAATTTTGGAGTAGCAGCATGAACCAAACCCCGGCCGAGCGCTTGGAAGCCGAGCGCAAGTTGTCCGAAAACCAGTTCGATATCACCCAGTACGAGCACGTGCCGCGGCGCTATTACGGGCGGATGTTTTTTGCCACCCTGATCGTGATTGTGTTGGCGGCGCTGTTGCGCGCGTTTGCCAATGGCCAGATCGAATGGTCCTACATTGGCCAGTTCCTTACGTCGCAAGCCATCCTCTGGGGCCTGGTGAACACCATCGTCATGTCGATCCTGGCGATGGCATTGGGCGTAGTGATCGGAGTGATCACGGCGATCATGCGCATGTCGGCCAACCCGATCCTGCGTTACGTGGCCATCACCTACACCTGGTTGTTTCGCGGTACACCGCTGATTTTGCAGCTGCTGTTATGGTTCAACCTGGCGTTGATCTTCCCGGTGATCGCGATTCCGGGCCTGTTCAGCATCGACACCGTCGACCTGATGACGCCCTTCGTGGCCGCCCTGCTCGGCTTGAGCATCAACCAGGGCGCCTATACCGCTGAAGTGGTGCGTGCCGGCTTGCTGTCGGTGGACACCGGCCAATACGAGGCGGCCAAGTCCATCGGCATGCCGAGCCTGCAGGCGCTGCGCAGGATCATTCTGCCGCAGGCGATGCGCGTGATCATCCCGCCCGTAGGCAACGAGTTCATCAGCATGGTGAAAATGACCAGCCTGGCCAGTGTCATCCAGTACTCGGAGCTGTTGCACAACGCGCAAAACATCTACTACGCCAACGCCCGGGTGATGGAGCTGCTGATTGTGGCGGGCATCTGGTACCTAGCGGTGGTGACTGTTCTTTCATTCGGTCAAAGCCGCCTCGAGCGTCGTTTTGCCCGCGGCGCCGGCAAGCGTTCGTAAGCCTGGGTTGAGGAGATTTGCCCCATGAGAAGCATCGTCAAGGCTGTCAACCTGAACAAGTATTACGACCAGTATCACGCCCTGCGTGACATCAATATAGAGGTCGAGCAAGGCGAGGTGATGTGCATCATCGGCCCGTCCGGCTCGGGCAAAAGTACCCTGCTGCGTTGCGTCAATCAGCTGGAAAAGATCGACAAGGGCGGCCTGTGGGTCGATGGCGAATTGGTTGGTTATCGAGTGGTCGGCAACAAGCTGCACGAGATGAACGAAGCGCAGATCGCCCGCCAGCGCCTGGCCACCGGCATGGTGTTCCAGCGGTTCAATTTGTTCCCGCACATGACTGTGTTGCAAAACATCATCGAAGGCCCGTGCCAGGTGCTCAAGCGCTCGCCCAAGGAAGCCATCGAAGATGCGCTGGAACTGCTGGCCCGCGTTGGCCTGGCGGACAAGCGCAATGCCTACCCGGTGGAGTTGTCCGGCGGCCAGCAACAGCGTGTGGCAATTGCCCGGGCCTTGGCGATGCGCCCCAAGTTGATGCTGTTTGACGAACCCACCTCAGCCCTCGACCCGGAGCTGGTAGGCGAAGTGCTGTCGGTGATGCGCGATTTGGCCACCACCGGCATGACCATGATCGTGGTCACCCATGAATTGGGCTTCGCTCGCGAAGTGTCCAACCGCATGGTGTTTATGGACGCCGGCCAGATTGTGGAAGCCGGCAGCCCGGAAGACATTCTAATAAGCCCACAAAACCCGCGTACCCAAAGCTTTATTTCTGCCGTTCGCACTTAACTAAAAAACTAACGAGAACGCCCCTATGAAGAAGATATTTATCCCTACCTTGCTTGCAGGCCTGATGGCCTCCTCGTGTGTATTCGCGGCCTTGCCGCAAGCCATCAAGGACAAGGGTGAGATCAGCGCGGCCATCGTGCCGAACTACCCGCCGATGGACTTCAAGGACCCGGCCACCAACAAACTCACCGGTTTCGATTTCGACCTGGGCAACGCCCTGGCCGAGCGACTGGGCGTGAAGATCAAATGGCAGGAAACCGGCTTCGAACAGATGCTCAGCGGCCTGACCACCAAGCGCGTGGACATCGTGCTGTCGGGCATGACCGATACCGCCGAGCGCCAGAAAGCCGTGACCTTCATCGACTACTTCACCAGCGGCCCGCAGCTCTACACTTTGGCCAAGCGCGAAGAGATCAAGGAATTGACCGACCTGTGCGGTAAAAAAGTCGGCACCAGCCGCCGCACCACCTGGCCGTCTGAAATTACCGCCTGGAGCAAGGCAAACTGCGAAGCGGCGGGTAAGCCGGCAATCGTGGTGATCGGCACCGAAGGCTCGGCAGATGCCCGGGCGCAGTTGCAGCAGAACCGCCTGGATGCGGCGATGCAGGGCAGCGAGACCATTCCTTATTTGATGTCGCTGGACAAAGGCAAGTACAAGCCGGTGGGCCTGGCGATTTCCAAGCAATTCACCGGGCTTGGGATTGAGAAGAGCAATACCGAGTTGGTCACGGCGATCAGTGAGGCATTGCAGGGCATGATTGATGACGGGACTTACGGCAAGATCTTGAAAAAGTGGGATCTGGAGCAGGGCGCGGTCGAGAAAATAAGCATAAACGCGGGCCAGTAAACACCGCAAAACCTGTGGGAGCTGGCTTGCCTGCGATAGCGGTAGATCAGCCAATGACGATGCAAACTGGCCTACCGCTATCGCAGGCAAGCCAGCTCTCACATTGGATCGGTGTTCACATTCAAGTTGTGTTGTCGTGAAGGTATAACAAGGAACCCTCCCCCACCGTGGCCACCTACTCCCTGGTAATCCGTCGCCTGATGATCTGCTCGGTGACCATCGTGGTCAGCCGTGCCATGACCAGCCCGTTGCTGGCCCTCTGGCTGAGCACACGCCTGGGCCTCAACCAGCAGGACATCGGCCTGCTGATGGGGGTCGCCGTGTTCATCGCCACGCTCCTGGGTTTGTACGGCGGCTACATCATCGACCGTCTGGAAAAGCGCAAGCTGTTGATCCTGGCCATGCTCTCCAGCTCCATCGGTTTTTTGTTGCTGACCTTTGCCAGCAACCTCTACCTCACCACGCTGACCCTTGTTGTGACTGAAGCCGCGTCGGCGCTGTTCCTGATCGGCTCCAAGGCGATCATCAGCGAAAACCTGCCGGTGGGTGAGCGCGCCAAGGTGTTTTCCCTGCGCTACACCCTGACCAATGTCGGCTATGCCACGGGCCCGATGTTGGGCGTAGTGATTGCCGGCCAATTGCCGTGGGCACCGTTTTTGATCGCCAGCGCCATTGCCTTTGGCAGCTTGTTCCTGATGATCGGCATTGCGCCGACCCAGCGCGACGACAGTCATAAGCCTCAGAGTTTCCTCAGCACCCTGCGCATCTTGCGCAGCGACCGCACGCTGATCCTCTTCACCAGCGGCAGCCTGTTGAGCACCATCGTCCATGGGCGCTACACCCTTTATCTGTCGCAGTTTTTGCTGGTGGCCTACACACCCGACCAGGCACTGAAAATTCTGTCTGCGGTGCTCGCCTGCAACGCCATCACCGTGATTTTGATGCAGTACCAAATCGGCCGATTTCTCAAGCGCGAGCAACTGCGCCATTGGATCGTGCTGGGCACCCTGCTGTTTATTGCCGGGTTGGTCAGCTTCAGCCAGGCGCACAGTCTGCTGACCTGGTGCCTGGCAATGTTCGTGTTCACCCTGGGCGAGATGATCATCTACCCCTCGGAGTTTCTGTTTATCGACACCATCGCACCGGATGCACTACGGGGCAGTTATTACGGCGCACAGAACCTGGCCGCGTTTGGCGGGGCCATGAGCCCGGTGATTTGTGGCTATCTGCTGATCAATGCGGCGCCCACCAGCATGTTCTTTGCCCTGGCCGCACTCACGGCCATGGGTGGCACCCTGTGTTTCTTGAGCGGGCGACGCGTGGCAGGTTCTTGCTGATATTTACGCAAGATCCGGCTATTAATAGCCAAACCTCTGACGGACCCGAGCCCCATGAAATTCGACACGGCCTACAGCTTGAGTCTCGGCGACAAGCTGTCGATCTACGACGTGCGAGATCTGAATTTCGATGAAACTACCGCCTTCGATTCCGACAAGGACAGCTTCCTGTGCCCCAACGACGCCTGCCGTGCGGCGTTCGATAGCGCCAATGCGTTGAGTACCTTCAACGCCAAGAACGTCAACTACCAGCGCACGCCGCACTTCAAGAACAAACCCGGCACGCGGCATATCGACGGCTGCCGCTATGCCGGCAGCCATAAACCTGCGACGGGTGAAAATGACGACGAGCGTGAGGAAAATTTCCCATCGGAATTTGTGCTGACGCGGCGACTGTACGAGCTTAGAACGCCGGTAGTCGGCACCGCTGGGAGCGTCCTGCAGGAGCCGACGAAAGTGCCCGCAAACCGCGCTACCACCTCTTCTGGCAGCAATGACTCGATCCCGGACAAAACCAGCGTATTCGCACACCCGGTGGAGTGCTACGTGTCCAACATCGATGACAAGGACAAGCTCAAGGCCATGCCCTTGAAGATCGGTGAGCACACGGCGACCTACTGGGCATTCTTCAAGAAGATCGAATACCTGCAAGACAACCAGGGTTTGATTTACTGGGGCAAGATCAAGACCATCAAGGACTACACCAGCAGCTTTCGCATCGACTTCGAAAAGAAGGTGTGGCTCGACAAGAAGCCCTATTCGGTAAATGTCTACCTGAGCAAAAAGCTTATCGAAAACTACCGCAAGCGCACGGCATTCCTGGAACAGATCAAGGCGGCGGCCAGCAGCGAACGGCCGCTGTATTGCTTTTTCTACGGGGTCACGCCGCAGCTTGTGCAGGTGCCCAGCCAGAAAAAACCCGAGCAGACGTTCGGGGTATTCAGCGCCAGGATCGAAAACCTGGATCACCTGATTATTCGCGAGGCGCCGGGGCTGGAATCATAAGGGGTTGCAACGCCAATGGATGAGCGGTAGAAACAACTGTACAAAAAAACAGTATAGTTGCGCCTCCCCTGTCGAACCTGGAGAAACCCCATGTCCTCTCTGGCAATGAGTTCTTTCGTAGAACAACAGATCGTCTTGCATCAATTCACCACCAAACACTGCGCGCAGGCGCGCGTGATGCTGGGCTGGAGCCGCGAAGAGCTGGCTCGCCAGGCTGGCGTGGCGGTGCAAGCAATTGAGAAACTGGAAGGCCACGGCGACGTG
Organism: Pseudomonas sp. J380; assembly: GCF_009827115.1. Lineage (NCBI taxonomy): Bacteria > Pseudomonadati > Pseudomonadota > Gammaproteobacteria > Pseudomonadales > Pseudomonadaceae > Pseudomonas > Pseudomonas sp. J380. Next base: position 5,642,875 of record NZ_CP043060.1, on the reverse strand, counting down.
GACGATGAAACTCGTTTGATCCTGGCGTTTCGCCTGGAGGCCGAAGGGCTGGTATTTTTCCCGGGGTTCGCGCCGGGGTGGGGGATGAGTGCGCGGCGGTTTGATACCGCCGCAGCGCAACCTTCTGCGCAAGGCCTCATTTCCCGGTTGATGGGTTCAACCACCGCAACCATTGACTCACAAACGCCTCAACCCAATGGTGCGTAGAGCCCAGGTGTTTCTCCGGGCGCTTCAATAGTTTCAAATGCACCCGTGGCGGTCGATTGAACCCTGGCACAACCTCTGCGAGGCAGCCGTCTGCAGAGGCTGATTCAAACTCAAGTGTCAGTAGTCTCAACCACGTCCTCTGTACTGGCAGGTGTCGGTGTGAAGGGAGCACCTGGGAGAAAAGCCGGTTTTTGAATGGCCTGTGAGGCTTGTTCATAACCATAGGCGACTGACAGCAAGGTCGCTTCACTGTTGGCGGAGCCATACACGTAAAGTGCCGTGGGCATGCCATCTTCATCCATGCCTGACGGAACGGATATGCCTGGGTACCCGGCCGCAGCGCTGAAAAAATAATTGTGGGACTGGAAGTTCGACACCATGGCGTCGAGCTTGTGCTCCTTCATGGGGTCATCAATGGTGTTCTGAAATATAGGAAGAATGGCTTTCCACAGCGCATCGCGATCTTCCTGGTTGGTCTGCACCCCATTGATCATTTCCAGCAGTTTCTGGTCAGGCTCACCAGGTTTCTGGGTGCGGTTGATAAAAGCAATCAGCTCAGAGAGTGATTTGACCGGCAAACCTTCTCGCCCAGCCAGGTAGCCTTCCAGCGCTTGCTTGACCTCCGAGAAAAGCGCGTTGTTATAATCGACATAGGTTTGTTCGGGGACGCCAGCATCCAACCGCGCCATCGGCACCAGAATCGCCCCTTGGGCCTTCATCACGTCGAGCGCCGCCTCATAATGCTTGCGGTCTGCTCGCTTGGCCGGGTCCTTGGCCTCCTCAGCGGACAACTCGGGTAAAGGGGTATAGCCAATTCGCTTGTCCTTCAAGGCGTCGGACTGCAGGCCCTTGGTGTAGGCAGTGGTCTCGGTCATTGCGTTAAGCGCTTCGGCCGCATCACAGATATTGCGGGTAAAAGTCCCCACCGCGTCCATGCGAGTGCTGGTCATGACGCCTTCGGTACTGACCAGGCCCGTCGTTGTTTTCAGGCCAAACACACCGTTGTAGGCGGCGGGGCTGATGATCGATCCGTTGGTTTCCAACCCCAGTGCCACAGGCACATGCCCTTGGGCGACCGCCACTGCCGAACCTGAACTCGACCCAGCCACCGGCCCTCCGAGTCGATGAGGGTTCAGCGTCTGGCCACCTCGGGAGCTCCAGCCATCCACAGGTAATAGTGACCGAAAGTTGGACAGCTCACTCATATTGGTTTTCCCCACAATCACCACCCCGTGCTTCAACAAATTGTCGACAACCTTGGCGGTTTTAGTGGCCGGCGCGCCCACCAAGGCCTTCGAACCTGCACTGGTCTGCATGCGGTCGTTGGTTTCGAAGACATCCTTCAGCGCTATCGGCACGCCATGCAAGTGCTTGAGTACGCGGCCATTGGCACGTTCCTGGTCGCGGGCCTTCGCCTCCCTCATAGCATCCGGGTTGGTTTCCAAAAACGCATTGCCGCCCTGTAGCCCACGATCAATATTGGCAATCTGCTTGAGCGAGTCCCTCAACAGTGACTCTGAGGTAACGCCGCCACCTTGGCCCATCTCCAATGACATCTGGCAGGCACTCTTGAAACCTTGCACAGGGTTTGCAAGTTCCTGAAGCAGGCCTGTCGCCCATCCACTTACCGAAACTGGTCCGATCATGAAATTCCCCTCTGTCTAACTGGATGTGAGCGTTATCGGTCGATAACACCGCACCAGTCTAAGAGCCGACACCCCATCAATATTTCGGGCGAATCCTGCTGCTGCGTCCTACTCTTCCCAGCCCGACGTAGTCTTCAATAACGTCTATGGCCGTAGCTGGCGGTAAGCGCGTACCAGTGCCGCCAAACGATCACCTGCCCAGCGTGCACCGTAAAACCAGACTCTGGAGCCATCCTCCAGGGTTTCACACACCGTGGGGTACCCGCTTTTCGAGGCGTTATGAAAGGCGGCTTCTGGATCCTCCGACACCAAGGCATCCAGGCGAAGGCCTGCCACCCGCTCATCGATTTCACGACAGGCCTGCTGATTGTCGCCGCTGCGCTGCATGTCCACCGCTACCCATTGGACACCGGCCCTGCGCAGGGTGTCGAAGACTCGGTGCAAGGCCTCACTGTGTTCGACCCGTTCAACGTGATTGCCCTGCACATAGCGCTCGACATACCCGACCCGATAGCCCGTCAACGCCCGCGTGGCGGTGAACGTGGTGTTATTCAACACGAGCGGTACCTCTACCATCACCGGTTCGGTAGGGTCCTCGCCGCTGAGGGCGACAAGTGATAGCGCGGGGTCACGCACCGGCCGTAGATGGGGCGCCAGGGCGTTATACCCTGGGATGAGCATGGCGCCCGCAGCCTGTTCGGTGCCAAAGACAATAGAGGTGGGTGCAGCATGGGGGGGTGAAGCGGGTACGTCGGCGGCGTTCATTGGCGGGGGTAGCGGTTGGGCTGGGGCACAAGGCACCCCTATTTTCCAAAGCTTCTTACAGTGGCTGTCCATCGAAACATCCTCCCGGAAATAAAATTTCCGCGGGATCATCGCACTCTCATTTGGCCTTTGTCGCAGAGCAGAAATTCGCTGAAAAACTCTTTTCCAAGCGGGCCATCGGCTCAGCTTGCTGCGTGTTCGTTGACCGGTTGAGGCTCCACTTCCAGCCACCAGGCTTGCCCGCGCTCAGGCTGGTTCAAGCGAAAAGCCTGACCCATCGCCGGAGTGGTGATCGAGATATTGCGCTCCCAGGCCAGGGCCATGATGCGGTCGAAGGGCTCATGCCAGGCGTGGAAGGCCAGATCGAAGGTGCCGTTGTGAATCGGCAGAAGCCAGCGCCCTTTCAGATCGATATGCGCCTGCAGCGTTTGCTCCGGCTGCATGTGCACATGGGGCCAATCGACATTGTAAGCGCCGGTTTCCATCAGGGTCAGGTCAAACGGCCCGTACTGCTCGCCGATGCGTTTGAAACCGTCGAAATAGCCAGTATCGCCACTGAAAAATATACGTCGCGTAGCGTCGATCATTACCCATGAGCACCACAGGGTCTGGTTGCCATCAAACAGGCCGCGCCCTGAAAAGTGCTGAGCCGGCGTGCAGACAAAACGAACGCCATCGACTTCGATGCCCTGCCACCACTCCAGCTGGCGCACTTTGCTGGCGTCTACGCCCCATTTGACCAGCGTGTCACCCACGCCCAGGGGCGCCAGGAAGTAGCGGGTCTTTTCGGCCAATTGGACTACCGCTTTGCGGTCGAGATGGTCGTAATGATTATGGGAAAGGATCACCGCTTCCAGCGCTGGCAGCTCATCAACACTGATAGGCGGCTGATGAAAACGCTTGGGGCCGGCCCAACTGAACGGCGAGGCGCGTTCGGCAAACACCGGGTCGGTGACCCAGAATTTACCACGTAGTTTCAGCAGCACGGTTGAATGGCCGAGGCGATACACGCTGTGATCAGGGGCGGCCAATAACTGCTCGCGGGTCAGTGGCTGTACCGGAATCTGCCCCACCGGCCGTGTCGTGCGCGGCTTGTTGAATAGCATGTTCCAGAAAATGCGCAGGGTCTTGCCCAAGCCACCGTGCTGCACCGGAGTGTCGTTGCTGAAGTGCCCCAGGCCCTGCTCGGCAGGCTTGGGCGCCGAGGGCGCCGGGTCGAGACGGGTTGAAATAGTGGCCATGACGATGTGACTCCGGCGGTCCGCTCAAGTATTACACTGCACAGTGTAGTTTCTAGATTGCAACAAAATCCGGAGCAAGTAAACTGCCCGGTGTAATTTCATTGTTGAGTCGAATGCCTTCCATGACTGCCCCCAAACGCCTCACCGAGCGTAAACGTGAAGCCATCGTGGCTGCGGCGATTGCCGAATTTCGCGAGAACGGCTTCGAGGTCACCAGCATGGACAAAATCGCCGCAACTGCTGGCGTTTCCAAGCGCACGGTGTACAACCATTTCCCCAGCAAGGAAGAACTGTTCGCCGAGATCCTCCACCAACTATGGGCCAGCAGCGTTGCCCAGCTGGACGTGATCTATACGAGCGACCGTCCGCTGCGCGACCAACTGCGCACGTTGCTGGAAGCGAAAATGCAGATGATGTCGGACGCCAACTTCCTCGACCTGGCACGCGTAGCCATTGCTGCCACCATTCATTCGCCGGAACGCGCTCAAGACATGGTCAACCGCCTCAGCGCACGAGAAGAAGGCTTTACCCAATGGGTGCGCGCCGCCCAGGAAGACGGCCGCCTCACCTGCACCGACCCGGGGTTCGCCGCCCACCAGATCCAAAGCCTGCTCAAGGCCTTTGCATTCTGGCCGCAGATTACCCTCGGCCAGCCCACCCTCGACCCCGCCGCCCAGGCAGGTGTTATCGAATCAGCCATCGACCTGTTCCTGGCCGGCTACGAAGTCAGCACTCCGCCCTCATACTAAGGCGCGTTATTGCAGAGCGTTTTGGCGTATTCCGCCCGTTGCGTGGCCGCCCATCCGGCCTGAGTTGTCTGATGACACCTCGTCTGAAACTTCATTCGCCGGCCTGCCGCAATAGCATAATGCCGCCATTGGTCGCCTGGTCAAAATAGTCCTGCCTGACGGGCGAACTTCCAGGTCGGTTGATCACTCTGACACCGTTGTTCTACCCCCCTCTGTCAGCATCAGGAAGCTGGCAATGAGCAAGTCAACCGTAAGGCCAGGGGCCCTACGGGGTCAGGCGCAAATACATGGACCCCGCATACGCTTGCATGCCCGAGCCCTCCACCATGCTATTCAACGCTCACAAGAAAACCATCAGTACCCTGCAACACAGCCTAGCCCAACAGACCAGCCTGCTGGACGCCATCGAACGCTCCATGGCCGTGATCGAATTCGACCTGCAAGGCACCGTGCTGCGCGCCAATGACAACTTCATCAAGACCATGGGCTACCGCGCCGAACAGATCCTGGGCCAGCCCCATCGGATGTTCTGTACCCCGGCGTTCGCCCGCAGCGCGGACTACAACCAGCTGTGGACGCACCTGCGAAACGGCCAATTCCAGTCGGGCACCTTTGAACGAGTAGGCGCCAACGGCGCCTCGGTGTGGCTGGAAGCAAGCTATAACCCGGTACGGGATGAGGCGGGGAATGTGATCAAAGTGGTGAAATACGCCATGGACGTCACCCCGCGTCTGCAAGCCGAAAGCGAAGCCAACGCCAAGCTCGAAGCCATCGACCGCGCCATGGCGATGATCGAGTTCAACCTCGACGGCACCATCATCACCGCAAACGACAATTTCCTGCAGCGCATGGGCTACAGCCTGGCGCAGATCCAGGGCAAGCATCACCGCCTGTTTTGCACACCCGAGCTGGCCAACAGTGCGGCCTACAGCGAGTTCTGGAAGCGCTTGAACCAGGGCGAGCTGTTCAATGGCCAGTTCGAGCGGGTGGACAAACACGGCCAGGTCGTGTGGCTGGAAGCCAACTACAACCCGGTGTACGACGCCAGCGGGCGCCTGTGCAAAGTGGTGAAGTTCGCCTCGGATGTCACCGCCCGCGTGCTACAGCATGCCGCTGACGCACAGAGCGCCGCCCAGGCTTACCACCTGTCGTTGAACACCCAGGAGATGGCGGAAAAAGGCGCCGAGGTGATTCAGAAAACCGCCAGCGGCATGCGCGAAATTGCCGTGGATATCGACACATCTTCGCAACTGATCGCCAAACTCGGCGAACGCTCGCAACAGATCACCGCCATCGTCAATACCATTCGCGGCATCGCCGACCAGACCAATCTGCTCGCCCTCAACGCCGCCATTGAAGCCGCCCGCGCCGGCGAGCAGGGCCGTGGCTTTGCCGTGGTGGCCGATGAAGTGCGGCAACTGGCGGCGCGTACCAGCGGCTCCACCGCCGAAATCTCCGGCATGATCGCCATGATCCAGGACGAAACCCGCCAAGCCATCGACAGCATGGACGCCACCCGCGACCGCGCCGCCCAGGGTGTGGAACTGGCCAACCAGGCCGGCACGGTGATCCTGCAGATTCGCGAAGGCACCGGCGAAGCAGTACAAGCGGTAAGTGCGTTTGCCAATGAGCGGGGCAATCGCTGAGCCATTGGCGCTGGCTGTCTGCAGGTTAACTTCGCAGCCAGCGCACATGCCGCCCCAGTTCATCAAATAGCGTCACCACCGAGCGTAACGCCCGGCAATCAGGCCGCGTCAGCAACCACAGCGCCGTATCGTGCCCTGCCAGCGCAGGGCCCAGCGGTTGCAGGCCATCGCCCATCAGAAAATCCGGCAGCGCCGCCACGCCCAACCCCGCGCGCACTAATTCGGTCACCGACTGCATGCTGTTGCACCGATAACGGAGACGCACGCCCGGCAAATGCTCACGGCGCCAGATGACGGTGGGGTGATCGGGTAAAAAATCGTCCGGCGCGATCCAGGCCAGGTCGGCCCACTCATGGTCTGGGTGCAGGCGCGCATAGTCGGCACTGGCACACACCTGATAGGTCACCGCCCCCAGGCAACGTCCGACAAGATGCGCTGGCGGCGTCTTGGTCAGGCGCAGGGCGATATCCGCATCGCGGCGGCTGAGGTTGGCGAAGTCATTGGAGGTGCTCAGTTCCAGGGTCAACGCCGGGTAGGCCGGCATGAACTGCGCGAGGGCCGGCAACAGCAAACCTTGCAACACCGAGTCGGTGCAGGTCAGGCGCACGGTACCGCTGATCACTTCACCGCCCTGCTCCACGCCAATACGCGCCGCCTCCAGCGCCTGCTCGGCACGCTCGGCCTGTTGGGCCAGGTTGCTCGCCAGGCTGGTGGGCAAATAACCGGCACGGCTTTTTTCAAACAGGGTCTGGCCCAGCGCCGCCTCCAGCCGCCGCACCGCACGGAACACCGTGGATACATCGACCCGCAGCAGCGCCGCCGCCCGCGCCAGGGTACCGCCGCGCACCAGGGCCAGGATCAACGACAGGTCGGCGTAGTCGATTTGATAGTGCGTGACTGCATTGAACATATGGGCAAACGCCAATATTGATTGCGTGAGCGCCAATCTATAGTGGGTATCACCCCACCACAAGTCATGGACGTACATGATGCCAACCCCCGCGCTGCACCTTGCCCTGATCGGTGATTACACCCCCGATGTGACCGCCCACCAAGCCATTCCCATGGCCCTGCAACAGGCCGCCGACGTTCTGGGCCTGAACGTCCAAGTGCAATGGCTGGCCACCGACACCCTCACCTCCACTTCTGCCCTGAGCGACTTCGACGGTTTCTGGTGCGTGCCCGGCAGCCCCTATCGCGATGTCGACGGCGCCTTACGGGCGATACGTTTTGCCCGCGAACAAGGTCGCCCTTTCCTCGGTACCTGCGGCGGTTTTCAACATGCCGTGCTGGAATATGCCCGCCATGTGCTCGGCTGGGCCGATGCCCAGCACGGCGAATTAATGCCGGATGCTGAACGCGCCGTCATCACGCCGCTGGACTGCTCCCTGGTGGAGGTGAGCAACACCGTACGCCTGGCCCCGTACACGCGCATTGCCCAGGCCTACAGCCGCCTGGACATCCACGAGGGTTACCGTTGCCGCTACGGCATCAACCCCGCCTTTGCCGACGCCCTGCTGGACGCCAACCTGATTCCCACCGGCCACGATTCGGCGGGCGATCTGCGCGCGGTGGAACTGCTCGACCACCCGTTCTTCGTCGCTACCCTGTTCCAGCCCGAACGCGCCGCACTCAAGGGCATCACGCCGCCGCTGACGATTGCGCTGCTCAAGGCCTGCCAGGAGGTATCGGTATGATCGCCAAGACACCCGCCCCACCTTATTACGCGGTGATTTTCAGCTCGCTGCGCACCGGCGCCGACCTGGGTTATGGCGAGGCCGCCACACGCATGCTGGAACTGGCCAGGCAACAACCGGGGTTCCTGGGGGTGGAATCGGCGCGGGAGGATGGACTGGGGATCACCGTGTCCTACTGGGCCAGTGAGGCGGCGATACTGGCCTGGAAACAGCAGGCCGAGCATCGGCAGGTGCGCGAGCAAGGGCGGGCCACCTGGTATGAGGCGTTTCACACACGGGTATGCAAGGTAGAGCGGGCCTACACCTTCTCCACTTGAATCACCGAACCCGGTGGGAGCTGGCTTGCCGGCGATGCAGACACCTCGGTGATGCAGTGAAAGCGCAGTGATACTATCGCAGGCAAGCCAGCTCCCACATTTGCTCGTCATCGTTAGCAATCGCGGACGCTCAGCTCACCAAACTACGCAACGCGCTGATCTGCGGGATCTCTACCCGGCGCATATACACACGCAGCGGCTCGGTGATGTTGATGCGTTCGTCGATATTCTGGTCGAGCAACAACTGCAGGCGCGCTCGGCACAGGGTCATGGTGTGGTCGGCGGCCGGCAGCCAGACGAACTCGGCCGTGGGGATGATGCCGTCATCGGCCACGTCCATGCCGAATGAGTCTTCGCTGAATCGTACGATGTACTGGCCGGTCTTGCGGTTGAGGCCGACAAATCCCTGGAGTTGGTCGGCGGCCTGGCAGATAAGCTCGGAAGTGATGCGCATGGTAAACCTCACTGAAAAGTCCCACAGGGACTGGAAAGATGGTTTACACGCGTGGCAGAAAATACCGCCCTCTGGCGGGGCAGCTACCCGTAAGAATACTGCAACACCCTGCAAAAAAGTCGACAAAATTGGCCGGTGCGCACGTTAATGTCGGTTTGGTGATAGCGCCGTTCGCAATCAATTGTTAAAAAGGACACCTTCTCAAAGTTACCTCCACGAAAGGACTTCGCATATGCCTGTCACGTTTTCCAAAAGCGCCTTGCTGCTGGCGTTGATGCTCGGCCTTGGCCAGGCACAGGCTGCCGAGCCGGTCAGCCCGGCCGAATTGGCGACAAACGAAGGCATTCCCTACCCTGCCGTGATCGCTCACCGTGGTGCTTCCTACGATGCGCCTGAATCCACCGCCGCTGCCTACAAGGTTGCACGCGACCTGGGTGCCGACTACCTGGAACTGGACTTGCAACGCAGCAAGGACGGCGTACTGTTCGCCCTGCACGACAACAACCTGCAGCGCACCACCGACGTCGCCACCAAGTTCCCCGAGCGCAAAGACGCGCCTGCCAACGAATTCACCTGGAAAGAACTGCAAACCCTCGACGCCGGCAGCTGGTTCAACGCCGCCTACCCGGACCGCGCGCGCCCTGGTTTCGTTGGCCTGAAAATCCTGAGCCTGGACGACATCATCAAGATCGCCGAAGGCAACCCCTCGCACAAACCCGGCCTGTACATCGAGACCAAGGAGCCCAAGCAGTTCCCGGGCATCGAAGCCGACCTGAAAAACAAGCTGCTGGACAAAGGCTGGCTGAGCTCCGCCGGCTCCAAGCTGGGCAAGAGCAACACCGGTGTCGGCCAAGGCAAGGGCCGCGTGGTGCTGCAAACCTTCGAAACCGCCAGCCTCAAAGAGCTGCAGAAAGAAATGCCCAACACTCCGAAAATCCTGCTGTTGTGGGTGGGTGAAGGCAGCATCGAGCCCAAATCCAAAGTGACCTTCGCCGAGTCTGGCGAAGCCACCAAGGCCGCCTACTACGCCAAGCAAGAGCCCAAAGATGCCGCCGAATTCGAAAAGTGGGTCGATGAGGCCAAAAGCCTTGGCGCCATCGGCACCGGCCCGTCGGCTGAGCTGACCGACCACGGCGACCAGAGCTACACCGACCTGGTGAAGCCGGAAATGAACAAGCTGACCCACGACAAGGGCCTGCTGGTGCATGTGTATACCGTGGATGAGCCGGTGGACTTCGAGAAGGTCATGAAGGCCGGCGTCGATGGCATCTTCACCAACCGCGCCGCCGAGCTGTTGAAGTTCTACAAGCGCTGGCCGTCGTCCAGCGTGCAAGACCTGCTCAACGACCATAAGTACTAAAAGCGTTGGTGTCAGTGAGCCATTAAGGATGAGTTAAGTTGCGCTGGTTAATCTGGCGCCACTTAAACAGCTCAACCTAAGAAGGACATACACCATGAAAACCTTGACCGCCCTGTTCGCCGCTACTGCCCTGACCTTGACCGCCGGCCTGGCCCAGGCTGATGTTCGTCCAGACCAGATTCCCAGCCTGCTCAAGACCGGTGAAGTGATGGCGTTCGAAAAGCTCAACGCCGCCGCCGTCGCCCAACATGCCGGCGCTACCATCAACGATACCGAGTTGGATCACGAAGCTGGCAAGCTGGTCTACGAAGTGGACCTGACCGACACCACCGGCAAGAAATGGGATGTGAAGCTCGACGCCAAAACCGGTGCCGTGCTGGAAAACAAGCAAGACACCTGAGTTGAACCTTGAAAAAACGCGCCACCTTCGGGTGGCGCGTTTTTTTATGCGCGCCTCAAACCGTCACATAACCGTCATACCGCCTTGCAATGATTCGCTCAGGAACCTGTGAAACGTCCTACAGGCCCTTTCTCTGCGAGTCGCCATGAACCACAGCATCGACCACGGCCATCAAGATTCCGATCTGTTTGGCCTGCTTTACGGTTTTCGTTTTCGCCCCGGCGAGAAAGGCCAACAAATTGATTCCGCCACCGCCCTCGCCGCCTTGCAGCAACCGCCAGATCCGGAAGAATTCCTGTGGCTGCACCTGAACCTGGCGCACGCCGCCTGCGAGCGCTGGATGCAGGCGCATCTGTCACTGCCAGAAGAGTTTTTTGAAGCCTTGCATGAGGGCTCACGCTCCACGCGCATCGAGCATGTGGACTCGGCCTTATTGGCCGTGGTCAACGATGTGGTGTTCAACTTCAGCAGCATGGTGTCGTCGGATATTTCCACGCTGTGGGTGTGTGCGCGCAGCCGCTTGCTGGTGAGCGCACGCCTGCAGCCGTTGCACTCGGTGGATAAATTGCGCTCGTCGGTGAAGGCCGGCGAACACTTTCGCTCCCCCTTGGAGCTGTTGGTGCACCTGCTGCGCGACCAGGGCGAAGTGCTGACGCAGATCGTGCGCAAGACCAGCATCAGCGTTGACCAAATCGAGGATCAGCTGTTGTCTTCGCGCCTGTCCACCAACCGTGCCGAACTGGGCGCCGCCCGCCGCGTGCTGGTGCGCCTGCAACGCCTGCTGGCTTTGGAGCCGGGCTCGCTGCTACGCCTGCTCAATCGCCCGCCGCAATGGCTGCAAAAGGAAGACGTGAAGGAATTGCGCAAATCCACCGAGGAGTTTGCGCTGATCATCAACGACCTGACCGCCCTGGGCGAACGCATCAAGCTGTTGCAGGAAGAGATCGCCGCCAACCTCAATGAACAGAGCAACCGCACATTGTTTACCCTCACAGTGGTGACGGTGCTGGCGCTGCCGATCAACATCATTGCCGGTTTTTTTGGCATGAATGTGGGTGGGGTGCCCCTGTCCCAAGACCCGGAAGGCTTCTGGATACTGGTGGCCTTGGTCGCAACCTTCACCCTGATCGCTGGGCGGTGGGCATTCCGCAAATTCTCAAATTGAAATAAGCCCAAAGGTGGGAACTGGCTTGCCTGCGATTGCGGTGTATCAGCCAAGACAATGCAAGCAGACCCACCGCTATCGCAGGCAAGCCAGCTTCCACAGGGGTTAAGCGTATGTTCAGTGATTGAAGAGTCCCGTCATCGCTCTGAGCCGCTTCTTGTACAACCGCCGCGCCTCCAAAGCCTCCTCCAGACTCACCGCCACAAACCCCGCCCGCTGGTTGGGCTGCATTTGCCCGATCAAGTCCAGGTCGGCGCTGATCACCGTGCCGATCATCGCGTAGCCACCGCCCGACACCGCATCGCGATGCAGCACAATCGGTTCCAGCCCCGCCGGTACTTGAATCGAGCCGATCGGGTAGCAACTGTCAACGATGTTGGAGGGATCGGAGCCCGCGCCAAACGGCTGTTCACGTGGCTGGAAGCTCAACGCGCTGCCGCCCTTGAAGCGATAGCCGATGCGATCGGCCTCGGAGCCGACCGTCCACGGCTCGGCAAAAAAGCTGCTTTTGGCCTCCAAGCTCAAGCGTTCGTAATACAGCCCCGGCACCACCCGCAACGTCACATCGCCGCCGACCGAACGCCGCAACGCCATCGGCAAGCTGTTGCCCGCACGCCCGGTACCGCTGGCGCTACCGATCGGCAATTGATCGCCCTCCTGCAAGCGTCGGCCATTAAACCCGCCGAGGGCGCCGAGGGTGTAGGTGGAGCGGCTGCCGAGCACCAACGGCACGTCGATACCGCCAGCGACGGCGAGGTAGGTGCGTGCGCCGGCCTTGGGAAACTCGAACCGCAGCACCTGCCCGGCGCGTACGGCAAAGGCGGTGTCCTGATGCACCACTTCACCGTCCAGGCGCGGCGACATCAAGGCGCCGCTCAAGGCCACCAGCGCGTCCTGCTGGAACTCCAGCGCCGGCCCGATCAGCGTGCATTCCAGGCCCGCCGCGCCCACGGGATTGCCCACCAGGTGGTTGGCCGCACTCAACGCGTATTGGTCCAGCGCCCCCGATGGTGGGATGCCTAAATGGTAATAACCTTCGCGGCCCAGGTCCTGCACGGAGGTGGCGAGGCCGGGTTTGAGGACCTTGATCATGCCAGCGCCTCCTGCAGGGTTTTCGGATAGCCAATGGGGTCGGCGAGAAAGGCATCCAGAGAAAATTCCACCGGGCGAATGCGCAAGTCGAAACGCCCGGCGTCCACCTCGGCGACCGCCAGGTCATATGCCTCGCGGTCCATCGGCTTGAACTGCACGATATCGCCAGGTCGGAAGAACACCATGTGCTCCTTGAGGTACGCCAACTGCTGCGCCGGGTCGTAGATCGGTGCCGGGGTAACGCCGAACATCTGATAACCGCCCGCCCCTCGCACTGAGTAGATACAGCCAAAGCAACCGCCATGGCCCAGGGTCAGTTTCGGTGTGTCGGTGCGTGGCCGCAGGTATTTGGGCACCTGCAATTGCCGCTCGCGTTCGACCATCTGGAACATGAACGGCAAGCCCGCGACAAAGCCGACCATCGACACAAACCACGGCGCGCCACTGTGGGCGGCGATGAACGCGTCCACGTCGGCCAGGCCATTGATGCGTGCCGCGTATTCCAGGTCTGTGCCGCTGGGGTCTTGGTGGCGGTCACGAAAACGCATCAGGGTTTCGTGGGTCCAGGGGTCGTTATAGAGCACTGGGATTTCGATGATGCGCGTGCGCAAGGTGCGTTCGGCCACGGCCTGGGCTTCGGCGCTTTGCACGGCGTCGAGCAGCGCGTGAGGGGCGATGCGGTCAGGGTCGAAGCGAATCTGGAACGATGCGTTGGCCAGGCAGACATCCAGTACGCCTTCCAGCGCCAGGCGCTCCACCGCGCGGGTCACCGCCATGCCCTTGAAAAAAGCCTCCAGGGACATGCTGTCGCTGACCTCGGCAAATAGGTGTTCATCACCGCCGAAGCTGTAGCGGATGGGGGACGTTTCAGCCATGTCTGTTCCTCTTGGAATCATTGTAGAAAGGCAGGCAAAAAAGTAAGGGTTGGATCTTATCGGGGTGTTCTGACGTCGATACCCGCCTGGTCCAAGGCTTCACGGGTAGCCTCCACCAGATCCAGGGCGCCAGGGGTGTCGCTGTGCAGGCAGATGGAATCGAATTCGATCGCAAGGTCTTCGCCTTCGACGGTACGTACCAGGCCGGCCTGACACGCACGCAAGACCCGGGCGGCCACTGTGGCTGGGGCCAGCGCCCGCACATTGCGGGTAAACACGATGGAGCCGCTCAGGTCGTATTCACGGTCGGCATAGAACTCGCGCACCACCGGCTGCCCCAGTTCCTTGGCGATGCGCCAGATCACCGAGTTGGGCATGCAGTACAGCATCAGCGTGGGCTCAATGATTTGCAGGTTCTGCACCAACAGCCGGGCGGCCTCTTCATCACGGGCCAGGTGCATGTAAAGCGCGCCGTGAGGCTTGATATGTTGCAGGGTCACGCCTTGGGCACGAGCCATTTCACGCAGGGCACCGAGCTGGTAGAGCATGTCGTCCACCAGTTCCTGGGCCGGTGCGTTGATGTGCCGGCGACCGAAACCCACCAGGTCACGAAAGCCTGGGTGCGCGCCGATGGCCACACCCAGTTGCTTGGCGCGCTCGACGGTGCGGCGCATGGTGCCCGGATCGCCAGCGTGAAAGCCGGTGGCGATATTGGCCGAGCTGATATAGCCCATCAGCTCTACGTCGACGCCGTCGCCGATGGTCCAGGGGCCAAAGCTTTCGCCCATGTCTGAATTGAAATCCACTGCCTGCATCAAGGTCGCTCCGCCAAAGGTGATGCCCGCAAAGTAGGCCGTGGCTTGACCCCTTGGGAAGATCTATTATCAGATGGCCCATCTTCTGAAAATCAGATAGCTTTTTATCCTCGACCCCAGATCGTTCCCACGCTCTGCGTGGGAATGCAGCCATGGACGCTTTGCGTCCGCACTTGAGACCGTGACGCGGAGCGCCACAAGAGGTATTCCCACGCAGAGCATGGGAACGATCAATAAGCAGAGTGCGATATGTCTTTAACCTTGCGCCAGGTTCGCTACTTCGTCGCCACCGCGGAGATCGGCCAGATATCCCAGGCGGCGATTCACTTGAATATTTCCCAATCGGCGGTTACCACGGCGATCAAGGAGCTGGAAGCCATGCTCGGCGTGCAGTTGTTCGTGCGCTCGGCCCAAGGCATGAACCTCACCGACGCCGGGCGGCATTTTCTCAACCGTGCCTATGTGATTGTGCGCAGTGTGGAGGACGCCCTCAACAGCCCGTTGCCGGACTACCGCGCCAGCGGCGTGCTGCGGGTGGCGGCCAGCTACACGGTGCTGGGTTATTTCCTGCCGCACCATTTACAGCGCATGGAGCATTGGCATCCGGACGTAACCATCGAGGTGTTCGAACAGGAGCGCCAGGCCATCGAACAGGGCCTGCTCGACGGCCAGTTCGACATGGCCGTGGTGCTGACCGCCAACCTTACCCACGCGGATATCGTCTCGGAAATTCTGTTCAACTCCGAGCGCCGCTTGTGGCTGCCCAGCCATCACCCGTTGTGCGAACGCGGAGCCGTGAGCCTGGCCGACGTGGCCCAGGAACCCTACATTTTGCTCACCGTCGACGAAGCCGAACACAGCGCCATGCGCTACTGGGAACAGGCCGGGCAAACGCCCAAGGTGCGGCTGCGCACCAGCTCAGTGGAGGCGGTGCGCAGCATGGTTGCCAACGGCAGCGGCGTGGCGATCCTGTCAGACCTGGTGCACCGGCCCTGGTCCCTGGAAGGCAAACGCATCGAAACCCTGACCGTGACCGACCCGGTCACACCCATGAGCGTCGGCCTGGCCTGGCACCGCGAGCGCGCGTTTACCCCAGCGATGCAAGCGTTCCGGGATTACTTCCACGACGCGTTTCTGGCGCCCCAGCAGTTGTCGGCACGCCGTTAAAGATGAGCTTGCAGGGTGGCGGTCAACCAGTCCATGAACACCCGCACTCGCAACGGCAGATGCCGCTGGCCGGCGTACAGCAACGACACATCTAAGGGCGGCGCTTGGTAGTCGAGCAGCACCGCCACCAACTCGCCGCTGGCCAATAAGTCGCGTATCCCGAGCTGCGGCACCTGGGTGATGCCAAACCCGCCCAGGCACGCCGATTGATAGGCGTCGGTGCTGTTGACCGTCACCCGGCCTGCCATCGCCAGCCGCTGCACCTTGTTGCCCACCATGTATTCGAACCCGGCCGAGCGTGCGCCCAGCGGCCGCACATAATGCACCAACTGGTGATGCGCCAGGTCTGCCAGGGTTTCGGGCACGCCATACCGTTGCAGGTACGCCGCGCTCGCGCAGTTGACCATCGGCATGCTGCACACCCGCCGCGCTACCACGGTTTGATCGGGCTGGGCGCCGACGCGCACCACGCAATCAAAACCTTCGGCGATCAGGTCCACCTGGCGGTCCGAACCGCTGATCTCCATGTCGATCAGAGGATGGCGCGCCATGAACGTGGGCAAGTTCGGCAAGATCAAGCCCCGCGCCATGACGTTGGGCATGTCCACCCGTATGCGCCCGGCCAATTGGGTTTCGTCCTGACGGAACAAACCTTCCAGCTCTTCCATATGCGCCAGCAGATCCTTGCTGCGCTCATACAACACACGACCATCCTGGGTCGCCTGCACCTTGCGCGTGGTGCGTTGCAACAGCCGTGCGCCGAGCAACTCCTCCAACGCCTGCACATGCTCGGAGACCGTAGAGCGCGGCAAGCCCAGACTTTGACCGGCCTGGGTAAAACTCGACAACTCAGTGACGCGTACGAAGGTGCGCAGCAACTCAAGCTTGTTCATTAGATTGTTCGCCTTATCCGGCCAGTGATTCCGATATCAGCCTGTTTATCACGTTATGGCCGGACAAATACACTCAGTCCCACTCACCCCATTCGAGGACTGCACCATGACCCGTAAAATCGCACTCATCACCGGCGCCAGTCGTGGCCTGGGCAAAAGCGCCGCCCTGCACCTGGCTGCGCAAGGCATCGACATCATCGGCACTTACCACAGCGCAGCGGCCGAAGCCCAAGCCGTGGTTGCCCAGGTAGAGGCCTTGGGCGGTCGCGCCGCCATGCTGCAATTGGACGTCAGCCAGAGCGCAACCTTCGATGCATTCGTTGGGCAGATCGGCACCCTGCTCAAGGATGTGTTCGCCCAGGAACATTTCAACTTCCTGATCAACAACGCCGGGGTTGGCACCTACGCAAGCTTTGCCGAAACCACCGAAGCCCAGTTCGACCAGTTGGTGGCGATCCATGTGAAGGCACCGTTTTTCCTCACGCAGAAACTGCTGCCGCTGATCAGCGATGGCGGGCGCATTATCAATGTCTCCAGCGGCCTGGCGCGCTTCAGCCTGCCGGGTTATGCCGCTTACGCGTCCATGAAAGGCGCGGTGGAAGTCTTGTCGCGCTACCAGGCTAAAGAGCTGGGCCCACGGGGTATTACCGTGAACACCCTGGCACCGGGCGCGATTGCCACTGACTTCGGCGGCGGCGCGGTGCGCGATAACACCGATGTGAATGCGATGGTTGCCAATAACACCGCCCTGGGCCGCGCTGGCTTGCCGGACGATATTGGCGGGGCGATTTCGACCTTGCTGGCCGATGGCAGTCATTGGGTCACCGGCCAGCGGATCGAGGCATCGGGCGGGATGTTCCTATGAGCGACGCACGCCTACGGGGTAACTGGGGTTTTACCGGCGAATTTCTCACGCAGCACGTCATAACCCCAGTGGTACACGTAGGTGTACGGCAGGAAGAACAGCAACACGCCAATGTCGAGGATGAAGGCTTCCAGCAGGCTGATCTTCATCAAGGCGGCAATCAACGGCACTGCCAAGAGAATCAGGCCGCCTTCAAACAACAGCGCGTGCAGCACACGGGTCCAACCACCGTTGGCCAGTTGCAGGCGGGTTTTAAGGCGGTCGAACAGGCTGTTAAACACCACGTTCCAGCTCAGTGCCAACAGGCTGATGCCCAGGGTCACTGCGCCCATTTCCAGCGCCGGCCGGCCGGTGATCCACACCAACAGCGGCGTGCAAATCAATAAGGCCAGCCCTTCGAAACCAAGGGCTTGAAACACGCGTTCAGTAAAGGATTTGGTAGGGGTCATGACCCGGCTCCGTGAGTGACGATGGTTGCCATGATCAGGCTTTGTATCGATACTTCATAACCAATAACCATCGATCAAGGCGATAGTCATGGCCTCCCATGAAGTGCTTCAGGCGTTTGTCCAGGCTGCCACCCAAGGCTCGTTTTCCGCGGCGGCGCGCAAGCTGGGCAAAAGCCAGTCCACCGTGAGCGCGGCAGTGGCCAGCCTTGAGATTGACCTGAACGTGGTGCTGTTTGACCGCAGCAGCCGCAAGCCGACCCTCACGCCGGCGGGGCAAGTGTTGCTGCAAAGGGCTGAGCAAGTGCTGGAAGCCAGTAGCCGCCTGGAGCTGGCAGCCAGTCAGTTATCGCAAGGCCTGGAGCCGAAGTTGAGTCTCGCCATGTCCGATACTTACCAATCCGATCGATTCGAGGTCGCCCTCACGGCCTTCGAGCAACGCTACCCGGACCTTGAGCTGGAATGCCTGATCGCGGAATGCGAAGACTTGATCGCACTGGTGCAAAGTGGCCGGGCGCAGATCGCGTTTATCGAGAAACAAGAAGCCTACCCGCCGGACCTTTCCTTCTCCACGGTGGAGGAGCGCACGGAGATCGCGCTGTTTGTCTCGCCTGGACACCCATTGGCGACCCTGGACAAGGTTCACCCGCACACCTTGCAACAACACCGGGAGTTGCGTTTGGCGAGCATCATCAGCCCCAATGAAAACCGCGGCACGCAGCGAGTATGGTCGGCGCCGAGTTACCTGATGCTGATGGAGATGGCACAGCTGGGGTTTGGCTGGGCACCGATTCCACGCTGGCTGGTGGAGCGCTTTGGCGGCAACCAGTTGGTTGAACTCAAGGTGCGCAGTTGGCCGCGTTCGGTGGCGGTGGATGCGCTGTGGTCCCGGCACCAGCCGCCGGGGCCTGCGGGGAGCTGGTTGCTGGGCAAGATGCTGGAATGAGCCTGTAGGAGCGAGCTTGCTCGCGAAGAACGTCAACGATAACGCGTGCTTCCTGAAGAAACGTGGCGTCTGTGAGTTTTTCGCGAGCAAGCTCGCTCCTACATTTGGATCGTCACTGCCTGGAGGAATTGAGTTCGGCGAGACGCCGCGTGATGAAGCGTTTTTCTGGCGCCTGTTGCGTCAGCGACAGCGCTTTTTCGTACGCGCTGCGGGCTTCGTCAAACCGCCCCAACTGCCGGCAAAACTCCCCACGCGCCGAATGCGCCAAGTGGTAGTCCTGCAACTCACCGCGCTGCAAAAGATTGTCTACCAGCACCAACCCCGCCAACGGCCCCTGCTCCATCGCCACCGCTACCGCACGGTTCAACTCGATCACCGGCGACGGCACAGACCTGAGCAATACATCGTAGAGCCCGACAATCTGCCGCCAATCGGTTTCCCCTGCGCTGGGCGCCTCGGCGTGCACGGCGGCAATCGCAGCCTGCAAGCAATACGGCCCGAAGCGTGGCGTCATCAGCGCCTGCTCCACCAATGCGCAGCCTTCAGCGATCAAGGCCCTGTCCCAAAGCGTACGATCCTGAGCGTCCAACAGCACCAGTTCGCCGCTGGCAGAAGTGCGGGCAGGCCGACGCGACTCGTGCAGCAACATTAACGCCAGCAAGCCCATGACTTCCGGCTCGGGCAGCAACTCCAGCAGCAAACGCCCCAGGCGAATGGCCTCCAAGGTCAGGTCCTCACGGGTGAGGTCGGCACCCGCTGACGCCGAATAGCCCTCGTTGAACACCAGGTAAATCACCCGCAGCACACTGTCCAATCGTTCGGGCAATTCGGCGCGGGACGGCACTTGATACGGAATTTTCGCCTCACGGATCTTGCCCTTGGCGCGCACGATGCGTTGGGCAATGGTGGTGGGCGTGGCAAGAAAAGCGTGAGCGATGGCCTCGGTGCTCAGGTCGCAGATCTCGCGCAAGGTCAGCGCAACCTGGGCATTGGCTGCCAACGCTGGGTGGCAGCAAGTGAACATCAGGCGCAGGCGGTCGTCTTCCACGTCTTCATCACTCCAAGGCGCGACCTCCAACGCCTCGGCCTGCTCTTCCAATAACGGGGTAAAACGCGACTGCCGACGCAGGCGGTCGATGGCTTTGAAGCGACCGGTGGACACCAGCCACGCCCGTGGATTATCCGGCACGCCATCCTCGGGCCAGCGCTGCAGGGCGACGAAAAATGCTTCGTGCAGCGCCTCCTCGGCCAAGTCGAAATCACCCAGCACACGAATCAACGTCGCGAGCACGCGGCGTGATTCGCGGCGGTAAATAGCGTCGATCTGCTGGGTCAATCGACCATGTCCTCGGTCACCAACTTCACCAGGCGGTCCAGGCTCTGGCCCCAGCCGTCATGAAAGCCCATGGCTTCGTGGGCCTGCTTGTCCTCGGCACTCCAGTGCATGGCGCGGGCGGTATAGAGGGTCTTTTCTCCGACCTCCTCAAAGGTGACTTCGGCGCTCATGAACGGCTTGCCCGAAGGCACCCAACCCGGCATGAACGCGTCGGTAAACACCAGGCGGTTGGGCGCGTCGATCTCCAGGAACACGCCTTGGGTCGGGTACTCGCTGCCATCCGGGGCGCGCATCAAGGTGCGGAACAAGCCGCCGACCCACAGGTTCATCTCGCATTCAGGGGTGGTCATGCCGTGGGGGCCCCACCATTGTTGCAGCAGGGTTGGCTCGGTCCAGGCGCGAAACACCCGGCGGCGCGGCGCATCGATCAAGCGGCTGATGGACAGTTCAAATTCGGCGGGTTGAATGTTCACGGGGCAACCTCCTCAAGTCTTTTGATTATTGTGTTGAGAGATTCAATTGGCGCACGGGGCGCACTTCCACACTGCCGACCCGGGCTGCCGGAATGCCGCCAGCCACCTGGAGCGCTTCATTGAGGTCCTTGGCGTCGATCAGGTAGAACCCGGCGAGCTGCTCCTTGGTTTCGGCAAAAGGCCCGTCGGTGATCGACAGCTTGCCGTTGCGCATGCGCACGGTGGTGGCGGTGGTCACCGACTCCAGCGGCTCGGCGGCCAGCATGCGCCCGCTGGCCTGGACGGCCTCGGCGTAGGCCAGACATTCCGAGTCGTGGGGGCTGTCGGGCGAGGTGTGCAACACCTGTTCATCGCTGTAGATCAGGCACAGGTATTTCATGGCGTTCTCCGTTTTCGGACTACTGACTATAGTTCGCGGTGCTCAAGGTTTCAGGTCGAACAACGCCGTGCCGCTTTGCATATCAAACGGTGCCGACCAGTGCTCGTGCACCACCTTCCATTGGCCATCGATACGCTGGTAGCCGGCGGTCACGCGCATCCAGCAGGCCTTTACCTCGCCGTCCGGCCCGGCGCCGCCGCAGTGGGCCAGCCAGTGGGCAAACGCACTGTCTGGCGCATCGACGACATGCAATTCATGAAACTCGAAGATGCCGGGGCCGGGGCAGTGCTCCATGCACGCCTCCCAATGCGCGCGGTAGGCCGCCTTGCCCTTGAATTGCAGAGCGGTTACGGCGTCGAACGAGACGATATTGTCGGCGTAAAAGCTGACAATCTGGTCGATATCGCGACTGACAACGGCGTCTTTCCATTGCTCGATCAGGCTCTTGATTGCAGTGCTCATGGCGATGACTCCTTGGGGTGGAAAATCACGGAAGACACCCTTAGTCGAATGGCCCGGAGGGAAATCGACATCCCCCTGAAAAATAATTTCCCGTGGTTCAAACCCGATAAACTGCCACTTCTCTTGCAGCCGTTCGGATAGTCCCATGCCAACCCGCCTCGTTGCTTACGAGGCGCTGAACGCTGTGCAACAACAGCAAGTCGGCGCCATCGAAGTTCACCCTGAACAACTGCCGTTTTGCGGTGATATGTATTGCGCCCTCAATACCCTGCTCGCCAACCCGAGCCCTGGGGTCAAGGGCTTTGCGCTGTTGGTCGACGACCTTCCTGTGGCGTTCTTGCTGCTCAAGCGACCACCGTGCCTGCCTCATTGGGCCGATGAACACAGCGCCACACTCCACGCGCTACAGGTAGACCGGCATCAACAGGGGCGTGGATACGGCAAGATGTGTTTGCAGGCGTTGCCCGCCGTGGCGCGCGAGGCCTGGCCGCAGATCAAGGGGTTGGAGTTGTCGGTGGATGCCCACAACCTGGCGGCAATGGGGTTGTATCTGGGGGCGGGATGGGTGGATCGCGGTGAGGCGTACAAGGGTCGTGTAGGGTATGAGCGTCGGTTGAGTTTCAGGTTTAATCCATAGCGGCAATGTCACGTAAACATGACTTTTAAGCGTGCATGTCGTGTTTACGTGACATCGGGTGCAGTGTCAGCCCCGCTCCCCGATCGGCAGCCAGATTTCCACCGTCCCCGTGCCCTTCCTGGCATCGAAGTCCGCGCTATAGCGCTCGAAATCCGCGCCCATGACCTTGTAGCCCGAGTGCGGCAGCCATTCGAACATGATGCGCTCGTAGGTTTGCTCAAGCGCCTGCACCGGCCCGTAGTGGGGGAACACGGCATAGTTGAGTGGCGGAATTTCGATCACCTCGAAATTGCTCGGCACGTCCTTCTTGGCCGGGACTTCAACACCTGCCAGGTAATCGAGTTCGCCGTGATGCGGGTTATGGCACACCCCGTAGGTCACACCGCCGACGCGCTTCTTGATGTCCTTGATACAGGTATCGAACAACTCCCACAGCCGTGGGATATCGCCAACGGTGGCCTTCGAATATCGCCCTTGTACCCCGGCGATCACCAGGGCCTTACCGGCTTCCAGGCGTGGCTCCAACGGTTGTTTTGTCTGCTGATCCATACGAACAGTCTCCTTCTTATGAGGGAACAAACCCGCATCGAGTATAGGGGCATATCCGCGTTGTACTCCATGTAGAAAAATTTCCTACGCATCTGGACAACTGGCCATCATCGCCCGTATTGTCTGCCCCGCAGGCCACCGCAGTGGCCGACGTCGCTCGGACGGTTCCGGGCGCTTACGTACCTCGAGGCAACAATGGCAGACCAAGGTTCGCCGCGCCGCTTTGCGCGCATAGATCGACTCCCCCCGTATGTTTTCAATATCACTGCCGAGCTGAAGATGGCTGCGCGTCGGCGCGGCGAAGACATCATCGACTTGAGCATGGGTAATCCTGACGGCGCCACGCCTCCTCATATCGTGGAGAAAATGGTCACCGTCGCCCAGCGTGAAGACACCCACGGCTACTCCACCTCCAAAGGCATTCCGCGCTTGCGCCGGGCGATTTCGCGTTGGTACAAGGACCGTTACGCGGTGGAAATCGACCCGGAGTCCGAAGCTATCGTGACCATCGGTTCCAAGGAAGGCCTGGCGCACTTGATGCTGGCCACCCTGGACCAGGGCGATACCGTGCTGGTGCCCAACCCCAGCTACCCGATTCATATCTACGGCGCAGTGATTGCCGGCGCCCAGGTACGTTCGGTGCCGCTGATACCGGGCGTGGATTTCTTCGCTGAGCTGGAGCGCGCGATTCGTGGCTCGATCCCCAAGCCGAAGATGATGATCCTCGGCTTCCCGTCCAACCCGACCGCGCAGTGCGTGGAGCTGGACTTCTTCGAACGGGTGATCGCCCTGGCCAAGCAGTACGACGTGCTGGTGGTGCACGACCTGGCCTACGCCGACATCGTCTACGACGGCTGGAAAGCCCCCTCGATCATGCAAGTGCCCGGCGCCAAGGACATTGCGGTGGAGTTTTTCACCCTGTCCAAGAGCTACAACATGGCCGGCTGGCGCATCGGCTTCATGGTGGGCAACCCTGAACTGGTCAACGCCCTGGCACGCATCAAGAGCTACCACGACTACGGCACCTTCACCCCGCTGCAAGTGGCGGCGATTGCGGCGCTGGAAGGCGACCAACAGTGCGTGAAGGACATCGCCGAGCAGTACCGCCAGCGTCGCAATGTGCTGGTCAAGGGCCTGCATGAACTGGGCTGGATGGTGGAGAATCCGAAGGCGTCGATGTACGTCTGGGCCAAGATTCCCGAGCAGTACGCGGCCATGGGCTCGCTGGAGTTTGCCAAGAAACTGCTATTGGAAGCGAAGGTGTGTGTGTCGCCGGGGATCGGCTTTGGTGAGTATGGCGACGATCATGTGCGCTTTGCGCTGAT
Organism: Pseudomonas sp. J380; assembly: GCF_009827115.1. NCBI lineage: Bacteria > Pseudomonadati > Pseudomonadota > Gammaproteobacteria > Pseudomonadales > Pseudomonadaceae > Pseudomonas > Pseudomonas sp. J380. The sequence continues at coordinate 5,618,968 of NZ_CP043060.1, read as the reverse complement.
CGAAAACCAGGACCGGATTCGCCAGGCCGTGCGGGGGATTCGCGGGATGTTCAGGGCGGATGGGTTGGTGACTAAAGCCTGACCTGATCCACCTGAAGAAACCCAATCAATGTGGGAGCTGGCTTGCCTGCGATGGCAGTGTTGGATTCACTACCGCTATCGCAGGCAAGCCAGCTCCCACATTTGATCAGTTCCCACCCTTGCTTTGGGGTGTGGCTTACACCACCAACGACAGCAACATGATGAAGATCAGCGCCACGATCGACAGAATGGTCTCCATCGCCGTCCAGGTCTTGAACGTCTCGGCCACGGTCATGTTGAAGTACTGCTTGACCAGCCAGAACCCCGCATCGTTGACGTGAGACAGGATCAACGAACCCGCGCCCGTCGCCAGTACCAGCAACTCGCGGTTGACGCCAGGGATCATCCCCACCACCGGCACCACAATGCCCGCGCCGGTAATGGTCGCGACCGTCGCTGAACCGGTGGCAATCCGAATCACCGCCGCCACCAGCCACGCCAGCAGGATCGGGTTGATCTGCGCGTTCACCGCCATATGGCCGATCACGTCGCCCACGCCGCTGGTCACCAGCATCTGCTTGAAGCCACCACCGGCACCGATGATCAGGATGATCGCGGCGGTGGGCGCAAGGCTGGCGTCGAGCAGCTTGAGGATCTGCTTGGAGTGGATGCCCTGGCGATGGCCAAAGGTGTACAGCGATAACAGCAAAGCCAGCAACAGTGCGGTGATCGGGTGGCCGATCATGTCCATCCAGTTGCGCACCACGTTGCCTTCGGCAAAGGCGATGTCGGCAAAGGTTTTGAGCAGCATCAGGAATACCGGCAAGAGCACGGTGACCAGGGTGATGCTGAAGCTGGGCAGCGACTTGTTATCGGTCTCGCGGGCCAGTTGGTCCACCAGTTCCTGGGACGGGTTGCCCGGGATGTACTTGGCGATGAACGTACCGAAGATCGGGCCGGCGATGATGGCGGTCGGCAGTGCGACGATCAGGCCGTACAGGATGGTCTTGCCGATATCGGCACCGAACACGCCGATGGCCAGCAGCGGGCCCGGGTGCGGTGGCACCAGGCCGTGCACCGCCGACAGACCGGCCAGCAGCGGGATACCGATCTTGATCAACGACACGCCGGTACGCCGGGCGACGATAAACACCAGCGGGATCAGCAACACAAAGCCGATTTCGAAGAACAGCGGGATGCCCACCAGGAACGCGGCGAACATCATGGCCCACTGGACCTTCTCTTTGCCGAAGGCGCGGATCAGGGTCTGGGCGATCTGATCGGCACCGCCGGACTCGGCCATCATCTTGCCGAGCATCGTGCCCAGCGCGAGGATGATGCCGACAAAGCCGAGCACCCCGCCGAAACCGTCCTGGAACGCCTTGATGATCTTGTCCACGGGCATGCCCGAGGTCAGGCCGAGGAAACCGGCCGCGATGATCAGTGCAATGAACGGGTGCACCTTGAACTTGGTGATCAGTACGATCAACCCGATGATAGTGACTACTGCATCTAGCAGCAGGTAAGACTCGTGGGACATGCCAAACATGGGGGGTCTCTCCTGTTTGTTGTTGTTATTAAAGCGGGTGTTGAACTTCCTGCCGGGGATAGCGCTATCTTTTCCGGCAAAAAATTAATGAGTAGGTTCAAAGCCGTGCTTGCGCCACCAGGTATGGGTCTGCGCGGCCAGTTCCTCGACGCTGTCTTCACTGGCGTTCAAGGCCAGGGTCAGCGGCTCGCCCTTGGGCGATTCAAGTGTGGCGAACTGGCTGTCGATCAGGCTCGCCGGCATGAAATGGCCGGAGCGGTGAGACACGCGGTCAGCGGCGACTTCACGGGTCAGCTCCAGGAAGACAAAACCCAGGCCCGGCGCAGCTTCGCGCAGGTGGTCACGGTATTTTTTCTTCAGGGCCGAACAGGTCAGTACAGGATGCTCGCCCGCTTTCAACGCGCGACGCAGTTCATCGCACAGGATATCGAGCCAGCCGGCGCGGTCGTCGTCGTTGAGGGGGTGGCCGGCGCTCATCTTTTCGATGTTCGCGGCAGGGTGAAAGCTGTCGCCTTCAATGGCAGTGGCGCCGTTAAAGGCGCACAGGGCTTGGCTGACGCTGGACTTGCCACAGCCGGAAACACCCATGATGACCAGGGCGGTAACAGGTTGACTCATGAAACACCTCAGGACGCAGATAGCGCTACCTTTGCATAGCGTAAGGCTAGTGCAAAAACAGGCTTTTCCCGCGCCGACTTGTCATTTTTATGGAGTGACGCGTGCATCCGTTCCAACAGATTGACTTCAAGAGCTGGACAGGATCAGGCAACCCTTTATCCAAGAATTTGCAGCCCTTTGGAGACAGCGCTACCTTAGTGCCTCGATTTTTGTTTGGCAAGCCGCCTGATGACCTCCAAGAACGATAAAAATACCCGCACGACGGGCCGCCCTACCCTCAATGAAGTTGCGCGCCTGGCCGGCGTCAGCCCGATCACCGCCTCCCGTGCCCTGCGCGGCATCAGCACCGTGGCCACCGAACTGGTGGAAAAAGTGCAACAGGCCGCCGCCGAACTGAGCTACGTGGTCAACCCCGCCGCCCGCGCCCTGGCCTCGGCGCAGAGCCATTCGGTGGTGGTGCTGGTGCCGTCACTGTCCAACCTGCTGTTTATCGAAACCCTGGAAGCTATCCATCAGGTACTGCGGCCCAAGGGCTTTGAAGTACTGATCGGCAACTCCCATTATTCGCGCGATGAAGAAGAGGACCTGCTGCGCAACTACATGGCCTACCAGCCACGGGGTTTGTTGCTGACCGGTTTTGACCGCACCGAAAGCGCGCGACGAATGGTCGAGGCCAGCAATGTGCCCTGTGTGTACATGATGGATCTGGACCCCAATGCCGGGGTGAACTGTGTGGGCTTCTCGCAACTGGCCGCCGGCGAGACCGCGGCGGCGCACTTGCTGTCCCGGGGGCGCAAGCGCCTGGCCTATATCGGCGCACAACTGGACCAACGCACCTTGCTGCGTGGCGAAGGCTTTCGCCGCGCCTTGCAACAGGCCGGCATGTACGATCCGGCGCTGGAGCTGCTGACGCCACGCCCGTCCTCCGTGGGCCTGGGAGGCGAACTGTTTTTGCAACTGCTGGCCGCCCACCCGGATGTGGACGCGATCTTCTTCGGCAACGACGACCTGGCCCAGGGCGCCCTGCTCGAAGCCCTGCGCCATGGCATCAAGGTGCCTGAACGTGTGGCGGTGCTGGGCTTCAACGACCTACCCGCCTCGTCATTCATGGTGCCGCGCCTGAGCAGCATCAGCACGCCACGGGAAGCCATCGGGCGTCGGGCAGCAGAGCATCTGCTGACGATCATGGCGGGCAACAAGGTGGCCAAGCCAGTGGTGGATATGGGGTTTGAGTTGCAGGTGCGCGAGAGCACCTGAGCGTCGAGCCGAACGCAATCAATGTGAGAGCTGGCCATGTAGTGTCCACAGAATCAGCGCCTGGCACAGATCCCCTGTGGGAGCGGGCTTGCTCGCGAAGGCGGTGGCTCAGTCAACGCATCTTCAACTGAACCACCGCTATCGCAGGCAAGCCAGCTCCCACATTTTCGGCCGTGCCCGCTTCACACCCTCGCCGCCGTGCCCGGCCCCTGCTAGATTGGTCACTCTCTTAGATGCCAGGGAAGCACCATGGGCCATTCACTGAAAATCTTGGGTCGTACCTCTTCAATCAACGTGCGAAAAGTACTGTGGACCTGCCAGGAGTTGGGCATCGACTACGTGCGCGAAGACTGGGGCATCGGTTTCAAGCCTACCCAATCCCCCGATTTCCTCGCCTTGAACCCCAACGCCCAGGTGCCAGTGCTGATCGACGACCATGGCGTGCTGTGGGAGTCCAATACCATCTGCCGCTACCTTGTCGGCCTCTACCAGCGCCATGACTTGCTACCCGTTGAGCCTGCCTTGCGTGCACGGGTCGAACAGTGGATGGACTGGCAAGCCACCGAACTCAACCCTTCGTGGGGCTATGCGTTCCACGCACTGGTGCGTCAAAACCCGGACTATCAGGACCCGCAACGCATCCAGGCGGGTGTGCAGGCCTGGAATGACAAGATGGCCTTGCTAGAACAACAGTTGACCAAGACCGGCGCCTACGTGGCCGGCGAAGAGTTCACCCTCGCTGACATCTTGATAGGCCTTTCGGTACATCGGTGGCAGATGACACCCATGGAGCGGCCACCCTACCCCGCCATCGCGGCGTATTACCAACGCCTCAGCCAGCACGCCGGCTTCAAGACGTTCGCGCTCGACGGCCACAATTAGAGAAGCAGTTGCGCACGTTAAGCTCCAAGCCCAATAGCGGTTTGGCTTAAAGCTCGAAGCTTCCAACTCGCCCAACTGAAGGTTATTCATGCCCACACTCGCCGCCTGCGTCTCAGACCCAACCCGCGCCGCCCACATCAGCGCCCGCATCGACCGCCTGCCCGCCGTCGCCACTATTTGGCGCCTGGTGGCGTTGCTCTCCATCGGCGGTTTTTTCGAGCTGTATGACCTGTTCCAAACCGCCTATATCAGCCCTGGCCTGATCAGCGACGGGATTTTTCATACCGGCAGCGAAGGTGTTTTCGGTTTCTCGGACCAAGCCGCTTTCGCCTCGGCCACGTTCCTCGGCCTGTTCCTCGGCGCCAGCCTGCTCAGCCCCATCGCTGACCGCTTCGGGCGACGCGCGATTTTCACCTTTGCGTTGGTCTGGTACACGGTGGCCACGGTGTTGATGGGCATTCAAACCTCGGCCTTGGGCATCATCTGCATGCGCTTTCTGGTGGGCATTGGCCTTGGCATCGAACTGGTGACCATCGACGCCTACCTCTCGGAACTGGTGCCCAAACGTATGCGCAGTTCGGCGTTTGCCTTTGCGTTTTTTATCCAGTTTCTGTCCGTACCGGCCGTGGCGTTGATGTCGTGGTGGCTGGTGCCACAGGCGCCGTTCGGTATCGCCGGGTGGCGCTGGGTGGTGTTGAGCAGTGCAGTGTTTGCATTGTTTATCTGGCAACTGCGCAAGCGCCTGCCGGAGTCACCGCGCTGGCTTGCACAAAAGGGACGCTTCGAAGAGGCCGACACGATCCTGAACAACCTGGAGGCACGCTGCCGAAAGGACCAAGGCAAGCCGCTGGACGAACCGGAACCCGAAGCGATCAGCGTGCAGGGCACTGGCCGTTTCGCCGATATCTGGCAGCCGCCCTACCGTCGCCGCGCCTTGATGCTGATCGTGTTTCATGTATTCCAGGCCATCGGCTTCTTCGGCTTCGGCAACTGGCTGCCGGCCTTGCTCTCGGGCCAGGGTGTCAGCGTGACCCACAGCCTGCTCTACGCCTTCATCATCACCCTCGCCTACCCGCTGGGCCCGCTGTTGTTCGTCAAGGTGGCCAACCGCTTCGAGAACAAGTGGCAAATTGTCGGATCGGCCATGGGTGCAGTGATTTTCGGCAGCCTGTTTGCCCTGCAAACCACGGCGTTAGGGCTGATTTTCTGCGGGGTGATGATCACCTTCTGCAATGCCTGGCTGAGCTTCAGTTATCACTCGTACCAAAGCGAATTGTTCCCCACCAATATCCGTGCGCGAGCGGTCGGGTTCTGTTATTCGTTCAGCCGTTTATCCACGGTGTTCAGCAGCCTGTTGATCGGTTTTATCCTCGAACACCTGGGCACGCCGGGCGTGTTGGCGTTTATTGCCAGCAGCATGTTGATCGTGATGATTACCATCAGTTGGTTTGGGCCGCGCACGCGCAACCTGGCCCTGGAGAACATCGCTCACTGACGGCAACGGTTGGCCGCACAAGGAGAAGGCTTGCCGCGTCGACGACGCCAGCCCCAGTAAACACTGGGGTCTGGCAACCGGCACAGTATTTGCTCCAGCTGTCGCACCGTCTGTTTTCATAGGTGAACGATCATGCTGGTTAACAACACTCAAGCCGCGTCGAACGTGCAACAGATCACGCGACCCGACATGGACCCCGCCAACGCCGCCGCCAGTGCGCTGTACAGCGGCGCCCTGCAGGCTGCGCAACACAGCGTGACAGTGCCCGCCGCGCAGAGGGAATTGGACAAGGCCAGCGATCGCATCGACGAAGCCTTCGCCAAGACCCGCGTGCAGTTACAGGCCACAACTAATGGGGCACGTACCGAGTTCACCGAATACATGAGCAAGACCCCAGCCGAACGTATTCGTGAACAGTTACTCAAGGAACAAGGGCTGACCGAAGAACAAGTGCAGGCGATGCCCCAGGACAAACAAGACGCCATCGCCAAACAAGTGGCCGAGCGCTTGAAAGAGCAGCAACAGCAGCAGGTGGCGGCGAAGGCTACTGCTTCGCCAGCCCAGACACTTAAAGAAACCTTGGCCGCGATCTAAACAGGTGCGAGCTGGCTTGCCTGCGATGCAAACAACTCGGTGGATCTGCAGGACCGAGGTGATGCTATCGCAGGCAAGCCTGCTCCCACATAGAGCGGCGGCTGCGCTATTGCAATTGCAGCGTCGAATTGAACTGACTGATCGCATCTACCACATGCCGTGACCCTTCCTGGATCTCCAGGATCACCTGCCCCGCCTCGTTCGCCAACTCCACGCCCAGGCCCGTACGGCTCAAGCTCGACTGCATGCTCGACACGGCGCTCAACGACAGGTCATGGTTCTTGCGCACCACGTCCACGATCTCAACGGTGGCCTGGCTGGTGCGAGCGGCAAGGCTGCGCACTTCATCGGCGACCACCGCGAACCCACGCCCGTGCTCGCCCGCACGCGCGGCTTCAATCGCCGCATTCAGGGCCAGCATGTTGGTTTGTTCGGCAATGCTGCGGATGGTTTGCACGATGGCGCCGATGATGTCCGACTGTTTGCTCACCGCATCGATGCTCTGCGCCGCCTGGTTAAGGTCGTGGGACATGGCTTCAATGATCTGCACCGTTTGCTGCACTACCTGCGAGCCCTTGCGGGCGCAGGCATCGTTCTGTACCGAAGTGGCGTGGGCCGAGTCGGCGGCCGTGCGCAGGGTGCTGACTTGCTCGGTGATATCGCTGGCGAACTTCACCACTTTGTACAAGCGCCCATGGGTGTCGAAAATGGGGTTGTAAGAGGCTTCCAGAAACAGGGTCTTGCCGTATTTGTTTTTACGTTCGAAGCGGTGGGAGTGAAATTCACCGCGATTGAGTGAAACCCAGAACGCTTTATACGCCGGGGACTCGACTTCGCTGCGGTGGCAAAACATGCTGTGATGCTGGCCGATGATTTCTTCGCGCGTGTACTGCACCGTGCGCAGGAAGTTGTCGTTGGCATTGAGGATCTGGCCCTGGGGAGTGAATTCGATTACCGCCATGGAACGGCTGATGGCGTCGATCAGACTTTGGTTTTCGTGTTCGTGATGGACCCGTGCGGAAATATCCGCCGCCACCTTGATCACACTGCGTACCTGATGGTCGCTGTCCAGCACCGGCAAATAGCTGGCTTCCAGCCACACTTGCTCACCGCGTTTGTTAAGGCGCATGAAGGTGCCGCTGAGCGCCTCGCCTCGCGCCAGATCGCGCCACAACTGGTGGTAGGCATCGGTGTGGGTATACACCTCCTCGCAAAACAGGCGGTGATGTTTGCCACGGATCTCCTCGACGCTGTAGCCCATGGTTTGGCAAAAGCGTTCGTTGGCATTCAGGATCACTCCCGTGCGGTCGAACTCGATCATCGCCATGGAGCGACTGATGGCGGCAAGCTTGGCGTTGGCTTCGGTGAGGGCACAGGAAAAACGCTGGATTTCTTGCAGGTCGGATTTGTGCTGGCGGTTGAACATGGTCAGATCACCCTAGATTCCCGGCGCCTGGAGGGCGCATTCCATTCATACGTTGGATATTTCTGGTACACCTGCATGGGGAAATAACCATTGGAAACGCTTTATCGGCCAAGCGTCGTTAACGGTTCTGGGTGAGCATAGACAGGCCTTGGCACTCTGCAAGGCCACTAATCCGCCAGCATTGCTGCTCAGGGATGATCAAGGGGCTTGAAGACAGCCTGCTGCACATCGACTTTTTTCGGGATCAGGCCGTTGGCAAAAAACAGGTCGGCGGTGCGTTGCTGGTTGGCAATGTCGATGGCCGCCAAGGGGCGGATCGGCTCGGGCGAGCGATGTTCGAAGTAGCTTTTGACCACCGCCGGTTGCAGGCCCAGGGTGCCGGCCATCAGCGTGATGCTCGCGTCAGGCTCATCAAGCGACAGCCGCTGCGCCTTGCCAAGCGTCTGGATAATCGTGGCAATGGCCTCTGGGTGCTGCTTGGCAAACGGGTGGTTGACCACGAAGAAACTGCCCGCAGGGTTCAACCCTTGCCCGTCCCGCAGCACGCGTGCCGAGCCGTCGATCACGGCGGCCGAGTAGTACGGGTCCCACACTACCCATGCGTCCACCTTGCCTTGTTCGAACGCGGCGCGGCCGTCGGAAGGCGACAGGTACACCACGTTCACATCCTTCCACTGCAACCCGGCGTGCAGCAGGCTTTTGAGGAACAGGTTGTGTGCACTGGAGCCCTTGAGCAATGCCACGCGCTTGCCCTTGAGTTCGGCCACGTTCTGCACGGTACTGGCCTTGGGCACCAGCACTGCTTCGGCCTTGCCCTCGTTGGGCTCGACGGCAAAATACTGCAAGTCGATCCCGGCTGCCTGGGCGAAGATCGGCGGGATATCGCCAATATTGCCGATGTCCAGGCTGCCGGCGTTGAGCGCTTCGATCAGCGGCGGGCCACCGAGAAATTCGGTCCACTGCACCTGGGTGCCCGGCAGTGCGGCTTCGAAGAGCTTGTGCTCACGGGCGAGCACCATGCTGACCGAGCTTTTCTGGTAGCCGATGCGCAGCGTGGAAGGTTCGGCCGCCGAGGTGGGTTGCGCCAGTACTGCCAATGCCAGCAGCGAACTGCCCAGCAGGTGTCTGATTGCTTTCATAAGTTGCCTCTTGGTGGTTCGATCAGATTCAAAGTGAGCACAGGAAGTGTGGGAGCTGGCTTGCCTGCGATGGCGGCCTGACATGGCCAGAGGTGTTGGCTGGCTCACCGCTATCGCAGGCAAGCCAGCTCCCACATTTGATCGGGGTGGGATTCAAGTCCGGTAACAGCGCGGGCCATGTAGTCACTGACCGAGCGCTGGGAAATCCCCAGTTCGGCAGCGATCTGGGGGTACGTCAGGCCGTTGACGCGGGACAACAGGAACGTCGTCTTGACCTTGGCCGGCAAGCGGTCGAGCGAGAGATCGATGGCTTGGAGGGCTTCGAGTACCTGCGCCCGCTCCTCGGCGCAGGCTGCATCGTCATCCAGCACAGCGAGGTAGGCACGCTCCAGGTCACGCCGGCGCCACACCTGGTACACCAGGCGCTGGGCAATGGTGGTGAGCAATGCGCGGGGCTGTCGTATCGGCGCTACCTGAGGTGCACTCAAGAGCTGGACAAACGCGTCGACCGCGATGTCTTCGGCGTGGGCACGGGAGTTGAGGTAGCGGTGCAAGCGGCTGCACAGCCAAGGGTAATGAATGCGAAACAATGAGCCCACGTAGTCGCTGTGAGCACTATCGGCGCCGGACATAGTGGCTCCTTCTGAGTAGGTTGCGCGGTATGTCCGGTGTTCCGGTGAAGCAATCCTAGCAAGGCTTCTTATGCTTTAATAATATTTAAAACGCATTTTTATATAACCTTATTGAAGTACCGAATAGCCGATGCTGGCGGCTTTGTGCTGGTAATCCAGCACCACCTGGTAGTCATCTTCGCTGGCAGGAAGCACAGCTCGCACACCGAGGGTTTGCGCCACCTGCGGCAGGTCCTGCAACGCCAGGTTCATCGCCTCCCGAATCTGCGCTACCTGCGCATCGCTCAAGCCCAGCGCGCCTATGTAAGGCAAAGTCGGGCTCGGCGCGCTGCGGGCGATGACGCGTAGGCCCGCGACCTCTGCTGGGGCGAATCGGGCGAGGTAGTCGTAGGTGACGCTGTCAATGGCGGCGAGGTCGGCGCGGCCTTCACGCAGCCAGCGCAAGCTCTCGCGATGGGCACCGCTGATGCCGACGCTGGCGAAGAAACGCCCGTCGCGCTGCAACGGCGCCAGGCAGTCACGCAGCAGGTTCATACCGCTGTTGGAGTCGTGGCCGTTGATCACGCCGCGGCTCTGGTAGAACTGCGCCAGGCGGGTACGCGGGTTGTCAGCGCGGGTCAACAGCAGGCTGCAATGTTCGCCGTGGCTGCTGTGGGCCAACTCGTAACGGGGGCGCCCAATGATGCGCACCTGGCCGCGCAGTTGGGTCATCAGCGGGTAGCCGCAGGTTTGGCTGACGAGCAATTGCGGCGCCAGCCACAGGCCGCGCAAGTCGAGGTGGTCGGCATCAAGACGATGCAGCTTCAAGCGCTCAAGGATGCGCGCCAGCCAGTATTGATTGGCCTGCTGGATGGGCTCGGGCGCAACGTACATGCGCAGGTCGGCGTAGTGCTCACTCATGGTCGCCTCTCAGGCAAACGGGTGCAGGGGACTGTCGATGGCCTTGAGGCCGTGACGGCTGATCAACTGGCCGTAGCCATGCACCAGGAAACCACCGCTGCGCGCCAGCCACTGCTCGCGCCGGGCACGGTACACCCTGGGCAGCAGGTACCACGGCAACTTTGGCAGATCGTGGTGCACCAGGTGCAGATTGTTGTTGAGAAACAGCCAGGCCCAGGGCCAGGATGCTTCGTTGAGCACTGTGCGCTGTTCCGGCCGAGGATGGGGGCGGTGCTCATAGTAGGAACGGATCGAGGCCAGGGACAAGGCTGGCACGCTGACCAGCAGCAGGTAGTGCCACACCGCAAGCGCGCTGTAGTAGGCGATGAAACTCAGCATCAGCACAGTGACGGCGCCGTGGGCCAGCCACATCGGCCATACCTGGGGCAGGCGTTGAAACTCGTGACGTGCCAACCGGCCAATCGCCAACGGCGCAGCCAGCAGGAAGCGGCCAAGCACGGTCTTGGTCAGCCAATGCACGCCACGTTCGAACAGTGAGCTGTTGTTCCATTGCTGCTGATTGAGGTAGCGGCTTTCCGGGTCGATGCCCGGCAGGGTCAGGTCATGGTCGTTATGGTGCAACAGGTGGCTGTCGCGGTACAGCGTGTAGGGATACCACACCGCGAAAGGGGCATAGCCGAGGAGTTTATTCAGCCATAACGAACGGGTCGGGTGGCCGTGGAGCAATTCGTGCTGCACCGATAGCCACAGGGTCAGCAGCGGAATCAGCAGCAACATGCTCAGCCACACGCCCAGCCACCGGCTGCCAAGGATCACCGCAAACCAGCCGGCATACACGCCGATCAACAGCAGCCAGGTCGGCCACTCGGTTCTTGCCACAAAGGTCGTCGCCAGGGCTTCGATTTCCCGGCGGTGGGTCGGATCAAGGTAATTGGCCATCGGCAGCTCAGAGCAGGTGTTTCCTGCTCTGTGCAATGAGGCGGGAAAATCTTGCAGATCGTTTGGTTCTAAGCGTGTAACTCAGTGACCGAACAGGCCTGCTTCGGATTTTTTGGTCTTCTTGTCCGCGCGTTTTTCATCCGCGGTCTTTGCCGGTTTTTTCTTCGCGGCTTTCTTTGAATCCATACCTTTGGCCATGATGCATGCTCCACTAACAGGGGATGTAGCACTGGGTATACCACCTATTGCCCGGCAGAAGGCGCTTATAATCCCCTGCCCTGGATAATGCTTGTCTGAACCCCATGCCCCCAATGCACATCGAACCGCTGGCCGAGCCTCTGTGGCCACTGCTGAACAAGTTTTACCGCAGCCACAATTCATCGATGAAGGCGCTCAAGGGCGGCCGTTTGTGGGTAGTGCGAGATGCCGAGATCGTGGCCGGCTTGTGCTTGAGCCCGGTGATGGGTGGGCAGTGGCTGACGGGGGTGTTTGTGGCGCCGACTTATCGTGGCCAGCAGCTGGCGGCGCGACTGATTGGCGAGGCCGTGGCAGGTTGTGAGGGGACGGTCTGGTTGCTGTGCCATCCGGACCTGGAAGGGTTGTATCAGGGCATGGGGTTCAGCCAGGACACGGTTTTGCCGCAATCGCTGAGTGAGCGGCTGGTGCGTTACAAGCGCAATAAACCGATGATTGCGATGGGGCTCAATGCCCCAAAACACTGATCCAATGTGGGAGCTGGCTTGCCTGCGATGGCGGTGTATCAGCTACAAATAAGGTAGCTGGCCCACCGCCATCGCAGGCAAGCCAGCTCCCACAGTTGAACTGTGAGTGTGTCAGAAGGGCTATTCGTCAGCCGTTGGGTCCAGCTCCGGGAACATCACTTCAATAAATCCGAATTTGCTGAAGTCGGTAATCCGCGAGGGGTACAGCCGGCCGATCAAATGGTCGCACTCATGCTGCACCACCCGCGCATGGAAGCCGTCGGCAAAACGTACGATCGGCTCGCCTTTGGGGTCGAACCCTTCGTAGCGGATCTGCTGGTAACGGTTCACGGCGCCGCGCAGGCCGGGCACTGACAGGCAACCCTCATAGCCCTCTTCCTGCAGCGGGCTGAGCGGTGTGATCAGCGGGTTGATCAAGATGGTCTGCGGCACAGGCGGCGCGTCCGGGTAGCGTTCGCTGGCCTCGAAACCGAAGATCACCAGTTGCAGGTCCACGCCAATCTGCGGCGCCGCCAGGCCAACGCCGCCCACGTGCTCCATGGTCTGGAACATATCGTCGATCAGTTGCCACAACTCCGGGCTGTCAAACATCTCCGGCGGCACCGGCGGGGCGATACGCAGCAGGCGCTCGTCGCCCATTTTCAGGATTTCACGGATCATTGTTCAGGCTCGGTCATGGGCTTGGAGTGGTCCCGGCCTAGGCCTGAGACGTGTTGTTTTTCATCGGTGTGGCCCGGCTCGCCTATTTCCTTCTCACCGGGGTCCTTGCCCTCGGCAGACATATGCTCGATCACCGCGTTCATCTCCGCGCCCAGCAGCAGTACGGCGGCAGAGATGTAGAAATACAGGAGCAAGACAATGATCGCACCGATACTGCCATACATGGCGTTGTAGTCCGCGAAGGTCTTGACGTAGTAGCCAAAGCCCAGGGAGGCGACGATCCATACCACCACGGCCAAGACGGAGCCGGGGGTGATAAAGCGAAATTCCTGCTCGACGTCCGGCATCACGTAGTACATGAGGGCCACGGCGAACATCAGCAAGATCACAATCAGCGGCCAGCGCAGGATGGTCCACAGCGTGACCACGAATTCCTGCATGCCAATCTGCCCGGCCAGCCACTCCATGACTTGCGGGCCCAGCACCATCAGCGCGGCGGCCGCCAGCAGCATGCCGGCGATACCCACGGTGTAGAAAATCGACAGCGGGAAACGCTTCCAGATCGGCCGACCTTCAACCACATCGTAGGCGGCGTTCATGGCGCTCATCATCAGGCGCACGCCCGCAGAGGCCGTCCACAGGGCGATAACGATACCCACCGAGAGCAAGCCGCCCTTGGACTGCTGCAACTGATCGATCACCGGGTTGACCTGTTCCAGCGCCTGGGGTGGCAACACCAGCTCCGATTGCAGGCGCAGCCAACTGAAGAAGTCGGGCAAATGCAGGAAGCCGATCAGGGCAATGAGGAACAGCAGGAACGGAAACAAAGAGAACAGCATCTGGTAGGCCAGTGCCGAGGCGTAGGTAGGCATCTCGTCATCGACGAATTCCTTGATGGTGCGTACCAGCACCTTGTGCAGCTTGAGACCATCGAGTACTGGAAAAAGCATAGCGTCTCCTTTCGCCGCAAAAGAGGTTGAGTTCGTGGGCGACTCAGGGGCCGTTTTCTACATCAAAGTAGCCCATTTGGCGACTTTGAAACAATTTCGAAAGTTTAGTTGCAGCACCGGATACAAAAACGGCCATCCGTGGATGGCCGTCGGGCTGCTGGGGTCAGCCAGCCAGGACGTGTTACTCAGTGGCTTTTTTCACTGCGTCCTTGGTCTTGCCCACTGCTTGCTGAGCTTCGCCTTTTTTCTCTTGGATCACGCCTTCAGCACGCAGCTTGTCATTGTCTGTGACTTTACCGACGCCTTGCTTGATGTTACCGACAGCTTCGTTCGCCAAGCCCTTTACCTTATCGGAAGTGCTGCTCATGGTATTACTCCTGATAACAATCAAATGGTTTTTGGTCACTACGTAGCGGTTGACCCGAAGCGCAACGGCAGAGTTTCAATTATTTTTGCGCAAGCATTTCATCGAAAGCGGCAGGTTTGGCTTTATGTTTTGCAGCCAACCCACGAGAATGCCCGGCACATTCAGGCTGCAACGCTGGATAACAGATCCCGTAGGAAGGTTATGAAACTCAATAAAGCACAGGCCATTGCCCGCAGAAACCAGGAACTGGGCGGTGCCGTACTCGGCGTCAACAACTGCCACTTCACCGACCTGGACCGCAAACGCAACATCTGGTGGTTCGACCTGCCGGTGGGGCGTATTGCCGTGGGCCAGTACGAGTGGATCCACCTGTTGATGCACAACGCCGACACCGACCAGTTGCTGCACCTGAAGGTGCCGACCGTGTTCCTGCGTGAAAAACTCGAAGGGCTGGTGGTACGCAATGCGGGCAAGCGCAAGCCGGAGATTACCCTGGAGCTAAGCGCGGATAAGGACTCGTTCTTGAAGGACGTACGCCCCGCCGGTGCGGGTGTGAGCTTCGCGCAGTTCGCGTTGTAAGCCCGGTAACCCTGTGGGAGCGGGCTTGCCCGCGATGGCAGTGAGTCAGGCGATACAGCAATGGCTGCTGTAGCGCTATCGCAGGCAAGCCAGCTCCCACGGGGGTAAGTGTTTCGCCAGCGCCCTCATAAAAAACCCCGCATCGGCGGGGTTTTTTATGGGTTACTTTTTAAGACCGAGTTTCTTCAGTTCTTCATCACGCAATTCACGCCGCAGGATCTTGCCCACGTTGGTGGTCGGCAGCGCATCACGGAACTCCACGGCCTTGGGCACTTTGTAGCCGGTGACGTTGGCGCGCATGTGCTCCATCACCTGGTCCTTGGTCAGGGTAGCCCCTGGCTTGACCACGATGAACAACTTGATGTGCTCGCCGGATTTTTCATCCGGTACGCCGATAGCCGCACACTGCAGCACACCCGGCAGGCCCGCCAGCACGTCTTCCAGCTCGTTGGGGTAGACGTTGAAGCCGGAGACCAGAATCATGTCCTTCTTGCGGTCGACGATACGCATGTAGCCGTCTGGCTGGATGATCGCGATGTCGCCGGTCTTCAGCCAACCCTCGCTGTCAAGCATCTCGTCGGTAGCTTCCTGGCGCTGCCAGTAGCCCTTCATCACTTGCGGACCTTTCACGCACAACTCGCCAGTTTCGCCCAGTGCAAGCTCGGTACCGTCGTCGGCGATGACTTTACACGCGGTGGAAGGCACCGGAATGCCGATGGTGCCGATCTGGATGTGCTGGATCGGGTTGACCGTGGCCACCGGGCTGGTTTCGGTCATGCCGTAGCCTTCGCAGATCGCGCAGCCGGTCACGGCCTTCCAACGCTCCGCCGCCGCCAGCTGCAACGCCATGCCGCCCGATAGGGTGACCTTCAGCGCAGAGAAGTCCAGCTTGCGGAAACCTTCGTTGTTGCACAGTGCCACGAACAGGGTGTTGAGGCCGACGAAGCCGCTGAACTTCCACTTCGACAGTTCCTTGACCATCGCCGGCAGGTCGCGCGGGTTGCTGATCAGGATGTTGTGGTTGCCGATCAGCATCATCGCCATGCAATGAAAGGTGAAGGCATAGATGTGGTAGAGCGGTAGCGGCGTGATCAGGATCTCGCAGCCTTCATTGAGGTTGGAGCCCATCAGCGCCTTGCATTGCAGCATGTTGGCGACGAGGTTGCGGTGGGTCAGCATCGCGCCCTTGGCCACGCCGGTGGTACCGCCGGTGTATTGCAACACGGCCACATCGCCGCTGGCCGGGCTGGCATCGTTGACCGGCTGGCCATGGCCCTTGGCGAGTACGTCGTTGAACTTGATGGCCTGGGGCAGATGATAGGCCGGGACCATTTTCTTTACGTATTTGATCACGCTGTTGATCAGCACGCGCTTGAACGGCGAGAGCAGGTCGGCAACTTCGGTGACGATCACGTGCTTGACGGCGGTCTTGGGCACGACTTTTTCAGCCAGGTGCGCCATGTTGGCCAGGCAAACCAGGGCCTTGGCCCCCGAATCATTGAATTGGTGTTCCATCTCCCGCGCGGTATACAGCGGGTTGGTGTTGACCACGATCAGGCCGGCGCGGATCGCACCGAATACAGCGACGGGGTATTGCAGAACGTTGGGCAGTTGCACGGCGATTCGATCGCCAGGCTTCAAATCGGTATGCTGTTGCAGATACGCGGCGAATGCGCCGGACAATTCGTACAGTTCACCGTAGGTGATTGTCTTGCCCAGGTTGCTGAAAGCCGGTTTGTTGGCGAAGCGCTGGCAGGACTGCTTCAGTACCGCCTGAATATTCGGATACTCGTCTGGATTGATCTGTGCAGCAATCCCGGCGGGGTACTTATCCTTCCAAAAGTCTTCATTCATGGAAGCCCACTCCTCAGCGACGCGAATTCATCATCGCATTTGATGCGATTATTATTGGTGTATGTTTTTAGGTGAGTCTGGCGCTTTCAAGCAGGCCTAGAAGTCACAAAGCGCGCCGAGAGTAGCAGCTTTGCCAAGGGCCGCCTAGAGCCAAAAGAGGCCCCTACAGTCATAAACATGACTCAAGAACATCCAATGGTCACTTTTAGAGCAAAAATTCTATAACTCCAGAAATGGCTCTAGAACAGGCTCTCACGGGCGAAAAATACAGTGTGGGAGCTGGCTTGCCTGCGATAGCGATGGATCAGTCAATTCAACAGGCGACTGAAACACTGCTATCACGGGCAAAGCAGCTCCCACATTTTTGTACCCTATTTCAATTCAAGCGATGTCGCGCAGCTCCCGGCGCAGAATTTTCCCCACCGGCGTCATCGGCAACGACTCTCTCAACACAATATGCTTGGGCACCTTGTACCCCGTGAAGTTGGCCTTGCAGTACGCCTTCAGTTCCTCGAGGCTCACCCCCTGGGCCCGTGCCACCACGAACAGCTTCACCGCCTCCCCCGTGCGCTCGTCCGGCACGCCGATCACGGCGCAGTTGGCCACGGCCGGGTGGGCCATGATCACGTCTTCGATTTCGTTGGGGTACACGTTGAAACCCGAGACGATGATCAAATCCTTCTTGCGATCCACAATACTGATGTAGCCATCGGTGTCGATCACCGCAATGTCACCGGTCTTCAACCAGCCATCGGCGTCCAGGGTTTCGGCGGTGGCGGCCGGTTGCTGCCAGTAGCCCTTCATCACTTGCGGGCCCTGGATGCACAGCTCGCCGCGCTCGCCCAACGGCAGTTCTTGCCCCAGGTCATCCACGACCTTCATCGCCGTACCCGGCACCGGGATGCCCACGGTACCCAGGCGTGACAGGCCGCCGTAGGGGTTGGTACTGGCCACTGGCGAGGTTTCGGTGAGGCCGTAGCCTTCGCCGATGGCGCAGCCGGTCACCGCTTTCCAGCGTTCCGCCGTGGCCTTGACCAGGGCGGTGCCGCCGGAGTTGGTAATCTTCAGGTGGGAGAAATCCAGGGTCTTGAAATCCGGGTGGTCCATCAGCGCCACAAACAGTGTGTTGAGCCCCAACAGGCCGGAGAACTGCCACTGTTTGAGCTCCTTGATAAACCCGCCGATGTCCCGTGGGTTGGTGATCAGCACGTTGTGGTTACCGGAGACCATCATGCACATGCAATTGGCCGTGAATGCATAGATGTGGTACAGCGGCAGCGGTGCAATCATCACCTCCTGCCCTTCCTTGATCAGCGGATGGCCGTCGTCGCCCAGTTGCGACATGCACGCCCGCACTTGCTGCATGTTCGCAACCAGGTTGCCGTGAGTGAGCATCGCGCCCTTGGCCAGCCCAGTGGTGCCGCCGGTGTATTGCAGCACGGCGACGTCGTCCAGGGTCACCGGATGGCGCGTCACTCCAAGGCCCGCGCCCATGCGCAGGGCGCGCTTGAACGAAACCGCCCGCGGCAGGTGGTAGGCCGGGACCATCTTCTTGACTTTGTCGACCACGGTGTTGACCAGCCAGCCTTTGGCGGCGGGCATGAAATCGCCCATCCTGGCTTCGATCAGGTAGTCGATCTCCGTGTCGGTGCATACCTCCTGCACACGTGAACCGAACAGGTTGAGGTAGACCAGCGCCCGCACACCGGCATCCTTGAACTGATGGCGCATCTCGCGCGGCGTATAAAGCGGGTTGGTGTTGACCACGATCAGCCCGGCGCGCAGTGCGCCGAACACCGCAACCGGGTAATGCAGCACGTTGGGCAGCTGCACCGCGATGCGCTCGCCGGGCTTGAGGTCGGTGTGCTGCTGCAGGTAACCGGCAAACGCCGCACTCTGGCGCTCAAGCTCGGCGTAGGTGAGGGTAATGCCCATGCTGCTGAATGCCGGACGGTCGGCAAAGGTCTTGCAGGAACGCTCGAAGACCTCGATCACCGACTTGTAGGTGCTGAGGTCGATGGCATTGGGGACTCCCGCCGCGCGTTTGTCATTCCAGAAATCAGGTTGCATTATTCTTGTCCTCTTTACCTGAGTGTGTCCGGCCGCTGCCATGCAGATGTGCAGCAATAAGAAGCGGAGCTTTGGGGAAGTTAGCAGCTATGGCCAAACAGGCAAGACGCTGAACTGTGTCATTGATTGTATGAATCTTGTACCTAAGGCGTAGGCAGATACCCCCGCCCCACGCCGGATGAGCTATACAATGCAACCACCCTGAGCAAAGGAAGCCGCCATGAACCACAGCACCTTCTGGCTGACCGCGAACGACCACACCCGTCTGTACGTCAACCAATGGATGCCCGACGGCCCGCCCAGGGCCGTGGTGATGATTTCCCATGGCATGGCCGAGCACGGCGGTCGCTATGCGCGCCTGGCGCAAGCGTTGTGTGGCGCAGGGTATGGCGTATATGCGCTGGACCAGCGTGGGCATGGCCGTACCGCCGAGGCCGGCACCGTTGGGCTATATGCTGAAACGGATGGCTGGAACAAAGTCGTGGGCGATCTGGCCAGCCTTAATCAGCACATCGGCCAACAGCATCCCGGGCTGCCGATCATCTTGCTGGGCCACAGCATGGGCAGCTATATCTCCCAGGCATACTTGCTGCATCACAGCGCCAGCTTGCATGGCGCAATACTCAGCGGCTCGAATTTCCAGCCGGTGGCCCTCTACCGTGCAGCGCAAATCATTGCGCGCATCGAACGTGCACGCCAAGGCCTGCGAGGGCGCAGTGCGTTGATCGACTTCTTGTCGTTCGGCTCATTCAACAAAGCCTTCAAACCCAATCGCACCGCGTTTGACTGGCTCAGCCGCGACCCGGTTGAAGTGGACAACTACATCAACGACCCACTCTGTGGCTTTCGTTGCACCAATCAACTGTGGATCGACCTGTTGGGCGGCTTGCAGCAGATCAGCAAAGTCTCCAACCTGGCGCAGATTGATCCCGGCCTGCCGATCCTGGTGATGGGCGGCGATCGTGATCCGGTGAGTGAAGGCAAGCGTCTCAAGCACCTGGCCCACGCCCTGCGTGAGGCCGGTTGCCAGGACGTGCAATTGACGCTTTACCCGCAGGCGCGCCATGAAGTATTCAACGAAACCAACCGTGATGAAGTCACCGCCGACCTGCTGACCTGGCTCGACCAGGCGCTGGCGTTGCGCAGGCCCACCCGCTGCGAATAGTTTTTGCTTTAAAATCAGCCGATTAATTACCGTTAAGCCACAGGATGCACCTTGAGATGACCCAGGTAACCAACACCCCGTACGAAGCGCTTGAAGTGGGCCAGACTGCCAGCTTCAGCAAAACCGTCGAAGAGCGCGATATCCAGCTGTTCGCCGCCATGTCGGGTGACCACAACCCGGTGCACCTGGACGCTGAATACGCCAAGGCGACCATGTTCAAGGAGCGGATTGCCCACGGCATGTTCAGCGGCGCGCTGATCAGCGCGGCAGTGGCCTGCGAGCTGCCTGGGCCGGGCACGATCTATATCGGCCAGCAAATGACCTTCCAGAAACCGGTGAAGATCGGCGACACCCTGACCGTGCGCTTGGAAATCCTCGAGAAACTGCCGAAGTTTCGCGTGCGCATTGCCACTCGGGTGTTCAACCAGCGTGATGAGTTGGTAGTCGATGGCGAGGCGGAGATTCTGGCGCCGCGCAAACAGCAAGTCGTGACCCTGACCGAGCTGCCGCCAATCAGCATCGGCTGATCTACATTCCAGCCTTTGCATAAAAAAATGTGGGAGCGGGCTCGCCCGCGAATGCGGTGTATCAGCCAATACAACAGTGACTGATCCACCGCTTTCGCGAGCAAGCCCGCTCCCACACTAGGTCCAGCGTAGGTCTTACCTCAGGTCTTACGACTGAGCGCGAGCCTGGTTACGCAGGGCTTTTACCTGGTCGTGGTTGCGCTGTACACCGTGGTACTGACGCTCAACCAAGTCACGAATGCCCACCAGGTTGTGCTTGTTGATCTTCTCGATCGCTTCCTTGTAAGCCTTCAGTGCGTGGTCTTCACCGCGCTCGGCCTCGTTCAATACGGCCTCTTCGTCCTTGCCGGTGACCATCGACTTCACGTCGACCCAGCCACGGTGCAGGGCGCCGGCAACACTACCGGACTTCTCTGGATCGCCGCCCAGGGCACGCACAGCAGTTTTCAGTTCTTCGGCAGCGGTACCGCAATCAACAGCACGCTTGGCAAACAATGCCTTGAGTTCCGGATGCTTGATGTCTTCAGCGCATTCCTTGAAACCCTTTTGGCCGTCGATGCTGGTCTCGATCAGGTCGTTCAGTACGGAGATCGATTCTTTGTTGATATCAGTCATTTTTCAATTCCTTGTACGGGTTAGAAGGTTGCCTTGGTTATTGCAGCGCCCGTGCCAGGTTTATAAAAATTATTTTTATGCTTATTTTCAATAACTTACGAATTATTGAACCATCTGTATGTTGGTTATTTGCATGATCTGTCATTTGGCCTTCATGCAGAATGCCTGTATTTTCGAAAGCCTGGCCTCAATCCTACGACGCTCATGAATCCCGAAAAACTCGAACTACTGATCACCCGCCAAATGCCCTTCGGCAAATACAAAGGCCGGATCATTGCCGACCTGCCCGGGCCCTACCTGAACTGGTTCGCCCGCGAAGGTTTCCCCCACGGCGAATTGGGCGGTTTGCTGGCCTTGATGCAGGAAATCGACCACAACGGCCTATCCGAATTGCTCGAACCGCTGCGCGCCAAACACGGCAGACCCGCCCCCCGTCACTAAGAGACTCACCATGCCAAGGAATGCTGATAACGAACCGCACTGGCAGGCCATCGCCCAGCGCTATGAATACGAGCCCGGTCCGATCAACCTGGAAAACGGCTACTTCGGGCGTATGAGCCGGGCGGTGCAGGCCCAATACCTTGAGCACATCAGCTTTATCAACCGCAGCAACTCTGTGCATGTGCGCCAGCGTTTTGAACAGGGTGAAAACAACGAGATACGCCGCCAGTTGGCCGGCTTGATTGATGTCGACCCCGAATCGGTCGCTTTCACCCGTAACGCTACCGAAGCCTTGCAGTCACTGATCCGCAACTACAACCGCCTGCAACCCGGCGACCAGGTGCTGATCAGCGACCTGGAGTACGACACGGTCAAAGGCGCCATGCGCTGGCTGGCATCGACTCGCGGCGTGGAAGTGATAGAGGTGGCCCACACCCACCCGGCCAGTGTCGACAGCTTGGTGCAGACTTATCACGATGCGTTTGTGCAGTACCCGCGTCTGAAATTAATGGCCTTGACCCATGTGACCCACCGTACGGGCCTGGTCATGCCGGTTGCGGCCATTGCCAAGGCCGCGCGCGAACGCGCAATCGACGTGATCCTCGACGGCGCCCACGCCTTGGGCCAGATCGAATTCAACCTGGCCGAACTGGGCATTCAGTTCGCAGGCTTCAACCTGCACAAGTGGATCGGCGCGCCGTTGACCCTGGGCTTTTTGTACATCGCACCGGAGCGCCTGGCCGATATCGACCCGGATATGGGCGAGTTTCACTACCCAGCCACCGATGTGCGAGCGCGTACGTCCTACAGCACGCCGAACTTTCCGGCGCTGATGACCTTGCCCCTGGTGTTTGAAGAGCATCGACAGTTGGGTGGCGCTGCGGCCAAGGGCGCACGCGTCAATTACCTGCGCAACCTGTGGGCAAACCAGGTACGGCCGTTGCCGGGGATTGAAGTGCTGACCTCGGATGACCCGCGACTGTACTGCGGGATCACAGCCTTCAAGTTCATCGGGCGTGATCAGCAGATGATGGTGGACAGGTTGCTCAAGGAGCACGGCCTGTTCACCACTACGCGCACGGGGGCAGCGTTTGGCACCTGTATCCGGGTGACGCCGGGGCTGGTGACGTCGGCGGCGGACATCAATGCGCTAGTCCACGCGATCACCAAACTAAACACCGTTTAAAACTGTAGGAGCTGGCTTGCCTGCGATAACGGTGTATCAGCCAAAGATGGGCTAACTGATAAATGGCTATCGCAGGCAAGCCAGCTCCCACCTTCAGAGCAGCGATGTGCTTGAGGTTTTTCTACAGGCAAAAAAAAGCGGCACACCGACCAAGTGCGCCGCAAAAATGCCGTTAAGCACAGCAACAACGATTCGATAAATCAGTTCAGTCCAGCAGCGCCAGCGCCTGGGCAGTGACTTCCTGGATACGCGCCCAGTCGCCGTTCTTGACCCACTCCGGATCCAACATCCAGCTGCCGCCCACGCACATCACGTTTTTCAACGCCATGTAGCTCTTGATGTTGGCCGGGCCAACACCGCCAGTCGGGCAGAATTTGACTTCGCCGAACGGGCCACCGAGAGCCTTGATGGCAGCAACACCACCGCTGACTTCAGCCGGGAACAGCTTGAAGCGGCGATAACCCAGGCCGTAGCCTTCCATGATGCCGGAGGCATTGCTGATGCCCGGCAGCAGCGGGATCGGGCTGTGCACCGAGGCTTCCAGCAAGTCACGGGTGATGCCGGGGGTGACGATAAATTGCGAGCCTGCCACTTCTGCCGCTTCGAGCATGTGACGATCGAGCACGGTACCGGCACCCGTGCACAGTTCAGGACGTTGCTCGCGCAAGACCTGAATGGCCTTGAGGCCGAACTCGGAACGCAGGGTCACTTCCAGCGCGGTCAAACCGCCAGCGGCCAGGGCGTCGGCCAACGGCAGGATGTCCTGCTCGCGGGCGATGGTGATCACCGGCAGGATCCGCGCCTTGGCGCAGAGGCTGTCGATCAAGGCAACTTTATCCGCCATGGACACGGTCGGTTGAGGGCTTTTCATAGCGGCTGATCCTTGGCTCATGGGCACCAGTAAATCTCTAGAGTAGGTTGCAAAAACGCGCGAATCGGCATGGCAGCAACATCGTCGCTGGCCAGGGCGGCGCTCAAGGTAGTCAATTTCGAACTGCCGGAAATCGACAGCACGGTGTAGCTGGCCGTGGCCAGCAGCGCACGACTCATGGTCAGGCGCTGGTGCGGCACAGTGGGCGCCAGCATCGGCCAGCAACGGCGGGTACCGTCGGCCTTAAGCGCTTCGCTCAGGTTAGGGCTGTTGGGGAACAGCGATGCGGTGTGGCCGTCATCGCCCATGCCCAGCACCAGCACATCAATGGCTGGCAACTCGCCCAGCAGGCGATCGGCCTGCTCGGCAGCGTCTTCAAGATTGGCAGCGGGGCTGTACAGGCTCAAGAACTTCGCCTTGGCCGCCGGACCTTGCAGCAAGTGTTGCTTCAACAGGCCAGCATTGCTGTCGGCATGTTCGACCGGCACCCAGCGTTCATCGGCAAGGGTGATGGTGACCTTGGACCAGTCCAGGCCCTGCTTGGCCAGGTTCTGGAAAAACGCCACGGGGCTGCGGCCACCGGACACCACCAACGTCGCCTCGCCACGGGCACTGATGGCCGAGCGCAGTTGTTCAGCCACGTCATTGGCCAGGCCATCGGCCAGCAGCGCAGGCGTACGGTACTCATGGGCAGTGACGCCCTGAGGCAGTTTCAATTCAGATATCGCCATACCACGACCTCCCATCCCGCGTGATCAGTGCAATGGAGCTCATCGGCCCCCAGGACCCCGCCGCATACGGCTTGGGCGCATCACCGGATTTTTTCCACCCGGCGATCAACTGGTCACACCACTTCCACGCGGCTTCGATTTCATCTTTGCGAACAAACAGGTTCTGATTGCCGCGCATCACTTCCAGCAACAATCGCTCGTAGGCATCGGGGATGCGTGCGCTGCGATAGGTGTCGGAAAAATTCAATTGCAGTGGCCCGCTGCGCAGTTGCATGCCTTTGTCCAGGCCCTGCTCCTTGGTCATCACACGCAGGGAAATACCTTCGTCCGGCTGCAGGCGGATGATCAGCTTGTTGCTGATCTGCAGACGCTGCTCCGGGGCGAAGATGTAGTGGGACGGTTCCTTGAAGTGAATGACGATCTGCGACAGTTTTTGCGGCATACGCTTGCCGGTACGCAGGTAGAACGGCACGCCGGCCCAGCGCCAGTTACGGATATCGGCACGCAGGGCAACGAACGTCTCGGTGTCGCTCTGGGTGTTGGAGTTGTCTTCTTCCAGGTAACCCGGCACGGCTTTACCAGCGCTGTAGCCGGCGATGTACTGGCCACGGACTACCTGAGTGGTCAGGCCCTCGGGGCTGATCGGCGCCAAGGCCTTGAGCACCTTGACCTTCTCGTCGCGGATGCTGTCGGCGGACAGGTCGGCAGGCGGGTCCATGGCAATCAGGCAAAGCAGTTGCAACAAGTGATTCTGGATCATGTCGCGCAGCTGGCCAGCCTTGTCGAAATAACCCCAACGGCCTTCGATGCCAACCTGCTCGGCCACGGTGATTTCCACGTGGGAGATGTAGTTCTGATTCCACTGGGTTTCGAACAGGCTGTTGGCGAAACGCAGGGCGATCAGGTTCTGCACCGTCTCTTTGCCCAGGTAGTGGTCGATGCGATAGGTGCGGTTTTCCGGAAAGAACTGCGCCACGGCGTCGTTGACCTTGCGCGACGACTCCAGGTCCGAACCGATGGGTTTTTCCAGCACTACGCGGGTATTTTCCGCCAGGCCGACCTTGGACAGGTTTTCGCAGATCGCGCCGTACACCGCCGCCGGGGTGGCGAAGTAGGCAATCAGGCGTTGCTCGCTGCCGGCTTTTTCGGCCAGGGCGACGTAGTCGTCAGCCTTCATGAAGTCAACATGCACATACGAAAGGCGCGCGAGGAAACGCTGGGCCACGGCTTCGTCGAGCTCCTTGCCGACGTATTTACGCAATTCTTTTTCGATATGGGCCAGGTGTTGCTGCTCGGAGCCGGCTTCACGGGCCAGGGCCAGGATGCGTGTGTCGTCGTGCAGCAACCCGGCGCCATCGAGTTGATAAAGGGCAGGAAATAACTTGCGCAGCGCCAGATCACCCAAGGCGCCAAACAGGGCAAAGGTGCAGGGTTCCACGGTTATCGAAGGCATGATGTTTGTTCTTTTATCAAGTTAAGCTACAAATACCTTTTTTCAAGGCATCACTCAAGGAAAAATGTAGTAATAACCACAACATTTTCCCGAAATACGCATTGCGAGTGGTGGTGTTCAGCTACCCTCAGTAGGATAGGCCACCGCGAAAAGCCACTCATCGATTGGTTACCGCCTTTTTATTTGCATCGTCGCCCGAAGGAAAGACTGAATGGACCGCGTGCGAAATCTTCTGGAACAGATCCGGAACCGCCTCGAAGAATTGAACAAGGCCGAGCGCAAAGTCGCTGAAGTGATCCTGCTCAACCCGCAGCAGGCCACACGCTTCTCGATCGCCGCCCTCGCCCAGGCCGCCTCGGTCAGTGAACCGACGGTCAACCGCTTCTGCCGTTCATTCGGTGTCAGCGGTTACCCTGAACTCAAATTGCAGTTGGCGCAAAGCCTGGCCAGTGGCGCCGCGTATGTCAGCCGCGCCGTGGAGGCCGATGATAACCCCGAGGCCTACACCCAGAAGATCTTTGGCAGCGCCATTGCCTCTTTGGACAGTGCGTGCCAGGCCCTGGACCCGGCGCTGATCAGCAAGGCCGTGGACTTGTTGATCCAGGCGCGGCAAATCCACTTCTTTGGCCTCGGCGCTTCGGCCCCCGTCGCCATGGACGCGTTGCACAAGTTCTTCCGCTTCAACCTGGCGGTGACCGCCCATGCCGACGTGCTGATGCAACGCATGATCGCCTCGGTGGCGCACACCGGTGAGTTGTTCGTGATCATTTCCTACACCGGCCGTACCCGCGAGCTGGTGGAAGTGGCGCGTATCGCTCGGGAAAACGGTGCGTCAGTGCTGGGCGTGACCGCCGAAAACTCGCCGCTGGCCAAGGCCAGTACGGTGAGCCTGAACATCCCGTTGCCGGAGGACACGGATATCTACATGCCGATGACTTCTCGGATTATCCAATTGACGGTATTGGACGTATTGGCAACGGGTATGACCCTGCGTCGCGGAGTGGATTTCCAGCCGCATTTGCGCAAGATCAAAGAGAGCTTGAATGACAGCCGATATCCGGTGGGGGATGAATTCAACTAAATCCGTGTCAACTGATCGTTCCCACGCTCCGCGTGGGAATGCCTCACTGGACGCTCTGCGTCTGCCTTTAGCGTCGTGACGCGGAGCGTCATAGGCTGCATTCCCACGCGGAGCGTGGGAACGATCATGAATTCAACTAGCAGGCAGCTCTTCCAGCAGTACCTGCGATAGCGCCATCAGCCACACCGCTAAACCCCTGCCCTGGCCTGTAAACTCAAGTGGGCCCTCTCCCCCGGCGCCAGGCTCGCTGCCGCCATCGCCGCCTCTACGCACACAAACCCCGACGCTTCGTTAAAGCTCACGCCCAACAGCGGCCGGCTCCCCGGGTGCCACACCACCGTGTCGGCGCTGTCGCCGGTGTCGATGCACAGTTCACGCTGCCAGGCGTGGTCCTTGAGCTGCAATTCGCCCTCATGCTGGAACACCCGCTGACATCCGCCATCGACCCGCAATTCACCTTCCTGCTGGCAAACCTGGCGATTGAGCTGGTCGTAACCTTGTGCTCCTTCGAGCCCAGACAGCGCTACCTCATCAACGTGACCAATACGCCAGTAAGCGTGCAATGCATGACTCAACTGGCACGGCAGCTCGTCGTGATGCTCGGTGCTCAGGCGCAGTTCCAGGGTGTCACCCAGGTGCGCGTGCAAGTCCACCTGCCAGTCGCACAGCTGCAATTGCCAATGCAGGCGCACGCCGTCGTCATCGGTGCTGCTGTCGAGCAGTTTCCAGTCGATCAAGCGGGCCCATCCGTGGGAAGGCCAGGCATTTTCGCTGGGGTGGCGGCCATACCACGGCCAGCACACCGGTACGCCGCCCCGAATGGCGCCGACCTGTGGCCACTTGGCCGCGCACCACAGCCAGGGCTTCTGGCCGGTGGGCTGAAAATGCAACAATTGCGCGCCCTGGCGACTGAACACCGCCTGGCACAGCGGATGGTCGATCACCAACACATCGCGCATCTGAAAGCGCTCCCAGGCGAACACCGGACGCTCGCGCAGGGATTTGAAAAAGCGTTGCAGCGGTTGCTCGTGCATGTGCCCAGGTCCCGAATATCACAGTGCCACGCAAAAAAAAGCGGATAGCCATGGCTACCCGCAAATGCGCACAGAGAGAGGAGCTTATCGCAACAGCGTTAGAACGTAGACTGAATTTTCAGGCCCGCTACCAGCGCGTTGTCGACTTTATCCACGCCGCCAGGCTGGACAACGTACTGCAGGTTCGGACGCACAGTCAGCCAGTTGGTGACGTGGAAACCGTAGTTGAGTTCGACGTTGTACTCAGTCTCACGAATCGGCGTGTACAGCGGATTGTCGTAGTCGCTCACACCATTGGCGGCATTGAGCAATTGAGAGTTCTTCTTCACGTCATCGTTGACATGCAGGCGAGCGACGCCAATGCCGACGTCATCTTTTGGACGCGCGTCGAATGGGCCTTTGTACACGAGCATCAACGACTGGTAGTTGTCGACCAGGTTGGTTTCCTTGTCATGGAAGGTCGCGTTGGCTGCAATGTTCAGGCCACGGGAAGCGTCGCCGTTATGGGTGGTGAGTTGCTGTTGCGCAACGAACCAGTAGCCTTTCTTGCTGCTGCGGGTACGGAAGTCGGCGCCGCTGAGGACCGCATCGTTACCGTTGACGTCTTCACGTACATCCGGAGCATCGGCCGCACTTTTATAGAAACCCACACGGTATTCGCCCGGCAGGTTATTAACCTTCGGCGACCAGACCAATTCCACCGGAATCACGGTGCCCTTGGTACCACTGCCGCTGAGTTTGAAGCCGTTGCCGTGCTCCAACTGCGACGGGTTCTGGTTGTAGGCACCGATTTGCGCATACAGCTCAGGCGTGATGTTGTATTTCACGCGGATAGCGGCCTGGGCGACCGGCCAGTTGTACCAGGTATTGACGTAGTTACCGACCTGCGAGCCGCAGAACGACAGGTTCTGGAAGTCGCAAGGGAAGGTGTTGAAGTCTTCGCCTTCACCGAAGTAACCGAGCTTCACGTCCAGCTTGTTGTCGAACATCTGGTGCTGAATCCAGAACTGGGTCAGACGCACCATGTGGCCACGGCCATACACTTCTTGCGAGGAACTCAAGGTGCCGGCACGCGGGTCGCCAATGCGGTCATTGGAGATGTTCTGGCCATTACGATTGGTCAACTGGATCTTGGCCTGGGTGTTATCCCAGCCCCACAGTTTTTGCAGGTCCAGCGCCACGCCCAGACCGAACTGGTCGGAGTAACGACCGGTCTTGTCGTCGTTGTAGCCGCCGTGGGCGTTGTAGCCCATCTCGCCCACGTAGTCGGCCTTGATGTCGATACCTTGCTCGATCAGCTTGGTACGCTCGCCGCCCCAATCGCCGGTCATCCACTTGGAATCGGCGCTGAATGCATCGGCCGCCATCGCATTGGCGGACAATACAAGGGCTGCTGCCGCTGAGAGTTGGCAGATCAGCCGGGTGTTGTTGTGTTGCTTTTTCATCCCTACATCCTCGTCTTTATTGTTATTAAACTGTTTTTATCTAACGCGGGTTACATTTTTTAACTAAAACAATCACTTATCTTGCTCAACGCCCCTTGAACTGGGTCACATTGTCGGCATGCCCCTGTGCCGGCAATGAAGCCACTGCGCCCAACCGCTCACCGGTCTTGGCGTCAAACAGCAATACCTTGGCCGGGTCGAACTGCAAGGTCAGGGTCTCGCCCACTTGCGGTGCCACGTCCGGCGCCAAACGGCAGCAGACCTTGGTGTCGTTGAGCTGCACAAACACCAGGGTGTCCGGGCCGGTCGGCTCCGTGACCTGGACTTCGGCACGAATGCTTGAGGAGCCATTGCCCTCGCCCGCCGCCAGCACAATCTGCTCCGGGCGCAGGCCGAGGATCACATCGCGATCTTCAAGCCCTGCGTCATTCATGCTCAACGGCAGCTCGCAACGGGCCTGGCCGCTGTCGAGCAGCGCGACCAGACCACCGTTCTGGCGTTTTAGGCGCATGGGAACGAAGTTCATCGGTGGTGAACCGATAAAGCTTGCCACAAACAGGTTGGCAGGGTCGTTGTAAATTTCTTTCGGCGTGCCGAATTGCTGGATGATGCCGTCCTTCATCACCGCCACTTTATCGCCCAGGGTCATCGCTTCGATCTGATCGTGGGTCACATAGACGGTGGTGGTTTTCAGACGCTGGTGCATCAGCTTCATTTCGGTACGCATCTCGACGCGCAGCTTGGCGTCGAGGTTGGACAGCGGTTCGTCGAACAGGTAGATCTTCGGCCGACGCGCCAGGGCACGGCCCATGGCCACGCGCTGTTGCTGGCCACCGGACAACTGGCCCGGCTTGCGGTTGAGCAGGTGTTCGATCTGCAGCAACTTGGCCACGCGCGCCACTTCAGCGTCGATGTCGGCTTGTGGCATCTTGCGGATCTTGAGGCCGAACTCGATGTTCTCGCGCACGCTCATGGTCGGGTACAGCGCGTAGGACTGGAACACCATGGCGATGTCACGGTCCTTGGGGCTCATGCCGCTCACGTCTTGATCACCGATCATGATCGCGCCGCCGGTGATGGTCTCAAGGCCGGCGATGCAGTTCATCAGCGTGGATTTACCACAGCCCGACGGGCCGACCAGGATGAGGAACTCGCCTTCCTTGATCGACAATTCGATGTTCTTCAAGGTGTCGGGCAGGCCGGCGCCATAGGTCTTGTTTACATTGCGAAGTTCAAGCGTAGCCATGATTACCCCTTGACCGCGCCGGCCGTGAGGCCGCGCACGAAATACTTGCCTGCGATCACATAGACCAGCAGGGTCGGCAGCCCGGCGATCATCGCCGCCGCCATATCCACGTTATATTCCTTGGCCCCGGTACTGGTGTTGACCAGGTTGTTCAGCGCCACCGTGATGGGCTGGGAATCGCCGCTGGAGAACACCACACCGAACAGGAAGTCGTTCCAGATCTGGGTGAACTGCCAGATCAGGCAGACCATGATGATCGGCGTCGACATCGGCAGGATGATCCGGCGGAAGATGGTGAAGAACCCCGCTCCGTCCAGGCGTGCTGCCTTGATCAACGCATCCGGGATGCTCACGTAATAGTTACGGAAGAACAGCGTGGTGAACGCCAGGCCGTAGACCACGTGGATAAACACCAGGCCGGTGGTGGTGCTGGCCAGGCCCATCTTGCCGAGGGTGAACGACGCGGGCAGCAGCACAGTCTGGAACGGCAGGAAGCAGCCGAACAGCAGCAGGCCGAAGAACAGCTGCGAACCGCGGAAGCGCCAGAACGACAGCACGTAGCCGTTCAAGGCGCCAATGGCGGTAGAGATGAGCACAGCAGGAACGGTGATCTTGATCGAGTTCCAGAAGTAGCCATCCACGGTGGCCCAGGCCTTGACCCAGCCGATACCGCTGACCACGGTGGGCCAGCTCAGCAGGTTACCGGTGCTGATGTCTTCCGGGGTCTTGAAGCTGGTGAGGAGCATCACCACCAACGGCACCAGGTACAGCAGCACCGCCAGGATCAGCACCGCGTAGATCGCGATGCGGCTCAGGCTGATGGCAGGTTTGGCGGCGAGACTAGTCATTGCGCTTGGTCCTCAGCTCGGAATACAGGTACGGCACAATGATCGCGAGGATCGCACCGAGCATCAGGATTGCACTGGCCGAACCCATGCCCATCTGGCCGCGACTGAAAGTGAACGAGTACATGAACATAGCCGGCAGGTCGGACGAGTAGCCCGGGCCGCCTGCGGTCATTGCCGCCACCAGGTCGAAGCTCTTGATCGCAATGTGCGCCAGGATCATCACCGCACTGAAGAACACCGGGCGCAGGCTCGGCAGCACCACGCTCCAGTAGATACGCGGCAGGCTTGCGCCATCGATCTGCGCAGCGCGGATGATCGACTGATCAACACCGCGCAGGCCGGCGAGGAACATCGCCATGATAAAGCCCGAGGCTTGCCACACAGCGGCGATCACCAGGCAGTAGACCACGCGGTCCGGGTCGATCAGCCAGTCGAGACGGAAGCCTTCCCAGCCCCAGTCCCGCAGGAGTTTGTCCAGGCCCATGCCCGGGTTGAGCAGCCATTTCCAGGCGGTACCGGTGACGATCATGGAGAGCGCCATCGGGTACAGGTAAATGGTGCGGATAAAGCCTTCGCGGCGGATTTTCTGGTCGAGGAAAATCGCCAGCAGCACACCGATCACCAGGGTGATGCCGATGAACATGCCGCCGAACACGGCCAGGTTCTTGCTCGCCACCCACCAGCGGTCGTTATCGAACAGCCGCTGATACTGCGCCAGGCCTGCCCATTTGTAGCTGGGCAGGAAGGTCGAGGTGGTGAACGACAGCACGAACGTCCACAGGATGTAGCCATAAAAGCCCACCAGCACGATGAACATGCTCGGCGCCAGCACCAGTTTAGGGAGCCAGCGCTGCAGCACATCGAATGGCGAGGCCTTGCTGAACACAGCAACAGAACTCATGGGAAAATCCAGTACAGGGAAAAAGGACTACAGCCTGCAGGAACCCGCCTTTGTGGCGAGGGAGCTTGCTCCCGCTCGGCTGCGAAGCAGACGCTGTCTTTGGGGGCGCTTCGCACCCCAGCGGGAGCAAGCTCCCTCGCCACAGCAAGCCGGGTTCCTACATAGGGTATTACTTGGCCGACTTGATCGCCGCGCCAAGCTTCTTGGCCGTGTCGGCCGGGTCGGCTTTCGGGTCGTTGATAAAGTTGGTCACGACATCAAAGAACGCACCTTGCACCGCCAGGGTGGTGGCCATGTTGTGCGCCATGCTTGGCTGCAGGCCGCCAGTCTTGGCGTCGGCCAGGAAGTCCTTGGCGGCGGTCTGGGCGCAGGAATCAAAGCCGTAGGATTCCATCTTGGTCAGCATGTCGTTACGCACAGGGATCGAGCCCTTGTTGATGCTGAACACCTTCTGGAAGTTTTCACCCAACACTACTTTGGCGATGTCCTGCTGACCCGCAGCAGTGCCTTTGTCTTTCTGCTTGAACACCGCCAGGGAGTCGATGTTGTAGGTGAAGGCTTTATCAGTGCCCGGGAACGCTACGCACTCATAATCCTTGCCAGCGACTTTCTTGGCGGCGGTCCACTCGGACTTGGCCCAGTCACCCATGATCTGCATGCCGGCCTTGCCGTTGATGACCTTGCCAGCTTCCAGGTTCCAGTCCTGGCCCTTGCCGTCGACGTCCATGTAGGTCGCGACTTTCTTCAGCTCGGTGAGGGCCTTGACCATTTCCGGGCCGGTCAATGCGCCGTTATCCAGGTCGACCAGCGCTTTCTTGTAGCCATCAGCGCCCATTACCGAAAGCACCACCGCTTCGAACACTGTGCTGTCCTGCCAAGGCTGGCCGCCGTGGGCGAGCGCAATGAAGCCTGCAGCCTTGAGCTTGTCGCCCGCTGCATAGAATTCTTCGAGAGTGGTTGGGTTCTTGGTGATGCCGGCTTTCTTGAAGACTTCCGGGTTAATCCACAGCCAGTTCACGCGGTGGATATTCACCGGCACGGCCACGTAGTCACCGTCGTATTTCACGGTGTCGGAGACTTTCTTGTCGAGCAGCGAATCCCATTTTTCTTCTTTGGCGACGTCTTTGAGCACGTCGGTGTCGAGCAGGCCAGTAGAGGCCCATTCCTGGATATCGGGGCCTTTGATCTGGGCAACGCCTGGCGGGTTGCCAGCGACCGCACGGCTTTTCAGCACGGTCATGGCGGTGGCGCCACCGCCGCCTGCCACTGCACCGTCTTTCCAGGTGAAGCCGTCTTTCTCAACTTGGGCCTTCAGGACATCCACAGCCGCTTTTTCACCGCCGGAGGTCCACCAATGCACCACTTCCACCGTACCTTTGGAGTCGGCGGCAAATGCACTGAGGGGGAACAACGAGGCAATGGAAATAGCGACGGCGAGGCGATTAATCGCGTTCATCTGAGTACCTTTTCTTGTTGTTATGCATGCAAGTCTAGAGCTTGCGCTGCACGGAGTTTAAACATGGATTTTCGGGGCGCAGGTAACAAAGGGACGCACAAATGTCACCACCTGGTGACATAGCATCCGCTGCCCAATGCACTGGCCAGGCTGGGTGCCAAGGGCAGTGCAGGCAGCACGACCGCTTGCCAGGCATGGTACAGGTCAGGTTTGCCGCCCCAGATTTTACTGCTGGGTTGGTTGTGCGGGCTGAGTTCGTGGTGCCAACTGCCCTGGAGCCGGTCGATGAAGTGGGTTTCGCAAAACTCCCAGAAGCGTCGGTACCAGGTTTCGTAATGCAGCTCGCCGGTACGTTTGAGCAGCGCCTGAGCAGCGGCGCTGGCTTCAGCATGGGTCCAGTGCAGGCGCTCGCGTACCACCGGGCGCTGGTTCCAATCCAGAGTGTAGACAAGGCCCGGCGCACCATCCACCGCCCAGGCGTACTCGCAGGCACTGGCAAACAGGCCTTTGGCGTCGCTCACCAGCCAGTCCGGCGTGGCTAGCTTGGCCTTGAGGCGCGCAGCTTCAAGGTGCAGCAACAACCGCGCCCATTCGAAACCATGGCCGGGGGTGATGCCGTAGGGGCGAAAGCCATCGGCGGGGTTGTCTTGGTTGTAACCGAGCAACGGCTTCCAGTGCGCATCGAAATGTTCGATGACCATGAATTGATTGCCAGCGGCATGGGTGTGGATCACCCGTTCGACGATGCGCAGCGCACGGTCCAGCCAACGTGTATCACCACTGACATCGGCCAATGCCAGGAAAGCTTCGGTGGCGTGCATGTTGCTGTTGGCGCCACGATAGGCTTCGACGCCGCTCCAGTCCCGGGCAAAGGATTCAAGCATGACGCCCTCCTCTTCGCTCCAGAAGAACTGGTCGATGATATGGACGGCGTCGTTCATTAATGTGCGCGCACCCGGCGCGCCGGCCACCACGGCAGAGCTGGCGGCGAGGGCCACGAAGGCGTGCAGATAGGCGGCCTTGCCGGTGTTGCCATCAGCCGCCTGGGGCGCGGCGAACCAGCCACCGTGCTCACTGTCACGCAGCGGGCCGCTGAGCGCTGCCACACCGTGCGCCACCAGTTCGGCATAACCCGGCAACCCAATGGCATGGGCCATGGCAAAGCTGTGGGTCATGCGCGCGGTGTTCATGGTTTCGGCGCGGGCATTGGCCGGCAACTGGCCTTTATCGTCGAGGTTGCCGAACCCGTCCGGCAGGCGCGATGCCTTGGCGAACGCCAACAGGCGCTGGCCTTCCGCGGCGAGCCAAGCGTAATGGGCAGGTGCATTCAGCCAACTGCTGGCAGGCAGTGGTTGGGTGGTCATGGGTGGCCCTTATTGTTTTTTTGGGATGACCGGAGTCTAAACAAGGGCGTGGGATGGGCAAGTAACGAAGGGGAAAAGAAATGTCACCGAGTGGTGACAATCCATGTAGGAGCGAGCTTGTTCGCTCCTACAGAGGACGATTTCGCGTTCATTGACCCAGTGGTGTGGCCGCAGCAGGCGCATTGAGACGCTGATTCAAGTTCTGCACCTGGCTCTGCAAAGTGGTGATATTGCGCGTGGTCTGGATGCGGAACACGTCAAATTCCTTGTTGGTCGGCGCGTCGATATTGGCCGGCTGGTTTTCCTGGGCGCTCTTGAGCACCAGCACGTCCTGCTCGAGGCGGGCGATGGCCGCGCTTGGGTTGCCTTGTTTCTTCAAGGCCGCCACATCGGTGGCCAGGCCCTTGCTCTCGGCCTGTGCTGCCGTGAGGCTGGTGACCGCGTCAGTGAGGGCCTGCACCTGGCCTTGCAGCTTGGTATTGGCCGCTGTCAGCTCGGTGTTGCTGGCGCTCATCTGGGCCAGGCGGCTGTCCAGTTCGGTGGTTTGACCGGCGACGCCCAACTGTTGCTTGCCCTGCTCCTGCAACTGGGCTTCCAGTTGCTTGATCTGCAGCTTCAAGGCTTCGCTACCGTTGTTCACATTCGCTTCGCTGGCCACGACCTTGCCGGAAATCGCCTGTAGCCGTCCTGCCGCTTCCTCGCTGATGCGGGCAAAGCTTTCCTGGGTGGCAACCAACTGCTGGCCCATCAGGGAAATCTGCTGGAAGCTCCACCAGGCCAGGCCCGCAAAGGCGATCAACAGCGCACCGACCAGTGCCCACAACGGGCCAGTGCTGGCGCTCTTGACCTTGACCACGGGCGTCGTTCGCGAACGCACCGACGTCGCAGGGGTCGGCACGAAATCATCGTCATCCCCAAGGTCGGCCCGCAGGCTGGGAACGTTGTCGAAGTCGTCTTTAGCATCGTTACGCATGAATCTACCCTGAATCAATGAGATGGCTGGCTGTAAAGCCGAGCGGCAGGAGTATAAACCGCACTCCCGGCGCATGGATCGACTCGGAACCTGGAATGGGGTTCCCGAAGTGTTGCTGCTTATGAGGTTATTGGCGGCCCGGGTCCTGGGCTTTCCACCAACTGCAGAACTCGTCGAGCGCGGCCCACAGGCTGACCTTGGGCTCGTAGTCGAGATAATGCCTGGCGCGACTGATGTCGAGGGTGAAGTTTTTATTCATCACTTGCATGCCCAGACGCGATAACGCCGGTTCCGGCCGCCCCGGCCACATCGCGCAGAATGCCTCGTTCAACGCCGCCACGCTGTAGGACAAACCGTAGGATCGATAGCGGGTCACTTGGGGCAGCTCCATCTGCCGCATCACGTAGTTCACCACATCCCAGATCGGCACCGGTGCGCCGTTGCTGATGTTGTAGGCTTTGCCCAGGGCCGAGCCGGTGGCGAGCAAACTGCTGAGCAGCGCCTCGTTGAGGTTGTGCACGCTGGTGAAGTCGACTTTGTTCAAACCGTCGCCGACGATCGCCAGACGGTTCTTGCGCTGCATTTTCAGCAAGCGCGGGAAGATACTCATATCGCCGGCCCCGGTGACAAAGCGTGGGCGCAGGGCTATCACTTGCAGGCCGAACTCCTGGGCGCCGAACACCTTCTGCTCGGCCAGGTACTTGGTAGCGGCATAGGGATGCTTGAAACGCTTGGGCACTTGCTCTTCGGTGAGCCCAAGGTGATCGCGACCGTCAAAATAGATCGACGGCGACGACAGGTGCACCAGGCGCCCCACGCGCTGTTTCAGGCAGGCTTCGACGACGTTTTCGGTGACCAATACGTTGTTCTGGTGGAAGTCCTGGTACTTGCCCCACAGCCCAACGGCGCCGGCGCAATGCACCACGGCTTCGACATCGCGGCACAGGTCGCGCACAAGGTCGGCATCATTCAAATCACCCTGGATGAACTCGGCACCGCGCCGCACCAGGTGTTCCACACCCTCGGCGCGCCGCCCGTTGACCCGCACGTCCAGGCCCTGCTCAAGGGCGAAGCGCGCAAAGCGCCCGCCAATGAAGCCGCTTGCGCCGGTGACCAGAATTTTCATGTCGTACTCCGTGTTCTTTCATTTTTCATCGCTCTTGCCTTGACGCGCGCCATCACTCCAACGGCACCAACCAATGACCACACACATCGGCCAGATGGTCGGTCAACAAGCCCAACAGTTGCCCGCCACTGCGCCAATGATGCCAGTACAGCGGCACATCGATGGGCTTATCTGGCAATAACTCGACCAATACACCAGTTTCCAACTGGTCGCGCACCTGCAATTCAGGCACCAGGCCCCACCCCAGGCCGGCTTCCGTCAGGCGGATAAAACCTTCGGATGACGGGCATAGATGGTGTTCGAAACCACCGTCCACGCCAAGGGACGCCAGGTAGCGGTGCTGCAGGAAATCATCCGGGCCGAACACCAGCGCAGGCGTGCGCGCCAATTGGTCGGCCCGCACGCCTCCAGGAAAATGCCGCGCCAGAAAGGCCGGGCTGGCCAGCGCCCGATAACGCATGGCGCCCAGCAACAGGCTGCGAGCACCGGCCACAGGACGCTCGCTGGCACAAATGCAGGCCGCCACTTCACCGGCGCGCATGCGCTTGAGGCCCACGGTCTGGTCTTCGACCACCAGGTCCAGCAACACGTGCTGTTCGGCGCAGAAGTCGCTGACTGCCTCGGCCCACCAAGTGGCGAGGCTGTCGGCATTCAGGGCAATGCGCAAGCGCTCAGGCATGCCCTCCTCGTCCAGGGCCGGCACCTGGCTTTGCAGGTCACGCTCCAGCAAACGCACCTGCTGCACATGGTTGAGCAGGCGCCGACCGATATCGGTGGGCGTTGGCGGCGAGGCCCGTATCAACACCGGCTGGCCGACGCGCGCCTCCAATAGCTTGATGCGTTGGGAGATGGCTGATTGCGACAGCCCCAACACCTGGGCACCGCGCTCAAAGCCGGCTTGTTCCACCACCGCCGCCAAGGCGGAAAGCAATTTATAGTCGAACATCAGTTTCTCTAATGAGCGATCAGCAATATTGGTTTTTCTTATACAGCCCCGACCCGCACCATAGCCAGCATCGTTTGAGCATCAACAAGGATCTCCCTCTATGTGGCAAAGCTATATGAACGGTTTGCTGGTGGCCCTCGGGTTGATCATGGCAATCGGCAGCCAAAATGCATTCGTCCTCGCGCAGAGCCTGCGCCGCGAACATCACTTACCCGTGGCGGCGTTGTGTGTGATCTGCGACGCACTGCTAGTGGCCGCTGGGGTATTCGGGCTGGCCACCGTGCTGGCGCAGAGCCCGATACTGCTGGCGGTGGCACGCTGGGGCGGCGCAGCGTTCTTGCTCTGGTATGCCGCATGCGCGCTGCGCAGGGCGTGCTCCAAGCAGAGCCTGGACCAAAGCGACACCCTCAAGACGCGCTCATTGCGCGCTGTGCTGCTGAGCGCTTTGGCGGTCACCTTGCTCAACCCCCATGTCTACCTGGATACCGTCCTGCTGATCGGCTCCCTGGGCGCGCAACAAACCGAACCCGGTGCCTACGTAGCCGGTGCAGCCAGTGCATCGTTCCTGTGGTTCGCCACCCTGGCGCTGGGTGCGGCATGGTTGGCACCCTGGCTGGCACGCCCGGCCACCTGGCGCCTGCTGGACCTGCTGGTGGCCGCGATGATGTTCTCGGTGGCCTATCAACTGATCAGCGCCTGAGCAATATTCCAAAACGCTCTGGAACCTCTATCCCACACAGTTGTTGCGTGGTTATGCCGCACCCCCGGTGCTATGATCGGCCCCCTGCGCCGCAAAGAGTACAAACTCCCCGGCGCATGTTTGGCCGCCCGTGATCGGCCTTGCGCTCACCGCAACTGACCTGATTAGGAGAATCATCATGGCTTTCGAATTGCCGCCGCTGCCCTACGCACACGATGCCCTGCAGCCGCACATCTCCAAGGAAACCTTGGAATACCACCACGACAAGCACCACAACACCTATGTCGTGAACCTGAACAACCTGGTGCCTGGCACCGAGTTCGAAGGCAAGACCCTGGAAGAGATCGTCAAGTCTTCCTCGGGCGGCATCTTCAACAACGCCGCTCAGGTCTGGAACCACACTTTCTACTGGAACTGCCTGGCGCCGAACGCCGGTGGCCAACCAACCGGCGCACTGGCTGAAGCCATCAACGCTGCGTTCGGTTCGTTCGACAAGTTCAAGGAAGAGTTCACCAAGACTTCGGTCGGCACCTTCGGTTCCGGTTGGGGCTGGCTGGTGAAAAAGGCTGACGGTTCCCTGGCCCTGGCCAGCACCATCGGCGCCGGCAACCCGCTGACCAACGGCGACACCCCGCTGTTGACCTGCGACGTCTGGGAACACGCCTACTACATCGACTACCGCAACGTGCGTCCAAAGTATGTAGAAGCGTTCTGGAACCTGGTCAACTGGAAGTTCGTGGCTGAGCAGTTCGAAGGCAAGACCTTCACTGCCTAAGCGACGCTTGCAGTAAAAAGAGCCCGGCGATTGCCGGGCTTTTTCATGGGCGCCCTGATTGCCATGCCAGAAATCCCGGAACCCAACGGTAACTATTCACCACACAAACGCCAGGAGGAATAAACCTCCTGAATCAATGTGGAGAATGACAATGGATCCTATTTCAACGGCCGCAGGTGCAGTGCCAATGTTATCCGGTCTTCTTGAGAAGGGAATGGACCTGGCAAAAAGCGCACTGGACTTGACGAACAAACTCGTAGACATAGCGGGTGAACAGTCAAAGGTCGGAGGGGAAGAGCAACAGCCAGAGGGTAAGATCAATTTTTGAGAGCGTCGCCAAACAGAGGGCGGATCTGTTCCGCCTTCTTCTTCTCTGCCCGACGTCCAGTCCACGCCTCAAACGTCCTGACATAAGCGGGTATCCCTCCACGTTTATCCAGCCCCTTCAATTAATCTCAAGCCCGAATGTCCCTTTGACTGCCATCACCAGATTGCCAATACTCATGGCATATTGACGGCCACCCGCATGAGACAAGGAATGCCCCTTTGAAGCTGGAACTCAAGAACAGCTTGTCGGTGAAGTTGCTACGGGTTGTGCTGCTGTCGGCATTGATCGTGGGTGTGGCGCTGAGCGTGGCGCAGATCGTTTTTGATGCCTACAAGACGCGCCAGGCCGTGGCGGAAGATGCCCAACGCATCCTCGACATGTTTCGCGACCCCTCGACCCAGGCCGTGTACAGCCTGGATCGCGAGATGGGCATGCAGGTGATCGAAGGTCTGTTCCAGGACGACGCTGTGCGCATGGCTTCCATCGGGCACCCCAACGAGACCATGCTGGCGGAAAAAAGCCGTCCTTTACAGCAGTCGCCCAGCCGCTGGTTGACCGACCTGATTCTTGGCCAGGAACGCTCCTTTACTACTGCGTTGGTGGGCAAGGGCCCCTACAGCGAATATTACGGCGACCTGAGCATCACCCTCGACACCGCCACCTATGGCCGAAGTTTTCTGGTCAGCTCGGTCATCATCTTTATCTCGGGCGTATTGCGCGCCCTGGTCATGGGGCTGGTGCTGTACCTGGTGTATCACTGGATGCTCACCAAACCGCTGTCGCGGATGATCGAGCACCTGACCTCGATCAACCCGGACCGCCCCAGCGAGCACAAGATCCCTCAGCTCAAGGGCCACGAACGCAACGAACTGGGGCAGTGGATAAACACCGCCAACCAATTGCTCGAATCCATCGAGCGCAATACCCACCTGCGCCACGAGGCCGAATCGAGCCTGTTGCGCATGGCCCAATACGACTTCCTGACCGGCCTGCCGAACCGCCAGAAGTTGCAGGCGCAACTGGACAAAATCCTCACGGACGCCGGCCGCCGGCAACGCCGTGTCGCGGTGTTGTGCGTGGGGCTGGATGATTTCAAGAGCGTCAACGAGCAATTCACCTACCAGGCCGGCGACAAACTCTTGTTGGCGCTGGCTGATCGCTTGCGCGCCCATAGTGGCCACTTGGGCACGCTCGCCCGCCTGGGCGGCGACCAGTTCGCCCTGGTGCAAGCCGATATCGACCAGCCCTACGAAGCCGCCGAACTGGCGCAAAGCATCCTTGATGACCTGGAAGCAGAGTTCGCCCTTGAGCATGACCTGATCCGCCTGCGCGCCACCATCGGCATCACGCTGTTCCCGGAAGATGGCGACAGCACCGAGAAGTTGCTCCAGAAAGCCGAGCAGACCATGACCCTGGCCAAGAGCCGCTCGCGCAACCGCTATCAGTTTTATATCGCCAGCGTCGACAGCGAAATGCGCCGGCGTCGTGAACTGGAGAAAGACTTGCGAGACGCCTTGGGCCGCGAGCAGTTTCACTTGGTGTACCAACCACAAATCAGCTATCTCGACCATCACGTGGTCGGTGTGGAAGCGCTGCTGCGCTGGCAACACCCGGAACATGGGCTGGTACCGCCGGACTTGTTCATTCCGTTGGCGGAACAGAACGGCACCATCATTCCCATCGGCGAATGGGTACTGGACCAGGCGTGTCGGCAACTGCGCGAATGGCATGATCAGGGTTTCACCGCGCTGCGCATGGCCGTCAACCTGTCCACCGTGCAACTGCACCACACCGAGTTGCCGCGGGTGGTCAACAACCTGATGCAGATCTATCGCCTGCCGCCCCGCAGCCTGGAGCTGGAAGTTACCGAGACCGGCCTGATGGAAGACATCAGCACCGCAGCCCAGCACCTGCTGAGCCTGCGTCGCTCCGGGGCGCTGATCGCCA
This sequence comes from Pseudomonas sp. J380, assembly GCF_009827115.1. Taxonomy (NCBI): domain Bacteria; kingdom Pseudomonadati; phylum Pseudomonadota; class Gammaproteobacteria; order Pseudomonadales; family Pseudomonadaceae; genus Pseudomonas; species Pseudomonas sp. J380. The sequence goes on along the minus strand of NZ_CP043060.1, from coordinate 5,577,155 downwards.
TTGATGACTTCGGCACCGGCTACTCATCCTTGAGTTACCTCAAGAGCCTGCCCCTGGACAAGATCAAGATCGACAAGAGCTTCGTCCAGGACCTGCAGGACGACGACGATGACGCCACCATCGTGCGCGCCATTATCCAATTGGGCAAAAGCCTGGGCATGCAGGTGATTGCCGAAGGCGTGGAGACTGCCGAACAGGAGGCCTACATCATCTCCGAGGGGTGCCATGAGGGGCAGGGTTATCACTACAGCAAACCGCTGCAGGCCCGGGAGTTGACGGCTTATCTGAAGCAGTCCGAGCGCAATAACGCCGTGAGTCTTTGAATTTACACTTCGATACTCAATATTTCCCGCGTATAAGCCTTTACACAAAATGCAAATCTTTCGCATTATGTCGCAGCGTTTGCGCTCCCCGCGCGCCCTTTCAACAACCGAAGCAGGATGTTCGCCATGATTCGTATGCCCCTGGCCACCGCCAGTCTGCTGGCCATTGCCATTTCTCTCGCCGGTTGCGGCGAAGGTAAAGACAAGGCCGCCGCGCCCCAGGCACCCGCTGCCGCCAGCACTACCGCACCGGCGGCTGCCCCGGCTGGCCAGGTCGACGAAGCGGCCGCCAAGGCCGTGGTCGCGCACTACGCAGACATGGTGTTTGCGGTGTACAGCGATGCCGAATCCACCGCAAAAACCCTGCAGACCGCAATCGATACCTTCCTCGCCAACCCGAACGACGAAACCCTGAAAGCGGCCCGTACCGCCTGGATCGCCGCACGCGTACCCTACCTGCAGAGCGAAGTATTCCGCTTCGGCAACACCATCATCGACGACTGGGAAGGCCAGGTGAACGCCTGGCCCCTGGACGAAGGCCTGATCGACTACGTCGACAAGTCCTACGAGCACGCGCTGGGCAACCCAGGTGCGAACGCCAATATCATCGCCAATAACGAGATCCAGGTCGGCGAAGACAAGGTCGACGTCAAGGAGATCACTCCGGAAAAACTCGCCAGCCTCAATGAACTGGGCGGTTCCGAAGCGAACGTCGCCACCGGCTACCACGCCATCGAATTCCTGCTGTGGGGCCAGGACCTCAACGGCACCGGCCCAGGCGCGGGCAACCGCCCGGCATCGGACTACATGACCGGTGACGGTGCAACCGGCGGCCACAACGAGCGTCGCCGCACTTACCTGCGCGCCGTCACCCAACTGCTGGTCAGCGACCTGCAGGAAATGGTCGGCAACTGGAAGCCCAACGTCGAAGACAACTACCGCGCCACCCTGGAGTCGGAACCTGCGACCGATGGCCTGCGCAAAATGCTGTTCGGCATGGGCAGCCTGTCTCTGGGCGAACTCGCCGGGGAGCGCATGAAAGTATCCCTGGAAGCCAACTCGCCAGAAGACGAGCAAGACTGCTTCAGCGACAACACCCATTACTCGCACTTCTACGACGCCAAGGGCATCCGTAACGTCTACCTGGGCGAATACACCCGTGTTGACGGCACCAAGCTGACCGGCGCCAGCCTGTCGTCCCTGGTGGCCAAGGCCGACCCGGCAGCCGATGCAGCCCTCAAGGCTGACCTGGCCGCCACCGAAGCGAAGATCCAGGTGATGGTTGACCACGCCAACAACGGCGAGCACTACGACCAGTTGATCGCCGCCGACAATGAAAAGGGCAACCAGATCGTGCGTGACTCGATTGCCGCTCTGGTCAAGCAGACCGGCTCGATCGAGGCTGCTGCCGGCAAGCTGGGCATCAGCGACCTGAACCCGGACAGCGCTGATCACGAGTTCTGATCAAGCGCAGTTGAAAGAGGCGACCTGCGGGTCGCCTTTTTCATGCGCGCAATAACTGCCGCCGTTATACCTGTGGGAGCTGGCTTGCCTGCGATGGCGGTGGTTCAGTCGACTGATCTGTAACTGACACACCGCCATCGCAGGCAAGCCAGCTCCCACATTGGATTGCGGGGCGTCAGGTGGATATCCGCCGGCTGGCAGGCCAGCTCCCACAGGGGTTCTCCATCAACCGGCAGCCCTTGGTTTACAAGACCTGCACCGCAGGTAGAATGGCGCCTCTGCCCAATCACCCGAGCGAACTTCATGGCGTTGCCGACCCTGCGCATCATCGGTTTCATCATCGGCATCTTCCTGATCACCCTTGCGGTCGCCATGGTGATCCCGATGGCGACCCTGGTGATCTTCGAACGCACCAGCGACCTGCCCTCGTTCCTGTGGGCCAGCCTGATCACCTTTATCGCCGGCCTGGCGCTGGTCATCCCTGGTCGCCCAGAGCACGTGCACCTGCGCCCCAGGGACATGTACCTGCTGACGGTCAGTAGTTGGGTGGTGGTGTGCATCTTCGCCGCCCTGCCCTTTTTGCTGACCCAGCACATCAGCTACACCGACTCGTTCTTCGAAAGCATGTCCGGCATCACCGCCACAGGCTCCACCGTGTTGAGCGGGCTGGACAGCATGTCGCCGGGCATCTTGATGTGGCGTTCGCTGCTGCACTGGCTCGGCGGTATCGGCTTTATCGGCATGGCGGTGGCGATCCTGCCGCTGCTGCGCATTGGTGGCATGCGCCTGTTCCAGACCGAATCCTCGGACCGCTCGGAAAAGGTCATGCCTCGTTCACACATGGTGGCGCGCCTGATCGTGGCGGCGTATGTGGGCATCACTATCTTCGGCAGCCTGGCCTTCTGGTGGGCCGGAATGGGCGTGTTCGATGCGATCAACCATGCGATGTCGGCGATTTCCACGGGCGGGTTTTCCACCTCGGACGAGTCCCTGGCCCATTGGAAACAACCGGCGGTGCACTGGGTCGCGGTGGTGGTGATGATCCTGGGCAGCTTGCCGTTCGCCCTGTACGTTGCCACTTTACGTGGTAACCGTCGGGCGCTGATCAAGGACCAGCAGGTGCAAGGCTTGCTCGGCCTGTTGCTGGTGACCTGGCTGGTACTCGGCACCTGGTACTGGTGGACCACCAACCTGCATTGGCTCGATGCCTTGCGCCATGTGGCGCTGAACGTGACGTCTGTGGTGACCACCACCGGCTTTGCACTGGGGGACTACAGCTTGTGGGGCAACTTCTCACTGATGCTGTTTTTCTACCTGGGCTTTATCGGCGGCTGCTCGGGCTCCACCGCGGGCGGTATCAAAATCTTCCGTTTCCAGGTGGCCTACATCCTGCTCAAGGCCAACTTGAATCAGTTGATCCATCCGCGCGCGGTGATCAAGCAGAAGTACAACGGCCATCGCCTCGATGAAGAGATTGTGCGGTCGATCCTGACTTTTTCGTTTTTCTTCGCCATCACCATCTGCATGATCGCCCTGGCCCTGTCGCTGCTAGGCGTGGACTGGATGACCGCGTTGACCGGCGCCGCCAGTACCGTTTCCGGCGTGGGCCCCGGCCTGGGCGAAACCATCGGCCCGGCCGGCAACTTCGCCACCCTGCCGGATGCCGCCAAGTGGATCCTGTCTTTGGGCATGTTGTTGGGTCGCCTGGAGATCATCACCGTGTTTGTGTTGTGCATTCCGGCGTTCTGGCGTCACTGACCGACGACATTTGTTGCAAGCGCGCCCGGTATTCACCGGGCGTGGCATCGAACCAGCGGCGAAACGCGCGGAAAAAGTTGCTCGGGTCGGCAAACCCCAGCAGGTAAGCGATTTCCAGCAAGGTCATGCTGGGTTGTGCCAGGTACTGCTCGGCCAGTTCGCGCCGGGTGTCATCAAGCAAGGCCTGGAAGCTGGTGCCCTCCTCCTGCAGCCGCCGCTGCAAGGTGCGCTGGGACAGGTGCAACGTCTGGGCCACGGCTTCGCGCTTGGGCTCGCCCTGAGGCAACAGGCGGCACAGCACCTGACGCGCCTTATGGGTCACGCGGCTTTCGGAAAAACGCGCCAGGTATTCACCGGCAAAGCGATCATGCAACAGCGCCATGGCTTCGTTGGCCGTGGGCAGCGGCGCCTCCATGTCCGCCTGCTCGAAAATCAGCGCGTCATAGGGTGCATTGAATTGCAAAGGCGCATGAAAGGCCTGTTGGTAGGGCGCCAGGTCCGCCGGCTGCTCGCCTTGCAGCAGCACTTTGCGGGGCTGCAGGGTGCGCCCGGTGAGCCAGCCGCACAGGGCCAGGGCGCTGGCCAGCGAGGCTTCGGCGCTTTGACGGGTCGGCGGCAGGTGATCGCCATGCACCGTCAGAATCAACGCATAGCCTTCGGGTAACAGTCGAAAACTCAAATCAGCGCTTTCGGCGATGATGCGCTGGTAGCGCACCAATCGCATAAAACCTTCGGCCAGGGTGTTGCTGGACATCAACGCATAACCGGCAACGTGAAACGAGGCCGGGCGCACCACCTTGCCCATGTTCAGGCCAATCGCCGGGTTACCCGACACCTCTACCGCGCGTTGCCACAGGCGGGTCATGGCGTCTTGCGGGAAGCGCGCATCGGGGTCACTGAGGGCGGCGTAGTCCAGGCCCAGTTGCTTGAACAAGGCACGGCAATCCAGGCCATCCATTTCCAGCGCCTTGACGATGCCCATCGCCCAGCTTGCAGAAGTTGTTCGTTCGCTCATGGCGTCTTCTTGTTGAAAGCAGGCTCAAACGGCAGCCAGGAAGCCAAGGATACTAAAGTGGCATCTATTGTCACTGGCTGTTAGCACTGATCACTCTAGACTCAAATAAGCTCCCCGCCGCGCACCCGTTGGCGGCACAGCAACCAGAGGGCCGGTGACCGTGGAAAACATCAAGAAATTCAACAGTTTTGCCGAGTTCTACCCGTACTACCTGAGCGAACATGGCAACAGCACCTGCCGACGCCTGCACTTTATCGGCACCACCCTGGTAATAGGCATTCTCGCGTACGCCATCGGCAGAGGCTCATTGGTTCTGCTGCTGGCGTTGCCCCTGGCAGGCTACAGCTTTGCCTGGATTGGCCACTTCTTCTTCGAAAAGAACCGCCCCGCCACCTTTCAGCACCCGTTCTACAGCTTGCTGGGGGATTTTGTGATGTACCGCGACATGATCCTGGGCAAGGTGCCGTTCTAGGGGTGTGACCTCATGTCACTTGCGCCTGAACCATTAAAAATTGTGCATCTGTGGAGATAAAAGTCTTTTTGTCATTTACGGTGCTGTATCCTGCCAAGGCTTTTTGAGAGCGCGGAATCACCTGCGATTGAAAAAACAGACCTTGCGAGGAGCGACCACGATGCACGAGATACCTAATCTCCCCTTCCCAAGCCTGCACCCAACTGAGCAGCCAACACCGCAGCAGGCCAGCGACAAGCAGCCTGAGGCCAAAGAAGCAAAACCAGTCGAGCGCGAAAGCCGAGACTGACGCCGTACCAGACCGTGTGGAAAGCGCGCCTTTGAGCGCTTTCCACACTGCCTGAATCATCCGAGACCTTCACTATGACCACTTCCCCTTCCGTCACGCCGGACGCCGCTGTACTCGACGCTGCCTTGCAGATGGTCGAAGTCTGGAACCGCCTCAGTGCCGACAAGCAAGCAGCACTGCTCAAGCGCTTCGGCACCCAGGAAAACGCCCTGGCGGCCCTGGTGACCACCCAATTGCTGGCCCCCGCCCAAGCTTGATCTACCTTAGATCTGACGTTTTACATTTTTGCCGCCCTGCCCGGCTTGCGCACCGGTATCATTAGCAGCCTATCTTTACCTGCTGCGACAGTGGATCTCTCCCATGCCAGATACCCAGCGCCCCATGACGGTCACGCTGCAAGTCGTTTCCATCGTGCTGTTTACCTTCATCGGCTACTTGAATATCGGCATCCCCCTGGCCGTATTGCCGGGTTATGTCCATAGCCAGCTGGGCTATGGCGCCGTCATCGCCGGGCTGGTGATCAGCGTGCAATACCTGGCAACCCTGCTGAGCCGCCCCTATGCCGGTAAGATCATCGACAATCTGGGCAGCAAGCGCGCCGTGCTGCTCGGCTTGGTGGGCTGCGGTTTGAGTGGCGTGTTCATGTTGTTTGCGGCGTGGTTTTCCAGCCTGCCGGCTCTGAGCCTCGGCTGCCTGCTGGTCGGGCGGCTGGTGCTGGGCAGCGCTGAAAGCCTGGTGGGTTCGGGCGCGATTGGCTGGGGCATTGGCCGTGTCGGCGCGGCGAACACGGCCAAGGTTATTTCCTGGAACGGCATCGCCAGCTACGGCGCGCTGGCGGTGGGTGCGCCGTTGGGGGTGCTGCTGGTCAGCCATTTGGGGCTGTGGAGCATGGGCGTCAGCATCATTCTGTTGGCCGTGTTGGGTGTGCTGTTGGCCTGGAAAAAACAAGCGGCGCCGATTGTGCCCGGCGTACGTTTGCCGTTCATGAACGTGCTGGGCCGCGTGCTGCCCCATGGTTGCGCGCTGGCGCTGGGCTCCATCGGCTTTGGCACCATCGCCACCTTTATCACGTTGTATTACAGCACCCAGCACTGGGATAACGCGGTGTGGGCCTTGAGTCTGTTCGGTGCCAGTTTTATCGGCGCACGCTTGCTGTTTGGCAATTTGATCAACCGCATTGGCGGTTTTCGCGTCGCAATCGCCTGCCTGTCAGTGGAAGTACTGGGCCTGCTGTTGCTGTGGCTGGCGCCGGATGCCCAACTGGCGTTGGCGGGTGCGGCGTTGAGCGGTTTCGGCTTTTCCCTGGTGTTCCCGGCGCTGGGGGTAGAGGCGGTCAACCTGGTGCCGGCCTCCAGCCGAGGTTCGGCGGTGGGCGCCTATTCGCTGTTTATCGACTTGTCCCTGGGCATCACCGGGCCGCTGGCGGGCGCCGTGGCGGCAGGTTTTGGCTTTGCCTCAATCTTCCTGTTCGCGGCCCTCGCAGCTTTCGCCGGTTTGCTGCTGAGCTTCTACCTGTACCGCCAGGCGCCTAAGGCCCGCGAAACACGCGACGCCTAGAAGTCGACCTTGCCGCGCCCGGCCTTGATGCTGCCGCGCTTGGTCTTGGACTCCAGGCGGCGTTTCTTCGAACCCAGGGTGGGCTTGGTCGGACGACGCTTTTTCTCGACCTTGGTGGCGCTCTGGATCAACTCCACCAGGCGCTCCAGCGCATCGGCACGGTTCTGCTCCTGGGTGCGATATTGCTGGGCCTTGAGCACCAGCACGCCTTCGCTGGTGATCCGGCTGTCACGCAGCGCCAGCAGGCGCTCCTTGTAAAACTCCGGCAACGACGAGGCCGGAATATCAAACCGCAGGTGCACCGCACTCGACACCTTATTGACGTTCTGTCCACCGGCGCCCTGGGCGCGGATAGCGGTCAGCTCGATCTCGGCGTCGGGCAGGTGCACATTGTTGGAAACTACCAGCATCAATCAAAACCTTAGGCAACGGACAAGCCCAACTCAGACAACAATATCGACGCCTGGGCTTTGGAAATCACGGCGCCTTTGAACAGTTTGGCATCATTGAGGCGAAAACCGCTCAAATCTGCACCGCGCAAGTCGGCACCCGCAAAATTAGCGCCGTTGATGCGGGCATGTGCGAGGCTGCAGTCGACCAGTTCAGCCTTGCGAAAGTCCGTATCCGACAAGTCGCTGTCGGAAAAATCCAGATTCTTGAGCACACTTCGAGCAAACGACAACCCGGATAAAAAGGCACTGTTGAGCAGGGTTTCGCTGAAGCTCAGCCCCAGTGACGCGCAATGGGTGAAATTGGCGCCCGTCAGCTTGCACTGGGTAAAAGTCGCCTGGGACAGTTTGCTGCGCTGCCAACGAGTGTTGTTCAGATCGCAACTGTGGAATTGCGCCTCGAGCAGGTTGGCCGCTTCGAAAATGGCGAGGCTGGCTCGGCAGTTTTTCCACTGAGTCCCTTCCAGTCGAGAACCGAGAAACGAGGTCTGGACCAGGGTGCAGCGCTCGAACACCCAGTTGTCCAGTGCCATGCGCGACAGGTCGACACCACTTAAATCTACTCCGATCAAGCGCAAAGGGCCGCTGTGCCGGTCTATCAAGTCTTCCAGCTCATCGCGCTGCAAGGCGCTATCGGCGACGTCGGTGTATTGCATCGGGGCCTCCGGGCATGCGGAAAAAAGAGGGGGCGACTCTAACCTGCCCATACCTACAAAAAACCCGGCAGGGCGCCGGGTTTTCTGCAAGGGGAAAAGTCCTACTCCAGAACCGGACCCGTTGCGCCAATAGCTGACCGCGCCGTGCGCTTGTTCTTGATCCAGTAACACACTGCCATGAACGCTACCCACACCGGGATCGCATATACCGACACCTGAATCCCCGGCATCATCAGCATGATCACCAGGATAAACACCACGAACGCCAGGCAGATGTAGTTTCCATACGGATACCACAACGCCTTGAACAGCGGCACCTGGCCGGTGCGGTTCATGTGCTGGCGGAACTTGACGTGGGAGAAACTGATCATCGCCCAGTTGATCACCAACGTGGCCACCACCAGCGACATCAGCAGTTCCAGCGCGTCATGGGGCATCAGGTAGTTCATCAGCACCGCCACCAGGGTGATCGCCGCCGAGGCCAGGATCGAACGCACCGGCACGCCGCGCTTGTCGATCTTCGCCAGGGCCCTGGGCGCGTCGCCCTGCTCGGCCATGCCCAAGAGCATGCGGCTGTTGCAGTAGGTACCGCTGTTGTACACCGACAGCGCGGCGGTCAGCACCACGAAGTTGAGGATATGCGCGGCGGTGTTACTGCCCAGCATCGAGAACACCTGCACGAACGGGCTACCGCTGTAGGCATCGCCGGAGGCGTTGAGGGTCGCCAGCAGGCTGTCCCACGGTGTGAGCGACAGCAGTACTACCAGGGCACCGATGTAGAAAATCAGGATGCGGTAGATCACCTGATTGATCGCCTTAGGGATCACGGTACGTGGCTGGTCGGCTTCGGCAGCGGTAAAGCCGAGCATTTCCAGGCCGCCGAAGGAGAACATGATGATCGCCATGGCCATCACCAAGCCGCCGACGCCATGGGGGAAGAAACCACCATGCTCCCACAGGTTGCTGACCGAGGCTTGGGGACCGCCGCTGCCGCTGACCAGCAGGTAGCTGCCCAGGGCAATCATGCCGACGATCGCCACCACCTTGATGATGGCGAACCAGAACTCGGCCTCACCGAAGACTTTGACGTTGGCCAGGTTGATCACGTTGATCAGCACGAAGAAGGCCGCCGCAGAGACCCAGGTCGGAATCTCCGGCCACCAGTAATGCACGTACTTGCCGACGGCCGTCAGCTCCGACATACCCACCAGAATGTAGAGAATCCAGCAGTTCCAGCCCGACAGAAAACCGGCGAAACCGCCCCAGTACTTGTGGGCAAAATGGCTGAAGGAGCCGGCGACGGGCTCCTCGACGATCATTTCGCCAAGCTGGCGCATGATCATGAAGGCGATAAAGCCGCAAATGGCATAGCCCAGGATCATCGACGGGCCGGCGGATTTGAGCACCCCGGCCGAGCCCAGGAACAGGCCGGTGCCGATGGCGCCACCGAGGGCGATCAACTGGATATGCCGATTTTTCAGGCCGCGTTTCAGCTCGCCTGAAGAGGAATGGGGTCCACTCATGAAAAGGGTCTCACGCAAGGTTTGAAGAGTTGAATGCAGGTTGCTGCCTTGAATTACCGACTCAAGCAGCGCCGCTCAAACCCCAGCGCAGGCACCAGGAGTACAGCTTCTTTCTAACGGTCATGCGTCACCTGTTTGTTTTTATCTGTGACGAAATCGAACCCGTCCGGCTCGTGGCCAGGCGGAGTGATCAGGGGGATCAAACCCTGAGGTCTTGGCCTTTTGCGTGGGTACGCAAGGGGGGTCACAGTAAAACGCGGCGCATTGTACACCGCTCGACAGCTTCGGCACGCACCGGGAAAGTGCACAGGCAATTCTGTCAGCTAATGCTTACATCGGCGCGCCCCCCAACAACGGCAGGGCAGTTGCGTAAATCTATCGTTACACCGCGGAAATCCTGCGTTACAGCCAGACTTTGGCAGCCCTCAACGGAATTCTGTCGGAAGGCCACGTCTGAAGAATCGCTTCAGCCAATTCACTGTTTTGCCTGAATAAAAAAATCCGCCAAAAAACAGAAGAAAAAATCCAAATGAAACCGTGTCAATAAATTTTTTGCATTTCGAAACACTCTCTTCTAGGTTCTTTCCACTTGCCCGCGAAGCCCGTGGGTGAGCCGTTCTCAATCAACGTCCTCTAGGAGATACACCATGCAAGCACTGGAAAACGACCTGGAAACCGAACTGCAACTCGACGATTGGTTTGAAGCGCCGACCCATGAGGCCGCCGTTGAAATGATGCAAGCCGATGCCGTTGTGCCTTTTGGCACCGCGATGTGGCCTTTCTAATAACCGGCAGGCATCCGGCAGGCGCTGTGCACGGCGCCTGCCCCCTTACCCAAGGCACCGAAGGACACCCGTCATGGACAAGGCCCGCGCCGTCGAACACTTTCTCTACTACCTTGCTCACCACCCGGCCCTCAACGGCCTGAACCGCCCCACCGTGTTGCTGGGCCATACCGAGCGCTATGACGCCATCGCCCAGGCGATCACCCACGGCAGCGCCGCCCGCTTCAACTTCCAACTGCAACGCCTGGACCTGGCGCCCAGCGACACCCTGGCAAAGGCCATTCAAACCTGTGATCTGTACCTGTTTCTCTACGATTCCTCCACGCTGCCCAACCCGCGCGCCGAAGGCCCTGACTTTATCCGCGCCCTGCAAGGCGTGATGGCCGAGCACTGGAAGAAATCCCTGCTGTTCAAGGATTACGGCGACTATTTTTACGACACCTTCAGCGTCGAGCCCCAACGCATCGCCGACCTCAACGCCACACTGATCCGGCGCATGGCCCAGGCCAACGTGCTGAGCTTTACCGACAAACACGGTTCGCGCCTGGAAGCACCGATGAGCAGCATCAAGAAGTGGACCAATATCAACGGCGTCGGCAACCACGACCTGGCGCCCGGCGAAATCGCCACCCACAGCGAAGCCATCAACGGCCAGGTGCGGTTTGTCGGCACCTTCCTCAGTACCATCCCCTTTGCACGCAAATACGGCGTGCTGCAATCCCCGTTGGAGTTATGGATCGAGAACTCCACCGTTTGCAGCGTGGCCAGCGAAGTGCCGGGGCTGGCAGATGACTTCAACAAGTACCTGAATGCCAACCCGTCCAACCGTCGCGTGGAGGAGTTAGGGATTGGCACCAATGAAGGGGTCAAGGACCTGTATGCGCGCAATGCCGGGTTTGAAGAGCGTCACTGCGGGCTGCACCTGGGCTTGGGTGGCGGGCAGAAGGGCAGCCATCACCTGGACCTGATCTTCGCCAGCGGGGTGTTGGCGCTGGATGACAAGCCGGTGTTTGATGGCGCCTTTGCCTTTTAAAAGACCGTCAGACGTGTAGAGATCCCTGTGGGAGCCGGGCTTGCCCTAATGCCAGTCAGTTAAGAGCTAGAGCAGACAACCAGTGACTTGTGGCGAGGGAGCTTGCTCCCGCTGGACTGCGTAGCAGTCCCATTTTTGGGGCCGCTTCGCGCCCCAGCGGGAGCAAGCTCCCTCGCCACAGTTGCCGATTCTGTCTTAACTGACTGGCATTAGGGCTTGCCCACCGCTATCACAGGCAAGCCAGCTGCCACAGTTGATTGCATTTCGAATGTAGATCGCAAAAAAAATGCCAACCCTAGGGTTGGCGTTTTCGCGCAGCACTTAGCGCATCACTGCGGCTTCTTGCGGCCAAAACCAGGGCGCTGGCCGGAACCGGCCGGGGCGCCACGGCGCTTGCCCGAAGGCTCGTCCGCGACCAGTTTCGGGCCAGGGCGCTTGTTCGCCGCTGGCTTGGCTGGACGCTTGGTGCTGGCGTTGTCGGCCGGGCGATCCGCTTCACCACGGTTGCTGCGACCACCCGCCGGAGCAGGACGCGGCGTACGTGGCGCACGCTCGCCTTCCTGACGCGATGGCGTGGTGGGGCGGCGTTCGCCTTCAATGTGCGGCTGACGCGAGATACGACCGCCGGTGGCCGGTGCATCCAGCGCAGGACGCAGGGTGCGAGCAACACGTTCGGTACGTGGCACTGGGCGCGACGACTTGCGCTGCATACGCTCAAGCTTGTCTTTGCTCTTGGCGTTCATCTGCGGCATGGCAACCGGCGTCAGGCCCACTTCGGCGCTGAGGATATCGACTTCGTACTGGCTCATTTCGCGCCAGCGGCCCATCGGCAGGTCGGAGTTCAGGAACACCGGACCAAAACGCACGCGCTTGAGGCGGCTGACCACCAGGCCCTGGGACTCCCACAGGCGACGCACTTCACGGTTACGGCCTTCCATCACCACGCAGTGGTACCAGTGGTTGAAACCTTCGCCACCCGGCGCCTGCTTGATGTCGGTGAACTTGGCCGGGCCGTCTTCGAGCACCACGCCCGCCTTGAGGCGTTCGATCATCTCGTCATCGACTTCACCACGTACACGCACGGCGTATTCACGGTCCATCTCGTAGGACGGGTGCATCAGGCGGTTGGCCAACTCACCGTCAGTGGTGAACATCAGCAAGCCGGTGGTGTTGATGTCCAGGCGACCGATGTTGATCCAGCGGCCTTCTTTAGGCTTGGGCATCTTGTCGAACACGGTCGGACGGCCTTCCGGGTCGTCACGGGTGCAGATCTCGCCGTCGGGCTTGTTGTACATGATCACGCGGCGCACCGATTCGGCGGCCTCTTCACGCTTGATGACCTTGCCATCAATGGTGATTGCATCGTGCAGGTCGACGCGCTGGCCGAGGGTTGCCTCGACGCCGTTGACCTTGATGCGCTTCTGGGTGATCCAGGCTTCGACGTCGCGGCGCGAGCCCACGCCGATACGCGCCAGCACTTTTTGCAGCTTTTCGCCTGCTGGGCCGATTTCCTGGTCTTTCTGGTCTTGGTCATTCATCGTAAGCACCTCCCGGTGGGTCGATTCAGGCGTGGCCTGAGGGTATTGAAAGCGGGGCCTTGGCCAAATAGCTCGGCAAGGGGTCGCGAATCATACGCGCATGGCGCGTGTTGCGCATCACAGACTAGTCGATAACGCCCAGCTCATTTGCTTTTCCGCCGACCGGTGGCCCCCAGGGCCAGCAATCGCAGCTCGGCTTCGGCCAGCACCGTGCGCTTGTCGGCTTTATCGAGCTTCTTCCAGGCACGGATTTCACGCTTGCTGCGGCCACAGCCGACGCAGATGTCATCGTTGAATTTGCAGATGCTGATGCACGGGTCTTTCATGGCACTCATGGTCGATCCTCTGTGGGAGCTGGCTTGCCTGCGATGGCATCACCTCCTTGCATCTGAGAGACCGAGGCGCCTGCATCGCAGGCAAGCCAGCTCCCACATGGGTTGCGCAGTGAAAGTCAGAGCCGGTCAGTCTTCGAGCTGTCGGCGTTCGTTTTCGATGGCTTCGGCCAGCGCCCGGGCTTCGTCTTCTTCGTCACTCAGGGGCGGCTGTTCGAGGTCGGCGACGGCGGCCAGGAGCTTTTCCCGGGCTTGGGCCACGCCAAGCACATCGTCTTCGGCTTCGACCTCAGGCTCGGATTCAACGTTCACCTGGGTTTCTGGCTCCGCCGCACCATCACGCAGCAAATCGTCGAAGTCGGTCTTGATCCCCTGCTCCATGTCGTCCAGCTCCAGCAACAACGTATGGAAACTGGTTTCGTCCTTGGGCTCCTCCGGCTCGGCGCTGGCGTCGGCCAGTTCCTGCAGGCTTTGCGGCACCGGTGCGTCGTCGAAGTCGAGCACCGGCTCGGCCTCCATTTCGCGCAGCTCGGCCAGGGGCGGCAAATCGTCAAGGTTTTTCAGGTTGAAGTGATCGAGAAACACCTTGGTGGTGGCGAACATGGCCGGCTTGCCCGGCACATCGCGGTAGCCAACAATGCGGATCCACTCACGTTCCAGCAGGGTCTTGACGATATGGCTGTTGACCGCCACACCACGCACGTCTTCGATCTCGCCCCGGGTGATGGGCTGGCGATAGGCGATCAGCGCCATGGTCTCCAGCATCGCCCGGGAGTAGCGCTGCGGGCGTTCTTCCCACAAACGCCCGACCCACGGTGAAAACTTCTCACGGATCTGCAGGCGGTAACCCGACGCCACTTCACGCAGTTCAAAGGCACGGCCCTCGCAGGATTTGCGCAGGATCTCCAAGGCCTTCTTGAAGACCGGCGGCTCCGGGCGTTCGGCCTCTTCAAAGAGTTCGAACAGGCGCTCCAGAGATTGCGGTTTGCCCGAGGCCAGGAGAAAGGCCTCCAGCAAAGGGGCCAGTTCGCGGGGTTCAGTCAGATTCATCGATTCAGCTCGTTATTCGGCTCGCGCCCGCACGTGGATAGCCGCAAAAGGCTCATTCTGCACCAGCTCGACCAAGGACTCCTTCACCAGCTCAAGGATCGCCATAAAGGTCACCACCACGCCCAGTCGGCCCTCTTCGGCAGTAAACAACTCGACAAAGGGCACAAACCCACCTCCCTTGAGACGTTCCAGCACATCGCTCATGCGCTCGCGGGTGGACAGCGCTTCACGGCTGACCTGGTGGCTCTCGAACATATCGCCGCGGCGCAGTACTTCGGCCATGGACATCAGCAATTCTTCCAGACTCACGTCCGGCAGCAACTTGCGCGCGCGCGCCTCGGGAGCGTCGAGCTTGGGCACCACCACATCACGGCCCACACGGCTCAGGCCGTCGATGCCTTCGGCGGCGGCCTTGAAGCGTTCGTACTCCTGCAGGCGGCGGATCAGCTCGGCGCGCGGGTCATCCTCTTCGGCTTCTACCGTCTCCGAGCGCGGCAACAGCATGCGCGACTTGATCTCGGCGAGCATGGCGGCCATGACCAGGTACTCGGCGGCCAGTTCCAGGCGCACCGACTGCATCAGCTCGACATAGCCCATGTATTGGCGGGTAATTTCTGCCACCGGAATGTCAAGGATGTTGATGTTCTGCTTGCGGATCAGGTACAGCAGCAAGTCCAGCGGGCCTTCGAAGGCTTCAAGGAACACCTCCAGGGCGTCCGGCGGGATGTACAGGTCCAGGGGCATTTCCATGACCGCCTGGCCATACACCATGGCAAACGGCAGTTCCTGCTGGGCGCCAGCCTGGGGATCAGCGGCTTCCACGGCTGACATTCAGGCCTCGACCATGAACGGAGCCGGATCGCCACAACCCACACGCACCACTTCTGGCTCGCCATCGGCCAGGTTGATCACCGTGGAGGCCTTGTTGCCACCGTAGCCGCCGTCGATGATCAGGTCGACGTGCTTTTCCAGCAAACGGCGCATTTCGTAAGGGTCGTACAACGGCTCGGTTTCGCCGGGCAGGATCAACGACACGCTCATCAGCGGTTCGCCCAATTCGGCAAGCAGCGCCAGGGCAATCGGGTGTTCCGGCACGCGCAGGCCAATGGTGCGTTTCTTCGGGTGCAGCAACAGGCGCGGCACTTCGCGGGTGGCGTTGAGGATGAAGGTGTAGGGCCCCGGCGTGTGGGCCTTGAGCAGGCGGAAGGTGCCGGTGTCGACCTTGGCGAACAGCCCGAGCTGGGACAAGTCGCTGCAGATCAGCGCAAAGTTGTGCTTGTCGTCCAGCTGGCGCAGGCGTCTTACTCGCTCCACCGCGCCCTTGTCGCCGATCTGGCAGCCAATGGCGTAGGACGAATCAGTCGGATAGATCACCACGCCGCCGGCACGGATGATCTCCACGGCCTGCTTGATCAGGCGCGCCTGAGGGTTTTCCGGATGAATCTGGAAGAATTGGCTCACGTGCTCTACCTGTTCAGACGGTGGCAATAATGGGGTCATGCTTGAATCGCCCCCACAATAGCGGCAGATCTTCCGGGACCTGGCGATATTCGCCAATCTCGGACCAGCCGCCTGGGCCATGAAAATCACTGCCGGCACTGACCAGCAGACCAAATTCGCGGGCGAGGATCGCCAGGCTGCCGACCTGTTCGGCGGGTTGATGCCCGTTGACCACCTCGATGGCGTGGCCACCCGCTCCAATATAGTCGCTGATCAGCTTGCGGCGCTTGCTGCGGGTGAAATCGTAATGCCAGGGATGCGCCAGGCTCACCCAGGCCCCGGAGGCCCGCAGGGTCTGGACGGTGTCTTCCAGGGTTGGCCAGTGCAGCTTCACATCGCCCAACTTGCCGGCGCCCAGCCATTTGCGAAAGGCCTCGGCGCGATCCTTCACATAGCCTTCACGCACCATCCAGTCGGCAAAGTGCGGACGGGCCGGTGCGTTGCCGCTGTCGCCCAGTTCCTGCTGGATAGCACGGGCGCCATCGAGGGCACCTGGCATGCCTTTAAGGCTGAGCTTGCGGCTTATTTCTTCGGACCGCAGCCAGCGGCCATCGTGCAATTGGGCAATCGCCGCCACCAAGGGCGGAGCCTTTTGATCAAAACCGTAGCCCAGCACGTGGATGGTGGCGCCGCCCCAGGTGCAGGACAATTCCACGCCGTTAACCAGCTGCATACCCAGGGAGTGCGCGGCCTGGCGGGCTTCGTCGAGGCCTTCAAGGGTGTCATGGTCGGTCAATGCCAAAACTCGCACGCCTTTTTCGAACGCACGCGCAACCAGTACAGCGGGCGCCAGGGCGCCGTCGGAGGCCGTGCTGTGGCAGTGCAAATCAACATTCACGGGGGTGTGTAACCTCAAGTCAGCTGGCGCTATCGCAACCAAGGATGTTTGTTATTATGCCGCCACATCCAGCTTCTGGCTCTTACTGTGAAACAATTCATCGACTTCATCCCGCTGTTGCTGTTTTTCATCGTTACCAAACTCGACCCCAGGGTCATCGAAATCGCCGGCCACGAGCTGTCGTTCGGGGGCATCTACAGTGCCACTGCCGTACTGATCATCAGCTCTATCGTAGTGTACGGCGCCATCTTCATCTCGCAGCGCAAGCTGGAAAAAAGCCAATGGCTCACCCTCGTCGCCTGCCTGGTGTTCGGTGGCCTCACCCTGGCCTTCCACAGCGAAACCTTCCTTAAATGGAAAGCCCCTGTGGTGAACTGGCTGTTCGCCCTGGTGTTTATCGGCAGCCACTTCATCGGTGACCGCCTGCTGATCAAGCGGATCATGGGCCATGCGCTGACCTTGCCGGAGCCGGTGTGGGTGCGCCTGAACGTGGCCTGGATCGTGTTCTTCCTGTTCTGCGGCGCCGCCAACCTGTTCGTGGCCTTCACCTTCCAGGACTACTGGGTCGACTTCAAAGTGTTTGGCAGCCTGGGCATGACCGTATTGTTTTTGATCGGCCAGGGCATCTACCTGTCACGCCACCTGCATGACACCACACCGAAAACCGAGGACTGACATGCTCTACGCCATCATTGCCACCGACGTTGCCAACTCCCTGGAAAAACGCCTGAGCGTACGCCCGGCCCACGTCGAGCGCCTCAAACAGCTGCAAGCCGAAGGCCGCATGGTACTGGCCGGCCCGCACCCGGCCGTCGACAGCAACGACCCAGGCGACGCGGGTTTCAGCGGAAGCCTGATCGTCGCCGAGTTCGCCTCCCTGGCCGACGCCCAGGCCTGGGCCAAGGCTGACCCTTATGTCGCAGCAGGCGTCTACGCCGATGTAGTGGTCAAGCCGTTCAAGCAAGTCTTGCCTTGAGCCTGGCTGCGTCGAACCTAATCGTTTCGGCGCACTCCTAATGGCTCACGGCGTCACCGGTGGGGCCTTCGCCGCCGACAATGGCTAAATTGAGTGAGTCATGAGCGAGCTGTTACTGATAGATGATGACCAGGAGCTCTGTGAGCTGCTGACCAGTTGGTTGAGCCAGGAAGGTTTCCAGGTACGCGCCTGCCATGACGGCTTGAGTGCCCGAAAAGCCCTGGCCGACAGTGCGCCGGCGGCCGTCGTACTGGATGTTATGCTGCCCGACGGCAGCGGCCTGGAGCTGCTCAAGCAATTGCGCAACGACCACCCGGAGCTGCCGGTGCTGATGCTCTCGGCCCGGGGCGAACCCCTGGACCGCATCCTCGGCCTGGAACTGGGCGCCGACGACTACCTGGCCAAGCCTTGCGACCCACGCGAGCTGACGGCGCGCCTGCGCGCCGTGTTACGCCGTAGCCACCCGGCCGCGGTATCGACCCAGCTGGAACTGGGCGACCTGTGCTTCAGCCCGGTGCGCGGCGTGGTCAGCATCGATGAACAGGAGTTCGCCCTCACCGTCTCCGAAAGCCGCCTGCTCGAAGCATTGCTGCGTCAGCCCGGCGAGCCCCTGGATAAACAGGAACTGGCGCAGATCGCCCTGGGCCGCAAGCTGACCCTGTATGACCGCAGCCTGGATATGCACGTCAGCAACCTGCGTAAAAAGATCGGCCCACACCCCGATGGCCGGCCACGGATCGTGGCGCTGCGTAGTCGTGGTTACTACTACAGCCTCTAAACATCACGCTCAACCCGTGGGAGCTGGCTTGCCTGCGATAGTGGTGGGCCAGTTAGCATGAGGGTGACTGACACACCGCTATCGCGGGCAAACCAGCTCCCACCCGCGTTCTCATCAGCCTCGAGGGTTTTGTCAGTTCCTATCAAACCCGTCTTTACCGAAGCTTTACCCTCCCCTGACCGCCGCTGACCTTGCGCTGCGTAACCTACTCACATCCGGACTCACCGGAATAGAGACAGGAGAATCACCATGCGCAAGACCCTTATCGCTTTGATGTTCGCCACTGCCCTGCCCACCGTTGCCATGGCAATGCCGGAAGGCCCAGGCCCGATGGGTGGTCCTGAAAGCCACATGATGGGCGGCCCAGGCCACGGTGAACACGGTCCGCGTGGCAAAGGCGGCCCGTTCAGCCAGCTGGACTTGAGCAAGGAACAGCGCGAGCAGATCCGCAAGCTGATGGGTGACCAATGGCACGCCCGCAAAGACCTGGTCAAAAAGTACCTGGACAAACTGCCAGCCGCTGACCAGAAGGCGATGCAGGACGAAATCGCCGCAGGCAAGCAGAAAACCCAGACCGATATCCGTGCCGTGCTCAAGCCCGACCAGCAGAAGAAGTACGACGAAATCGTCAAGAAACAAGCCGAACGCCGCGCCGAATGGAAAGAGTTCCAGGCCTGGAAAGCCCAGCAAGCGCAAAAAGCGCAATAATGGCCTAGCTTCACCCCAGCCCAGTGGTTCGCGCCGCTGGGCTTTTCCTGTTTGAGGGTTTCCTGTGCGTTCATTGTTCTGGCGTATCCTGGCGAGTTTCTGGCTGGCCATCGCCCTGGTTGCCGGTTTGTCGATCCTGCTTGGGCACATGCTCAACCAGGATGCCTGGATTCTCAGCCGCCACCCTGGCCTCAACAACCTGGCCCAAGAGTGGACGCAGCTCTACGAAACCCAGGGCGAAGACGCCGCCCAGGAGTTGCTGCAGCAGCGCAAACGCCAGTACCACATCGACGTGCAAGTGCTTAACGAAAGCGGCGACCCGGTGGTGCGCGGCACCTTCCCGCGCCGCGCCGCCGCGTTCGAAGCCCGCCAGAACGACAGCCAGGACGGCCACCTGCCGTGGCGACGCCTGACCGCCGAGTACACCAGCGCCAAAACCGGCGACACCTACCTATTGATCTACCGTATTCCTCACCCGGAGCTGGACGCCTGGCACCGCAGCAGCCTGCTGTGGCCGCTCAGTGCATTGGCGATTACCCTGGTGGTGCTGACCCTGTTCAGCCTGCTGGTGACCTTGTCCATCACCCGCCCACTCAGCCGTTTGCGCGGCGCGGTGCATGATCTGGGGCAAACCACTTATCAACAGAACAGCCTGGCGCAACTGGCCAATCGGCGCGACGAGTTCGGCGTGCTGGCCAACGACTTCAACCGCATGGGCGCACGCCTGCAAAGCCTGATCGGCAGCCAGCGCCAGTTGCTGCGCGACGTGTCCCACGAACTGCGCTCGCCGTTGGCGCGCTTGCGTATCGCCCTGGCCCTGGCCGAACGCGCCAGCCCCGAAGAACGGGAAAAACTCTGGCCGCGCCTGACCCGCGAATGCGATCGACTGGAGGCCTTGATCAGCGAGATCCTGGTATTGGCGCGGGTCGACGCCGACAACGCCAGCGCCGAAGACATCGACCTCACCCCGTTGCTTAAAACGCTGCAAAAGGACGCCCAACTCAGTGCCCCCGAGCAAGTGGTGCAACTGACGACTGCCAATGACTTGCAGCTTAAAGGCTGGCCGACCATGATCGAACGCGCCGTGGACAACCTGCTGCGCAATGCCCAGCGCTTCAACCCGGTGGGCGAACCGATTGAATTGCAGGCCCAGCATCAAGGCGGGCGCATTCTGATCAGCGTACGCGACCACGGCCCCGGCGTTGAAGCCGAGCACCTGAGCCAATTGGGCGAGCCGTTCTACCGGGCGCCAGGCCAGACCGCCCAAGGCCATGGCCTGGGCCTGGCCATCGCCCGTCGCGCCGCCGAGCGCCATGGCGGTAACCTGATCCTGGCCAACCATCCCGATGGCGGCTTTATCGCCAGCATCGAACTGCCCTTGATCCCTGGGGTTGCCACACCGGTGGGATGATCTTCTATAGTGGCCCTTCTCTTACGGAGGGCCTTTGATGACAGACCTGCTGACTCCCATCCAAGCCGCACTCGCTTTACCGCACGCCCCACTGCCCCAGACCCAGGCCGGCGCCTTGCCCTCGACCTTCGCCGTGACAGACCTGGCGGCCGCCAGCATCGGCGCCGCGGGCCAGGCCGTCGCCCAGTTGATTGAGCAACAAACCGGGCGCCTGCCCAGCGTCAGCGTGGATCGGCGCCTGGCCTCGTTGTGGTTCTCCTCGTCGATTCGCCCCGTGGGGTGGCAAGTGCCGCCTTTGTGGGACCCGGTAGCGGGTGATTACGCCAGCGTGGATGGCTGGATCCGTCTGCACACCAACGCGCCCCATCACCGCGCAGCGGCCGAGCGGGTATTGGGGCCTGCCGCTGATCGCGCAGCCATGGCGAGTAGAGTCGCGACCTGGAAAGCCGCCGAACTGGAACAGGCGGTTGTCGATGCGGGCGGTTGTGCGGCGCAGATGCGTAGCTGGCAAGCCTGGCAGCAGCATCCCCAAGGCTTGGCGGTAAACGCCGAAGCGTTGATCCAGCGTCAGGTCTTCGAACGCGGCACCGACAAACCCTGGCTCGGTTCCGCAGCGCGCCCACTGGCCGGCATCAAGGTGCTGGATTTAACCCGGGTGCTGGCCGGCCCGGTGGCCAGTCGTTTCCTCGCCGGCTTGGGTGCCAGCGTACTGCGCATCGACTCGCCCACCTGGAACGAACCTGGCGTCGTCCCGGAAATGACCCTGGGTAAACGCTGCGCCCGCCTGGATCTAACGAGCCACGACGACCGGCAAGTGTTCGAAGCGTTGCTCAAGGACGCCGACATCCTGTTCCACGGTTACCGCGCCGATGCCCTGGAGCAACTCGGTTATACCCTTGGCGAACGTCAGCACATCGCCCCCGGACTGATCGACGTCAGCCTCAACGCCTACGGCTGGAGCGGCCCATGGCGTAATCGGCGTGGCTTTGACAGCCTGGTGCAGATGAGCAGCGGGATTGCCGAGGCGGGCATGGCCTGGAAACAGACGGATAAACCGCTGCCGCTGCCGGTGCAGGCGCTGGATCACGCCACCGGCTATTTGATGGCCGCCAGTGCGATCCGGGCGTTGGCCGAGCGCCTGGACTCCGGACGCGGCGGTTCGGCGCGCTTGTCGTTGGCGCGTACGGCGAAGTTGCTGGTGGAGGCCGGGCAAGTGTCACAGCAAGCGGCATTGCGCGAAGAAGATATCAATGACCAAGGCCTGGTGGTGGAGCAGACAGCCTGGGGCCAGGCTCATCGGCTGCTAGCCCCGCTGAGCATCAGTGGCACGCCGTTGCAGTGGGATTTTCCGGCGGTGGAACTGGGTTCGCACCGGCCTCAGTGGTGACTAATACCCTGTAGGAGCGAGCTTGCTCGCGAAGGTCGCCAACGATAACGCGGGAAACCTGATACACAGCGGCGTTCTCAGGTTTTTCGCGAGCAAGCTCGCTCCTACAGGGTTGTCCACAAATGCTGCGCCGCATACGCCCTCAACGGCCGCCACGCGTCGGCCCGCGCCAATAACTGCCGCGCCGACACCGGCCCACCTTCCAAAGCCGCCAAAGCATTGATCAGCCCGATATCCCCCGACGCAAACGCATCCGCCTCGCGCAACTGGCGCATGGCGATGTACTGCGCGGTCCACTCTCCAATCCCCCGCAATGCCACCAACCGTGCAACCCCGTCCTGGAGGCTGGCCTTGGGTTCGAAAAGCTGTGGGTCATCCAACAGCGCCTGGGCCACACCAGACAACGTACGGCCCCGCGCCTTGGGCATGCCCAGGGTAGTCAGGTCCGCCGCAGCCAACACTTCAGGTGTCGGAAACAGGTGGGTAATACCGGCGTGCGGGGTTTGCAGGGTCTGGCCATACTGCGCCACCAGCTTGCCCGCCAGGCGAATCGCCGCCACCACGGTGATCTGCTGGCCCAGCACTGCACGAATCGCCAGTTCCAACCCGTCCCAGGTGCCTGGCAACCGCAGGCCAGGGCGGGCCGCAACCAGTTGCGCCATCAGGGGGGCTTGCGACAATTGCGCGTTGATCACCTCAGGCACCGCATCCAGATCAAACATCCTGCGCAAGCGCCGCTCGATCTCAGGCATCGCTGCAGGCTCGGGAAAGTCGACCGTCACCTCCAGCCAATCCCCCACGCCCGGTTCGAGGCTGACCCAGCCATGTCGGCCCGCCACACTGATACTGCGCCGATACACCCCGGCGTCCACGGTTTCCAACCCGGTAATCGCCCGCGCCGATAGGAACCCCAGCATCGCCGCCCAGTCGTAGGGCGGTTGATACGCCAGTCTCACAGTGACAATACCCCGCTATACAGCCCATACGCGGCTAACCCGGCGCCCGCGATCACGCCGCTGAAAATGCCTTTTTCCACGGTGGTAAACAAGGGTTGGCCCTGCTCGCGCTTGGCCAGGGCAAACAGGATCACACCCGGTGCGTACAGCAACGCCGACAGCAGCAAGTACTTCAAGCCCCCCGCATACAGCAGCCAGATCGCATAACCGAGGGCAACCAGCCCCACCAGCAGATCTTTCATGCGCCGACGCTGCCAGCCTGCATAGGTTTCGCCGCGCGCGCTCAACAGCACCGCATAGGCCGCCGACCACAAATAAGGCACCAGGATCATTGAGGAAGCCAGGTAGATCAGGGTGGTGTAGGTGCTGGCGGAAAACAGCGTGATCACCAGGAATGCCTGGATCATCACGTTGGTCAGCCATAAGGCATTGACCGGCACCTGATTGGCGTTTTCCTTCTTCAGGAACGCCGGCATGGTCTTGTCCTGGGCGGTGGCATAGAGGATTTCCGCGCACAGCAGCGCCCAGGAGAGCAACGCGCCGAGCAGCGAAACCGCCAGGCCGATACTGATCAATACCGCGCCCCAAGGCCCGACGATATGCTCCAACACACCGGCCAGAGACGGGTTCTGCAATTGCGCCAGCTCCGGCTGGCTCATGATGCCCAGGGACAACACATTCACCAGCACCAGCAAGGCCAGCACGCCCACGAAACCAATCACAGTGGCGCGCCCCACGTCCGAGCGTTTCCGCGCCCGCGCCGAATACACACTGGCGCCTTCGATCCCGATAAACACAAACACCGTGACCAGCATCATGTGGCGCACCTGCTCGACCACGCTGCCCATCTGCGGGTTACCCATTCCCCAGATATCGCGGGTGAAAATATCCGCCTTGAATGCAACGGCGGCGATCACGATAAACATCAGCAGCGGCACGATCTTCGCCACCGTCGTCACCTGGTTGATGAACGCTGCCTCTTTGATCCCGCGCATCACCAGAAAATGCACGGCCCACAGCAACAGCGACGCGCAGCCGATGGCGAGCGGTGTATTACCCTGGCCGAATGCCGGAAAAAAGTAGCCAAGGGTGCTGAACAGCAAGACGAAATAACCGACGTTACCCATCCACGCGCTGATCCAGTAACCCCAGGCGGATGAAAAGCCCATGTAATCGCCAAAACCCGCCTTGGCGTAGGCATACACCCCGGAGTCCAGTTCGGGCTTACGGTTCGCCAACGTCTGGAACACAAAGGCCAGGGTCAGCATGCCGATGGCGGTGATCGCCCAGCCGATCAAGATGGCCCCCACTTCGGCACGGGCAGCCATGTTCTGCGGCAATGAAAAGATGCCGCCGCCAATCATCGAGCCCACCACCAGGGCAATCAGGGCACTGAGCCGAAGTTTCTGGGCGGGTTGGGTCATGCAGCTTCCTCGAAATAAACGGTTGGGCGACAACTGCGCACATAAGTAATTCAGATTAATGACGTTGTCATAACATAAGGATATGTAAAGGTAGGAAGTTTAGGCTTATTTAGAATTTAAATACGTCAATTATGAAGCGATAGTCAAACAACGTACAAAAAATTTGCACATTCGCAAATACGAACTAGCGTCAACACCCATGTCCTCGACCAAATGATTAACCACAAAGCAAAGAGCGCTCTATCAAGCGCCTTTGCGGGACTTGTTCGCCCGCAAAAACCTCACCCTAAGTCGTTAATTCACAATGGAATGTGCCAATGAAGTGATCTGAGTCAGCTGTTTGATTAGCGCACGGAATTATTCTGTGGTCTCTCTTCTCCTGCATTGGAGTCATGCAATGTCTGAAACTCCCGGAAAACTTCGACTAGGCGCCCTGGTCGCACTTGTCGTCGGCTCGATGATTGGCGGCGGTATCTTTTCATTGCCACAAAACATGGCCGCCAGCGCCGATGTCGGTGCGGTGTTGATCGGCTGGGTGATTACCGCCATCGGCATGTTGACCCTCGCCTTCGTGTTCCAGACCCTCGCCAACCGCAAGCCTGACCTCGACGGCGGGGTCTACGCCTACGCCAAGGCCGGTTTCGGCGACTACATGGGCTTTTCATCCGCCTGGGGCTACTGGATCAGCGCTTGGCTGGGCAACGTCGGGTACTTCGTCTTGCTGTTCAGCACCTTGGGCTATTTCTTCCCGGTCTTTGGCGAGGGCAATACCCCGACGGCGGTGATCGCTGCGTCAGTGCTGTTGTGGGCCGTGCATTTCCTGGTGCTGCGCGGAATCAAGGAAGCGGCGTTCATTAACCTGGTAACCACCGTCGCCAAGGTGGTGCCGCTGCTGCTGTTCGTGCTCATCGCGCTGTTCGCGTTCAAGCTGGACATCTTCACCGCTGACATCTGGGGCGTGAAAAACCCGGACCTGGGCAGTGTGATGAACCAGGTGCGCAACATGATGCTGGTCACCGTGTGGGTGTTTATCGGCATCGAAGGCGCGAGCATCTTCTCGTCCCGTGCCGAGAAACGCAGTGACGTGGGCAAGGCCACCGTGATCGGCTTTATCACTGTGCTGCTGTTCCTGATGCTGGTGAACGTGCTGTCCCTGGGGATCATGACCCAGCCGGAACTGGCCAAGCTGCAAAACCCGTCGATGGCCGCCGTGCTGGAGCATGTGGTGGGCCACTGGGGCGCGGTGCTGATTAGCGTGGGCTTGATCATCTCCCTGCTCGGCGCGCTGCTGTCCTGGGTGCTGCTGTGTGCGGAGATCATGTTCGCCGCCGCCAAGGACCACACCATGCCGGAGTTCCTGCGCAAGGAAAACGCCAACCATGTGCCCGTCAACGCACTGTGGCTGACCAACGCAATGGTGCAGATATTCCTGGTGATCACGCTGTTTTCCGCCAGCACCTACCTGTCACTGATCTACCTCGCCACCTCGATGATCCTGGTGCCTTACCTGTGGTCGGCGGCCTACGCCCTGCTGCTGGCGGTGCGCGGCGAGACCTACGAGAACGCCCTCAAAGAGCGCAGGAAAGACCTGTTCATCGGCGCCATCGCCCTGATCTATGCGATCTGGCTGCTGTATGCCGGCGGCACCAAATACCTGCTGCTCTCCGCCCTGCTCTACGCCCCCGGCGCGATCCTGTTCGCCAAGGCCAAGCGTGAACTGGGCAAACCGATTTTCACCCCCGTCGAGAAGCTGATTTTCGCCGCAGTGGTCATTGGCGCCCTGGTGGCGGCCTATGGGCTCTACGACGGCTTCCTGACCCTGTAATTGTTGTTCACTGGAGGATCTGTAATGACCACGGAAAAAGTGAAGTACGGCGTACATTCCGAAGCCGGCAAACTGCGCAAAGTCATGGTGTGCTCCCCAGGTTTGGCCCACCAGCGGCTGACCCCCAACAACTGCGACGAGCTGCTGTTCGATGACGTGCTGTGGGTGGCCCAGGCCAAGCGCGACCACTTCGACTTCGTGACCAAGATGCGCGAGCGGGACATTGATGTGCTGGAAATGCACAACCTGCTCACCGACATCGTCGCCAACCCCGAAGCGCTGGACTGGATTCTGGAACGCAAGATCACCGCCAACACCGTAGGCCTGGGCCTGGTCGATGAAGTCGGCTCGTGGCTGCGCAGCCTGGAGCCGCGCAAAATCAGCGAATACCTGATTGGCGGCGTGTCGGCCGACGACCTGCCGAGCAGCTTCGGTGGCAAGACCATCGAGATGTTCCGCGATTTTCTCGGCCACGCCAGTTTCATCTTGCCGCCACTGCCCAACACCCAGTTCACCCGCGACACCACCTGCTGGATCTACGGCGGCGTGACGCTCAACCCGATGTACTGGCCGGCGCGCCGCCAGGAAACCCTGCTGACCAGCGCCATCTACAAATTCCACCCTGAGTTCACCAACGCGGACTTCCAGATCTGGTACGGCGACCCCGACCTGGAACATGGCGCCGCGACGCTGGAAGGCGGCGACGTGATGCCGATTGGCAATGGCGTGGTGTTGATCGGCATGGGTGAGCGCTCCTCCCACCAGGCCATCGGCCAACTGGCGCGCAACCTGTTCCAGAACAAAGCCGTGGAACGCGTCATTGTGGCCGGCCTGCCCAAATCCCGCGCCGCGATGCACCTGGACACCGTGTTCAGCTTCTGCGACCGCGACCTGGTCACCGTCTTCCCCGAAGTGGTCAACCAGATCGTGCCGTTCACCCTGCGCCCTGACGAGAGCAAGCCCCACGGCATCGACATCCAGCGCGAGAAAACCAACTTCCTCGAAACCGTGGCCGCAGCGCTCAACCTCAAGGCGCTACGTGTCGTCGAGACCGGCGGCAACAGCTTCGCCGCCGAACGCGAGCAATGGGATGACGGCAACAACGTGGTGGCCGTGGAACCGGGCGTGGTGATTGGCTACGACCGCAACACCTACACCAACACCCTGCTGCGCAAGGCCGGTGTGGAAGTGATCACCATCAGCGCCGGTGAACTCGGCCGTGGCCGTGGCGGCGGCCACTGCATGACCTGCCCGATCATCCGCGACCCTATCGACTATTAAGGAGATTCCATCATGGCTTTCAATATGCGCAACCGCAGCCTGCTGTCGCTGATGCACCACACTACCCGCGAGCTGCATTACCTGCTGGACCTGTCCCGCGACCTCAAACGCGCCAAATACACCGGCACCGAGCGCCCGCACTTGCAGGGCAAGAACATCGCGCTGATCTTCGAAAAAACCTCGACCCGCACTCGCTGTGCCTTCGAAGTCGCGGCCCATGACCAAGGCGCCCACGTCACCTATATCGACCCGGTGTCGTCGCAGATCGGCCACAAAGAAAGCATGAAAGACACCGCCCGCGTGTTGGGCCGGATGTTCGATGCCATCGAGTACCGTGGTTTTGAGCAGGAAATCGTCGAAGAGCTGGCCAAGTTCGCCGGTGTGCCGGTGTTCAACGGCCTCACCGCTGAATTCCACCCGACCCAAATGATCGCCGACACCCTGACCATGCGCGAGCACAGCGACAAGCCGCTGCATGACATCAGCTACGCCTACCTGGGCGACGCGCGCTACAACATGGGTAACTCGCTGCTGATGATCGGCGCCAAGCTCGGCATGGACGTGCGCATCGGCGCGCCGAAAGCGCTGTGGCCCCATGAAGACTTCATCAAACAGTGCCAGGCCTTCGCCGAGGAAAGCGGCGCGCGCATTACCATCACCGAAGACCCGAAAGAAGCCGTCAAGGGCGTGGACTTCATCCACACCGATATCTGGGTGTCCATGGGTGAGCCGGTGGAAGCGTGGGACGAACGCATCGAGCAACTGCTGCCGTACCAGGTCAACGCCAAGATGATGAAAGCCTCGGGCAACCCTCGGGTGAAATTCATGCACTGCCTGCCGGCGTTCCACAACAGCGAAACCAAGGTCGGCAAGGACATCGCGGCGCGCTATCCGCACCTGGCCAATGGCGTGGAAGTGACCGAAGAGGTGTTCGAGTCGCCGGCCAATATTGCCTTCGAGCAGGCGGAAAACCGCATGCATACCATCAAGGCGATTCTGGTGTCGGCGTTGGCGGATATCTAACCCCACTCTGATCGTTCCCACGCTCCGCGTGGGAATGCAGCCAGTGGCGCTCTGCGCCACAAGAGCGGACGCAGAGCGTCCGGTGGGGCATTCCCACGCAGAGCGTGGGAACGATCATTCTAGAAGGACATTCTGTATGCGCATCGTCGTAGCCTTGGGCGGCAACGCCCTCCTGCGTCGTGGTGAACCCATGACCGCAGACAACCAACGCGCCAATATCCGCATCGCCACCGAACAGATCGCCAAGATCCACCCCGGCAACGAGTTGGTGATCGCCCACGGCAATGGCCCGCAAGTCGGCCTGCTGTCATTGCAGGCGGCGGCCTACACCAGCGTCTCGCCTTACCCACTGGACGTGCTGGGCGCCGAGACCGAGGGCATGATCGGCTACATCATCGAACAGGAACTGGGCAACCTGCTGGACTTCGAAGTGCCGTTCGCCACCCTGCTCACCCAGGTCGAAGTCGACGCCAAGGACCCGGCCTTCCAGAACCCCACCAAGCCTATCGGCCCTGTGTACGCCAAAGCCGAAGCCGAGAAGCTCGCCACCGAAAAAGGTTGGGCCATCGCGCCCGACGGCGACAAATACCGCCGTGTAGTCGCCAGCCCGCGTCCCAAACGCATCTTTGAAATTCGCCCGATCAAGTGGCTGCTGGAGAAAAAAGCCATCGTGATCTGCGCCGGTGGTGGCGGCATCCCCACCATGTATGGCGAAGACGGCAAGCTGCGCGGCATTGAAGCGGTGATCGACAAAGACTTGTGTTCCTCCTTGCTGGCCACGCAACTGGAGGCCGATTTGCTGGTGATCGCCACCGACGTCAACGCCGCCTTTATCGACTTCGGCAAGCCCACCCAGAAGGCCATCGGCCAGGCCCACCCCGACGATATGGAAAAACTCGGCTTCGCCGCCGGCTCCATGGGCCCCAAGGTACAAGCCGCCTGCGAGTTCGCCCGTCAGACTGGCAAAACCGCGGTGATCGGTTCACTCTCGGACATCGAAGCCATCGTCCAGGGCAGCGCCGGCACGCGCATCAGCACGGCAAAACCTGGCATCACCTACCTGTGAAGTTGAGGAGAAACGCCTATGGCTATCTTTGAACCCGGCCACTTGCATATCGAGCGACACGCGCTGAACAAGGACGATGTCAGCTACGACCTGTGCCTGGACTACGAAGTCGTCACGGATGACCGCGAAGGCAAAGGCATGCAGTTCACCCTGCATGGCAGCATCCAGGGCAAGGACATGAAGGAAACCTTTTTCCTGCCCAAGGACCAGGCCTATAACTTCGCCAGCAATGTGACCAAGATTGTCGAAAAATACGGCATTCCCAAGACCCATAGCAGCGTCGGTTCACAGCACAAGCATTACGACCTGATGTTTGAGGATGTGCGCCAGCAGTTGGATATGAAATCCGGCGACCCGGTCAAACCCGAACACCTGGAATAACCTGCCCCCCAATCGAATGTGGGAGCTGGCTTGCCTGCGATAGCGACGTGTCAGACGATATTTTCGGTAACTGACCCACCGCCATCGCAGGCAAGCCAGCTCCCACATTTTGATCTCCACCGGCTCCAAGGCATACTGGCCACCCTCAGCACTCCAGAATCAAGATCCGCCCCATGCGTATCCACGTCAGCTTCATCGACCGCGTCGGCATCACCCAGGAAGTCCTGGCCTTGCTCGGTGGGCGCAATCTCAATCTGGATGCGGTGGAGATGGTGCCGCCCAATGTCTATATCGATGCGCCGACCCTCAGCGCCGAAGTGCTCGAAGAACTGCGCGACGCGTTGTTCAGCGTGCACGGCGTGCAAGCGGTAAAGGTCGTCGACATCCTTCCGGGCCAGCGTCGCCACTTGCAACTCGATGCCCTGCTGGCGGCCATGACCGACCCGGTGCTGGCCCTGGACAGTGCAGGCAAGATCCTGCTGGCCAATCCGGCGCTGATCGCCTTGTACGGGCGTGAACCGGCCGGCGAAAGCATCGCCGAGCTGTTCGATGATCCGGCATTGCTGGAAACCTTGCTGGACCAGGGCTTTCGATTGCCGTTGCGCGAGATCAGCGTGAACGGCCAGACCTTGCTGCTGGGCGCCACGCCGATCACCGACGCCGGCGCCCTGCTCACGCTCTACCAGCCCAACCGCATCGGCGAACAACTGTCGGCGCTGCACCATGACCATGCCGAAGGGTTTGATGCGCTGCTGGGCGAGTCCCCGGCGATCCGCACGCTCAAGGCTCGGGCGCAACGGGTGGCGGCGCTGGATGCACCGCTGCTGATCCAGGGCGAAACCGGCACCGGCAAAGAGCTGGTGGCCCGCGCCTGCCACGCCATCAGTGCGCGCCACAGTGCGCCGTTTCTGGCATTGAACTGCGCGGCACTGCCGGAAAATCTCGCCGAAAGTGAATTGTTCGGCTATGCCCCTGGCGCCTTTACCGGCGCGCAACGCGGTGGCAAACCGGGGCTGATGGAGCTGGCCAACCAGGGCACGGTGTTCCTCGATGAGATCGGTGAGATGTCGCCGTACCTGCAAGCCAAGCTGCTGCGTTTTCTCAATGACGGCAGCTTTCGCCGCGTGGGTGGCGACCGCGAAGTGAAGGTCAATGTGCGCATCCTCAGCGCCACCCACCGCGACCTGGAAAAGATGGTCAGCGAAGGCACCTTTCGCGAAGACCTGTTTTACCGCCTCAACGTGCTCAACGTCGCCGTGCCGCCCTTGCGTGAACGCGGCCAGGACATCCTGCTGCTGGCGCGCTACTTCATGCAGCAAGCCTGCGCGCAGATCCAGCGCCCGGTCTGCCGCCTGGCGCCGGGTACCTATCCAGCCCTGCTGGGCAACCACTGGCCGGGCAACGTGCGGCAGTTGCAAAACGTGATCTTCCGCGCTGCCGCCATCTGCGAAAGCAGCCTGGTGGACATCGGTGACCTGGACATCGCCGGCACCTCCGTGGCGCGCCAGAGCGATGGTGAAGTCGACAGCCTGGAACAGGCCGTGGAAGATTTCGAGCGCAGCCTGCTGGAAAGCCTCTACAGCCGCTACCCCTCGACCCGCCAACTGGCCAGCCGGCTACAAACCTCCCACACGGCTATCGCCCATCGCCTGCGCAAATACGGCATTCCCAACAAACCCTGACGGAATAAACGCGGTTCAACTGTGGGAGCTGGCTTGCCTGCGATAGCGTCGGGTCATCCAACTCCTTAGTAACGGGTAGACCGCTATCGCAGGCAAGCCCCCACAGAAACCGCATTACAGATTTGGTCTGAGAACGACATTCCGTGTACTGAAAGCGCTACAGCGTAACGATATCGCTACATCCCTGTTTTTTGCGTGCCATGCAAGGCTTTGATCCACATAGGCTTTTTTTCACGCACTCGACTGTAGCGAAAACGCTACAGCTCACTGCTCGGACTTTATAGCGAAATTTATTAACCCATTGATTTATAACGGCTTAATAACGTTGGCCGCGATATTGCTAAGCAACTCCCCATTATTCCAATCCCGTCCACCAGACGATTCTGGCCCTGAGGAGTTTCCATGAGCGAGTTGCGTTTCACTGAAGATCACGAATGGCTGCGCGCCGAAGCCGATGGCAGCGTCACCGTGGGTATCACCGCTTTTGCGCAGAATGCGCTGGGTGATGTGGTTTTCGTGCAACTGCCAGAGTTGCAGGCTTATACCAAGGGCGCCGAAGCCTCCACCGTGGAGTCGGTCAAGGCCGCCAGTGGTGTGTACATGCCGTTGGACGGTGAAGTCCTCGAAGTCAACGACAAGCTCGATGGCAGCCCGGAACTGGTCAACGAAGACCCGATGGGCGAAGGCTGGTTCTTCCGCTTTAAACCCGCCGATGCCGATGCAGTGGCTAAGCTGTTGGATCAGGATGCGTACGACCGCCTGATCAAAGCCAACGCTGAAGCTTGAGGAGCGCGCCATGACCGTTAATCTGACCACCGCCAACGAATTCATCGCCCGCCACATCGGCCCGCGCCAGGAAGATGAGCAGCAAATGCTCGCCAGCCTGGGGTTTGATTCCCTCGAAGCCCTGAGCGCCAGCGTCATCCCGGAAAGCATCAAGGGCACCAGCGTGCTCGGCCTGGAAGACGGCCTGAGCGAAGCCGAGGCCCTGGCCAAGATCAAGGCCATCGCCAGCCAGAACCAACTGTTCAAGACCTACATCGGCCAGGGCTACTACAACTGCCATACGCCGTCGCCGATCCTACGCAACCTGCTGGAAAACCCAGCCTGGTACACCGCCTACACGCCGTATCAACCCGAGATTTCCCAAGGCCGCCTGGAAGCCCTGCTGAATTTCCAGACCCTGATCAGCGACCTCACCGGCCTGCCGATTGCCAACGCCTCCCTGCTCGACGAAGCCACGGCCGCCGCCGAAGCCATGACCTTCTGCAAGCGCCTGAGCAAGAACAAAAGCAGCAACGCGTTCTTCGCTTCGGTGCACAGCCACCCACAAACCCTCGACGTCCTGCGCACTCGCGCCGAACCACTGGGCATCGATGTAGTAGTGGGCGATGAGCGCGAACTGACCGACGTCAGCCCGTTCTTCGGCGCCCTGCTGCAATACCCGGCCAGCAACGGCGATGTGTTCGACTATCGCGAACTGACCGAACGTTTCCACGCCGCCAACGCACTGGTCGCCGTGGCCGCCGACCTGCTGGCCCTGACCCTGCTGACGCCGCCGGGTGAATTCGGCGCCGACGTCGCCATTGGCAGCGCACAACGCTTTGGCGTGCCACTGGGCTTCGGTGGCCCGCACGCGGCGTACTTCTCCACCAAGGATGCGTTCAAGCGCGACATGCCAGGCCGTCTGGTCGGTGTTTCCGTCGACCGCTTCGGCAAGCCGGCCCTGCGCTTGGCCATGCAAACCCGCGAGCAACATATCCGCCGCGAGAAAGCCACCAGCAACATCTGCACCGCGCAAGTGCTGCTGGCCAATATCGCCAGCATGTACGCCGTGTACCACGGCCCCAAGGGCCTGACGCAGATCGCCCAGCGCATTCACCAACTGACCGCGATCCTGGCCAAGGGTTTGACTGCCCTGGGCCAGAAAGTCGAGCAGGCACACTTCTTCGACACCCTGACAATCCACACCGGCGCCCACACCGCAGCCCTGCACGACAAGGCCCGCGCCCAGCGCATCAACTTGCGTGTGGTAGATGGCGAGCGCGTAGGCCTGTCGGTCGACGAAACCACCACCCAGGCCGATATCCAAGCCTTGTGGGCCATCTTCGCCGACGGCAAAACCCTGCCAGCCTTTGCTGCAACCGAAAGCACGCTGCCGAGCGCATTGCTGCGCCAGTCGCCGATCCTCAGCCACCCGGTGTTCAACCGTTATCACTCGGAAACCGAGCTGATGCGCTACCTGCGCAAGCTGGCCGACAAGGACCTGGCCCTGGACCGCACCATGATCCCGCTGGGCTCGTGCACCATGAAGCTCAACGCCGCCAGCGAAATGATCCCGGTGACCTGGGCCGAATTCGGTGCCCTGCACCCGTTCGCCCCCGCCGCGCAAAGCGCCGGCTACCAGCAACTGACCAGCGAACTGGAAGCCATGCTCTGCGCGGCCACCGGTTACGACGCGATCTCCCTGCAACCCAACGCCGGTTCCCAGGGTGAGTACGCCGGCCTCTTGGCTATCCGTGCCTATCACCAGAGCCGTGGCGAAGAACGTCGCGACATCTGCCTGATCCCGTCGTCAGCCCACGGTACCAACCCTGCGACCGCCAACATGGCCGGCATGCGCGTGGTGGTCACCGCTTGCGATGCACGCGGCAACGTCGACATCGAAGACCTGCGCGCCAAGGCCATCGAGCACCGCGAGCACCTCGCAGCACTGATGATCACCTACCCGTCCACCCACGGCGTGTTCGAGGAAGGTATCCGCGAAATCTGCGGGATCATTCATGACAACGGCGGCCAGGTGTACATCGACGGCGCCAACATGAACGCCATGGTCGGCCTGTGCGCACCGGGCAAGTTCGGCGGCGATGTGTCCCACCTGAACCTGCACAAAACCTTCTGCATTCCCCACGGCGGTGGCGGCCCGGGCGTTGGCCCGATTGGCGTCAAGTCGCACCTCACGCCATTCCTGCCCGGCCACGCAGCCATGGAACGCAAGAAAGGCGCGGTGTGCGCTGCGCCGTTCGGCAGCGCGAGCATTCTGCCGATCACCTGGATGTACATCAGCATGATGGGCGGCGCCGGCCTCAAGCGTGCGTCGCAGTTGGCGATCCTGAATGCCAACTACATTTCCCGTCGCCTGGAAGAGCACTACCCGGTGCTGTACACCGGCAGCAATGGCCTGGTGGCCCACGAATGCATCCTGGACCTGCGCCCGTTGAAAGACAGCAGCGGCATCAGCGTGGACGACGTGGCCAAGCGCCTGATCGATTTTGGTTTCCATGCGCCGACCATGTCGTTCCCGGTGGCCGGCACCTTGATGATCGAGCCCACCGAAAGTGAATCCAAGGAAGAGCTGGACCGCTTCTGCGACGCCATGATCGCCATCCGCGAAGAGATCCGCGCGGTAGAAAACGGCACCCTCGACAAAGACGACAACCCCCTCAAGAACGCGCCGCACACGGCTGCGGAACTGGTAGGCGAATGGAGCCACCCATACAGCCGTGAACAAGCGGTGTACCCGGTGGCTTCATTGATCGAAGGCAAGTACTGGCCGCCGGTTGGCCGGGTCGACAACGTGTTTGGCGATCGTAACCTGGTGTGTGCGTGCCCTTCTATCGAGAGCTACGCCTGATCTGACGGGAGATACGCGGCCAGTGTGGGAGCTGGCTTGCCTGCGATAGCGGTGTATCAGCCGACAGTGATGTTGCCTGACCCACCGTTATCGCGGGCAAGCCCGGCTCCCACATTGACCGAGTCGGCTTTCAGAAAATAATAAGAAACCGGAGAACAACCATGTCCCTTAGCGTGTTCGACCTGTTCAAGATTGGCATCGGCCCCTCCAGTTCCCACACCGTCGGCCCGATGCGTGCCGCCGCTCGATTCGTCGAGGGGCTCAAGCGTGACAACCTGCTGGAGGCCACCACCAGCATCAAGGTGGAACTCTACGGATCACTGGGCGCCACCGGCAAAGGCCACGGCAGCGACAAGGCTGTGTTGCTGGGCCTGGAAGGCGAACACCCGGACACCGTGAATACCGAAACCGTGGCAGCACGCCTGGCGCAGATGCGCAGTGACGGGCGCCTCAACCTGCTCGGCGAACACAGCATTGCGTTCAACGAGAAAGAACACCTGGCGATGATCCGCAAGCCCCTTGCCTATCATCCCAACGGCATGATCTTTCGTGCCTTTGACGCCGCCGGCATCCAGACCCGCAGCCGCGAGTACTACTCGGTCGGTGGCGGTTTCGTGGTGGATGAAGACGCGGCGGGCGCCGACCGTATCGTCGAAGACGCTACCCCCCTGACCTTCCCGTTCAAACACGCCAAGGACTTGCTCGGCCACTGCACCACCTATGGCCTGTCTATCAGCCAGGTGATGCTGACCAATGAAAGTGCCTGGCGCCCGGAAGCCGAAACCCGCAGCGGTTTGTTGAAGATCTGGCAGGTCATGCAGGATTGCGTCGATGCCGGCTGTCGCAACGAAGGCATCTTGCCCGGAGGCTTGAAGGTCAAGCGCCGGGCAGCGGCCTTGCACAGGCAGTTGTGCAAGAACCCGGAGTCGGCGCTGCGCGACCCGCTGTCGGTGCTCGATTGGGTCAACCTGTATGCGCTGGCGGTCAACGAAGAAAACGCCAATGGCGGGCGCGTGGTCACCGCGCCCACCAACGGCGCGGCCGGGATCATTCCCGCCGTGCTGCATTACTACATGCGTTTTATCCCCGGCGCGAACGAAGACGGCGTAGTGCGCTTTTTGCTCACCGCGGCCGCCATCGGCATTTTGTACAAGGAAAACGCTTCGATCTCAGGCGCCGAAGTCGGTTGCCAGGGCGAAGTCGGCGTGGCCTGTTCCATGGCCGCAGGCGCACTCTGCGAAGTGCTGGGCGGCAGCGTGTCCCAAGTGGAAAACGCCGCCGAGATCGGCATGGAACACAACCTCGGCCTGACCTGCGACCCAATTGGCGGGCTGGTGCAGGTGCCGTGCATCGAGCGCAATGCCATGGGCTCGGTGAAGGCGATCAATGCGGTGCGCATGGCCCTGCGTGGCGACGGGCAGCACTTTGTGTCCCTCGACAAGGTCATCCGCACCATGCGCCAGACGGGCGCCGACATGAAAAGCAAATACAAGGAAACCGCCCGTGGCGGTTTGGCGGTCAACATTATCGAGTGCTGACGCCCACAAGCGCGTCGGCACGTTTTTCAGGAGTTGAATATGTCCACCGAAACCCTGTTGAAAACCCCATTGCATGCCCTGCACCTGGAACTGGGCGCACGCATGGTGCCCTTCGCCGGCTACGACATGCCGGTGCAGTATCCATTGGGCGTGATGAAGGAACACCTGCATACCCGTGAACAGGCCGGGTTGTTCGACGTCTCCCACATGGGCCAGATTCGTCTCACTGGCGCGAATGCCGCCAAGGCTCTGGAGACCCTGGTGCCCGTCGATATCATCGACCTGCCAGTAGGCATGCAGCGCTATGCGATGTTCACCAATGAGCAAGGCGGCATCCTCGACGACCTGATGGTCGCCAACCTGGGCAACGACGAATTGTTCCTGGTGGTCAACGCCGCCTGCAAGGACCAGGACCTGGCGCACCTGCGTACACATATCGGCGACCAATGCACCATCGAACCGCTGTTCGAAGAACGCGCCCTGCTGGCCCTGCAAGGCCCTGCGGCAGTGAAAGTATTGGCGCGCCTGGCCCCTGAAGTCACTCAGATGACCTTCATGCAATTCGCCACCCTGCGTTTGCTGGGCGTGGACTGCTACGTCAGCCGCTCCGGCTACACCGGTGAAGACGGTTTTGAAATCTCCGTGCCGGCCGCCAATGCCGAGAGCCTGGCCCGCAGCCTGCTGGCCGAAACCGAAGTGCAGGCGATCGGCCTGGGCGCTCGCGATTCGCTACGCCTGGAAGCCGGCTTGTGTTTGTACGGCCACGACATGAACACCGACACCACGCCAATCGAAGCCAGCCTGCTGTGGGCGATTTCCAAGGCTCGGCGTGCCGATGGCGCACGGGCCGGCGGCTTCCCTGGCGCCGACCGCATCTTCACTCAGCAGCAAACCGGTGTGGCGCGCAAACGCGTAGGCCTGCTGCCGCAGGAGCGTACCCCGGTGCGTGAAGGCGCTGAAATTGTCGATGCACAAGGTACGGTTATCGGCAGCGTCTGCAGCGGGGGCTTTGGTCCAACCTTGGGCGGCCCTCTGGCAATGGGTTACCTGGACAGCGCATTTGTCGCACTGGATACCGAAGTTTGCGCAATGGTACGTGGGAAAAAGGTGCCACTGCGTGTAAGTAAAATGCCATTTGTTCCGCAACGTTACTACCGTGGCTGATTGACTGTTTCTATAAGTAACGCGGTTGCGTTAATGTGCACTAAACTGTAACGCAACCGCCATAAAACAGTGCATTCACGATAGGCTTTTTATAGCTGACGCCCTATAACAAGTGAATAACTCTATCGAATAAGCCAGTATCAGAACATTCAACAAAGTGTCATGAGCCCCAGTAAAATCAGGGCCTGCACAAGGGCTTGTTTTTTTCATATTAGTTGGCGTAGAGTTTGCCCACTGTGTTTGCATGGGTCGCTTGGAACCTGGACCTGGGCAGTAGCTCAAGTAGTTGCTACAACCCGTTCGACGTCTCTTACTTTCCTGCAACCCAGCCCAGTACTCTTTCGTTTGAAAGGGGCTGTCATTAATTTTTAGCGTCAAAGGAAAGAAGAAAATGGCTGAGCGTCAGAGCGGTACCGTCAAGTGGTTCAACGACGAAAAAGGCTTTGGTTTTATCACTCCTGAAAGCGGCCCGGATCTGTTCGTGCATTTCCGCGCTATTCAGGGCAATGGCTTCAAGAGCCTGAAGGAAGGCCAGAAAGTGACTTTCGTCGCTGTGCAGGGCCAGAAAGGCATGCAGGCTGACGAAGTCCACGCAGAAGCCTGATCCTTACCTGCGACAAAAAGCCCCTGATATGACATCAGGGGCTTTTTTATGGGCGCCATTGCGTAAACTGCGTGCTTTCTCCAGAGAGCCCTGCCATGTCCAAACCCCTGTTGAGCCCCCAGGGCGAATTCCCCGCCGTTGGCCTGGGCCGCCGCCTGGCAGCGATGTTCTACGACTTTCTTTTATGTACCGCACTGCTGATCGTCACCGCATTTATCTACAAGCTGGTGTGGATCGCCTTCGTGGGCGAAGCGAAGATGCGCACGCTCACCGAATCCGGCGCGCTGGACGGTGACCCGTTGCTGTCCACGATCCTGCTGTTCGTGCTCTTCGGGTTCTTCGCCAAGTTCTGGACTCATTCGGGGCAAACCCTGGGCATGCAGGTGTGGGGCGTGCGCGTGCAAAACGCCGACGGGTCGCGGATCAGCCTGTGGCAGGCACTGCTGCGTTTTGTGGTGTCGATTGCGTCATGGCTGTGCGTGGGGTTGGGATTTATCTGGTCGTTGTTCGATAAACACAAACGCAGCTGGCATGACATCTATTCGGATACGCAGTTGGTGCGGATCCCGAAGCAAAAGAAGTAACTCAAGCGCATCACAGATCAACTGTGGGAGCTGGCTTGCCTGCTCCCACATTTTGATTTGTGTTCAGGCGTTGCCGGCCAGTTTCAATCGTGCTGCCTGGGTAAAGTCGAGCATGCGCTTGAGCGGTCGTACCGCCTGCGGAATCACCGCCGGTTCCACGAAGATCTCATTACTGCCCTCACGCAAACACTGCAACGTACGCTCCAGTGTGTTCATTGCCATCCACGGGCAGTGCGCGCAACTGCGACAGGCTGCACCGTTACCGGCGGTAGGCGCTTCGACAAAGACTTTGTCCGGGCACAACTGCTGCATCTTGTAGAAGATGCCGCGGTCGGTCGCGACGATAAAGGTCTTGTTCGGCAAGCGTTGCGCCGCAGCGATCAGTTGGCTGGTGGAACCCACCGCGTCAGCCAATTCGATCACCGAAGTCGGTGACTCCGGGTGCACCAGGATTGCCGCATCCGGGTACAGCGCCTTCATGTCTTCGAGCTGCTTGGACTTGAATTCTTCGTGGACGATGCAGGCACCGTCCCACAGCAGCATATCGGCACCAGTCTGGCGCTGGATGTAGGTGCCCAGGTGTTTGTCCGGACCCCAGATAATGGTCTCGCCGTTGTCCATCAGGCTTTCGACAATTTCCAGCGCGCAGCTGGAAGTCACCACCCAATCCGCCCGAGCTTTGACCGCCGCCGAGGTGTTGGCATAGACCACCACGGTGCGCTCGGGGTGCTGATCGCAGAACGCGGAAAACTCATCCACCGGGCAACCCAGGTCCAGGGAGCACGTGGCTTCCAGGGTAGGCATCAGGATGCGTTTTTCAGGCGTAAGGATCTTGGCGGTCTCGCCCATGAAGCGCACGCCAGCCACCAGTACGGTTTTGGCCGGGTGAGCGGCGCCGAAGCGCGCCATCTCCAGGGAATCGGAAACACAACCACCGGTTTCTTCGGCCAGGGCCTGAATCACCGGGTCGCAATAAAAGTGGGCAACCAGCACCGCGTCCTGAGCCTTGAGCTCGGCGGCAATGGCGGTTCGCAGGCTCGCCTCTTCGGCAGCGCTGAGAACCTTGGGCTGCTTGGCGTCGAGGTGAGCTTGAACCAGTAGGCGTTCGGAAATGTGCGTCATGTTCGCAAGACCTGCAGGCGCAGTAGCGCGAAAGTCGAGTGTACCACCGGCTCAGGAGCCCTTCGGGCGCCGCCGGACGAAGTGTTTTTGTTCATCAAGCACGGGTACAGCTTAAAGCTGCGCAAGGCTACAGAATATCCAATGGATTCAAAAGCCTAATCTGGCAACCGGGCAAGGTACTCAGTTCCTCGCCGCGGCACGCCGATTAGGTGAAGCCCAGACAACAATCAAAACCGCGCCGCCCCCTCCCGCCTCCTGAAAAATCAGGATTTTTGGGCTGAGACGCCCATTCGCGCACTAAATTTGTGCATTTGAGCACTACATCACACGATTTTTCTTACAAAATGTGCAATAAATCCTACGGCGATGTAACAAACCGTTCAGCACTCACTCAAGTGGGGCAAGTCTGCGCTGAGTTCAAGGTTTAGCTCGTGCGGTGTGGATCGTGTGTATTTCTACGTTAAGGATGTCGAGTGCCAAATCAGCTCTCAACCGGACACTTGAGTTGTACCCGGAACCTGGGCATTGCCCTGCTCTGCCTGTGGGCGCTGCCCGTGGCTGGCGCCGAGGCGCCGCAGCCAGGCCAGGAAGCCCTGCGCTTGCAACAGCAACAGCAACGCGACCTGCAGCAATTACAATTGGAGCAGCGCCAACGCCAGATGCAACGTGGCAGTTTCGGTACGCCAGCGGCCACACCGGCCTTGCCAACAGACATCGCCAAGGACGAACGCTGCTGGCCCTTGAGCGGTACGCGCCTGGCCGGGGTCACGCTGTTCAGCCGTGCCGAGTTGGACAAACACATCGAGCCCTACGTGGCGCCTTGCATGGGCGTCACCCAGATCAACCGCCTGCTGGCCGAGATTACGCGGCTGTATGTCGAGGCCGGTTATATCGCCAGCCGCCCCTACCTGATCAGCGCGCCCGCCGCCGGGCAACCGCTGGATATTCACGTCGAAGAAGGCTACCTGGAGGCCATCGAACTGGCCGACCAGAGCCTGCCGGTGTCATTGGGTGGGGCATTCCCCGGGATGCTCGGCAAGCCACTGAACCTGCGAGATCTGGAGCAGGGCCTGGACCAGCTCAACCGCCTGCGCTCGGTGGACCTCACGGCCGACATCGCCCCAGGCAGCACCGCGGGCGCGTCGCGCATCATCCTGCGCTCGCGCAGCAGTGCCTCGCGCTGGGCCCTGGGCCTGGGGGTGGATAACCTCGGCAGCGCCGGCACCGGGCGTGATCGCAATGCGATCAACTTGAGCCTGGACAGCCCGCTGCAAATCAACGACTCGCTCAACCTGAGCTTCAGCGACACGCTCAACCATGGGCCGCGCTACAGCCGCAGCCACAGCCTGTTCTACTCGATCCCCTACGGTTACTGGACCTACAGCCTGTTCGCCAGCCATGCCGAATACCGCTCGCCGTTCAAACTCAGCCGCACCACGTTTTACAACAGTGGCCGCACCGATCAGGTCAGCCTGCGTAGCGACCGTGTGTTGTGGCGCGACCAGGGCCACCAACTCAGCGCCAACCTGCAACTGGCCTACAAAGACGTCGACAGCTACCTACAGAAGGTACACCTGGACATCCAAAGCCCCACGCTGACCGTAGCCGAAGCGGGCATGAACCTGTTCTGGCTCAACAGCGCGGTGTGGAACCTAGACGTCAATTACGCCCAGGGCCTGACCTGGTTCGGCGCCGATCGCGATGCCGACCAGGTGCAGAAAAACCGGCCCAAGGCGCAGTTTCAAAAGTACCGCGCCAACCTCACCCAATGGCGCAACGGCCAATGGGCAGCGCAGCCATGGCAGTGGCAGAGCCAGTTGTCGGTGCAGTACAGCCCGGATGCGTTGCCCGCCATCGAACAGTTGCTGATCACCGACGACTCGGCCGTGCGCGGCTACCGCGAAAACAGTAGTTCCGGTGCCATTGGCGCGGTCTGGCGCAACACCTTGCGCCTGCCGCTCAACACTGACTTGCCGGTGAAGCTCACCCCGCGCCTGGGCCTGGACAACGGCTGGGTCAAGCACGAACACGGCGCCCAGAGCCAACGCCTGAGCGGCGCCAGCGCGGGGCTCAACCTGAGCTGGAAGAACGTACAGCTCGACATCGACTACCAACGCAACCTCAACACCCCCACAGGTTTTCGCCAGGAGCCGGAGGTCTGGCTGACGCGCCTTAGCTTGCAGATATGAGTGTGCACCGATGAGCCAATACCTGTTTTTAGCCTGAGTCACCGCCGTACCTGACCACCCCAGCAGCGTTGCAACGAACAACGCGCGTCGTGGATCAGCCAACACAGAGCGAGATTATTTATGCCGACTACTTCACACAGCTTCCACCTTTCACCCCAGGGCAAACTGCGCTGGGCCATCGCTAGTCTCTTCCTGCTGCCGCAGCTCGCGCTCGCCGCAGGCTTGACCGTCGTCGAAGGCCCTGGCGGTACGCCGCAGCTGCAAAACCAGGGCGGCGTACCCATCGTCAACATCGTCGCGCCGAACGCCGGTGGCCTGTCCCATAACCAGTTCCTGGATTACAACGTCGACCGCCAGGGCCTGGTGTTGAACAATGCCTTGCAAGCTGGCCAGTCCCAACTTGCCGGGCAACTGGCGGCCAACCCGCAGTTCCAGGGCCAGGCGGCGAGC
The DNA here is from genome assembly GCF_009827115.1 of Pseudomonas sp. J380. Taxonomy (NCBI): domain Bacteria; kingdom Pseudomonadati; phylum Pseudomonadota; class Gammaproteobacteria; order Pseudomonadales; family Pseudomonadaceae; genus Pseudomonas; species Pseudomonas sp. J380. Next base: position 5,534,390 of record NZ_CP043060.1, on the reverse strand, counting down.
GTGATCCTCAACGAAGTGATCAGCCGCAACGCCTCGACCCTCAACGGCGCCCAGGAGATTTTCGGCCAGGCGGCCGATTACGTGCTGGCCAACCCTAACGGTATTTCGGTGAATGGCGGCAGTTTCATCAACACGCCCAATGCCAACCTGGTGGTGGGCCGCCCTGAACTCAACGACGGCAAGCTGCAAGCCTTGAGCACCCGCGATGCCAACGGCCAACTGACAGTGCAAGGCCAGGGCCTGCACAACCGCGAAGGGTCCATCAACCTGATCGCGCCGCGCATCGACAGCGAAGGTCGCCTCAGTGCCCGCGATCAATTGAACCTCACCGTCGGCAGCAACCAGGTCGATTTCGCCAGCGGGCAGGTACGCCAGGTGGACCCGGCCAGCAAGACCCAGGACCAACGCATCGACGCGCGCCTGTTCGGCGCCATGCAGGCCGGGCGCATCAACATCATCAGCACCGCCGAAGGCGCCGGTGTACGCGTGGGCGGCGTGCAGGTGCAAGGCACTGACGGGGTGAAGATCAGTTCGGCCGGCGACCTTGATATCAGCGGCCAGGTGCGCGCCGACAGCCTCGACGCCACTCGCGCTGGCGTGCACAGCCGCCAGGGCGATATCGACTTGCACAGCGCCAAGGACCTGAACCTGGCCGCCACCGACGTCAGCGGGCGCAACGTCAAACTCGACGCCAGCCGCAACCTGACCCTCAGCAGCCTGGAAAGCCGCAAGCTCCAGGAAAAGCGTGAACAGTGGAACAACAGCAACTTCCTGTTCACCTACGAAACCTACGACCGCACCACCAGCGACAAAGACTCGCGCCAGCACGGCAACAAGGTTGTGGCGCAACAGGATGCGGCGCTGTCTTCCGGTGCCAACACCGAGATCAAAGCCAGCCATGTGGAAGCGGGCAACACTCTGCGCGTCGACAGCGGTGCCAACCTGCACGTTAACGCCGCCACCGAAACCCATGAAACCCGCGACCAGGGCAACCATCGCAAGCACCTGTGGAAAGCCAACTGGGATAAATCCAGCAGCGAACAACGCAGCATCACCAGCAGCCTCAAGGCCGGAAAGACACTGGAGCTGACCAGCCAACAGAAGCTGCAATTGCAAGGCGCCGAGCTGAAAACCCCCGGCGATATCCAACTGGCCGCCCGGCACGTGGAAATCGCCAGCGCCAGCCGTACCCAGAGCAGCAGCGACAATGCCTACTCCGGCGACCTCACCGGTGGCAGCTTCTTCGGCAAGCAAGGCGACGGTAACCAGGGCAAGACGTCGAACACTGGTAGCAAGGTCAACGCCGACGGCAAGCTGATCGTCAAGGCCGACGACGTGCGCATCAGCGGCAGCCAGGCCCGAGGCGGCAAACAGGCCAGCGTCATCAGCGACAAAGGCTCGCTGGTGATCGACGGCGTCCAGGACAGCTCCCACGACAACCGCTACAACAATGACAGCAAGTTCTTCGGTATCTCCAAGGACGAAAGCCGCAAGAACCTCAAGGACAGCACCGTGGTTGCCAGCAACCTGCGCTCGGACAGCAACCTCAAGCTGCAAAGTGCCAAGGACATCACCGTCAGTGGCTCCCAGGTGTCCGCCGCGGGTGAACTGCAAGCGGATGCCAAGGGCGATATCAAGGTAGTTGCCGCCGAGAACACAACCCACGACACCACTCGCACCCATAGCCGTGGCTTCGATGGCTACGCCAAGGAAACCGAGGGTGTCAGCCGCCAGTACCGTGCGGGCCTGAGTTATGAAGACCAGCAGCAAACCCGCCAGACCGACACCACGCAACAACAGGCTTCCAGCCTTAAAGGCGCCAGTGTGGCGGTTAACGCCGCAGGCGATGTCAGCATCACCGGGTCCAACCTCCAGGCCACCGAAGGCGATGCGAGCCTGAGCGGCAAAAACGTCGAGCTGTTGGCCGCCCACGACAAGCGCACCGAAGCCGTCGACAAAACCGCCACCGGCGGCAGTTTCTACTACACCGGCGGCATTGATCGGGCAGGCAGTGGCGCTCAGTTCAGCCACCAAAGCAGCCAAGACACCGCTGAAAAAACCACTGCGCAAACCAGCACCGTGGCCGCGGCCGGCAAGCTGACCATCAACGCTGGCAACACCTTCACCAGCGAGGGTGCACAGGCCAAGGCCGGCGCCGGGCTGCAGGTCAACGCTGGCCAGATCGACAACCAGGCCGCCCATTCCACCGAGACCAGCACCCACAAGGAAAACGGCTGGACCGCCGATGTTGGCGCCAATGTGGAATACAAAGGCATTACCCGCCCGATCGAAAAAGCCGTCGAGGGCGTGGCCCAGGCCAAGTTCCATCAGCCCGGTTTGCTGGATGCATTCGAGCAACCCAATGTCGGCCTGGATGTGGAAGTCGGGCACACGAACAAAACCGGCACAACGCAGGACAGCACCGCCGTGGTCAGCCAGTTCAGTGGCGCCACAGTGCAGGTCAATGCGGCCAGCACCTTGCAGGACGAGAGCACCCAGTACCGCGCCACCGAGGGCGGGCTGAACATCAAGGCGGGCGAGCACGTTGCTACCGCAGCGGCCAACACCCACAGCAGCAGCGAGCAAGGCGTGGACGCCAAGGCTGGCGTGCGAGTCTATACCACCACCGGTGAAGACCTGAATGTGCGCGGCAGTGGCCTGGGCGGCAGCAGCGATGTGCGCGAGTCCAGCAGCACGGCGGTGGTCGGCAGCTATGTGGCCAGCCAAGGCGTGAGCATCGAAGCCAAGGGCGATGCCCGTTATGAAGGCAGCCAGTTCGACGGCGGCCAGGCCGGGGTCAACCTCAAGACCGGCGATGAGCTGGCGCTCAACCAGGCCACCAACACCCAGAGTAAAAACAGCAGCACGCTGCGCGGCAACGGCTCACTGACGGTGGGCACCGCGCCCGGCGCCAATGGCAGCAACGTCAACCTCGGTGCCGGCGTGCAGTTGGATAACAAGCGCCTGGACACCCAGGACAGCCAGGCGCAGGTCGCAACCATCCAGGGCAGCGGCCCCGTCAAGCTCAGCAGCGGCGCTGACATGACCCTGCAAGGCACGCAGATCGGCAGTACGGGCGCGAAGGCTGGCGATATCAGCCTCAATGCCGGCGGCAAGCTAAACCTGCAAGCCGCCACCGATAGCCACGTCAGCAACGGCAGTAACCTGGGCGGTGGCCTGACCCTCGGTGCCGGCAAGACCAGCAGCGCCGAAAGCAGCAGCAAGACCGGCAGCCTCAGCGCCAACTTCAACATTGGCAAAGTAGCGGAAAACGACCAGAGCGCCGTCGTCGGGCAGTTGCACAGCAGCGGCAAGGTCAGCCTCGCCAGCGGCGCTGATGCAACCGATGCCATCCACTTGCAGGGCACTCAGGTCAGCGCAGCCAGCATTAGCCTGGATGCGCAAAACGGAGGCATCCTGCAAGAGTCTGCGCAATCGAACCAGGCCCGTGGCAACTGGGGCGTCACCCTGGGCGCAGGGGGCAGCGTCGGCAAAACCACCTTGGCCGACGCCGGTGAACATGAGACACCCAAGACCCAGCGCGGCATCAATGCGCGGGCCAAGGTCGATGTGGATCACTTGCAAGGTACCACCCAGCACAACAGCCTGATCACAGCGGGTGACGTCACCCTCAACAGTGCCGGCGATACCCATCTGGCCGGAGCGCGTATCGACGCCAACAAGGTACATGGCACGGTGGGCGGCGACCTCGTCGTCGAAAGCCGCAAGGACCAGGTCAACAGCACTCAGGTGAATGTCGACGCCAGGCTGGATGTCGAAAAAAACCAGCCGGGGGTGGTGGATAAACTGGCCAAAGCCAGCGGCCCACTGAAGGACAAGGTACAAGCCAAGGCTGAAGGCGCGTTCGACAAGCATCGCGACAAGCTGGAGAACGTCGTCGACAAAGGCACCGGGCACCTGGCTTCGGCCAAGGACAGCGTGGTCAACAGCGTGGTCAATGCCAAGGAACGCTTGGGCGAAAAACTCACTCGCAGTGGCAGCTACGATGTGAACCCGGAACCCCGTGGCGCCTTCGGTACCCGCGTGGACAAGGCCAAGGCATACCTGGCAGACAAGACCGATGCCCTGGGCACGCGCTTGTCTGGCTTCAAGGATAAGGTCTGGCCAAAAACCAGCGACAGCTACACCGTCAGTGGCAAAGACACCACCGGCAGCAAGGTGGCCAATACCGCCGAAAGCGTGTTGTTCGGCGACAAGAGCGGCAACACCAGCTACACCCCGACTCTGTATCTGGATGTCAGCCATGTGGCCAAGGACAGCGTCACCCAGGCGTCAGGCATTCGCGCGAGCCACGGCGTCAACCTGCAGGTCAAGGGTGATACCCAGCTTACGGGCGCGAGGATCAGTGCGCCCAATGGCAAGGTTGAGCTGGGTGGCTCCAAGGTGACGGCAACCACACTGGCCGGCAGCGACTACCGCGCCGATGTCGGGCTGAACGTTTCGAAGTCACCGGTCAACCTGGCCCTGGGTGCCAAGGACGAACTGACCCAGAAACACGACGACGCCACACGCAATGACCAAGCCTTCAACCTGGGCCCGCTGCGAGCGGGTGGGCACAGTGAAAGCCAGGCCTTGCAGGCGGGGATTGATCAGGCCATCAACTAACGCTTAAAACAGCAGAACGCTTCTGTGGCGAGGGAGCTTGCTCCCGCTGGACTGCGCAGCAGTCCTATTCTCAGGGTCGCTTCGCGCCCCAACGGGAGCAAGCTCCCTCGCCACGGAATCAGCCACTGCCTGCTCTTCCTATGTCAGTTGAAGAGCGCCTGTACGTTCTTCATCGCGTCATCGGCAAAGCCTTGCAGGAAAGCTTCGAACGCCGGTACGTCTTCCTTGCCGCCCGTGTAGGGCTGGCCAATGATGGTCCAGGTCGCCAGGCTCTGGTTCGGGCCTTGTGGCACCACCTCCATCAGCGCCCACAGGTTACCGATGTTCAGCGAGGTGTAGATCAGCGACCAGGTCATGGTCATGGCTTGATCGTCATGGCTGTTGAGTTGCTCAATCACGACATTGCCGTCCTTGAACAGCTTCTTGCGTACCGAGCGCACGCCCTCGCCCGTCATCTCGATATGGGACAAGGCCGGAATAAACTTCGCGAAACCGGCGAAATCTCCGACGACATTCCACACACTGCGAGCATCGCCATTCACGCTGACGCTGGCGACGACAGGGTTGCCGACTGGATTACGGACCAGGGTATCGGGTTCAAAATGTTGCATGGGTAAGCTCCTTTTTTTTGCTCAGATGAAATCGATTTGCTTGAGGTAGTCACAGCCTTTTTGCAGCAACTCACTGTTCTTGGCTGGGTAGTCTTCGCCCATGCTCTGGATGCCTGAGAGTGCATTGCGGTACTCGATCATCGAGATATCGCCAATGTCTTCTTCAAACCCATTGAGGTAAAAACCGACCACGCCGAACAACGCGTTATCACTGTCGATGGCCGACAGGCGTTGCTGCCATTGTGTCACCGGGACCATCTGGAAATCGTGACCGGCCGCGCGGAACGCCTCCAGATAGTGAGCCCATGTCAAAGGCAGCGGGTTGTGCAAGTTGAACACCGCTTTGGTGCGGTTATGACGGCTGGCGTGAAACGCAATGAAGCGTGCGAGGAAGTCCACCGGCATCAGGTCGAAGTTGAGCGCCAGTTCGGGCACTTGCTTAAGCTGCAAGGAGCCTTTGAGCATCAGCATCAAACGGTTCTGATGAGGCTGGCACACACCGGTTCGCGTATTGAACGCGATGTTTCCAGGGCGATAGAGATTGACCCACACCCCCGACTCACTGGCGTTCCACAAGATGCGCTCAGCCACCCATTTGGAGAGGTTGTAACCATTGCGGATGTAGATGGGCGGCGTGAAGGCAGGCGGTTCTTCCAATACCCGGCCCTGCTCGTCCACCGTGCTGGAGGCCGACAGGGTGGAAATGAAGTTGAAAATTTTCTTGCTGCGCCCTTCACACAATTGCAGGCATTCCAGCACCGGCGTGACGTTGTCCTTGACCAGCGACTCGTAGTCGAGCACGTGGTTGACGTTGGCCGCGTTGTAGATCAACACGCCGTATTCACGATCCAGCCATTCATAGTCCTGCTCGGACAACCCCAGGCGCGGCTTGCTGATATCCGCCGCCAGGACCTTGACCCGGCTCAGGTCCAGATGTTCGAGGCGGTTCTGGATCAGCGCATCCTCGAAGCGCTCTTGCGCGCTCATGCCGCCGGACTCGCGCACCAGGCACGCCACTTCGGTGCTGCCCAGTTCCAGCAGGGCCTCGACGATATGCACACCCAGGAACCCGTTGGAACCGGTCACGATGACTTTATGTACGTTGCCCAATCGACTGATGGGCAGTACCTCCAGCTCAGGCCGGATCATGGCGTCTTGCAGCGCCTGCGGACTGACCGTAGCAGTGGCCTCGACGTCCTGCTCGATCAGGTTGGCGAGGTTGACCAAGGTGGGTTGCTCAATAAAACGGTTGATCGAGACTCCTTTGCCGAACGCCTCGCGAATCCCCATGAGCATCTGCGACAACAGGATCGAATGGCCACCCAGATTGAAGAAACTGTCATCTACGGAAATGTCCGGCCCAGGCAAGTCGAGCAGCCTGGACCACAGCTCCAGCAACTGCGCCTGGGTGGCGTTCTGGGGAGCCAGGCGCGGCCCTTGCGTCTTGTAGTTGACCGGCAGGTCTCTCAGGGCCCTGCGGTCGACCTTGCCATTGGCCGTGGCCGGCAACCGGTCCAGCAGGCAATAGGCGCTGGGGCGCATGTAGTCGGGCAAATGCTTGAGCGCATAGGCCTGCAACTGCTCACTGGCCGCCTGGCCCTCGCCCTCTTGAGGCTGGGAGAAAAACGTCAGGATGCGGCGCTGGTGATCGATGACCACCGCCAGTTGCCGGAACAACTGGCTCGATTGCAGCAGGTGTTCGATCTCTTCCGGCTCCACCCGAAAACCGCGGATCTTCACCTGGTTATCCAGGCGCCCGATGATCTGGATGCCCTCCTCGGTCCAACGCGCCAGGTCACCGGTACGGTAGAGGCGCACCCACTGGCCATCGGGCAACTCGTGCAGCCGATAGCGTTCGGCCGTCATTTGCAAGGCGCCCAGGTAACCGGCGCCCACCCCTGGCCCGGCGATGTGGATTTCACCGCTGTCATTTTCGCCTACCGGTTGGCCGTGCTCATCCAGCAGGTAAATCGCGGTATTGGCAATCGGTACGCCCAGGTTGCGATTGTTGTCCCCCCGTTGGAAGGTACGGCAGGTGGCGAGCACCGTGGTCTCGGTGGGGCCATAGATGTTGTGCAGTGCACAATGGCCAACCAGTTGTTCGATCACGTGGGGTTCGCACACATCGCCGCCCGTCACCAAGTGCTGAATGCCGTACAGCGATTCAAGCTGGATGATGCTGAGCAAAGCCGGCGGCAAAAAGGCGTGGGTGACCTGCTCCTGTTGGATCAATTCAGCAAGCGCCACCGGGTCGCGGCGTTGGTCTTCGGTGGGCACGATCAACTCGCCACCCTGGATCAGCGTCGGGAAGATATCCAGCAGCGATGCATCGAAATTGATGGTCGAGAACTGCAGGGCACGGCTATGGCGGTCCAGTTCCACATAACGGGCATACCACGCACAGAAGTGGCTCAAGTTGTCGACTGTGAGCAACACGCCTTTGGGTTGGCCGGTGGTACCGGACGTGTAGATCGCCACGCAGGGTGCCGAACCGTCCAGCGCTACGCGCAACAGGCTCTGATCCGGGGCCAGGGCGACACGGCTGTAGCCCTTGGCGCCGTGGTGGAAGAAGTCCAGATGGCCAATATCCAGGGTAGCCAGGCCCGGTAGCGGGTTGTCTGCCTCGGTGTCCTGGATCAGCAGGCTGGCACCGGCATGCTTGAGGATGGCCGCACGGCGTTCGACAGGATGGTTCGGGTCCAACGGCAGGTACACCGCACCGCAACCAATCACCGCCAGGATCGCTGCATAGAGCGCAGTGCCTTTGGGCAACGAGATGCCGACCACCGTCAACCCTGGGGTCGAGGTTTCAAGCAAGGGTTGCAAGCGTTCCTGGATCGCAACGCTATAAGCGTGCAGTTGCGCATAGGACATACCCCGCCCTTGCACTTTCAGGGCGTTGCGCTCGGCGTTGGCCAACAGGCTATCGGCCAAGCGCTGCACAAAGGGGCGCCTGGCCTCCTCCAGAATGCCGGTATTAGCGCTCGCATTGTGGCGATGACGCCAGGCCAGGCCATCCAACAGGGTCAGGCTCGACAAGCGATCAATCGCCTGCACCGGCTCACGGGGCGCCTCAAGATAGTCAGCACTGCGTGAGAAACGCCCGATGTGCACACTGGCCATCTCTACCACTTGCGCTATCGCTTCACGTGCCCGGTCGGCACCGTTGCCGGCGAGGGAGGCGCTGACTTCACGACGCCCCAGCAGCATCCAGTCGCCATCGCCAGGACGCCACAGGCAGTCCACCCGCAGTGGCGCGAGAACATCACTGTCATCGTCAGCCTGCGCCCGCAAAGATAGGCGATGACACGACGGATAGTGCGGGAGTTGCGCCGTGCTGGCGTCGTCTATCAGCACGTCCGGCGCCGATAACTGGCAAAGCTCAATGGCGTTATCGCTGGTCAACAAGCGGGCGGTGTGCCCCATCTGTTCCAACTCTTGCGTAAGGCAGGCGAGCGCATGGCTGCGCCCGCACAAAACGATATCAAGATGTCTCATCGAAGTTGTCCTCTAGCGCAGATAATCGGCGAGCGCTTCCTGCATGCAGGGAGCGTCGAGCAGGCCGCTGTGTTTGAAGAATCGGACGATGTTGCCTACCAGCGGGTGAGACGGCGTGATCGGAAAACTCATGCCTTCGACCTCTTCACGCAACGCCGCCTTGACGCTGGGGTTCACCGGCAGTTGCTCGATCAGCGCGAAATCAAACCCCTGCTGGATCTCGTTGGTCAGGTACTCACCCAAGAACACCGGCATGATCGAGGCCAGCACACGTTTGTCCTCTTCGCTCGCGGTATTCCAGTAAATGCGCGTCAACTTGGCCCAAAAGCCCGAATGTCGACCCTCATCCGCCAAGTGGTCGGCCATCAACCCCTTGACCGATGCCTTGACCGAGTCGTCGCGGGCAAACGCGGCAACATCGTTGGTCAGGGTGTTTTCCGCAATGGCCACGCAGATCAGCTCGACAGCAGCCTTGAGGTGCGCGGGCGCCATGGCCAATGCCTTGGGGATAGAACGGCTGAGCTCGATTTCCGCTGGCAAGGTGATGGGTTCGATGCCCGTCAACTCGATGGTCTGTTGCATGTAGTCCATCGCCACTAGCGCGTGATAGTCCTCATCGACGACCACGGTCATCGCGTCGTAACGGCACGCAAACGGAAAGCGGATAGCGAAGTTATCTTTCGCAATGCTCCTGGCGGTCTTGTCGACAATTTCGGTTTCGAAAATCACCACATCATTAATGAACTTATACAAGCTCTGAACGAGAACAAAATGCTGTAAGTGACTACACTCCTGCATAAAGGTTGCGCTCATGACCAATGGTTGACGACTGGCCGGAAATATTAACTTTTCGTCATCTTCCAAGCGTCGTCTCGGGCGCGTCCGAATGGTCGCCCTTTCCTCCCACGACTCGGAAAACGATTGATATGCTTCAGCTCTCATGACTACTTCCTTTATTCATGATACTCAGTAGTAGTGCACTTCAAACAACAGGCATCCGTCTTTCGAATTAAACGGCCCGTGCTCCGTGTGTGCGGCCCTGAAGAAGTAACTACCGTCGCGGTAAGTTTTCTCCGGGCGCCCCTCACTGGCCTGCTCTGTCTGGTCGCCTTCAATCAAATACACTTCTTCGTGATAATCATGGGTATAGATTTCACGGGTGCCGCCCCCAGGGTGAAAACGTACCAGACGTGTACGCACTCCAGTTTTCGTAACAGGGTCCAATGTGTCTTTGAAGACGGTCAGCGTGATACCGCGTTCAGAGGTCACCTCAAACCATTGGGCCTGGTCGGCCTCGATCACTTCGAAGTTCATGCCACGCACTCACTGACCGTTTCGCCCATGGCCACGCGCAGGTTGTCCCACAACGCCAGGCGGCTTTGTACCGCCGCGATAGCCGATACGTAGACCTCTTCCTGACGCTGCGCATCGCCATTGACCAGGCGCGCCAACAGGCTTTCTGCCGCCGGGCCGTGGTCTTCCGAGTCGACTTCGATGTGGCGCTGCAGGTAATAGCGAAAGGTTGGCGCGTCGTCTGCGGTGATATCCCAATCGTCCAGAATGCGCTGGAACATCTGCGGGATGACACTTTCACGGCCATGCAAAAACGCAGCAGCCACACTGTGGGTGGAAGCGTTGATGGCGGTTTCGATGGTGTCAGTGACGAAAGCCGACGCTGCCAGGCCTGCACCGCAACGGCTCAAGGCCGTTTTCAGATCGACGCCTTCGCGCATCAGTTTGACAAAGTGTTCGATCTTGTCGGTGCTGGCGCCGACTTCGCGCATGGCATGCAGGTAGAGTTCGAAGTGGCTGTAGTGACCGCCTTGCAAGTTCTGGTCGGACTCTTCGCCCAGGATGATTTCGTTGATCAGGTGCGCGGCCGCCGGGTCCACGGGAGGCAGCCAAGGCAGGCGAGTACAGGTGAGGTCCTGTTGCAGGCGCTTGGCCAGGGACATGAAATCCCACACCGCAAACACATGGGTTTCCATAAAGGCGCGCAGGACCGGCAGCGAATTGATTTCAGCAAAGATCCGATGATTGCCCAGCTATACTTTCTTGGCGTTCAACAGCGTCTTTTTATCTTCCATGTTGCGCTCCTTATCAGGCTTTAGTTAACGCTGACCACTCGAGAGATACCCGCTTACCTTTTTTCAGGCATAAGCAGGCCTGCCTCGCCGTTCTTGGCCAGTGCTAGAGTCTTATTCAATTAAGTTGTACGGTTATGCTTCCGTGACCCGAAGGTCAGCCGTCGAAGCAAGACGAAACTTAGAGGAAGTTCATGATGATCAGCAAGTGTTTTTTGGAAAATTAATACAATTTATTTCCAAGTTGTAAAACCCACAAAAACAGAAGCCCGACCGAAGTTAATAAAATCAACTTCGCCAGGCAATAGTTGGCTAACACCCCTCAAGGGAGTGCAAACAAACTGTATGGAATTGCTAAGTTAGCAATTAACTAGTCTATGAACGCGGCCATTCGCCTTTTTACCATTCAAGTTCCCTCTTACCGCTGATAAGCGCCCGCGTATTACCTGCGGGCAGTAATGAGTTCAGTTCTTTGCTGATTGGCGCAATGCCAGGGCCGCGACCCCGCACAAGATCAAAGCAATACAGGACACATAGAACGCATCGCTGTAGGCCATCAGGTACGCCTCACGACGCACGGTGTGGATCAAGCCCTCAAGGACCTGCTGTTGAGCGGGTAATAGCTGGTTGAAGATAAAAGCCTCGCTGTCGGCCATGCTGGCGCGCAGGCGCTCCTGAAAGGCCGGGGAAAACAGGGTGATCGACTCCCCTACCCGCTCAGAGTGAAAGCGCTCGCGCATGGCCACGATCTGCGTCAGGCCCGCCGTGCCCACGGCACCACCCAAGTTACGCAGCATGGAAAACAAGGCCGAGGCCGAGCCGGCTTCATCTTTGGCCAGGCCAGACACCGCCAGCACGGAAAGCGCCACCATGATCAGCGGCTGCCCGATGCCCCGTACCACGGTGGACGGAATAATCACGTTGGCGGCGCTGTCCACGTCCAGGTGCGCGCCGAGATAGCACCCCAGGGCCATGATGAAAAAGCCACTGGCAACCATCAGTTTCGGGTTGAGCCACTTCATCAGGCGCGGCATGAACGGCGCCAGTACCAGTTGCACCATGCCGTAGGCGATCAGGCTGATGCCAATCTCCCGGGCGTTGTAGCCCTGCAACTGAGACAGGTAATTGGGCACCAGGAACACCAGGCCGAAGGTGGCCGCGCCAAAGATGAACATCGCTGCGCTGGCCACGCCGAAGTTGTAGCTCTTGAGCAGGCGCAGGTTGATGAAGGAGCGACTGCCATACAACTGCGACAGCACGAAGTACACCAAGGCAACGCCGGCAATCAGTGACATCCATACAATGAAATCGGAGCCGAACCAGTCCTTGCGGCCACCTTCTTCCAGCACGATCTGCAAGCCACCCAGGCCGACGATCATGGCGATGATCCCGCCCCAGTCGCCGCGCTTGAGCAGGCTCAACTGCATGGGCTTGGCATCGATCGACCATGCCACCGCCAACAGCAAGAGAATGCCGGGGGCCAGTTGCAGGTAGAAGATCCAGCGCCAGGAATAGGCATCGGTCAGCCAGCCGCCAATGGACGGCCCGGCGGCCTGGGCGACGCTGTTGGACAACGCGAACAGCGCCATGCCCATCGCGATCTTGCTGGGCGGCAGTTCAGTGATGATCAGCTGGAATGACAAGGGAATCAGCACTGCGCCGGCAGCGCCCTGGATTACCCGAATGATGATCATCACTTCCAGGTTGGGCGCCCAGGAGCAGGCAATGGACGCCACCAAAAATACAAACGAGCCCACGAGCATCACACGTCGCAGAGAGAACACCTGCACCAACCAGGCGGTCAGCGGGATCATCACGATTTCCGCGACCAGGTAGGCGGTGGAAATCCACGAGCCTTCCTCGAACGTCGCGCCCAGGGAGCCTTCGATCTCCGGCAGCGCGGCGCTGGTCACGTGCACGTTCATGCCGGCCATGAAACAGCCGAACAGCCCCCCGATCACCGCCACCCAGGCGCGAAAGGAGACGCTCTTTTCAGCCGCTTCAGTCATGTGCAGCGCCCTGCTCAGCTGGGCGGGTGTCCACCGTGGTGATCACCGACATGCCCGGCAGGATGGGCCCGCCTTCGTCATGCTCATCAATGACGATCTTGACTGGAAAGCGTTGCACGATCTTGGTGAAGTTGCCGGTAGCGTTGTCCGACGGCAACAGTGCGAACACCGCCCCGGAGCCTGGCGAGAAGCTCACCACATGGCCTTTGAGCTTGCGCCCCGAATAACTGTCGACGCTGATATCCACCGGTTGGCCGGCACGCATATCGCGCAATTGAGTTTCTTTGTAGTTGGCCACGACGTAAGCCTGCTGCAAAGGCACCACCGCCAGCAGTGGCAACCCTGGCGCGACGTATTGGCGGGTACGGACTTTGCGCTGCCCCACCACGCCGTCGATGGGTGAGCGGATCAAGGTGTCCTCCAACGCATGCGTCGCCAGGTTCAACTGCGCCTCGGCCTGGCTGCGCCGGGCTATCTGCTGCTGGAGCGAAGCCTGGGCCAGTTGACGGCGGGTGGTGGCCACGGTCAAGCGGGTTTCCTGCTGGCGTTGCATCGCCTTGGCAATTTCCACCGCAGCATTGGCCTGGGTGTAACTGGCGGCGGCCGTTTCCAGACGCTGCGTGCTGGCAGCATGTTCGCGCACCAAGCCTTCGTAGCGACGCTGGTCAAGGCTTGCGCGGCGTAACTCAGCGGCCACACTGCGAGCATGGGCCTCAGCCTGGGCAACCCCGGCCTTTTGCTGGGCGATCAGGCTGTCAGTGACTGTCAAGTTGGCCTCTTGCGCTGCCACCGAGGCCTGGGTCTCGGCCAGTTCTGCGCGGGCTTGTGCCAAACGGGCCTGGTAGTCACGGTCCTCGATGCGTACCAGCACATCCCCTGCCTTGACCGGCTGATCATCCTCTACCATCACCTCGGCCACGTAGCCTGAGACTTTCGGGCTGATGGGGATCCAGTCGGCCCGCACATACGCATCATCGGTCTGCTCCAGATAGCGGCCGACGGTCATCCAGTACACGCCGAACACCACCGCCGCGATCAACAACCCGGCGCCGCCCAGCAGGATCAGGTTTCTTTTGCGCCGTTGCTTACGCGCATGCATAAGTTGCTCGAGCACATTCTCCTGCTCGTCCTGGACAGCAGTTTTTTCATCAACGGCGATATTCATGGCTGGGTACCGGAAGAAGGGATAGACGCGTGGGTGGGCGCAGCGGCCGGGGTATCGACGGCGCCGGACTGCCAACCGCCACCAAGGGCACGGAATAGGCCGATCTGGCGTTGCAGTAACTGGCCATCGGCGTCGGCGCGCGTGGCCTGCAAGCGGATCAGTTCACGCTCACTGTCCAGCACGTCGAGAAAGTCGATAGAACCGGCGTCGTAGTTGAATTGGGCCAACTTGTAGGCTTGGCGGCTGCTGTCCAGCGCCCGGCTCAAGGCCGCGTGGCGCTGCCGTTCGCCGTCGTACAACGCCAGGGCCTGGCGCACCTCCTTGAGGGCCTTGAGGACGCTGGCCTCGAACTGCGCGACCTCCACCTGCTCGAGTGCCCGTGCCTGCTTGACCCGCGCGCGGTTGGCCTGCCAATTAGGGAACTGCCAGGTAATCAGTGGGCCGATGCCGAACATCACCGCACTGCTGTCCCCCAGCTCATGGGGTTTGTTGGCCGAGGAGGACACTGAAGCGCCGAAGGTCACCTTGGGGTACAGGTCGGCCTGGACGATATCCACTTGCAGCGTGGCCGCCTGCAACGCGCGCTCGGCCTGACGTATGTCGGGGCGGCGCGCCAATAGTTGCCAGCCATCACCCACCGGCAACTCGGCATTGAGTTGGGGCACCACTTCACACGTTGCGGCGCCAGAGCCATGGTCCAGTTCAGCGACGCCGGTCAGCATGGCCAATTCGTAGAGCGCGGCTTGTCGACGCGCCTCCAACATCGGCAGCAACGCCTGGGTTTCGCCTTGCAGGGCTTGCATGCGGCTGTATTCAAGGTCTGTCACCACACCGGCCTGGCGCTGGCGATCGGTCAACGCCAGGCTATGCCCGACCACGTCCAACGAATGGCGCTGTACCTTGGCACGCGCCCCCAGGGCGCAGGCATTCACATAGGCGCGAGTGGTTTGCGCCACGACCGTGATGCGCAGCAAGTCCTCGGCATCCTGCGCCGCTGCGGTTTGCACTTGGGCACGTTCAATGGTGCGCTGAACCTGGCCCCACACATCCACTTGATAAGCCAGCTCGAAGCCTGGGTTGAATGCCCACTCTGACGGCGCATGGCTATCGGTGGCCTTGGCCAGCGTCTGGTCATCGGCCGTCTTGCCATAAGCGGCCCCCAGCGACGCCTGGGTGGACGGCCAGCGCTCGGCATCGGCCTGCTGGATCCCGGCCAGCATCGCTTGCACATGGGCCTGGGCCGCCGCCAGGTCGCGGTTGTGCAGCAACGCCTGTTGCACCAGCGCATCGAGTTGCGGATCGTTATACAACTGCCACCAGCGCTCAGGTAACGCTTGGTCCGAGACACCTTGGGGCAGGTGGCTCAGGGCATTGATGCGTTCCGGATGTGGCTGTGCCGGTGTATGGGCGACCCAGGACGAACAACCCGCCAACAACGCCACCGCCATGCCAAGCAGCGAAAGACGGCAATGCCGTGGGAAAAGAGAAGGCGAACCCATCGAAGAAATCCAGAATGCCAAGTAGAGACGCAGGGTAAGAGAGCAACCGCTTGCGCATCTCCCGAGTTCCAGACAACCATCGTTTCGATTGGGACAATGTGCCGGCGCGCCCTCTGCGCCGCAGGCTCCATACACCAGGCACAGGTAAACATGGCCCTGCCTGGAGGCGGGGCCATGTTCAAAAGGAGGTGGTGCTATCGCCAGTCAGATTCAGACCAAGCGACAGTTACTCGGGGTGTAGCCCATGGTGCGTTTGAACATCGCGGTAAATGCACTCGGACTCTGATAACCATGCTCCAATGCCACTTCAAGGATGGAGGCACCACTGGCCAGCCGCTGCATGCTGAGCAGCAGCCGCGTGCGCTTGCGCCACTCGCCATAACTCATGCCCAACTCTTTCTGGAACAGCCGAGCCAAGGTGCGTGAACTCATATTGAGTTGCACCGCCCAACTCTCCAGTTTCGACTCCTGAGAAGGGTTGTCGATAAAGTCCGCACACAGTGACTTGAGCCTCGGCTCGTCCGGTATCGGCACGTGAGCCAGCACCCTTTGCGCACGGTCAAGTTCCGAGAAAATCAGCTCGACAATCTGTACATGACGCAACGACGCCGGGTGGCTGTCAGGCTCATCGCCGGCGGCCACAATCAGCTCGCGCAGCAAGGGTGAAACCCTGATGACCTCGCACTCCTCCGTCAAACGACGGTGCGCTCCCGGTGAGATCAACAAAGTGCGCATGCGCACTTCGCCGGTCATGCGGATCTGATGTTCCAAACCTGAAGGCACCCACAGGGCATGCCCGGAAGGTACCACCCAAGTGGTCTCCTCCACCGACACAAGCATCACGCCGTTGATGGCGTAGACCAGTTGGCCTTCGTCATGTCGATGCGAGGCCACGATGTCACCGTGGCCATAATTACCGGCAAGTGCCGCCAATGCGGTATGCGCGTTCATCTCAGGACGGCACCGCAGCATTCACCACGCTGAGCAGGCCCAGGCGCGATGCACGATTGACCGCACTGGTGACCGCTTCGAGGGAAGCGAGCAGGCTACTGCCATCGCGAGCGGCGCCGAACAGCAACTGGTTGCCCACGCGAATTTCCACATAGGCCAACGCCTCAGCCTGGGCACCGTCACGGGTGGCATGTTCGTGGTAATCGGCGATATCAAAATGAATGCCACGCTGGGCAAACGCATCGACCAGCGCCGCAAGCGGGCCGTTGCCCTCGCCACTCAAGTCGATACGCTGTGTACCTTGTTCAAGGGTGGCCTCCAGGTAAGTCACATCGCCCTCGCTCACCAGTTTGGGGGCTCGTAACGCGTAAGGCTTGCCCTGCTCCAGGTAATGCCGGGTGAAGCAGGCAAGGATCATCTCGCCACTGATTTCCTGGCCGGAGCCATCGGCTTCCTGTTGTACCAGGCTGCTGAACTCCATCTGCAAGCGACGCGGCATCACAATGCCGTGCTGCTCCAACAGATAGGCCACGCCCCCCTTGCCCGACTGGCTGTTCACGCGAATCACCGCTTCATAGCTACGGCCCATATCGGCAGGATCGATAGGCAGATACGGCACTTCCCACATGCCCTGCGGATTGGCCTGGCGCGCCGCAAAGCCTTTCTTGATCGCGTCCTGATGCGAGCCGGAGAACGCGGTAAACACCAACTCACCGGCGTAAGGGTGACGAGGATGGGTCGGCAACTGATTGCAGAACTCCACCTCACGCTGGACGTGCAGGATGTCGGAGAAATCCAACTGCGGATCGATGCCGCTGGTGTAGAGGTTCATCGCCAACGTGAGGATATCGACGTTGCCGGTACGCTCACCGTTACCGAACAACGTGCCCTCGACACGCTCGGCACCGGCCAGGCACGCCTGCTCCGCGGTGGAAACTCCAGTGCCCCGATCATTGTGCGGATGCACGCTGATGACCACACTGTCACGGCGACTGAAGTGCCGGCAGAACCATTCGATCTGGTCGGCGAAGACATTGGCGGTAGAGACCTCCACGGTGGTGGGCAGATTCAGGATCATCTTGTTGCTCGGGGTCGGCTCGAACGTATCCGTCACCGCTTCACACACCTGCAATGCAAAATCCAGCTCGGTGAAGCAAAAGGTTTCCGGGGAGTACTGGAACGTCCACTGCGTATCGGGGTTCGCGTCCATGTGCTGCTTGATCTCTCGTGTTGCCTGGGTAGCAATCTCGATGCAGCCCGCCTTGTCCACATTGAAGACAACGTCCCGAAACACCGGCGCCGTCGCATTGTAAACATGCACGATGGCGCGAGGCGCGCCCTTCAACGCCTCAAACGTGCGCGCGATGAGGTGGCTGCGCGCCTGGGTCATGACCTGAATCGTCACATCATCAGGAATCGAACCGCTTTCAATCAGCTCACGGACATAGTCAAAGTCGGTCTGCGAAGCGGCAGGAAAGCCCACCTCGATCTGCTTGAAACCGACCTTCACCAGCAAATCGAAGAAACGCCGCTTGCGCTCGGCATTCATCGGCTCGATCAAAGCCTGGTTGCCATCACGCATATCCACACTGCACCAGGTGGGAGCGGCAGCCTGGACAGTGCTGGGCCATGTGCGATCCGGCAGGTTGACCGTGGTGAAGTGGCGATATTTGCGGGAAGGGTCCTTGAGCATCATGGCGTTTCTCCTTTTTCAGCAGTTTGTTTGTGTCAGACACACCACCGGCAATGCCGACTGATTGGATCCAATACTAAACGAACATAGTTTGATACAAATTGCGTTGTTGAGTTTGCGGAATGAAAAAATCCAAAGAAAAATCCAAAACGTTCAAAAAAACCGAAAAAATATTGCGCAAAGGAATAAAAATCAACAATCAAAGACCGCAAGCCAGGAGTTACCGGCAAAATCAGTAAAAAAGAACCTATCGCTTGGATGAACGGGCTGAGGGAGCCAGGGAAAACATTTCTGACGGGCAAAAAAAACCCGAGAACCTTACCTGTGTAAGGCTCTCGGGTTTTCTGAACACACTTGATTGGATACCTGTAGGTTACGTTCAGGACGAGCAAAAAGCGACCAAAAAGGGGGTGACGACCAAAAAGGGGACGACGACCAAAAAGGGGACAGATTTATTTACCACCATCCAACCTCGGCCGCCCTTGCCCTCGGCGCTCAATACGAACGCCTGCAATCCTCTCAACTTCTTCAATGAAACGAGCAGTTCCGGTAAGCTGCCCCCGTTGCAACGCCTCACGAATAATTCTCGTCTCATCACTCGAAACGGACTGCTTCACAAATACCTTATAATTTTCGCGGCGCTTCAGCGTTGTATCCCCCAATATGGAAAAACAAGCATCAACATCAAGCCAGTCACTATCAGGCACCACCCCTGTGCGGGCACTGTAACTTGACCATGGATAATCCGCCGCGTCAGCTACCATGCATGCACGAACCGGATTTAATTCAATGTACCTGCAGCAAGCTAGCAAGTAAGCCTCCGTTTGCACCACGCTTGATTTATACCGTCCCTCCCATAATGTACCTGTCCGCCCTTCTAACCTGTTTCGATACCGAGTGGCCCGAGCCGCGAGCGCCTTCATTAACTGCCCTAGCCCTGCAACCGAGTTACCCGGAGAAACCAGTAAATGGACATGATTAGTCATCAAACAGTAGGCGTATATTTTTATGCCAAATGCGTCCTTAAGCTCTCGAAGGTCTCTCACGTAGCGCTGGTAGTCCTCCTCGGCAGCAAAGACCACCTGGCGGTTGTGACCACGCTGTACAACATGATGAGGATAGTTGGGCAAAACGACATGTCCCACTCTGGGCATAGGTAACCTCCTTCCTTAGAGAATTACAGCCTAGCAAATGGAAAAAAATAAATCTGTCCCCTTTTTTCTATCAGAAAAAAATAAATCTGTCCCCTTTTTTCTGTCATCAAACAGTAGGCGTATATTTTTATGCCAAATGCGTCCTTAAGCTCTCGAAGGTCTCTCACGTAGCGCTGGTAGTCCTCCTCGGCAGCAAAGATCACCTGGCGGTTGTGACCACGCTGTACAACATGATGAGGATAGTTGGGCAAAACGACACGTCCCACTCTGGGCATAGGTAACCTCCTTCCTTAGAGAATTACAGCCTAGCAAATGGGGAAAAAATAAATCTGTCCCCTTTTTTCTCAATGCGAGTGAGCTTTTGGCTTCGGCATCAGCAATGGCGAATGAACAGGCGTTTTCCTCAAACGGATCACAGCGACTTCAAACCTTCGGGTTGGCCCAGCTGATCGAAAGCGCGCACCTTCTAGTAAACGATGCTCTGAAAAAAACGAGTCCAGTAACCCTCTGATTTTTAATGGAGAAAAATAGATGAGGATAGGTTACGCAGTTTTATTCGAAATATCGTGGCCTACCCCATCTATCACTTATATTTAAACAATTGAATACTTACAAAAAAATGGTGCCTTATAGACATCCATTTTGGCTAACTATAAAGCTAGCAGGTACCAAAAAATAAAACCACGTTATTAAACAGCAAACCGCCAATAGAGCAATCAAATAAATCTGCCCCTTTTCCACTCCAACTAGACTGAAAATTTTTTTGAGTAACGCTCTTCTAATCTTTCAGCAGACCTTAGAACGCCATCCCCATCATCAGGAAAGAAAGCAGAATAAACATCTGCTGCAATTTTCATCAGGGAAACGTAGTCAGGCACTGGGATACTTGAAGTTTCCACTTCGCCCAAAAAGAAACTAACCTTATTGAAACTTTCTGGATCGTCCCAGTCCTGATCAAGGGCGTAAAAAAAACCTTCACTCACAGAGAAGCCAAATCCCTGCGAAGCGTCATAGATGAACGCTGGAAAATTAGTCCTTCCCCTCGCCATAGAAGCCTCTATCAATTCGTAAAGATCTTCATAGTCCAGACCAGTTGAAGCAAATGACTCCTTGAACCTCTTAAGCCAAGCCAAGCTATCCATTAGTTTGTCCTCGGGGGCATAGTGATAAAGGAATTTGTTATTTCTCCTGTCTTGCTATTACGTGTCACTTGGAAGTGATAGCCATCAACTTTAATACTAGCTTCTCTCAACGCTGGGTTGGTTTTAAACAAAGACTCGGCTTGGACTGCCGCTCGACTAGACATATCAGCCACCCTGCTATCCGGCAGAACCTTTGGATCGTAAGTCGTTTTCGTGGATGTAGGCTTATACTCACCCATTTTGCCACCTGTCAGCGAAAACGCGTAACCAGAGGGCCTAACATTTCGCCAGTAAAGTACCGAGTTCCTAAGTCTTTAGCAGGCTCCATCCCTCCGTAATACTCCTTCATACGAACTCTATCAGAAATCTCTTTCAGATATTTCTGCAGTAGAAGCATAACTTTATCAACATCACTAAAAACAGAATCGTCAAAACACAGCTCTACGTCAACACCGCCCCCACATTTTACAACTCTAAGTAATACAAAAAAATCGGAGGAAGCAGATACAATATCAAAACCATACAACTTAGCAGACACACAAACATCACCTTCAAAACGACAAAGCTCCGCAACCATACTTTGATCAAGGCCCAAGCAACTCGCAATACCGAGCACTTCTGAAGCTGTCACATCGTCGACGCGCTCCGAATGACTCTCCAAATCCTTCAGAAGAATAATAATATCGTCTTCAACCACACCACCTAGAACAACCTCATATAACTCTTTCATAAATTAGTCGACAAACCCTTTAAATGCCCCATCTAAATTCAACCGTATGCCACGCCCGTCGCCAAGACGTTTCTCTATAAATGGAATTCCTTTTTCTGTTGTCACCGACTTAAACTCGCCGGGAGCACGTATTATTTCACGTAACTGCTTCATAGCCTGCTCGTTCCAAGTAGCCATAGACCCTGTAGTCTTACCCCAAATATCAGGATTTCTACCCGCGTGCTTCGATAGTGCATGACCGATAACGGTGGAACCTTTGTAAGGTAATTGAACGAAAAAAAATGGACAGATTTATTTTTTCAGAGACTCATCCGCTACGTCTCAAGATCTTCACAAAGCCCAAACCTCAAAAAACCTGCCCCCTTTTCTTGTCAAGTAAGTGACGCTCAAATTTGCCCCATTTTTTCTTCTAGCCTCACCCCGACTCAACAATGAAATCTTTCGCTAGAATCATCGCCTCAAAAAAACCAGAGAATGGAACTCTCAAAGTCGCGCTACTTAAGTCAGCAAAGATCTCCACCTCTAAAGCGTCCACCCCTTTATCCTGATTAACTTGAGCAATTGGTTCGCCTTTATATTGAATCTCCGCAGTCAGCCTTTTATAGCGATTATCACTAAAGCCCAGAACTTCAAAATCCGAATTACTTTCAAGTTTCATGGTTTCGCCTTAGGGTCCAAAAACCCAGAAAATGAGCCATCATTATTGTAGCGCAGACCTCTTCCATCGGGAGCCCGGACCTCTAGCCCACCGCGACTCAAATTTGAGAATGTTGAATTTGGATTCTTGAGAACGTCATCAATAATACCGAGTGCAGTTGCATTTTGCTTTTCAATTCCACCTGTGAGTTTTGGGAACGTTCCAGTAGCTCGCTGGCCAGAAGCATGCTTTGTGAGCGCCCTAGCAGCCTCTGTCAGACCTTCCTTATTGATAGGATTTGAAGCTGCGGCAGATAGATCATCGAAAGTGCGGCCGCCGAAATTTTGCAGGGCGGAAGGCAATCCTTTTGCACCTCCCATCACAAGCCGACCTAATACTGCCGCCAGCCCAGCACCTGTGAGTTCACCGGCCATAAAATAGCCCCAAGCCTTGACGAACTCGTTAGCCGGTTGAACCCCTTCAAAACCTTGTCCTTGGGCCAGCTCCAGCTGTGCTTGGGCAATTTGGTCGTTAGTGGCACCTTTTTCCAGCATGTCCTTTGCCAGAGTAGTCGCCGCTGATCCGTATTCACTTAAGCCTGGTGGCAGATGCTCCAGAAAATTGTATTGCGTCAGGTTTTGCGCAACCCAAGCCCCTTTCTCGATCTTGGCAGCGTCCGCATCTTTCTGCCCCGCAGCCGCCAACACACCCACGATCTGCGAACTCATCGTCAGCAACTCTTCGTTGCCGTTAACCAGCGTATTCAGATGAGTAACCAGCGCCTCATTCGCCCCCGCTGCCAACGCACCGGTTTTAAAATCGCCGCCCGTAGCCTCAGCCAGCAAACCACCTACCATCGCGTGAATCGCAATCTTGGGTGCCGACCCATCGGCAACTACACCTTGGGTGTAATTTCCCACCAGATTGAAACTAGCTGCCGCCAACGTATTGAACAGCGCACTTTTTAATGCATCGCTGGCGCTACCGCCCTGCCCGAGTGCCTTGCTCAGCAGCATGGATGTGCCGCTTTGCAACGTCTGGTTGGCGGCAAATTTACCGACACCGCTCCACGTATTCAGTAGACCTGGCGTCGTGACTTTCCCAGTGATTGTGTTTGTTTGAGTCCCCGTCCAATCACCAAAATATGCAGCGGTCATGCCAGCCGTGACGCCAGCAATCACATACCCCTTCATCGCATCCGAAGAAGTCACGTCCTTGAGTACCGCGCCCAAGTTGCCACGGTTGTTAACGACACTGACCGTAGCGTTGGTCGCTGCTCCTGCAGCCACTGCTCCAGCTCCAGCTGCCACGCCAACGCCCGCCCCTGCGCTGGCAGCCGCACCCGCAGCCAACGGCCCAACCACCGCCGCCATCACAATCGCAATAATGATCTGCGACGCAGGCCCCAACCCTGAGTTGCTGTACTTGAAGCTGTCATGAATCTCCTTGACCTGCCTCCAGTCCACATCCCCACGAGCCTCTGCATCCTTAATCCAGGCCAGTTGCGGATCGGCCTTGACCATCGCCTCAATCGATTGGCTGACGGTCTGTTGATTGACCTGATTGACGTCGATCTTCAGGCCTTCCACCGCCTTGATCGCGATGTTGCCCTCGGCAACCATCTGGGTCTGGCGCAGTGTTTCGTCGGTGTTGCCTTTGCCTTTGGAGGACACCCAGAAGGCATTGTTATTGCTCTTCTCATGACTCTCCTGATGCAGATCCTTCACCGCCTCAAACTCGACGGCCCCTCCACTGACAATCGCAATATCCCCCCCACTCTCAAGCTTCGCCGCCTGATACTTCTGATCCCCCCCACTCTCCAGCGTCAAATCCCCCCCAGTCTTGATCTCGCTCCCGACATTCTTCACATCGGTCACTTCATCACGCTGAGTCTTTTTGCTGCCCCAACTGCCCTTCTTGCTCATGTCGTACAGCGAGTAGTGGCTGTCCTGCGCCGCCAGCATTTGCAGTTCGTTATCAGCGTGCACATAGGCTTCGTTGCCCGCGCTGATTTTGCTGGCGACTAGCGTGAGGTCGGTGCCGGCGATGGCGATCAGGTCGCCGCCGGCTTTGAGTTCGGCGCTTTGTTGGGTGACGTCGTCCAGTTGAGTAGTGGTTTTGGTGCCGCCTTTTTTACCTTTGGAGTAGTCGTGTTGTTCGTTGGCGGCAGCAGCCAGGGTCAGGTTTTCGCCGGCTTTGACGCTGAGGTCTTTGGCCGCGCTTACGGTGCTGGCGACCACGGCGATGTCGCGGCGGGCGTCGATGGCGAGGTTGCCGCCGACGTCCACGGCGGAGGTATGTTGCAGGATGGTTTGCTCGGTGCCGCTGATGCGACGGCGTTGGTAGGCGTAGTCGTCCTGTTCGGTCTGGCTGGCGATCAGTACGTCGCGCCCTGCGGTTACGCTGGCGTTGCCACCGGCCTTGAGGTTGCTGCCGAGGTTAAGCACGTCGCGCCCGGCGTTCAGTTTGAGCGTGTCGGTGGCTTCGAAACGGGAGGCTTCGCTGGCCACGTCGTTGCGCAGTTTGTAGCCCTGGCCTTCCTGTTTGAAGGTGGTGACGGTGCGTTCGTTGATGATATCGCCGGTCACGGCGGTGGCGCTGATGTCGCGGCCATTGATGATGCCGCCACGGCTGTTGCGGATCGAGTCGGTGGCGAGCATTTCCAGGCGGTTGCCGGCTTGCATCAGGCCGCTGTTGTCGATGTTGTTGGCAACCATGTTCAGGTTGTTGGTGGCACGCAGGGTGCCGCTGTTGTGCAGGTCGCCGCCGGTGACCAGGCTCACGTCCTGGCCTTGGATCAGCGCGCCGTTGGGGGCCAGGCGGTTGTCGGCCTGGGCCAGGTAGAGCACCGGGGTGAGGACTTTCTGGCCGTTGATCTCGGCTTCTTCCATCCAAACGATGTCGTGGGTCAGTGCCGCGACTTGCTCGGCGGTGAGGGACACGCCGAGTTGCAGGTTGAGCGAGTCCTTGTAGGAGATGGCGTTGTCCATCAGGTAGCGGAACAGTGCGTCGTCGCTGGCGAGGCCGTTGATGTAGCGTTGGCCGGTACGAGCCACAACGGCTTCGCGGATCAGACGTTGCTCGTACAGGCCGTCGCCCAAGCGCTTCCAGCTGGTATCGGGGTTGTAGCCGAGTTTGCCGAGCAGGTAGTCGGAGCTCATGAACTGCTTGAGGTCGGTGAGCGCCGGGTTGGTTTCGATCAGATATTTGTGGCTGTTATCCGCCGGGGTGATGTCCGGCATTCCTTGAACACGGATGACGGAGGGCGCGCGGTTGTCCAAGGCCAGCGGGCCCTGGCCGTTGACTGCACCGCTGACGGGCTGGCCATCGAGGCTGAAACCGCGTTCTTGCACGGCGTTGTAGTCGAGGGTTTTCTCGCGCTCGGCGGCGCTGATTACACGTCCACTCACGCTGAAGTCACCGCTACCGGTAGCCGCGTTACCCGCTGCACCACCCTTCGCGGCCTGGCCGCTGAGACGGAACAGGCCGTTCTGGCTGGTCGGCAAACTGAAGCCGGGCAAGGTCACCGGGTTGACCTGGCGTTGGGCCAGATCTGGCGGTAGCTGTGCGGTGATCGCCGGCTTGACGGTGGAGGCAAATACCTCGGAATTGGTGTTGCGGTTGGCCGCCGGGGTGTCGATGTGGGTAGCGTTGGGGCGGATGACGCTGTTGTCGATCCTGGAGGTCGCATTGACCGTCACCGCACCTGCGGCCTGAATCACCGCCTGTGCAATCACGCTGCCGGTGGTGGGCACTACATAGCTACTGCTTTCATAGAAATTGCCAACGCCTGCCCTGACCTGGTCCATCGTCATCTGGCCCGGGCGGTAGTCGCCTGAGTTGGGATTGTTGTAGATGTTGAACTGGTTCTGGCGCTCCATGAAGGTGTTGTAGATGCCACGGTCGCGGGTATAGAGCCCGGAATTGAAGTGACGCTCTTCGCCGCCTGCCGCGCCACGGTTGGTCAGCACATCGGTGTTGATCAGGATATTCCCGGCGGCGGATACCGAGCTGTAAAGGTTATCGAAGGTCTGGCTGCCCACAGTCAGGTCGCCACCGGCGTTGATGAACGCAGAGGCCGAGCTGCCGGTGATGACATCTTCGTATTTCTCCACCGAGTTGAAGTACAGCTCGCAGCCTTTGCCTTTGCAGTAGTCGTTCCAATAGATATTGAGGTTGCCCGACACCAGCTTCATTTCAGTGGTGAACTGGTCACGACGGTTGCTCAGGGTGTCTGCCAGCAAGCGCATGCCGGTGCCACTTTCCAGGCTGCCGGAGACGTTCTCGATCAGGCTGCTGCGCGCGCTCGCATCATCCCGGGCGATGTCCAGGGCGCCGAGGCTGTAGACGTCGCCATAGCGGTTGCTGAAATCATTGACGCGCAACGCCATGTCGTTGCCGCTGAAGAGCAAGCCCTTGTCATTGACCAAGTGCGTGGCGTTCAGCCGGACTTTTCCGGCGCCGCCCAGGGTGCCGTAGTTGTTCAGGGTGGTGGCATTGACTGTCAGGTCGCCGATGGCAGTCAGGCGCCCGTGGTTATTCAGGCTCGTGCTAGTGACCTGGTTGAGTGCGCCGCCGGCAATGCGGGCGTTCTCGCCCAGGTCCATGCTGGCGCTGGTGAGGCTCATGTTGCCCAGGCTGCTGACGCGGCCGTTGCCGCTGTAGCCACCGGTGAGCGTCACACTGAGGGTGCCATCACTGGCCAGAAGGCCGTCGTTGGTCCAGGTGTCGCCAATGCCGATCAGGCTTTGTGCACCGAGCAACTGGCCGCTGGCGGTCTGGGTGAACTGGCCGATGTCGAGGTTCAGGCGCCCGGCCTGGATCACGCTGCTGTTGGTCCAACTGGCAGCCTTGATGTCCAACTGGCCGTTGGTGACGAAGCTGCCGCCGGCCCGGGTGACTTGGTCGGAGGTCAGGTCGAACGTACCGGTGCCGGTGTGTACGATGCGCCCGCCGTTATTGTCCAGGCCGGCGGCTTGCAGGTTCAGGTGTTCGTTGGCGCTTTCAAGCACGCCGAAGCGGTTATCGAACAGGCCGGAAACATCGATGTCGGTCGTGCCCGTACGGCCCATGGCCCGCAGGTTACCGCCGACGTTGTTGATGGTTTGCGCAGCAAGGCGCAGGACGTCGTCGCTTTCAATCAGGCCATAGCCATTGCTCAGGGCGCCAGTGAGGCCGAAGTCGATATTGCGTGCACCGACCTTGCCGCCCTTACCGGCCGCCGTGCCCTGGTTATCGAAAGCCTGGGCAGTGACCTTGAGCAAGGTATCGGCGTAGACACCGCCGCCCTGGTTATTGAAGGTCGTGGTGACGATGCGGCTTTCACCGCCGAGTGCGGACAAATGCCCCATTTGGTTGAGCAGCCCGCCCTTGGCTTGGATATCCAGCGACTGCGCCTGAGTGATGCCGTTGCTGTTAGTGAACAACCCAGTGACCAGTTTGACCCAGCCCTTGCTGCTGTTGAGTACGCCACCGGCCGTGTTGGCTACACTGGCGGTTTCCAGGTCCAGGTTGCCACTGAGGCTGTCGACGCGGCCGCCCTGGTTACTCAGGGCGCCGCTGAGGCGCAGGCGGTTATCGGTCTGGCTTTGCAGCGTGCCTTGATCGTTGGTGAGGGCGCGGGCGGTAAGGTCGAGCTTGCCCTTCTGGCTGAACATCAGGCCGTCTTGCTGGTTTTGAACGTCACCGGCCAACAGCTTGATCACCAGGTCTTTCTGGCTGGCAAGCGTGCCTTTGGCGCTGTTATCCAGGTCGCCATTGGCGAGGGTCAGGTCAAGGCGATCCTGGCTGACCAGTTGGCCGCCTTGGTTGCCCAGGCTGGCGGCGTTCAGCAACAGGGCTGCGCCACTGGCCAGGCGCGCATTGTTGGCATTGATCAGCGCGCCACTGAGGGTGCCGTCCAAGGTGCCCTGGCTGATCAGTTGGCCAGCACTGTTGTCGAGACTCTCGCCGATAAAGGTGATGTTGGCGGCGTTGATACGCCCACCACGGTTGAGAATTTGACTCTGGGCATTATTGAAGCCCAGGTGTTGAGCTGCGGAAATCAGGCCGTTGTTGCTGTTATCCAGGCGACCGGCAACGTTGAGGTCGACATCGGCCTGGCCGGAGATGATCCCCTGATCATTGTTCAGGCTGCCCGCGATGAGCGTTTGTTTGCCCATGCTGACCAGGGCACCCGCCGCGTGGTTATCCAATACACCGGTGAGGTCAGTGTGCAGGGTGCCACTCTTGCTCGACAACGTGCCCTCGGCGCTGTTGTCGAGGCCATTGCCGACCACCGTCAGACCGTTCCAGCCGGAGATCAAGCCCTTGTTGGTGTTGACCACGGTATCCGCTTCAAGGCGCAATTGATCGGCACTGAGGATGACCCCGCGATCACCGTTATCGATGCGTTTGGCGGCGATGGTGAACGCCGTCTGGCTGGAGATTTCGCCTTGTTCTCGGTTGGTCAGGTTAGCCAGGCGCGCGAAGGTCAGCGGGCCTTTGGCGCTGATCAAGCCTGCGCTGTTTTCGAGATTTCCGCCTTGCAGATCGAGGCTCACAGCGCGTTCGCCGATCAAGCGGCCCTGGCGCTGGATCAGCTGTTGGACGATGAGTTTCAAGTCGCCCTTGGCTGAGATTTCGCCATCCAGGCTTGAGTCGACTGTTTGCCCGGTCAGAGTCAAATCAGCCTGGCTGTTGATCAACCCGGCAGTGTTATCGAGGTTGGCAGTGGTCAGGTTCAACGCCTGTTGACTGCCGATCACACCCGCGCGGTTATCCACATTGGCGGCGGTGACCGTCTGGCTACCATCGCTGACGATTCGCCCGCCCTGGTGATTGTCCAGCGCGCCGGTGTTGAGCGTCTGTAGCGTGCCGGCCGAGAGGCTGCCCTTGTCGCTGTTGTTCAAGGAGCCTGAGGTGGTCGTCAAAACCGTAGCGGCAAAGATCTGCCCCTGGTTATGGTTATCCAGCACGCCGGTGACCTTCAGGTCCAGCGCACCACGGCTGGCGAGCGCGCCACCGGCCTGGTTGTCCAGGCTGTCGGCTGCCACCTGCAGAACGCTCTTGGCGGACAGTACACCTTCCACACTGTTATCCAGCGCCTTGGCGATACGTACCTGCAGGCTGTCGCCACTGATGACTTTACCGCCGCGGTTATTCAGCGCATCGGCCATCAACAGGAATGATTGGGTGCTGGAGATTTCACCGCCCTGACTGTTGTCGACGGTGCCCAGGTTGTTCAGCAGCAGTTGGCCCGGTGTCGCGATCAGGCCGTGGTCACGGTTGATCAGTTGCCCATGGCTCAAGTCCAGGTCGATGCTGGTATTGCTGATCAGCTCGCCACGATCATGTTGGTCCAGCCCGGTCAGGGTTGCCTTGACCGTGGACTTGGCGAAGATCGAACCTTGTTGGCTGTTGTCCAGTCGCCCTGCGTTGAGGGTGATGCCAGCGTCACTGCTGATGCTGCCGCGCTGGCTGTTGTCCAGGCCGGCGCTGCGCACGTCCACCTGTTGCTTGGCGCTGATCACGCCGCCCTGGCTGTTGTTCAGCGCAGTGCTGACCAGCGTGGCGGTGCCATCGGCCAGCAGCTTGCCAGCCTGATTGTTCAGTTGGCCCTGGGTGGTGATCGACAGCGCATTGGCCGCAGAAAGAATACCGCCCCGGCTGTTATCCAGGGTGCCAGCCCTGACGGTCAGTCCGCCCTCGCTCAGCAGCGTGCCCTGCCCTTGGTTGAGCAAGCCTCCGGTCAGGCTAATGGTCAGGTCTTTTTGGCTGGTAACGCGGCCACCCAGGCTGTTATCCAGTTGGTCGCCATTCAATGCCAGGCTCTCACGCCCCGCCAGCAAGCCGTTGCTCTGGTTGAGCAGGCGCTGCACCGTGAGCGTCAGGCCGCTGTCGCCGATGACCTTGCCGGTGGTGTTGTTCAGTTGATCGGCGACCACCAGCACCCTGGCCTGGCTGGAGATCTCGCCTTGCTGATTGAGGATGGTCTGGCTGCGCAGGTCCACGCCCTTGGTGGCAGCGATAAGGCCGCCGTTGCGGTTATCCAGGGACGCGCCGGTCAGGTTCAGCGCACCGTCGCTGACGAGTTCGCCCGCTTGTTGATTGAGCACACCGACGGTTGCCTGCAGGTCGCCCTTGGCGCTGATACGACCGGCGCCGTTTTCGAGCTGGTTGGCGTTGAGGGTCAGCGCACCATCGCTGCCCAACTTGCCGCCATTGCTGTTGTTCAACTGGTTCAGTTGCACGTGCGCGGCGGCCTTGGTGCTGATCACGCCCGCTTGGCTGTTATCCAGATCGCCGCCGGTGAGGGTCAGCGCGCCGTCGGCAATGACCACGCCACCCTGGTTGATCAGGCTGTCGCCGTGCAACGCCAGGGTGGTTTTGCTGGACACCAAGCCGCCCTGGCTGTTGTTCAACTGCCCTGCGGTTATTTGTTGAGCCCCCTGGCTGACGAGGTTGCCTTCATTGCGATTGTCCAGCAGCCCGGCGACGGTCAGGTTCATCACGCCTTGGGCGGCGATGGAACCTTTGTCGCGGTTATCCAGGCTGGCCGCCTGTACTGTCAGGCTGGACGCAGAGAAAATCCCCAGGCGGTTATCGATGGCACCGCTGGCGGTTACGTTGAGGTTGCTGCCCAGCAATTTTCCTGAACGGTTATCCAGGTTCGTGGCAATCACGGTTGTCTGGCTGGCAGAGATTTCACCCGCCTGGTTACTCAGTTGCCCTGCGGTTACACGGGCCTGCGCCTGGCTGGCGACCAGGCCGTTATCGTTAGTCAGTTGGCCGGCGTTGAGCGTCAGGTTCTTGAGGCCGATCACGCGACCGTTCTGGTTATCCAGCGCAGCGGTCACCGTAACGTCGGTGCTGTTTTCACTGTGCAGCAGACCGTTGGTGCGGTTATCCAGACCGGTGGCCGTGACCTTGAGCGAGTCCGTACCCAGTACACGACCGCCACGGTTGTCGAGTTGACCGGCGTTAATCACGGCGGTGGTACCGCTCAGAGTGCCGCCTTGATTGTTCAAGGTTTGGTTGGCCGTGGCGGTAAGGGTTCGGCTGGCAACCACGCTGCCGCTATTGCTCAGGTTTGCCGCGCGCAGACTGACATCGCCACCAGCATTGCGGCTTTCATCGGCGTTGACACCGGCTTCGATGATGCCGCTGTTGACCAGCGCCCCACCGCTGGTCACGGTGATGCTGTCGCGGGCCGCCAGGCTTTTCTGGTTGCTCAGGCCTGTCGTAGTTTGTACATCGACTCGCGTGCCGGCATACACCGCACCCGCAGCGTCCAATTGACCGGCCTTGATCACCACCGCTTCGCTGGCTTTGGCATTAGCCAAACTCAGTCGTCCATTGGCATCGAGCTGAATATCACCGCCACTGGCCATTAACGTACCGTCGAGCTTCACGCCCACCCCGGCCTCGGTGCCCACCAGTTTGATCGCCCCGGCATACATCCCACCCAACGCCGTCGAATCAATCGCCAGCTCGGGCTTAGCGCTGCCGTCGTCGGCGCGGGCAGTGGCTTGCAGGCTTTTAGCATCGACGTCATTGCGCCCGGCAACCACACTTAAGTTGCGCGCATTGATCTGTGCGTTAATCCTGGCCGAGCGGGTGATGATTTCAAAGCGGTCGACGTTATCGGCATTCAAGCCCTGGCCGTCGATGGTCACGGCGCCGCCATCAACCTGGTAACGTTGCAGTTGCCCGCTTGCGTCGAGTATCGGTTTGCCGGTGGTCAGGGTGACGTTGGGGGTGTTGATGAAGCCGCAGCCGCTGCAAGTAATGCCATAGGGGTTGGCGACGATGACCTTGGCCGACTGGCCCGCCACTTCGGTGTAGCCGCGCAGTTGGCTGGGACTGCCGCCGTTGACTTCGTTGAGGATGATGTTGGCGGCGCGGCCTTGCAGGTTCGGGTTGCCGAGGATGATGCCGCCCAGTTGCGTCGATTGGGTACGGTCGGTGGCGTTGTTGAGTATCACGCCGTTGGCGCCGACGTTGTAGTCCTTGAACTGGTTGTGGGACAGGCCACTGCCATTGGGGGCGGCGATGTTTACCACCGGCACGCCATTGCCCGCCTGGCCGACCGTGGTGCCCGGCGCGCTGACCACGATGCCTTCGGCCTGGGCCAGCAGCGGTTGCCAGAACAGCGCGTTGGCCAGGATCAGCGCCACGCCACGTTTGGGCAGGCCCAGGAACGCGTCACGGCTTTTCAGGGCAGCAGAAGGCTGGCGAACCAGGAAGGCAAATTGGCGAACATCCATTTCAAATTCTCGTTGCAACTGGGCGTTGAATTACAGGAAGAAATCCATGCGGAAGTAGATCGGTGCTTCGCGCTCAAGCAGCGCGGCCGGTCGTTCCAGCGAGTGGGCAAAGGTCACGCTGGTGCTCACGTGTTGGCCGCGGGCGAACAGCTCAAGGGAGTTGCTCGAGACGCGGCCGTGCACTTCGCCGTTGTAGCGACCATTGCGGATCACGCCTTGGTCGTAGCCCACGCTGGCACCGTACTCGCCGAACACCGGGCGCAGCCAACCGAGGGTCACCGGGCGGCTCCAGCGCAGGTCATTGCGCCAGTAACCGCCGCTGTCGCCGGTCAGTTGCTGATCCTTGTAGCCGCGTACCGACGCCGAGCCACCGAGGCTCATGCGCTGGGGGCTGAACAGCACGTCTTCGCTGCGTTGGCCGGTGGCCAGGCTGGTGAAACTGAACGACTCGCCCCACAGCGTGAAGGGTTGCAGGTAGCTGACGGTGGCGGTGTACTTGCGGTAGCGCGCATCCGGCACGCCAGGCAGGGGGTTATGATTGCCTTGGGCGTCGAAGGCGCCGGTGCCGTTTTGCATGCCCACATCGACGTTGACGAACGCACTACCGATACGACGACCATGGTTGATGCCCAACTGCAGTTCACTGAGGCGGTTGCTGCTCTCTTTGAGGCGGCTGCTATCGATGTAGTTGTTGGTTCGCAGGTGGGACAAGCCGACGTTGAGCGACGTCTTGCTCACGGCATCACGGTGGATCACCCGCTCAGCGCGTAACTGATGGTTTTCACTGTCACCGGTTTGCTTGAAGTCGAAACCGTCGCCCTGGACGACCGAACGGTAATCGCTCTGGTTGTAGCTGTAGCTGAAGTTCCACCACCCCCAGGGAACGTTGTAGTAGAGCATCGCGTTCTTGGAAGTTTTCTGATGGTCGCTGACCGCGTCATGGCCGCCGCGCAGAATCAGCTGATCGGCCAGGCCCAGCGGGCTGTCCCATTCAAAGCCGGTGCCCCACTGCTGTTCGCCGGTGCTTTTCTGGCCGTCGTTGTTACGTGAAAGGCTGGCGCGCCATGGCTTTTGCGGGGTGTTTTTGACCAATACCGAGCTGCCGCCCACGGCCTCGCCCGGGGTCAGCTCCATTTGGGCTTGATTGGACGGCAAGCGATTGAGTTGGTCGACGGCCTGCTCGATTTCTCGCAGGTTCAATATCTCGCCGCTTTTGCCGGGAAAGGCCATGGCCAGCTCGCGGTCCGTCAACTTGCTGTTGTCGGCGCCCTTTAAGCCTTCGAGTTTGCCCTCCACCACCAGCACTTGCAGATGCCCCTTGGACATGTCCTGTTGCGGCAAGTAGGCGCGACTCGTCATCAGGCCCTTGTCGATGTAGAAGTCGGTGAGGTCTTTGAGCAGGGCGTTGAGTTGTGAGACGCCCAGGCATTGACCGGTGTACGGTTTGAGCAGACGCTCGCGTTCAGGGGCAGGCAGGTGGTCGGCCCCCTGGAGTTCAATGGTTTGGATCGGGAAGCAACGGCTGTCCACCGGGGCTGCTGGCGCTTCGGGCCTGGCCTCTTTGCCGGGCAGTTCCTTGAGTTGTTCAAGGCGGCGTTGCTGATCTTCCAACAGGCGGTTTTGCCGGTCGCGGATCAGGTCCTGATCACCCGGAAGGGTTGCCGCCATCACGCTGGGGGAGGCGAGGCAGACAAGCAGGGCAATGCTCAGTGAATACCGAGTCCGTGGCGGTTGGGAATTCATGTTCGATCCATCGAATTTACGAAGGGTGGCAAACTAACATCGACCGCCTTTCTCGCCAATAATCTGACCCACCTTTGGGTAACACCCTAAAAAAACTGTAACTAGCTGACGAATAAAGAAAATAATCGAATAAGAATGGATATCGCTTGAAGTTATTGGTTGTTTTCCGACCAGCGGTATCAGATTTGATACACATTGAGCACCCACACGAACGCCCGGACTATTGGGTCAGCACCGGTCCGCATATGAATATTTGAATTTAAGGAATTTTTGGACGACAACGGAAATTTGCGCAGACGTTGACCCAACGTCGACTCGGGCAGGCCAAATCACAGGCAAAAAAAAACCCGGAAATCCTCACTTGCGTGGGCCTTCCGGATTTTCTAAACCGCCAAAAATGGTGGGTCGTGTGGGATTCGAACCTACGACCAATTGGTTAAAAGCCAACTGCTCTACCAACTGAGCTAACGACCCGCTGTGTGGTGGCGCGTATAATACTGATTTCTAAGGATTATTCAACACCTTATTTTAAATAAATCAGAAAAAACGCATTTGAACGGTAATTCGGTGGGTAGAACGCCTATCGCAGCAGCCGGATCAGCGCCCCGGCTCGTCGTTCCACAGGTACTTGTGCAGCTGCAATTGCAGGCGTACCGGCAGGTTGTCCGCCACTACCCAATCCGCCAGGTCACGGGCATTCAGGTCGTGATGGCTTGGCGAGAACAGCACCTCGCCCGCTCGACGCTCCAGGCCATACTGGATCAGCTTGGAGGTGGCCCAGTCATAATCGTCACGGGAACAGATGACGAACTTGACCTGATCGTTGGCCGTCAGCAAGTCCATGTTCTCGTAGCGATTGCGGTGGGCTTCCTTGGAGTCCGGGGTCTTGAGGTCAACCACTCGGCTGACGCGCGGGTCGACCGCGGAGATGTCCAGGGCGCCACTGGTTTCCAGGGAGACCTCGTAACCGGCATCACACAGCTGTTTGAGCAACGGAATGGCGTTGGGTTGCGCCAGAGGCTCACCGCCCGTCACGCAGACGTAGCGCGGCCGGTAACCGGCAACCTGCTCCAGGATGTCGTCGAGGGTGCGCACAGTGCCGCCGCTGAAGGCGTAGGCGCTGTCACAGTATTGGCAACGCAACGGGCAGCCGGTCAACCGTACAAAGACAGTGGGCAGGCCAGCAGTGCGCGTTTCACCCTGCAACGAGTAAAAGACTTCGGTAATACGTAATGTGTCTTGCATAGTCGCCACGGGCGTAACAGCTAAACAGGCTGTCCGCCTCCGTCAGGCACTTCAAGGGATTGCGCCAACGCGTCAACCCCAGGAAGCGTGTTTCATAAAAGGGCGTGGATTCTAACGAAAAAACCCGCGACAAGCGCGGGTTTCTTCTGAACGGGCTGCATTGCTTACAAGCGTTGCAGGTCCCGCTGGGCCAACTGCGCCGCGGAGGTACCCGGATACTGGGCAACCACCTGCTGCAGAATACCTTTGACCTTGTCGGTGTGACCCAGGCGGCGTTCTACGTCAGCTAGTTTGTACAGCGAATCCGGAACCTTGGCGTGCTTGGGGTACAGCTGGCTGACCTTGGCAAAAGCCTGGCCCGCGCCCTGCAAATCACCCTTTGCCAGGTTGACCTCACCCAACCAGTACTGGGCATTGCCCGCGTACTGGCTGTTGGGGTACTTGCGCAGGAAAGCGGTGAAGGCCTGACTGGCCTTATCGAAATCCTTGGCCTTGATCAGGTCGAAGGCTGCATCGTAATACAGTTTTTCCTTCGCCGGATCACCCGGTTCACTGCTGGCGGCAGGGGCAGCCGCGGCGGCCCCCGCTGCTGCGCCACCGGCAGCGGCACTGGGTGCGCCACCGGTAGAAGAATTATCAGGAGTAGCGGCAGGTGCAACACCGGCTCCAATACGACGGTCAAGATCCTGGTAACGCTCCAGGCCTTCTTGCTTCAGCTGGTTCACTTGGTTCTGCAGAACTTCAATGGCGCCTTGTTGCTGGGCCAACTGATCCTGCATGCGTTGCAGCTGGTTGAACAGTTCGCCCTGTGCCGAGGGAGCGGACGTAGCCGCTCCCCCCGCATAGGCGCCGTTCGTGCCATAACCCGCTGGCGGATAACTGCTCCCGCTATTGTTATAGCCTGAGTTGCTATCCGTTACAGGAACCGCAGCCCACACCGCAAGCGGTGCGAAGCTGAGAGCCAATACAGTTAGAGCACGACGGCACGTTCGCATGACGAATTACTTACGCAGTTCGACGCGACGGTTCTGAGCCCACGACTGTTCGTCGTTGCCAGTTGCAACTGGACGCTCTTTACCGTAGGAAACCAGTTCCAGTTGGCCTGGAGCAACACCTTGCAGTACCAGGTAGCGCTGAACGGCTTTCGCACGACGCTCGCCCAGTGCCATGTTGTACTCACGAGTACCACGGGCGTCAGTGTTACCTTCCAGAACAACGCGAGCGCCGTTAGCTTTCAGGTCCTTGGCGTGAACGTCCAGAGCGCGCATGGCTTCTGGCTTCAGGTCCGAACTGTCGTATTCGAAGTAGAAAGTGGTGATAGCGCGCAGAGCAGCTTCTTCGCTCAGGGAGCCGTCGACCGCACCAGTGTTGGCGCCGTAACCAGCGTTTGGATCAACAGCTGCGCCTTCACCGGCATTGTCGCCGCCTTTAGAGGAGCAACCAACGGCTACGGACAGAGCCAGAGCCAGAGCAGCAAACTTACCAAACTTCAGCATTTCCATCGTGAAACTCCTAATGAACCCCAGTGTGTTAAGTACTTCTTTTTGTAGCGCCGCGTCAGTTCAGGTAAGGGGACCAGGATGGTTCTCTGACTTCGCCTTGTGCGGTAGGAAGTGGGAGCCTTACGCGTCCGTTGATGGACACGAGCATCAAGACTCCCCGGCCCTGCTGGCGGGTGGCGTAGATTACCATGGTGCCGTTGGGCGCAACAGTGGCTGACTCATCAAGGTTGGTATCTGTAAGGATTTTTACGGTTCCGCGCTGCAAATCCTGGGCCGCAACCCGGAAATTAGTGAAACCATCCTGACGGTGAATCATCACCAACGTCTTTTCATCGGCCGAAAGCTTGGGGTTGGCGTTGTAGTTACCAATAAAGGTCACACGTTCCGCACCGCCGCCGTTCACATTTGCCTTGTAGACCTGAGGCTTGCCGCCACGGTCGGAGGTGAAGTAGATGGTCGAGCCATCCTTGCCCCAGAACGGTTCGGTGTTGATGCCCGGGCCGCTGGTCACACGCGAGAGTTGACGCGAGGCCATGTTCATCACGTAGATATCCGGGTTGCCGTCCTTGGACAGCACGAAAGCCAGGCGCGAACCGTCCGGCGACCAGGCTGGCGCACCGTTGAGGCCTTCGAAGTTGGTGATCTGCTCACGACGGCCAGTATCGATGTGCTGCACAAAGATACGCGGGCGACGCTGTTCGAACGATACGTAGGCAATACGCTTGCCGTCCGGCGCGAAGCGCGGCGACAGGATTGGCTCACGGGACTGCAGCAAGGTCACTGCACGAGCACCGTCGTAGTCCGAACGCTGCAGGGTGTAGCGGGTATTGTCTACAGAGAAACGCTCAGCCGTGACATACAGTAGGCGCGTCGAGAACGCCCCCTTGATACCGGTGAGTTTTTCAAACGACTGGTCCGAGATGTAGTGAGCCATGTCGCGCAGTTGTTCGGCGGTACCCGATACGCTGCCGGTCAAGACCTGCTGCTCGGTGGCCACGTTGAACAACGTGTACTGGATCTGCAGGCGACCGCCGGCCGGCGTGATGCTGCCGACCATCAGGTACTGGGCACCCACCGCCTTCCAGTCACGGAAGATGACTTCGCTGGCCTGGGTTGGCTGGCTGATCATGTTGCCTTTTGGAATCGGCGCGTAGTAACCGGAGTTACGCAGGTCGTCGCTGACGATCTGGGCCATGTCGTCCGGCAGCACGCTGCCGCCCTGCCAACCGAACGGCACGACTGCAATCGGGGTGGCCCGATCACTGCCGCTGGTTACCAGGATGTTCTTTTCATCCGCCGCCGCTATCCCTGCCATACAGCAAATAACGACAAGCATTCCTCGAAGAAGGTTTCTCACAAGGCTAGATCCTCAGGTGTGAATGTCATCTTGAATGAACGATAGGGAGCGAAGTCACTTGGTTTCATTCCCTGCATCTCGGTCAACCGGCCAATATTCTTGACCGCGGCAACCGCCGAACTGTCGAACGAACCGTCACCACTGGACTTGGCCACGCTGACCGAAGTCACCGTACCGTCCGGCAACATGCCGATCTGCAGCACTACTGTCATGCCTTTACGTGCCGAAGGTGGACGTGTCCAACCTTCCGCTGCCCGCGCCCGAATCAGGTCGTCGAAACTGCCCGCGACTTCATCGCCACGCTCATCGGCCAAGGCTTGCTGACGCTGCGGCGTGTCGGAAAGCAAATCTGCCAGGGCCTGGGCCTTTTTCTCTTCGGCGGATTTGCGTGCTGCTTCCTGGGCCTTTTTCTTGGAGGCGTCGGCGGCAGCTTTCTTCTTCGCTTCGTCGGCGACTTTCTTCTTCGCCTCGTCTGCTTCAGCTTTTTTCTTGGCGTCTTCGGCGGCTTTCTTTTTCGCGTCTTCGACTATCTTTTTCTTGGCTTCTTCAGCGGCCTTTTTCTTGGCCTCTTCTTCGGCAGCCTTCTTGGCTTCTTCTTCCGATTTCTTCTTGGCTATATCAGCCAATTGTTTCTCTTCGGCCTTTTTCGCTTCGGCAGCTTTCTCGGCTTTCTTGGCTTCATCAGCCTTTTTAGCCTCGTCGGCCTTCTTGGCTTCGTCAGCCTTTTTCGATTCCTCGGCCTTTTGAGCCGCCTCTTCTTTCTTTTGTTCCGCAGCAGCCTTCACCGCTTCCTGCTCGACCTTCTTCTGTTCCATCTGCTCGACTTCAGTCTGGCGCGCGGCCGACTTCTGGGCCTCACCCGCAATCTTCTGATTGGTCTGGGTGGTGGCCTGACTTTTCGATTTCAGCTGATACAGGGTCGCCTGCACGATCGGCTTGGCTGGCGGCAGGTCCGGGGTCATGGCAAAGCTGACGAACAGCATGCCGAACACCAGGACGTGCAGGGCAATTGCCCACACGCCAGGCCAGAAGTAGCTTTCCGAGGCGGACGGCTCTCGCTGTTGCTGCATCAGGGCGCCTCGGTAATCAAGCCAACGTTACCGACGCCGGCCTTCTGCAGCCCGCCCATGGCGCCCATGACGGAGCCGTAGTCGACCGATTTGTCACCCCGGATAAACACCTGGGTGTGCTTGCCGCCTTCGTTGCCGGAGCGAATGATCTTGGTCACCGCATCGGTCATTGCAGGCAAGGTCAGGGCCTTGTCCTGCTGCTTTTGCGTATCGACTTCGCTGCCAAGGTTCCAGTAATAGGTCTTGTCAGCCTTGATCGAAATGGTCAGGACCTGAGTGTTGTTGTCCTGCGGCAAGGCTTCACTGGAAACCTTGGGCAGATCAACTTTCACGCCCTGGTTGAGCATCGGCGCGGTCACCATGAAGATCACCAGCAGCACCAGCATCACGTCGATGTAGGGCACTACGTTCATCTCGGCGACCGGCTTGCGCTTTTTGCGAGCTCGAGCGATTAAAGCCATTGGGAATTACCTGCTTATTCTTCGCTGGTGTGCACTTTACGGTGCAGGATCGCCTGGAATTCATCGGCGAAGGTGTAGTAACGGCCGATCAAGGTTTCGCTGGTTGCGGCAAAACGGTTGTAGGCGATTACTGCGGGGATAGCGGCGAACAGGCCGATCGCGGTGGCGATCAGGGCTTCGGCAATACCCGGGGCCACGGTGGCCAGTGTGGCTTGCTGCGCCTGGGCCAGGCCACGGAAGGAGTTCATGATGCCCCATACGGTACCGAACAGGCCGATGTACGGGCTGACGGAACCGACGGTGGCAAGGAACGGCAGGCCCTGCTCGAGTTTCTCTTCTTCGCGGGAGATGGCCACGCGCATGGCACGGGCCACACCTTCCATCACCGCTTCAGGATCGACACCTGGCTGCTGGCGCAGGCGCGAGAACTCCTTGAAGCCAGCACGGAAGATCTGCTCGACGCCCGAATCCGGATCCGGGTTGCTGCCTGCCTGGCGGTACAGTTTGGACAGGTCGATACCCGACCAGAAGCGCTCTTCAAAGCTCTCCAGGGCACGTCGACGGGCGCGCAACATGTTGCTGCGCTGAAAAATCATGACCCAAGAGGTAACCGATGCGGCTACCAGGGTCAGCATGACCAGTTGAACCAC
This sequence comes from Pseudomonas sp. J380, assembly GCF_009827115.1. Taxonomy (NCBI): domain Bacteria; kingdom Pseudomonadati; phylum Pseudomonadota; class Gammaproteobacteria; order Pseudomonadales; family Pseudomonadaceae; genus Pseudomonas; species Pseudomonas sp. J380. The sequence continues at coordinate 5,494,316 of NZ_CP043060.1, read as the reverse complement.
GACACTGGCATTGCTGACCAGGCTCCACATGGAGGAATGGTCGACGACGGTAGGTTCCACGCTAAATCTCCTGCTTTGATTGTTGACCCGCGCCGCTCACGGCGGCAAAGGCCGCGCGTAGAGTTTCGGGAATGGCCCGAGGTTTCAAGCTGTTGGTGCGCACACACGCCACCAGGAACTGCCCCTCACAGAGCAGCGTTGCATCCGTGGCCCGCCTGACCTGCTGTTTGAAACGCAGGCTGGCACGGTTCAATTCGATGACTTCAGCGCTGACCAGCAACTCATCGTCCAGTCGCGCCGGCGCGTAATACCGCGCCTCGCTGGAATGCACGACGAATAACAGGTCCTCGCCTACCAGCTCGGACTGGGCAAAACCCAACTCCCGCAGCCGCTCGGTTCGAGCCCGTTCCATGAATTTCAGGTAATTGACGTAATAAACGATGCCGCCGGCATCGGTGTCCTCGTAATAAACGCGACAGCGATGTGCGAACGACTGATCCCCGTTTTGCGCGCGCATACTCTAGTGCTTACTCCTCAGGTTGCCAATTGGCTGGGCAACTGTTTTTTCATTCCTGAACGCTTTCAAATGACGACGCCAGACACTGGGACAGCACAAAGCTCAGATAAATCACCCCACATGACAAATACCCTGTAGGAGCGAGCTTGCTCGCGAAGAACCTGAGCACGCCGCGTATAACCAGACATACCGCGTTATCGTTGGCGTTTTTCGCGAGCAAGCTCGCTCCTGCAATTTTTTAATCGTCCACTGCATCGAGGAATTCGTCTACCACGGGCATCTCTCCCAATCGTGACGGAATGTTTAGCCCGAAGTGCAAATAGGCATGACGCGTCACCACCCTGCCCCGCGGGGTTCGCATGATGTAGCCCTGCTGAATCAGGTACGGTTCCAGCACATCCTCAATGGTATGGCGCTCCTCACTGATGGCTGCGGCCAGGCTGTCCACGCCGACCGGGCCACCGTCGAATTTCTCGATCATGGTCAAAAGTAGGCGTCGATCTTGGTGATCAAAACCATGTTCGTCCACATCCAGCAGGTTCAAGGCCAGGTCCGCCACGGCCTTGGTGATGTGGCCCTTGGCACGCACCTCGGCAAAGTCTCGCACGCGGCGCAGCAAACGGTTGGCAATTCGTGGCGTACCGCGAGCGCGTCGAGCGATTTCAAAGGCGCCTTCCGGGTCCAGGGGCAAGCCGAGGATACTCGCCGACCGGCTGACAATGGTCGCCAGATCGGCGGTGCTATAGAACTCTAGACGTTGAACAATGCCGAAACGGTCTCGCAGCGGGTTGGTCAACATGCCCGCGCGGGTGGTCGCGCCCACCAGGGTAAAGGGCGGCAGGTCGAGTTTGATCGAACGGGCCGCCGGGCCTTCGCCGATCATGATGTCGAGCTGGAAGTCTTCCATGGCTGGGTACAGCACTTCTTCGACAATCGGCGACAAGCGATGGATTTCGTCGATAAACAGCACGTCATGGGGTTCAAGATTGGTCAGCAACGCGGCCAAGTCGCCAGGACGCTCAAGCACCGGGCCGGAGGTGGACTTGATCGACACGCCCATTTCCTGGGCGATGATATTGGCCAGAGTGGTCTTGCCCAAACCCGGCGGGCCGAAGATCAGGGTGTGGTCCAGGGACTCACTGCGCCCGCGAGCGGCCTGGATAAACAGCTCCATCTGCTCGCGCACGGTGGGCTGGCCGATGTATTCGGCCAGGCTCAACGGGCGGATGGCCCGGTCCTGGACTTCTTCACGGTCACGCGGGCCGGTGGCCGCGATCAGACGATCGGCTTCAATCACTTAAATCATTCCCTTCAGGGCACGGCGAATCATGTCTTCAGCGCTCAGGTTCTTGTCCTTGATGGCCGATACGGCCTTGCTGGCTTCCTGAGGCTTGTAGCCCAGGGAGATCAGCGCATTGACGGCATCGCTTTCCGCGCTGGCGACCTGGGCCGCCGGCATATCCGGCTGGTTCGGTACCAGGGCGAACATGCTCGGCACCACCTCCCAGGCTTTGAAGCGGTCCTTGAGCTCGACCAACAAGCGCTCGGCGGTCTTCTTGCCCACCCCCGGCACCTTGGTCAGGGCCGAGGTATCCTGGGCCGATACAGCCCGGACCAATTCATCCACTTCCAGGCTCGACATCAAGGCCAGGGCCAATTTGGGCCCCACGCCATTGAGACGAATCAGCTCGCGGAAGAAATCGCGGTCACGCTTGCCGATGAAACCATAGAGTAGTTGCGCGTCTTCGCGCACCACTAAATGAGTGTGCAAGGTTATCGGCTCGCCGACCGACGGCAGGCGATACAGGGTGGTCATGGGCACTTCCAGCTCATAACCCAACCCATTCACATCCAGAATCAGGTGCGGCGGCTGTTTCTCAGCCAGGGTGCCGCGCAAGCGTCCAATCACGGTTCAGATCCTTAAAGCTTGGGGGTCAGATCGGAGCCTGACCGCAAAAATAACGATTGCGCTGATGCTATCAGAGACGCAGCCGCCCGCCACGACTACGTGCTGCGCCCAAGCCGTGAGGCAACAGGCTGGAGCGGGTATGGGCATGGCAAATGGCGATGGCCAGGGCATCCGAGGCGTCGATCTGCGGCTTTGAAGTGAGCTTGAGCATGTGCATGACCATCATTTGCACCTGCTCCTTGTTGGCGCCACCGGTGCCGACCACGGCCTGCTTGACCTGGGTCGCGGTGTATTCAGCGATCTCCATGCCCTCCTCGGCACCTGCCACGATGGCAGCGCCCCGGGCCTGCCCGAGCTTCAACGCCGAGTCGGCATTCTTGGCCATGAAGACTTTCTCTATGCCCATGGTGACCGGGCCGTAGGTCTGGATGACTTCACGTACGCCGCGATAGACGATCTGCAGCCGCTCGGCCAATTCCCCTGCGCCAGTGCGGATGCAGCCCGAGGCGACGTACACACAGCCGCGTGGGGTCTGCTGCACCACGCCAAAGCCGGTGATGCGCGAACCGGGGTCGATACCTAGGATTAAAGTCATAACGCCTGCGGGTTGGATTTACAACGGTATGTGCCAGGCACACATTTGTGTAACAGCATAGAAGCCAGCTCCCACAGTGGATATTCATCGTTCTTAAGCGAGCTGTTCGGCCACAGACTCAGGGATGTCGGCATTCGAATACACATTCTGCACGTCATCCAGATCTTCAAGCATGTCCAGCAGCTTCAGCACCTTCTGGGCACCGTCCAGGTCCAGTTCGGCACTGGTGGTCGGCAGCATCACGATCTCCGCGTCGGTGCCGCTGAAACCAGCGGCTTCCAGGGCATTACGCACGGCGTAGAAGCTGGCGAACGAGGTGAACACATCGATGGAGCCGTCTTCGTTGGTGACCACGTCATCGGCATCCGCTTCCATCGCGGCTTCCATCAGCGCGTCTTCATCGGTGCCCGGTGCGAAGGTGATCTGCCCCTTGCGCTCGAACAGGTAGGCCACCGAGCCGTCCGTGCCAAGGTTGCCGCCACACTTGCTGAACGCATGGCGCACGGCTGCCGCGGTACGGTTGCGGTTGTCGGTCATGCATTCGACCATCACCGCCACGCCGCCCGGGCCGTAGCCTTCATAGGTCAGCTCGACCATGTCGTCGGTGTCGGCCGCACCAGCACCACGGGCCACGGCGCGGTCGATGATGTCGCGGCTCATGTTGGCGCCCAGCGCCTTGTCCAGCGCCAGGCGCAGACGCGGGTTGGAGCCCGGGTCACCGCCACCCTGGCGGGCCGCCACGGTCAGTTCGCGGATCCATTTGGTGAAGATCTTGCCTTTCTTGGCATCCTGACGCTCTTTGCGGTGCTTGATGTTCGCCCACTTGGAATGGCCAGCCATAACACAACTCCGAATTCTCTAGAAATCTTATCAATCCCGCCCTCGGCGTAATGCCGTTCAGTTAAGCGTATATCGCCCCCTGTAGGAGCGAGCTTGCTCGCGAAAAACGTCAACGATAACGCGTGCTTCCTGATTGAACGCGGCGCCTGTGAGTTTTTCGCGAGCAGGCTCGCTCCTACAAAAAGCCTTAACTGATCGGCATTACGCCCCAGGCGAGATTTCCCTCTTTTAAACGCAAAGGCGCATCCGAAGATGCGCCTTTTTGACTGCGTACAACCTTATCGCGCTTTCACGCTGCAGCCTTACTCAGCCTTCGGCGTCTCGCGCAGGCGGATGTGCAGCTCGCGCAGTGCCTTGGCATCAACCACACCCGGAGCCTGGGTCATGACGTCCGCAGCGCTCTGGGTTTTCGGGAAGGCGATCACTTCACGGATCGACTGGGCGCCGGTCATCAGCATCACCAGACGGTCCAGGCCGAACGCCAGGCCACCGTGCGGCGGCGCACCGTATTTCAGGGCGTCGAGCAGGAAGCCGAATTTCTCTGCCTGTTCCGCTTCGTTGATGCCCAGCAGGCGGAAGACCGCTTGTTGCATCTCTTTGCGGTGGATACGGATCGAACCGCCACCCAGTTCAGTACCGTTCAACACCATGTCGTAGGCACGGGACAGCGCGCCTGCAGGGTTGGCTTCCAACTCTTGCGGGGAGCACTTCGGTGCGGTGAACGGGTGGTGCAAGGCGCTGAAGCTGCCGTCGTCGTTCTCTTCGAACATCGGGAAGTCCACAACCCACATCGGCGCCCATTCGCAGGTCAGCAGGTTCAGGTCGTGACCGAGCTTGATACGCAGCGCGCCCAGGGCCTCGCTGACGATCTTGGCCTTGTCGGCGCCGAAGAACACGATGTCGCCATCCACCGCACCGACGCGATCGAGGATCGTGTTCAGGTTGGCTTCAGGGATGTTTTTCACGATCGGCGATTGCAGGCCGTCGACACCGTTGGCGCGCTCGTTGACCTTGATGTACGCCAGGCCCTTGGCACCGTAGATGCCGACGAACTTGGTGTAGTCGTCGATCTGCTTGCGCGGCATGCTCGCGCCGCCAGGCACACGCAGGGCGGCGATGCGGCATTTAGGATCGTTGGCCGGGCCGCTGAACACCTTGAAGTCGACGTCCTTGAGCTGGTCGGCCACGTCCACCAGCTCCAGCGGGTTACGCAGGTCTGGCTTGTCGGAACCGTAGCGGCGCATGGCTTCTTCGAAGGTCATGTGCGGGAACTCGCCGAACTCCAGGTCCAGGACTTCCTTGAACAGGTTGCGGATCATCTGCTCGGTCAGGCCCATGATCTCTTTTTCATCGAGGAAGCTGGTCTCGATGTCGATCTGGGTGAATTCCGGCTGGCGATCGGCACGCAGGTCTTCGTCACGGAAGCACTTGGCGATCTGGTAGTAGCGGTCGAAACCAGCCACCATCAGCAGTTGCTTGAACAGCTGCGGCGATTGCGGCAAGGCGAAGAAGCTGCCGGCATGGGTACGGCTCGGTACCAGGTAGTCGCGCGCGCCTTCCGGGGTGGCCCGGGTGAGGATCGGGGTTTCGACGTCGAGGAAGCCGTTTTCATCCAGGAAGCGGCGGATGCTGGTGGTCATGCGCGAGCGCAGGCGCAGCTTCTCGGCCATTTCCGGACGACGCAGGTCCAGGAAACGGTAGCGCAGGCGAGTTTCTTCGCCCACGTCGGAGTATTCGTTGAGCGGGAACGGCGGGGTTTCCGACTCGTTCAGCACTTCCAGCTCATAGCCCAGCACTTCGATGCCGCCGGACGCCATGTTCTTGTTCACGGCACCGGCCGGACGCAGGCGTACCTTGCCGGTGATCTTCACGACGTATTCGCTGCGCACGCGGTCGGCGGCGGCGAAGCTTTCGGCGCGGTCCGGGTCGAACACTACCTGGGCCAGACCATCACGGTCACGGATATCGAGGAAGATTACCCCGCCGTGGTCGCGGCGACGGTGAACCCATCCGCAAAGGGTGATTTCCTGACCTTCCAGGGTCTCGTTCAGTTGGCCGCAATAGTGGCTGCGCATCATGGTCGTGGTTTCACTTCTCGTAATTCGAAATTCGGTGGCAGGCCCGCCTCGTCACCGCACATTAAAGCAGGGGACGGATAATGCAGGAGCCTGCGCGTAGAGTTCAACTCAGTCTGCTTTGTCGCCGCCGGCCAGGTTCTTCTTGGCACCGGTCTTGAAATCAGTCTCGTACCAGCCGCTGCCGCTCAGGCGGAAGCCCGGCATGGACAACATCTTCTTCAACTCAGGTGCCTGGCAGGCAGGGCAATCGACCAGCGGCGCGGCGCTGATCTTCTGAATGGCTTCCAACTGATGACCACAGGAAGCGCATTGATAGTCGTACATGGGCATGGAGATGTCTCGGCGATCAGATCGTTACAGCGCCACGCCCTGCCCTGTGCATAAAGCCCGGCATGCGCAGCAAAGCGCGGGATTATATCTGGTAAATCAATACAGCGCAGCCGGCTTTGTGCCCAGGACCCGGCCCGTCGGGCTGAAGGCCCGGCCATCGGACTACTGCGCGAGCGTATCCCCGGACGTGAGGGCGCCCCGACCTTTGAGGACGTGAACCACGCACACCACCCTCACCAGCCCACTGAAGTTCTTCACGCCTCCGTAACGCAAATGCACTTCCCGATCGACATAGGACAACAGCGCACTGACCGAACAGGTATTGAGCCTGGCGATTTCCGTCAGGATATTCCAATAGATCTGTTCAAGCCGCAGGCAGGTAGAAAACCCATTGAGCCTGACCGAACGGGACAGTGGCTTGGCCAGCCCCATATCAAAACCCTTGGTAAAAGGGTCGACCTTTATCTTGTGAAAACCACAGGCTTCCATCATTCCCTTACCCACTCCACGTGACATACACCTGACACTCCATTGCCAAACAGCAGCCAATGGGCTTCTCCCATTGGACGATGGCCTATAAAACAGCAGCCAGCGCAGAGCAGCCAGAAGACGGGGAGTTGTTAGTTGTAGGACAACGCCAGGAAGCGCAGGGAAACCAGCAGGCGGCGCCGAAAAGGCGCCGCCTGGGTTCGACAGTTACTGGTTTTCAAGCAGGGAGCGCAGCATCCACGCGGTTTTCTCATGAACCTGCATACGCTGGGTCAAGAGGTCCGCCGTCGGCTCATCACTGACTTTGTCGAGCAATGGGAAGATGCCTCGCGCGGTACGCGTGACTGCTTCCTGACCGGCCACCAACTGGTTGATCATCTCTTCGGCGCTCGGCACCCCCTCTTCTTCCTTGATGGAAGACAGGCGGGCGTAAATCGAATAGGCACCCGGCGCCGGGAAGCCCAGGGCACGGATACGCTCGGCGATGGAGTCCACTGCCAGCGCAAGCTCGTTGTACTGCTCTTCGAACATCAGATGCAGCGTACGAAACATGGGGCCTGTGACGTTCCAATGGAAATTGTGGGTCTTCAGATACAGAACATAGGTATCGGAGAGTAGGCGGGAAAGTCCGTCGACGATGGATTTACGGTCTTCTTCACTGATACCAATATCGATTGCCATGTGTTTCCCCTTCAATTGACGAGCATTCATTGATCAGGTGCAGTTCCACTCTAGCAAGAGAGTGCGCCACGTGCAGCCCGACACACTCGGGCTGCATGCGGCAAATCGCCCCGCACCGACTGCGGTATCTGACTTGGCAAGCCTATTTACCTGTAGGAAGGGTCTAGGCCACCACTGAAAAAATCCCGCACCTGTCTAGGACAAGCGTTTGACGCAGAAATGCCGTGGCCGTGGCAACACCCCGAAATGCTTGATTTGAGTAGGCACAGCCTTTGCTGTTAAATAGACGCGGTGTGGCTGCCGTTTATTCCTGCGGCACGTCACATAGGCTGATACCCGCGCACGTGCTCAACGCCTCCCATTGTTCAGAAGCGAACCGTGCCAGTCAGCTCTTCCTTGTGATCCGTCTTAACGTGAGTTAACCAAAATGTTGAAAATCGTCCACCTGCTAACGGGCGTCGCAGCCTTGCTGCTGTCCTTTATTCCGAGCCTGCAGCCTGAAAGCCTGCCCTACCTGGAACAACACGACGCCCTGTACCTGGCCTTGTTCGGCCTTCTTAACCTGACGCTCGCACCGGTAATCCCTTACTGGAACAAAGGCACGCGTCATCAACTGCAAAACCTGGTCAGTGCGCTGCTGGTGCTGACTGTTGTCGTACAAACCCTCACCCTCCTGGCGCCCATGCCTGAAGTCGGGGGCCATCCGGCCATCCTGCTCAGCCTGGTGATCGCTGTGGTCGCCATCGTTCTTCACCTGGCCATCAGCTTCTACCGCTCGTCTCCAGCGGCCGCGTCGCAAAACTATGACATGACCAACCGGGATACCGGGACCGTCAAGTGGTTCAACACCTCCAAGGGCTTCGGCTTCATTTCCCGCGACTCGGGCGACGATATCTTCGTCCACTTCCGAGCCATTCGTGGCGAAGGCCATCGCGTCCTGGTCGAAGGCCAGCGCGTAGAGTTCTCGGTGATGAACCGTGACAAGGGCCTGCAAGCCGAAGATGTCATCGCTGCCCTGCCGCGTCGCTGATCCCAGCCCTCGCAGCAAAAAAAACCGCGATCCAGCCTTGGCTGGGGCGCGGTTTTTTTATTGCTTGCGCACTCAATAGTGTGGCGGCGGCGCTTCCTCTTCGGATGACTCGAACTGCCCGCCCATTTCTTCCTGGCGCTTGAGCAATGCAGTCATTTGCAATTGCAGACGTTCGACGGCCCGCTGCTGGGTGACCAGGATGTCGTTGAGGGTCTCAATGGTGTCGTCCTGGAAGGCCAGGCGGCTTTCCAGGTCGGTGACGCGTTCTTGCAGGTCCATGGTTCAGTCCTGGGTAAAGATGAAGTCGGCAGGCAATAGCTCGCGCAATCGGCTGCGAGTCGCGGCCACCTGCTCTTCGGTGTAGGGCCGGGCCGGGTGCTTGCCCCACACCGGGGCTGGCCAGGCGGCGTCGTCGCGCTTGCGCACAATCACATGCACATGCAACTGGCTGACCACGTTACCCAGCGCGCCGATGTTCATCTTGTCGGCCGCCAGCCCGTCGTTAAGCAGCCGCGCCAGGGCCGTCGTTTCTTGCCACAAGGTTTGTTGATCTGCGACATCCAGTTGAAACACTTCGCTGATACCTTCGATGCGCGGCACCAGGATGAACCAGGGGTAATTGGCGTCATTGGACAGCAGCAGGCGACAGAGCGGGAAGTCCCCAATGGCCAAGGTATCTTGTTGCAGGCGTTGATCTAAGGCGAACACGTGACACTCCGTTCGGCAGGTCGGTAACAGGTGCCCAGCATACCTTCGAATGCCCAAGGCTTCACGGGCAATGCTGGCAGCCTTGAGGCAACCAGGCAAAAAAATGCACCCTTTAGAGGCAATAGCCCAGGTGAGCAACGCTAGGCCGGGCCTCAACGGGACGCACCAAAATGACCCACCTGTGCCTCAAAGGGATCCGCCGATTACCCACTGATAAGGGTCAACCGGTAACGTTTTACCCAGGTACAGGATTCAGGTACCACCGAACCGGGGTAACACCCTGGCGTCAAGCCCAACCGAAATGGCGTAAAACCCCCGTGCTTATGCGGTTTTTACAGGTTCATCACACTTTTCACGAAAAAATGACATTCGGTAAGTGGTTTGAGCACGCTTGTTGCATTCACCCCCATATCGTCGGCAACGACACCCGTTTGGACACAGGTGTTTCGCGATAAAAATAGTGGCGTTTCAATGTGTATCAGGGATGCGTTCAAACTTTGAAAGAAGTCTGAAAACAGCATTGAAGTTGTCAGCCTGGATACATTTCAGGCTGTGAATTTGCGACATGGATCTAGCGATTTACGACAGCCTCGTAAAGAAGCTGAAAGGATAACTGAGTAAGTATCGTCAATAGGGTCTGCGTGAGATAACTTTGCGCCGACACAAAAAGAAAGAGCCGCCCAGATAAAAATACAGGTGGGACGGCAGTACTCTTCCTAAAACCAAAGGAGCAAATCACGATGCGCGTGATGAAGTGGAGCATGATCGCCCTGGCTGTTTCAGCAGGCACCTCGCAGTTCGCAATGGCGTCCGCCCAGGACGATTCCAAGGGCTTTGTTGAAGACAGTACGTTCAGCATCAATACTCGCGCGCTGTACTTCAGCCGTGACTTCCGTAACAACCCGTCGGGCCCAGGCTCCAAGAGCCGTGCTGAAGAAACCGGCCTGGGCTTCAATGCCCTGTACGAATCGGGCTTCACCCAAGGCACCATTGGTGTCGGTGTCGACGTGATCGGCCTGATGGGCGTCAAGCTCGACAGCGGCAAGGGTCGCGCCGGCACCGGCCTGTTCCCAACCGGTTCCGACGGTCGCTCGCAAGATGACTATTCCAAAGGCGGCGGCGCGGTGAAGTTCCGCATCTCCAACACTGTGCTGAAAGTCGGTGACCAATACACCACAGCCCCAGTGTTTGCCTCCGACGACAGCCGCCTGCTGCCAGAGCTGCCGCAAGGTATCTCCATCACCAGCAACGAAATCAAGGGCCTGAAGCTTGAAGGCGGTCACTTCACTTCCAGCGTCGCGCAGAACCAGACCTACCACGACAGCCTGGGCCTGACCAAAACCGACTTCGTCGGCGGTGTGTATGCCTTCACTCCAGAAGTCACCGGCAGCCTGTACTACGCGAAAACCGAAGATTACTTCCGCAAGTACTACAGCAACCTGAACTGGACCCACGCCCTGAGCGATGATCAGTCGTTCGCCCTGGACTTCAACATCTACGACACCAAGAGCGACGGCGCCGGCCTGCAACGCGCAGAGAAAGATGGCGTGACCAAGCTCGACAACCGCGCCTTCAGCTTGCAGGGCGCGTACACCATCGGTGCTCACACCTTCACCCTGGCAGCCCAGAAAGTCACCGGTGACGGCGACTACGGTTACGGCGTAGACGGCGGCGGCACTGTGTTCCTGGCCAACTCCATCGCCCGTTCCGACTTCAACGCCGAAGGCGAAAAGTCCTACCAGGCGCGTTATGACATCAACATGGCAACCTTCGGCATTCCGGGCCTGAGCTTCATGACCCGTTATGTAACCGGTAGCGGCGCCAATACGGGCACCACCTCGAATGGCAAAGAGTGGGAACGCGACATCGAAGCCAAGTACGTGATCCAGAGCGGCCCGGCAAAAGACCTGAGCCTGCGCCTGCGTCAAGCGACTTACCGTTCCGGTGATGGCGTGTACTACGGTTCGCCATCGATCGACGAGCTGCGTCTGATCGCCAACTACCCGCTGAACATCTTGTAATTGCCGGTTCAATTACAACGATGACTTGAGGCCTCGGCCTTAAACAAAAAGCCGCTCCTCTGTTTAAACAGGGAGCGGCTTTTTTATTGCAGTTTTATTTCAACCAACAAAACAACTAGCAAGCTAAGTAACTAGTTTTTCAAAGCTGACCTTTCGGCCAACTTCGATAGCATCACGCCAAGTTACTTCGGCGCACTTTCCTGCATCACTCGAATAACCCGTTGCGGAAACGGAATATCAATCCCGGCCGCTTTCAAACGGTCACGCGCCAGCTCATTGAACATAAACATCACGTCCCAATAATCCGGTGTGTTGGTCCAGCAACGCAGGGAGACGGTGATGGAACTGTCGCCCAAGGTCGACACCACCGCCACGGCGGCAGGGTCCTTTAGTACACGCGGGTCTTCAGCCAAAGCCAGCAGCACTTCACGGGCCTTCTGCAGGTCCGCCTCATAGTCCACACCCACGTCAAACACAACCTTGCGGGTCGGCTGGCGGTTGGTGTTGGTGATAAGGCCGTTGGACAGGCTGCCGTTGGGAATGATCACCGTCTTGTTGTCGCCGGTGCGCAGCACCGTGTGGAAGATCTGGATGCTGTCGACGGTACCCGAGGTACCCTGGGCTTCGATCCAGTCACCGATACGGAACGGGCGGAACAACAGAATCAACACGCCGCCGGCAAAGTTCGCCAGGCTGCCTTGCAAGGCCAGGCCGATTGCCAGGGTAGCGGCACCGATCGCCGCAACGAACGAGGTGGTGGCCACACCAATCATCGAGGCCACGTTGACCACCAGCATGACTTTGAGCGCGATGTTAGCAAGGCTGGTGATGAAGTGTTGCAGTGCCAAGTCAGCGTTACGCATGGCCAGCAGACGGCCCACGCGGTGAGTCAAGACGTTGATCAGCCACCAGCCGATGGCCAGGGTGACCAACGCCAGCAATACGCGGCTGCCATATTCCATGATCATGGGGAGCCAAGACTGGGAGGTCTTGATCAGGTGATCCATTTCAGCGTTCAAATCCATCTACTTTCTCCTGTTGTGCGGCGATAAGGCTGTATTGACTGCCTGAAAACGCAATTGAGCCCCGAAGGGCTCAATTGTAGGCACTGATGCTGGGGCGTGGGACGCCAAAAGTGCCCACAGGTTCCCCAAAGTGCCATCAGTCGCGGAAGTTATTGAACTGCAGCGGCATGTCAAATGTCTTGGCGCGCAGGGCCGCGATGGCCTCTTGCAGGTCGTCACGCTTCTTGCCGGTGACACGAACCTGCTCGCCCTGGATGGCGGCCTGGACCTTGAGCTTGGCGTCCTTGATGTGCGCCACGATCTTCTTGGCCAGCTCTTTGTCGATGCCTTCCTTGAGCACGGCTTCCTGCTTCATCAGTTTGCCTGAGGCGTAGGCGTCCTTGACTTCCAGGCACTGCACGTCGATCTTGCGCTTGACCAGGGCCAGCTTGAGGATCTCGATCATCGCTTCCAGCTGGAAATCGGCTTCAGCGGTCAGGTTGACGGTCAGTTCCTTTTCCTTGAATTCGAAGCTGCCCTTGCCTTTCAAGTCATAGCGACGGTCCAGTTCCTTGACGGCGTTCTCGACGGCGTTGGTGACTTCGTGTTTGTCCAGTTCAGATACCACGTCGAACGAAGGCATGTGATTTCTCCAATATAAGGGGCGGGCTCAGTAGAGATGGAGCGCGCCCGAGCTAAAATGCCGGGGCATTATAGCGGTTCTTTCGCGCCGTTCACCGCTGGCGACCTTATGGAGTACACACTGATGTCGACCCCCTGGCATATTCTTGGCGCTGGCAGCCTGGGCACCCTCTGGGCCACGCGGCTGGCACGTGCGGGGGTGCCCGTCAGGCTGATCCTGCGCAATGAAGCGCGCCTGGCCGACTATCGAGCCGGCCAAGGGCTGACCCTGGTCGAGCAGGGTGTGGAACAGACTTACCCGGTAGTCGGTGAAACGCCTGGCAGCCCGGAGCCGATTCATCGCCTGCTGGTCGCGTGCAAAGCCTACGATGCTCAAAGCGCTATCGCCCAGTTGCACCCTAGACTTGCGCCCGACGCCGAACTGATCCTGCTGCAAAACGGCCTTGGCAGCCAGGACGCAGTGGCTGCACAAGTGCCGTTGGCCCGTTGCATCTATGCCTCAAGTACCGAAGGCGCGTTTCGCGAAGGCGACTGGCGGGTGGTATTTGCCGGCCATGGTTACACCTGGCTGGGGGATGCGAGCCACCCCACGCCACCGCTGTGGCTGAACGACCTGCAAGCGGCCGGCATTCCCCACGATTGGGCCAGTGATATCCTCACACGCCTGTGGCGCAAGCTGGCGCTCAATTGCGCCATCAACCCGCTGACCGTGCTTTACCAGTGCCGCAACGGCGGTTTGCAAGCCCACGCGTGTGAAGTGGCAACCTTGTGCGCTGAATTGGCCGAGCTGCTGGAATGCTGCGGCCAGCCTGCTGCCGCACAGGACCTGCACAGCGAAGTGCAGCGGGTGATCCAGGCCACGGCGGCCAATTACTCGTCCATGCACCAGGACGTGGCCAACCACCGACGTACCGAGATCAGCTACCTGCTGGGCTATGCCTGCCAGGCGGCGGCCCGCCATCAATTGGTGTTGCCGCACCTGCAACAGTTGCAAGCGCGCCTGGTCGAATATCTGCGCGCACGCGGATTGGCCAGCGACTGAGGCACGCGCTACCCTGCCTACCTGTCTATCACCTGGGAAACCCCTGATGCCATTGCGCCAGCGTCTTGAAAATCTACCGGTAGGGCAGAAACTGCTGGCGGCCCTGCTGGTGTTGTTGACCACCGTATTGCTGGTGGCCAACCTGACGTTTATCAGCGCCGCCTACTGGATCTCCCAGGAAAGCATGGCCCCCCAGGCCTTGCAGTCCATTGGTCGACTGGTGTCCAACCCCGCGCTTGCCGCCGAGGCTCTTGAGTCTCCGACCAAGGCCGAGGCGCTGCTCAATGAGCTGACCAGCTATTCACCGTTGCGCGCCGCCGCTTTGTACGATGGCGAAGGCAACCGCCTGGCGCAGATGCAGCACGGCGACCGCCTGCACCTGCCGGACCACTACCGGCATATCGAAGCGTGGCGCCTCACTGAATTTCGAAGTAACCAGGTCATCACCCTGCCCCGTGGTACTCAGCCTTCGGGGCATTTGTTGCTGGTGGCCAGCAGTGAGCTGCCGGTGGCGTTCTATACCGGCACGCTGACCGCCAGCCTGGGCATCCTGATTTTCAGTGTGTTGTTGTGGCTGGTCATCGCCCGGCAGATCAAACGCCTGATCACACGGCCAATTCATGAACTTGAAGAACTGTCCCGCCAGGTGACCCGCGAGGAGAACTACGCTTTACGCGCCGGGCGTGGCAACCGTGATGAAATCGGCAGCCTGGCCGAAGCGTTCAACACCATGTTGTCGCGCATCGAAGCCCGCGAGCAGCAACTCAAACGCGCGCGCGACGACTCCCAGGCCGCGTATGACCAGGCCCAGGGTTTGGCCGAAGAAACCCGGCATACCAACCGCAAGCTGGAACTGGAGGTCCAGGTACGCAGCAAGATCGAGAAAAAGCTCACGGGCTTCCAGAACTACCTGAACAGCATCATTGACTCGATGCCCTCGGCGCTGATCGCCCTGGACGAACAACTCTATGTCACCCAGTGGAACCAGGAAGCTACCGCCCTCTCCGGTACGCGTCTGGACGAAGCCCTGAACCAGCCGGTGTTCCTGGCCTTCCAGCCGCTCAAGCCGTACCTGCCACAGATCAAGGCCACCGTGGAGCAGCACACAGTGGAGCGGATAGAACGGGTCACCTGGATCAAGGACGACGAGCCCAAGCATTATGCGCTGACGTTCTACCCGTTGATGGGCGGCGCCGGGCGCGGTGTGGTGATCCGAATCGACGACATCACCCAGCGCCTGTCCCTGGAAGAAATGATGGTGCAATCGGAAAAAATGCTCTCCGTGGGCGGCCTGGCCGCAGGTATGGCCCATGAGATCAACAACCCGTTGGGCGCGATCCTGCATAACGTGCAGAACATTCGGCGGCGCCTGTCCCCCGAGCTGCCCAAGAACCTTGAACTTGCCGAACAGGTGGGCATCGAGCTGGAGACGGTCAACCGATACCTGCAAGGCCGCGAAGTCCCGCAACTGCTCGACGGCATTCAGCAGGCCGGGGCGCGTGCCGCGAAAATCGTTACCCACATGCTCAGCTTCAGCCGCCGCAGCAATCGCCAGATGGCGCCCTGTGATTTGCCAGCGCTGATCGACCAGGCCGTGGACATCGCCGGTAACGACTTTGACCTGACCATCGGTTTCGATTTCAAGGGCCAGGCGATCATCCGCCAGTTCGATCCGCAACTGGGCCCGGTGCCCGGCACCGCCAACGAGCTGGAGCAAGTGCTGCTCAACTTGCTGAAAAACGCTGCCCAGGCGATTCACCTGCGCGAGGACGACAGCGAGCCGGGGCGCATCATCCTGCGCACCCGCCTCAACCCGCCGTGGGCGGAAATCCAGGTGGAAGACAACGGCATCGGCATGAGCGAAAACGTGCGCAAACGCACGTTCGAACCGTTCTTTACCACCAAGGAAATCGGCCAAGGTACCGGGCTTGGGCTGTCAGTGTCGTATTTCATCATCACCAACAACCACAAGGGCCAGATGGAAGTGCATTCCACCCTGGGCCAGGGCACCTGCTTTACCTTGCGCCTGCCTTTGGCCGGCAGCCAATTGCCCCCCACTGAACTTACCCAACTGGAGCACTGACCATGGGCTTTCGCCTGTCGAAGATCTACACCCGTACCGGCGACAAAGGCGAAACCGGCCTCGGCGACGGCCGCCGCGTGCCCAAGGACCATCCACGCGTGGAAGCGATTGGCGAGGTGGATACCCTGAACAGCCAACTGGGCCTGCTGCTGGCCAACCTTGAAGAACAAAGCGGCAAGCACCCGGCGTTGAAGGACGTGATTGAAGTGCTCACGCCTTGCCAGCACCGTCTGTTTGACTTGGGCGGTGAACTGGCGATGCCGGTATACAAGGCGCTGAATGCGGCGGAAGTGGATCGGCTGGAAGCAGCGATTGATCGCTGGAACGAGGAAGTCGGGCCGCTTGAGAATTTCATCCTGCCCGGCGGCTCAGCCCTGATTGCCCAGGCCCATGTGTGCCGCAGCCTGGCGCGCAGCGCCGAGCGCCGCTGTCAGCACTTGAATGCGGTGGAGCCACTGGAGGGTGTGGGGTTGGCGTACATCAATCGGTTGTCGGATTTGCTGTTTGTGGCGGCCAGGGTGATTGCCAAGCGCCAAGGCGTTGCGGAAGTGTTGTGGCAGGCGGCGGCCAAGCCACACTGACCTGATCGCTCCCACGCTCTGCGTGGGAATGTATCAAGGGACGCTCCGCGTCCAAAACATCACGCAGAGCGTCAC
This sequence comes from Pseudomonas sp. J380, assembly GCF_009827115.1. NCBI lineage: Bacteria > Pseudomonadati > Pseudomonadota > Gammaproteobacteria > Pseudomonadales > Pseudomonadaceae > Pseudomonas > Pseudomonas sp. J380. Next base: position 5,477,691 of record NZ_CP043060.1, on the reverse strand, counting down.
AGGAGGCATTCCCACGCAGAGCGTGGGAATGATCATCACACCTGCGGCCAGAACGCTCGAATACCTGCCACACCTTGCGCACCAGCCTCCCAGGCCTGCTCCCGCTGCGCCGGCCCAACCCCGCCCAACAGAAACACCGGCTTGCTGAACCCGGCGATCAACTGCTGCGCCTGCTCCCACCCCAACGGCTGGGCATCCGGATGGGTCTGGGTCGGCTGCACCGGCGACAGGGTGACGAAATCCACGTCCATCATTTCTGCCAGGGCCAGCTCTTCCGCGTTGTGGCACGAAGCCGCCAGCCAACGGTCTTTGGGCAGTGGGCGGCCCTTACTGGCGTATTTGCGCAACTGCGCCGAGGTCATGTGCCAGCCGGCAGCTGGGAAATCCCCCAGCCACTCGAACGGCCCCTTGAGCATCAATTGCGCCTTGCCGGCACACAGGCCCACCGCATCTACCGCCAGGTCACGGTATTTGGGGTCATAGCCGTTGGGCGCACGCAGTTGAACCAGCTTGATGCCACCAGCAATAGCCTTTTGGATACCGCGCAACAGCGTCGGGGTCTCCAGCTCGCCAGGGGTGATCAGGTACTCGGCGGGCAAGCGTGCCGCGGCGACAATCGGCGCATTCGCCGCCGGAAATTCATAGTTGACCAGGTCCCGCGGTGCCACCCACGCCAACGGCTGCCCTTCAGCGCCATGGGGCTCGCCGGTAAAAGCCGAGACTTCCCAGACATCCAGCAATACCTGCTTGTCCGGATAGTCATGTTGCACCTTGATCAGCGGCCGCGCCGTGGTGACCTGGATGCCCAGCTCTTCCTGCAATTCACGGGACAAAGCCGTGGCAACCGACTCATCAGCCTCCACCTTGCCGCCGGGAAACTCCCAGAGGCCGCCTTGATGCTGAGTATCGGCACGGCGCGCCAGCAGGATCCTGCCATCGACACCGCGGATCACCGCTGCTGCTACATGCACTCGTTTCACGCCACTGCTTCCTCTCGTCGTAGCCCTTTGTAGGAGCGAGCTTGCTCGCGAAGAACGTCAACGATAACGCGTGCATCCAGGATAACCGCGATGGCATTGAGTTTTTCGCGAGCAAGCTCGCTCCTACAGGGGGAGGGTCATTTTCAGGTACGGTATTCCGCGTTGATCTTCACGTACTCGTGGGACAGGTCGGTGGTCCAGATGGTTTCGCTGCAGTCACCACGACCCAGTTCGATACGGATGGTGATTTCTTCCTGCTGCATCACCGCCGAGCCCTGGGCTTCGGTGTAGGTTTCGGCGCGGGCGCCACGGCTGGCGATGCACACGTCACCCAGGAACACGTCGATCTTGCTCACGTCCAGGTCCGGCACGCCAGCACGGCCGACAGCCGCGAGGATACGGCCCCAGTTCGGGTCCGAAGCAAACAGCGCGGTCTTGATCAGCGGCGAGTGCGCCACGGTGTAGCCCACATCCAGGCACTCCTGATGGTTGCCGCCACCGTTGACTTCAACAGTGACGAACTTGGTCGCGCCCTCGCCGTCACGCACGATGGCCTGGGCCACGTCCATGCACACTTCAAACACTGCCTGTTTCAACGCCGCGAACAATGGACCTTCGGTGGAAGTGATTTCCGGCAGGTTGGCCTGGCCGGTGGCGATCAGCATGCAGCAGTCGTTGGTGGAGGTATCACCGTCGATGGTGATGCGGTTGAACGACTTGTTGGCGCCGTCCAGCATCAGGCGTTGCAGCACATCACGGGAGACTTTGGCGTCGGTGGCGATATAACCGAGCATGGTGGCCATGTTTGGTCGAATCATGCCTGCGCCCTTGCTGATACCGGTGACGGTGATGGTCACGCCCTCATGCACGAACTGACGGCTCGCGCCTTTTGGCAAGGTATCGGTGGTCATGATGCCGGTAGCGGCAGCCGCCCAGTTATCCGCAGACAGGTCATCGAGCGCGGCTTGCAGGGCACCTTCGATTTTTTCCACCGGCAGCGGCTCACCGATCACACCGGTGGAGTACGGCAGCACCTGGCTGGCATCGACGCCGGTCAACTGGGCCAGCTTGGCGCAGGTGCGCGCCGCCGCGACAAGGCCCGGCTCTCCGGTGCCGGCGTTGGCATTGCCGGTATTGGTCAGCAGGTAGCGAATCGACCCGGCCACTCGTTGCTTGGCCAGAATCACCGGCGCAGCGCAGAAGGCATTGAGGGTGAACACGCCCGCCACGGTCGAGCCTTCCGCACAACGCATCACCACCACATCCTTGCGCCCCGGGCGCTTGATGCCCGCCGAAGCGATACCGAGTTCAAAACCGGCAACCGGGTGCAACGTGGGCAAAGGACCAAGACCAACAGCCATGAATGCGCTCCTCAAAAATAGGTGATGTCTGTGCCGTCGCTATCGACGGTGGGAATTAATGGCAAAACGCCGCGACGGCAAAGGCCGGTCGCGGCGCGGGGTGTTGCAGCGTCAGGCGAAAATCTTATTCGATCTGGCCGTGGCAGTGTTTGAATTTCTTGCCCGAACCGCAGTAGCACAGCTCGTTGCGGCCCAGCTTCTGGTCATTGCGAACCGGGGTCTGGGCCAGGGCCACATCGACCTCTTCACCCAATGCTTCAGGCTCATCCAGGCCCGGCGCTTCGTCATGCTGGAACTGCATGCGCGCCGCCAGTGCTTCGGCTTCCTGACGCAGGCGTGCTTCTTCCTCGATCGGGTCTTCGCGACGCACCTGAACGTGGGACAGCACGCGGATCGAATCGCGCTTGATCGAATCCAGCAATTCGGAGAACAGCGTGAACGACTCGCGCTTGTACTCCTGCTTCGGGTTCTTCTGGGCGTAGCCACGCAGGTGGATACCGTGGCGCAGGTGGTCCATGGTCGACAGGTGGTCTTTCCACAGGTCATCCAGCACGCGCAATACGATCTGTTTCTCGAAGGTGCGCAGAGCTTCGGCACTCGCCTGCTCTTCTTTCTCGTTGTACGCCGCCAGCAACTCGGCCATCAGTTTTTCGCGCAGGGTTTCTTCATACAGGTGGTCGTCTTCGTCCAGCCATTGCTGAACCGGCAAGTCCACACCGAAGTCGCTCTTCAATGCCGCTTCCAGGCCGGCAACATCCCACTGCTCAGGCAGCGACTGTGGCGGAATATGGGCGCTGACAGTGGCGTTGAGCACGTCCTGACGGAAATCAGCGATGGTCTCGCCAATGTTGTCGGCGGCCAGCAACGTGTTACGCATGTGATAGATCACTTTACGCTGTTCGTTGTTGACGTCGTCGAACTCGAGCAGTTGCTTGCGAATATCGAAGTTGCGGCCTTCTACTTTGCGCTGGGCCTTCTCGATGGCGTTGGTCACCATGCGGTGCTCGATCGCTTCACCGGACTGCATGCCCAGGGCTTTCATGAAGTTCTTCACCCGGTCCGATGCGAAGATACGCATCAGGCTGTCTTCCAACGACAGGTAGAAACGGCTGGAACCGGCATCACCCTGGCGGCCGGCACGGCCACGCAGCTGGTTGTCGATACGACGCGATTCGTGACGCTCGGACGCGATCACCTGCAAGCCACCGGATTCCAGCACAGCCTGGTGACGCTTCTGCCAGTCGGCCTTGATCTGGGCGATCTGCTCAGGCGTTGGGTTGTCGAGCGAGGCCACTTCCACTTCCCAGTTGCCGCCCAACAGGATGTCGGTACCACGACCGGCCATGTTGGTGGCGATGGTCAATGCGCCTGGGCGACCGGCCTGGGCAATGATCTCGGCTTCTTTTTCGTGGAACTTGGCGTTCAGTACCTTGTGCTCGATGCCTTCCTTGTTGAGCAGGTTGGACACGTGCTCGGAGGTCTCGATGGTGGCGGTACCCACCAGGATCGGACGGCCCTTGGCCATGCCGTCCTTGATGTCGTTGATGATCGCCGCGTATTTCTCTTCGGCGGTCAGGAACACCAGGTCGTTGTAGTCTTTACGCGCCAACGGTTTGTTCGGCGGAATGACCATCACGGCCAGGTTGTAGATCTGGTGGAATTCGAACGCTTCGGTGTCGGCCGTACCGGTCATGCCGGACAGCTTGTTGTACAGACGGAAGTAGTTCTGGAAGGTGGTGGACGCCAACGTCTGGCTTTCGGCCTGAATGTTGAGGTGTTCCTTGGCTTCGATGGCCTGGTGCAGGCCTTCGGACAGGCGACGACCGGGCATGGTACGACCGGTGTGCTCGTCAACCAGTACCACTTGGCCGTCCTGCACGATGTATTCGACGTTGCGGTGGAACAGCTTGTGGGCGCGCAGGCCAGCGTACACGTGGGTCAACAGGCCCAGGTTGTGCGCCGAGTACAGGCTTTCGCCTTCGGCCAGTTCGCCGATCTGGGTCAGCATTTCTTCGACAAACTGGTGACCGGCTTCGTTGAGTTCGACCTGGCGGGTCTTCTCGTCAATGGTGAAGTGACCTTCTTTGGTCACCACGCCTTCCACTTCCTCGATGTGCTGCTCAAGACGCGGGATCAACTTGTTGATCTCGGTGTACAGGCGCGAGCTGTCTTCGGCCTGGCCGGAGATGATCAGCGGGGTACGGGCTTCGTCGATGAGGATGGAGTCGACTTCGTCGATCACGGCAAAGTTGAGTTCACGCTGGAATTTTTCATCCATGCTGAACGCCATGTTGTCGCGCAGGTAATCGAAACCGAATTCGTTGTTGGTACCGTAGGTGATGTCGCAGGCGTACGCGGCGCGCTTCTCTTCCGGCGGCTGGAACGGCGTTACCACGCCGACGGTCAGGCCGAGGAATTCATACAACGGGCGCATCCAGTTGGCGTCCCGGCGAGCCAGGTAATCGTTCACCGTCACAACGTGCACGCCCTTGCCGGACAGTGCGTTGAGGTAAACGCCCAGGGTTGCCACCAGGGTCTTGCCTTCACCGGTGCGCATTTCGGCAATCATGCCTTCATGCAAGGTCATGCCGCCGATCAACTGGACGTCGAAGTGGCGCATGCCCATGACGCGCTTACCGGCTTCACGGGCAACCGCGAAGGCTTCGGGCAGCAGCTTGTCGAGGGTTTCACCTTTGGCTATGCGGGCCTTGAACTCTTGGGTCTTGGCGCGCAATTGCTCGTCCGACAGAGCAACCATCTGCTCTTCGAAGGCATTGACCAGCTGCACCGTCTTGAGCATGCGTTTGACTTCGCGCTCATTCTTGCTTCCAAAAAGTTTCTTTAACAAAGGCGCAAACATATCGGCAGGTTCTTCCACACATAGGGATGGAGGGCGCACCGTGAGTGGCCCGAGCAGCCCTCACGGCCGCATTGCGAACGCGCATTCTACCCGGAATCGTGGGTGAGGAAAGTGGCGTTGTTCCCTGAGACAGGCACGGCATAGTGAGAGGGCATGTTTAAAATAAGGGCTTTTGCTGGAACTTCAACCCACCAGGCGCAGAAGTTACTTATTGATTTGACGGAGAAAGCCCTGCCGACGCAGAGCCTCAGGGCATACAGGCGCTTTCTGCTAAGATAGCCGCTCTGTTACCTAAGGTGTCTAAACATGGCATTTCGCCCTCTCACAGCCCGCGCCCCCGGCGCGTTGCTCCGCGAAGCCAAACCGCTGAAAGCTATCTTCGGCCAGGCGCAACGCTTGGGCCATCTGCAACGCCTGCTGGAAAGCCAACTGCAGCCGGCCGCCCGGGAACATTGTCACGTCGCCTCCTGGCGTGAAGGCAACCTGCTATTAATTGTCACCGATGGGCATTGGGCGACCCGCTTGCGCTACCAACAGAAGCGCTTGCAGCGCCAGTTGATGGCGTTCGACGAATTTGCCAATTTGACGCGCATTCAGTTCAAGGTACAGCCACCCACCGTGCCGCAAGGCGCAGTGGGGCATACCATGGACCTGTCGGAAACGGCCGCCGAAACCCTTCAGGCCACCGCTGAAGGGATCAACGACCCGGGGTTGCGCGCTGCCCTGGAACGGCTGGCCGCCCATGCCCGGCCCAAAGCCTGAAGCGCTATTTGCGTTTGCTGCCGCCCAGCAACGAACCCAGCAACCCCCGCACCAACTGGCGCCCCATCTGATTGGCGGCCTGCTGCATGGCTGATTTCAACGCCTTGCCCGCCGTGGTCCCCAGGAATGCACCCGCCTTGTCGGTGAAGCTCGGCTCTTCGGCGGCCGGAGCAGCCTGCTCGGCAGGCCCAAGCTCCTTGCGGGCCATCAGCACCTCATAGGCAGACTCACGATCCACTGGTTTGTCATAGCGCCCCAACAGCGGCGAACTGGCAACCAACGCTTTACGTTCGGCTTCGGTGAGCGGCCCGATCCGCGATTGCGGGGGAGCAACCAGTACGCGCTGGACGACTTCCGGCGTGCCCTTTTCCTGCAAGGTTCCCACCAATGCCTCACCGGTGCCCAATTCTGTAAGCACCGACAAAGTATCGAACGTCGGGTTGGGCCGAAAACCGTCCGCCACCGCTCGCAGGGATTTCTGCTCTTTGGCGGTGAATGCGCGCAAACCGTGCTGGATGCGCAGGCCCAGTTGCGCCAGTACCGTATCCGGCAGGTCGCCCGGCGACTGGGTGACGAAGTACACGCCAACCCCTTTGGAACGGATCAGGCGCACCACTTGCTCCAGACGCTCCTGCAAGGCTTTTGGCGTATCGGCGAACAACAAGTGCGCTTCATCGAAAAACAACGCCAGCAACGGTTTGTCGGCATCGCCGCGTTCCGGCAATTGTTCGAACAACTCTGCCAGCAGCCATAACAGGAAGGTCGCGTAGACCTTCGGCGCTTCATGCACCAGGCGGCTGGCGTCCAGCAGGTGGATGCGACCACGCCCATCACTGGCGGGCTGCAAAATATCCTCCAGTTGCAGGGCCGGCTCGCCAAACAAGGCTTCGGCGCCCTGCTGCTCCAGCACCGCCAGGCGTCGTAACAAGGCCTGGCTGGAACCGGTGGTCATCAAGGCGGCGTCTTCGCCCAGCAGTTCCGGGTGATAGCGCAGGTGATTGAGCAGTGCCTTGAGGTCCTTGAGGTCCAGCAGCAACAGGCCTTCGCGGTCGGCCACTTTGAACGCCGCATAGAGCGCCGACTGCTGGCTGTCGGTGAGTTCCAACAGGCTGCCGAGCAAGAGCGGGCCCATTTCACTGATGGTGGTGCGCAACGGATGACCGGATTGGCCGTGGATATCCCACAGGGTGACCGGGTACGCCTGGGCCGTGTAATCAAGGAAGGGCATACCGGCGATGCGCTCGGCCACTTTGCCCTGGGGGTTGGCGGCGGCGCCCAGGCCGCAGAGGTCGCCTTTGATGTCGGCAGCGAACACCGCCACGCCCGCATCACTGAAGGCTTCCGCCAGGCGCTGCAAGGTGACGGTCTTGCCGGTGCCGGTGGCGCCGGCGATCAACCCATGACGGTTGGCCAGGCGCATGGACTGGGCGATGGGCTGGCCGTCAGGGCCTGCACCGATAAGCAGTTGTGTGGAGTCAGGCATTTCGTCACCTATGGTTAATCTTTAGTGCCGCGAGGTCGATATAGACGGATGTAAGCCCGACAAAGACTAAAAAACGGTCAGATAATTCCGATACGGACCAACGGAGCTATCACCAGAAATACCACACCTTTTTTAACGCTGCCATTTCGCGCCTCCCGCATTGGATGCGCCTCGGATATTAAGACCTTAGCGGACCCTTCAAGCCATGAACAAAAATCTGCGCTTCAGCCACAAGATCCTGCTTGCAGCCTCCCTTATCGTCATCGCCGCCTTTGCGTTGTTTACCCTCTACAACGACTATCTGCAGCGCAACGCGATTCGCGACGACCTCAACAACTACCTGCACGAGATGGGCGACGTTACCGCCAGCAACATCCAGACCTGGCTCACCGGACGTATCGCCCTGGTGGAAAACGCCGCACAGAACATCGCCATCAACCCTGAAAAAACCGTCGTCGCCAGCCTGCTGGAGCAGAAAGCGCTGACTTCGTCATTCATGGCGACCTACGTCGGTGACAGCCAGGGCACGTTCACCATCCGCCCTGACACCAAGATGCCCGACGGCTTCGACCCGCGTGTTCGCCCCTGGTACAAGGGCGCCCAGGCCAGTAATGGCTCGACCCTGACCGAACCCTATATCGACGCGGCGACCGGGCAACTGATCATCTCCGTTGCCACGCCCAGTACCAAGGGCGGCCAGAGCATCGGCGTAGTCGGCGGCGACCTGAGCCTGCAGACCCTGGTGGACAACATCGGCGCGCTGGATTTTGGCGGCATGGGCTATGCGTTCCTGGTCAGCGCCGACGGCAAAGTGCTGGTGCACCCCGATAAAGCCTTGGTGATGAAGACCCTGTCGGACGTTTATCCAAAAGACACGCCGAAGATCAGCGGCGACTTCAGCGAAGTGCAAGCCAATGGCAAGACCAATATCGTGACGTTCACACCGATCAAGGGCCTGCCATCGGTGAACTGGTACCTGGGCGTTTCGGTGGACAAGGACAAGTCTTTCGCCATGCTCAGTGAGTTCCGCACCTCGGCGGTGATCGCCACGATCATCGCGGTGGTGATCATCATCGCCCTGCTCGGCATGCTGATCCGCGTCTTGCTGCAACCTTTGCACCTGATGACCCGCGCCATGCAAGACATTGCCGACGGTGAAGGCGACCTGACCCGCCGCCTGACCATCCAGAACAATGATGAATTCGGCACCCTGGGCAATGCTTTCAACCGCTTCGTCGAGCGCATTCATACCTCGATTCGCGAAGTGTCTTCAGCCACCGAGCACGTCAATGAAGTGGCCCTGCGGGTGGTCAGCGCCTCCAACTCGTCGATGGTCAACTCTGACGAACAGGCCAACCGCACCAACAGCGTCGCTGCCGCCATCAATCAACTGGGGGCCGCAGCCCAGGAGATCGCACGCAACGCCGCCCAAGCCTCCAGTCAGGCCAGCGATGCCAGACACTTGGCCGAAGACGGCCAGCAGGTGGTTGAACGCAATATCAAGGCGATGACGCAGTTATCCAGCATGATCAGCACCTCAAGCACCAATATTGAAGCACTTAACAGCAAAACGGTGAATATCGGCCAGATTCTTGAGGTGATCACCAGCATTTCCCAGCAAACCAATCTGCTGGCGCTCAATGCGGCGATCGAAGCGGCGCGCGCGGGGGAAGCCGGTCGTGGATTTGCGGTCGTGGCCGATGAAGTGCGCAACCTCGCTCATCGCACTCAGGAGTCGGCGCAACAGGTGCAGACGATGATCGAAGAGCTACAGGTGGGTGCCCGGGACTCTGTGACTACCATGAGCGAAAGCCAACGCCACAGCCTGGACAGCGTGGAAATCGCCAACCTGGCCGGCGAGCGCCTGAACAGCGTGACCCAGCGCATTGGCGAGATCGACGGCATGAACCAGTCGGTCGCCACCGCAACGGAAGAACAAACCTCGGTGGTGGAGTCGATCAATATGGACATCACCGAGATCAACACCCTCAACCAGGAAGGGGTGGAAAACCTGCAATCGACCCTGCGCGCCTGCTCGGACCTGGAACAACAGGCCTCGCGCTTGAAGCAATTGGTGGGCAGCTTCCGGATCTGAGGTGCCCCCACCTTAATCCACCTGTAGGAGCGAGCTTGCTCGCGAAAAACGTCAACGATAACGCGGGCTGCCTGAAGAAACGCGGAGTCTGTGAGTTTTTCGCGAGCAAGCTCGCTCCTACAGCGTGCGTTTGTCCACTCCCGCCACCGTCATGCTGCGAATCTAAACCGAACATCTATCCTTACCTCAGGTCCATCTAGGGAGAGCAATGGATCGGAGGGATGTTCATCGTGCATATCGCTGACATAACCATGTTCTACGCCCCGGCCAGCGGTGGCGTACGCACTTACCTTGACGCCAAGCACCGGCGTCTGGCGCTCAAGCCGGGCATTCGCCATAGCCTGTTGATTCCTGGCGCACACTTGAGCGAGCAGGACGGCATCTTCAAAGTACCGGCGCCCGCCCTGCCCTTCGGCAAAGGCTATCGCTTCCCCCTTCGTTTGGCGCCTTGGCGAAATGTCCTGCACGATTTACAGCCCGACCTGATCGAAGTTGGCGACCCTTACCTGACCGCCTGGGCCGCGCTGGATGCCCGACGCCAATTGGATGTGCCGGTCATCGGCTTTTACCACTCCGACCTGCCACTGCTGGTGAGCAACCGCATGGGGCCTTGGTTTACCCCCAATGTTGAAGCCTATGTGCGCAAACTCTATGGGAATTTTGACCGAGTGCTCGCCCCCAGCCAGGTAATGGCCGACAAGCTCATCGGGCTTGGCGTCAGAAATGTCTTCGTACAACCCCTGGGCGTAGACCTGCAAACCTTCACCCCTGAGGTACGTGACCCCGGCCTGCGCGCCGAACTGGGGATTGGCGAAGACACTCGGCTACTGATCTTCGCCGGGCGCGGCTCCAAGGAGAAAAACCTGCCGGTGCTGCTCAACTGCATGAAACGCCTGGGGGAAGGCTACCACTTGCTGCTGGTGGGCTCCGGCATGCCGGCCAGCGTGCCAGACAATGTCACCGTGGTTGACGGATTCCGGCCCGCCCAACATGTCGCTCGGTTGATGGCCAGCGCCGACGCCTTACTGCATGGTGGCGACCAGGAGACCTTCGGCCTGGTGATCCTGGAAGCCATGGCCTGCGGTATTCCAGTGGTCGCCGTGGCGGCCGGGGCCTTTACCGAGATTGTCGACGAGCGTTGTGGCCTGCTGTGCGCGCCAAACAACCCCAAGGCCATGGCCGAGGCGGTGCGCGAGCTGTTCAGTACCGACAGCCGACGCCTGGGTGCTCAGGCTCGGCGCCATGTCGAGCAGCATTATGCGTGGGACACGGTAGTCGACAGCCTGCTGGGGCATTACTGCGCCGTGCTGGGCAGCCATGAACCGATGCTCGCCCATGGCTGAGCGCGCGCTGATGCTGGTACTGCACGACGTGGCTCCGCACACCTGGGCCGACTACCGGCCGTTCGTCGAGGCCGTCGATGCACTGGGCCACGTGCCCATCACTTGGCTGGTGGTGCCAGACTTCCATCACCATGACGACTTGGCCGCCCACCGCGATTTTCGGCGCCTGCTCGACAGCCGTGTCGCCAAGGGCGATGAGCTCACCTTGCACGGTTACTACCATTGCGACGACCAACCTCGGCCGCGTACGCCAAAAGAATGGTTTATGCGACGCATCTATACCCACGAAGGCGAGTTTTACCAGCTGTCCGAAGCCGAGGCGTTGCGGCGGTTGACCGCCGGCATTGAGGTATTTGAGCGCAATGGCTGGCCTCTGCATGGCTTTGTTGCGCCCGCCTGGTTGATGAGCGACGGCACCCGGCAGGCATTGCGCCAGTTGCCGCTGAGCTACACCAGCGACCCACAACATCTTTATCGCCTGCCGGACTTCACGCCTATCAACGCCCCCGGCCTGGTGTGGAGCGCCCGCAGTGCCTGGCGCCGGGGATTGTCCAAAATCCTCAGTGATCGCCGTGAACAGCGGTGGCAGGAGGCCCCGCTGATCCGACTGGGTTTGCACCCGGTGGACATGCGCCACAGGTTTTCCCGCGATTATTGGCTAGACACCCTGCAACGCCTGCTCAACACGGGGCGCGTCCCCCAAACCAAGGCCGCCTGGCTGGCGACGCAGCCATGGGCCGACTGATCTGGTTAGTGTTGGCGCTCTTGGTGGCGCTGGTGATCCCATTGTGGCTGGGCGGCGGCGAAAGCATTGCGCGCCTGCGCCAGTTTCCCTTGCCCCAGTTACTGGGGATGTTCGCCATGATCATTGGCTGCTGGCTGATCAACAGTCTGCGTATCCGCCTACTGCTTGGCGAGCATCGCGGCGAGTTAGGCCCGCTTAAAAGCCTTGGCGTGGTGATATCCACCGAGTTCGCCATGTGTGCAACACCCGGCGGCAGCGGCGGGCCGTTGACCCTGATGGCCCTGCTGGCACGCAATGGCATCCGCCCCGCCCAAGGCAGCGCGGTGTTTGCCATGGACCAGTTGAGCGACCTCGTGTTTTTTCTCTGCGCACTGGTGGGGATCTTGCTATATGCGCTGTTCCATAGCCTCAGCCCGCGCCTGGAGTGGTTGCTGGGGCTCAGCGCCGTGTCGATGGTGGGTGGGGTAATCAGTGGCTGGGCCGTGGTGCATTTTCACCGACGGCTGATTCGCCTGGCGGGTTTGGTACTCAAGGCCATGAAGGTCAGTGCTATCACCCGCCGACGCTGGGCACGCCGGTTGCTGCGTTTTCTTGCGGCGTTCAGCGCCACCCTGAAACTACCCCGCAGCACCTTGCTTGGGGTCTTTGCGCTGACCAGCCTGCATTGGCTGCTGCGTTACAGCGTGCTGTACCTGGCGCTGCGCGGGTTGGGGGGCGAGGTGCAGTGGGCCTGGAGCTTTCTGATCCAGATGTTATCCCTGACTGCCGGGCAGTTCAGCCTGGCGCCAGGCGGGGCCGGCGCTGCGGAGTTGACGTCAGCGGCACTGCTGGCGCCCATGGTGGGCACATCCACAGCGGCTGCGGCGATTCTGATCTGGCGCGCGGTGACCTACTACTTCTATTTGCTGGCCGGTGCGCCAGTGTTTCTATTGATGGTCGGCAAACCGCTGCTCAAGCGTCTTTTTCAGGGGCGGCAGGCTGCTCATCCTGCGCCTGTGTCTGTTCCCATAAACGCGCCGCGCCTGGAAAATCAGTACCATCCTCGGCATCCAGCGCGTCCGGGTCGTAACGACTCAAACAGCCCTCGCCCAAGGTAGCAGGTGCCCTTGAGGTGGCTTTATCCAGCGGGTTGCTCATGGGAATCTCCTGAAACAGAAATAAAAAAGGGCCTGGAGAGTTTTACCTCCAGGCCCCGGTGTCTTTCAATCAAAACCGCTGGGTCAGAAGACCACGGTCTTGTTGCCGTGCACCAACACGCGATCTTCCAGGTGGTAGCGCAAGCCACGGGCCAACACCATCTTCTCGACATCACGGCCGAAACGCACCATGTCTTCAATACTGTCGCTGTGGCTGACGCGCACCACGTCCTGCTCGATGATCGGGCCGGCGTCCAGCTCTTCGGTCACGTAGTGGCAGGTTGCACCAATCAGCTTCACGCCACGCAGGGAAGCCTGGTGATAAGGCTTGGCACCAACAAAGGACGGCAAGAAGCTGTGGTGGATGTTGATCACCTTGCCAGCGTATTCGCGGCACAGCTCCGGTGGCAGGATCTGCATGTAGCGCGCCAGCACCACTACATCCGCGTCATGCTGCTTGACCAGGCGCGACACTTCGGCGAATGCCGGCTCCTTGTCCTGTGGGTTGACCGGCACATGGTAATAAGGGATGCCATGCCATTCGACCATGCTGCGCAGGTCGTCATGGTTGGAGATCACGCAGGCAATCTCGCAATCGAGTTCGTCGCTGTGCCAGCGGTGCAGCAGGTCTGCCAGGCAGTGGGATTCGCGGCTGGCCATCAGCACCACGCGTTTCTTCTGCTCTGTATCGGTGATGTGCCAGGTCATCGAAAACTCTTCGGCAATCGGCGCAAACGCCTCGCGGAAGGCTTCCAGGCCAAAGGGCAACGTATCGGCACGGATTTCGTGACGCATGAAAAACCAACCACTGAGATCGTCCGAGTGATGGCTCGCCTCGGTGATCCAGCCATTATGGGAAGCCAGAAAGTTACTGACCTTGGCAACGATGCCAACCCGGTCCGGGCAAGCAATCACCAGCCGAAAAGTGCGCATTAGGGGGAAACTCCAGAACTTCACAAAGGCCGCTATTCTAGCGATTACGCAGAAAAACTGCAGTATTCCCTTGCACCTTATCTTGAGGCATGGCCGTGGTAACACCCCTTAATCGTGTAAGGTTTTACCAGCGCTATATGACGATACAACGGCATGCTCAGGCCAGTAGCAAAAAATTAAGGTGATTATCTTTTGCGCATAACGCTCACTAATTAACTCATCGGCCAGGTTTTCTCCCACACATTCAATGTCATTCGCCTGAATACCGTCTTAAATGTTTACTTGATGAAATTGCCTGACTATTATTAGGCCACTCACCCTGTCAATCAGCGTTCTACATAAGGTAGTCCACATGTCACTGATCAACGAATACCGCGCCACCGAAGAAGCTATCAAAGAGCTGCAAGCCCGTTTGAAGAACCTGTCCGAAGACGACAAGCTGAAAACCGAGCTGGAATTCGAAGGCAAATTGCGCACCCTGATGGGTGAATACTCCAAATCCCTGCGTGACATCATCGCGCTGCTGGATCCAGAGTCGAAAGTTAAAGCACCGCGTGGCGCTGTGAAAACTACCGGCACCAAGCGTGCTCGCAAGGTCAAGCAGTACAAAAACCCGCACAACGGCGAAGTAATTGAAACCAAAGGTGGCAACCACAAAACTCTGAAAGAGTGGAAAGCCAAGTGGGGCGGTGACGTAGTTGAAGGTTGGGCAACCCTGCTGGGCTAAGCCCGGTCGGACGTTCACCCGATACGTCACACATGAAAAACGCCAGCTTGCTGGCGTTTTTTATTGTCTGAATATTCTGTAGTTATGCGCCTACAGATTCAGGCGCGCCGCTAAGGAATCCACATAGTCCTGCCATTGCGCCAGTACCTGGCACTGAAACGATGTAGCACTAACCGCCAACTCCTCACGCGCCTGCTTAAATGCCAAGAGGGTATTCGGCGCCCCCCACTGTGCATCCGACAAACGTTGCTGACAGAAAAGTTTCCAGCGTTGTTGCTCCTCATTGTTCAAGGTTTCAGGAAAGTTACGCGCCCGGTAGCGAAATAATAATTCCGGCAAACGATGATCATCGAACGGCCACTGCTGACGGGCTAATTGCGCGGGCTCTGCCATGCGAACTTGCTCACATAAACGGCGGTCACGGTCACCAATAAAACCCTCGTAGAGCTGCTGCTCCGGGTCCGAGTTTGACGCAAAGTCTTCCTCGGCATAAATGGCCGCTAACTTGTCCCGCCAAACTTCCTGTGCGTCAGTTAGCCGCAGCGCCCGCGCGAGGCAAGCTTCCTTATCCAATTGAAGGCGCTCGAGGTCTTGAGGGCGCAGCACCTTCAACGGCGCAACCACCGGGCAGCGGTTGATATGCAGCAACTTGAGCGGAACCGGTAGTTCACCTTCGGCTAGCTCATCGCGGCGCGTGTAAAGACGCTGACGCAGCGTCGTCGCATCCAGGTCCAACAGCCCTTGTGGATCGAGCCCCAGGTCACAGACGATCAAGGCATTGCGATTGCGCGGGTGCCAGGCCAGGGGCAAGACCACGCCCAGATAATGGCGCTCGGCGGAAAAACGCCCCGAGATATGCACCATCGGTTGCAGCAACCGCACCTGATCCATGACCCGCTGCTTGCTGCGCAATTGAAACAACCATTCATACAACTTCGGTTGTTTCTCCCGGACCAACCGCGCCAGGGCGATGGTTGCACGCACATCCGACAACGCATCATGGGCCTGGCCATGGTCGATGCCGTTGGCCTCGGTCAAGCGTTCGAGCTTGAGGGTCACACGCCCGTCCTGCTCGGGCCAGTTGATCCCCTCCGGCCGCAGGGCGTAGGCAGTGCGCATCACATCGATCAAGTCCCACCGGCTGTTGCCGCCCTGCCACTCGCGCGCATACGGGTCGAAAAAATTGCGGTACAGACTGTAGCGCGTCATTTCATCGTCGAATCGCAGGGTGTTGTAGCCGGCGCCGCAGGTACCTGGCGCGGCCAGTTCGGCGTGCACCCGAGTCATGAAATCGGCTTCGGCAAGGCCCTTCTCGGCGAGGACACCCGGCGTGATGCCCGTGATCGCGCACGCTGCCGGGTGAGGCAGGATATCGTCGCTGGGCTGGCAATAAAGATTGATCGGCGCACCGATCTCATTGAGCTCAAGGTCGGTGCGGATCCCGGCTACCTGGAGCGGGCGATCATTGCGCGGGTTGATGCCAGTGGTTTCATAGTCGTACCAGAAAATCGAGGTCACGGGCTATTCCTGTGCTGAAGATCGACAAAGTCTAGGCGCTGCAAGGCGTTGGGAGCCAGCGATACCTGACTGTATAAATATCCAGAAAACCCTCGAATGGTTGCTTCCACCGTTGACACTGCTAGCATCCGTGTCTCTCAAGTCGCCTCGCACTGCCAAGGATCGCAATGCCATCAACGCCTTTGGATACCCACTATCAGATAGAAACGCCGGAGGGCATCGACCTGCCCCTGCGTCCTGCTGGCCTGCCCTCTCGGGCATTGGCCTTTGCATTCGACCTGGGCGCGCGAGGGATCATCATGGGGATCCTGCTAGTGCCGCTGGCGCTGCTCGGCAATGTGGGGATCGGGCTGGGTTCGCTGCTGCTGTTCGTGGTGAGCTGGTGGTACATGGTGTTGTTCGAAGTGCTCAACCACGGCTGCTCGCCGGGCAAGCAGGTCATGGGCCTGCGCGTGGTACAGGATGACGGCACGCCCATTGGCTGGTCGGCATCATTGATCCGCAACCTGCTGCGTTTTGTCGACATGCTGCCCTTCGGTTATTTCCTCGGCGCGATCAGTTGCCTGCAGCATCCGCACTTCAAGCGGCTCGGCGACCTGGCGGCAGGCACGCTGGTGGTCTACCGCGATCTGCCGCTGGTACGCCCGAGCATCCCTCAAGCACCCGCCCTGCGCCTGTCATTCGCACTGGAGCTGAGCGAACAGCGGGCCATCCTCGGTTTCGCCGAACGCCAGGCGGAACTCTCGGCCGAACGGGTGCATGAACTGGCCGCCATCCTCGCAGGGCCCCTGCAAGTGCCTGCACCGCGTGCCGTGGAGCAACTCAACGGTGTAGCCCGTGGTTTGTTGGGGCCGACATGAAGCAAAGCCTTTTTGAAAGCCGCCACCAGCATCAATGGCAAACCTTCGCCGAGCAGTTGAAGCAACTGGAGCAAGGTAAAGCCAAGGCCGCCGATGTCGCCGACTTCCCGCATCAATATCGACGCCTGTGCCAACATCTGGCCCTGGCTCAGCAGCGCGGCTACAGCAGTTACCTGGTCGATCCGTTGCAACAGCTGGCATTGCGCGGCCATCAACAACTGTATCGCCATCGCAGCCAACTGACGGCAAACATACTGGCGTTTCTTCTCGCCGACTTCCCGCGCCTGGTACGCGAACAATGGCGCTTCGTGCTGATCGCCGGCCTGCTGTTCTTTGGCAGCCTGGTGGGGATAGCCCTGCTGGTGTACCTGTTCCCCGACCTGGTCTACAGCATCATCAGCTCCCAGCAGGTGGCCGAGATGCAGGGCATGTACAACCCCGATGCCAGCCGCCTGGGCCGCGCTGCCGAGCGTGCCGCCAGCGAAGACTGGATGATGTTTGGCTATTACGTGATGCACAACATCGGCATCGCCTTCCAGACCTTCGCCGCCGGCCTGTTGTTTGGCCTGGGCAGTGTGTTCTTCCTGATTTTCAACGGTTTGGTCATAGGTGCGGTCTCCGGGCACCTTACCGACATTGGCTATGGCCAGACCTTCTGGTCGTTTGTCATTGGTCACGGCGCATTCGAGTTGAGCGCCATCACACTGGCCGGTGCCGCAGGCTTGCAACTGGGCTGGTCACTGGTCGCCCCCGGGCGCTTGGCGCGCAGCGAAGCCCTGCGCCTGGCCGCGCGCAAAAGCGTAAGGATGCTCTGTGGTGTCATGGTGTTCCTGTTGATCGCCGCCTTTATCGAAGCCTACTGGTCCTCAACCACTCGCATTGAGCCCTGGATCAAGTACGCGGTAGGCGCCGCCCTCTGGCTGCTGGTGGCCGCTTACCTGACCCTGGCCGGGCGGAGTCGCCATGCGCCTGACTGACGCCAGCGTAGTCATTTGCCCGCGCACTTCCTGGGAAGCCATGGACTTGGGTGTGCTGATGGCCCGGGAACGCCGTTTCTTGCTGATGAGCAGTTGGGCGCTGGTGAGCCTTCCGATATTCAGCCTGTTGACGGTGCTGCTTTGGAGTTACCCGTCTCTGGTCATGTTCCTGTTCTGGTGGCTCAAGCCGGCCTTCGACCGCTTGCCGCTGTACATTCTTTCCCAGGCCCTGTTTGCTGAGCCCCCCAGCCTCAAACAGGCCGTTCGCCATTGGCCGCAGTTGCTCAAAGGGCAACTGTTCGCCAGCCTGACCTGGCGGCGGCTGAGCATGAGTCGCAGCTTCACCCTGCCCGTCAGCCAACTGGAAGGCCTGGACGGTGACGCACGTCAACGACGCCTTGGGGTGTTGCTGCAACGTAACGCTGGCGCCGCACGCTGGCTGACGACGATCGGCGTTCACCTGGAAATCGGCCTGTGGTTTGGCGGCATGGCCCTGTTCTATCTCTTCATCCCGCAACAGGTTGAACTGGACTGGGACTGGCAACGACTGGTATTGGCATCAGGCTCGGACGTGCTTTGGCTTGAGCACCTGAGCAATGCCTTCTATGCCCTGGTCCTGGTGTTCTGGGAACCCATCTACGTCGCCTGTGGCTTCAGCCTGTACCTCAACCGCCGCACGGTGCTGGAGGCCTGGGACCTGGAACTGGTATTCCGTCGCCTGCGCCAGCGCCTGAACAACGTTGCACCGCTGCTGTTGCTGGTCGTTGGCCTGGCACTGCTACAAATCAGCCCACCGACCATGGCAGATGAAACCACAGCCCATAAGCCACTCAGTACCCAGGCCGCCAGCCAATCCATCCAGGCATTGCTGGAAAAGCCACCTTTCAAGAACCCGGAAACCGTCACACGCTATCGGTTTGGCGAAGAAAAAGCGCCGGTTGAAAACAAGGCCAAGGGCGACGGCAAATTACCCGGCTGGCTCCAGGCACTGCTCGACAACCTTAACAGCGACACCTTCAAATACGTCGCCAAAACCTTGGAAATACTGCTCTGGAGCCTTGTGATTGGCGGCCTGGCCCTGGTGTTCTGGCGTTACCGTGAATGGTTGCTCACGTTCGTCAGCCGCCTCGGACCCACTCGCACTACCGCCCCCTCGCCCGTTCCCGCTCAGTTGTTCGGCTTGGAGCTGGGCGCCGAGACATTGCCCGAAGACATCGCCAGTACCGCCGAACAACTATGGCCCACCCAGCCCCGGGAAGCCCTTGGCCTGCTGTATCGCGGGTTGCTCAGCCGGCTGTTGCACGAGTTCGACCTGCCACTGACAAGCGCCGATACCGAGGGGCAGGTGCTGGAGCACGTTCATCGTTTGCAACAACCGCAATTACTGGCGTTCAGCGACGAACTGACGCGCCACTGGCAAAACCTGGCCTATGGTCACAGTCTGCCGCCCTCTTCAGCCCAACAAAAACTGTGCAGCGACTGGCGTGCTCTTTTCGGTGAAGGAGCGAGCCAATGAATCGCGCGCTATTGTGGACAGCGCTGTTGTTGGCGTGCCTGCTGGGTGCGGGCGGCTTATATGCCTGGCACAAAGCAATTCCCTACGACGAAGTGGTTGACCGGGGCCCGTCGCCAGAGGCACGCGCCAACCCTTACCTGGCCGCCGAGCACTTTCTACGCCAGCAAGGCGTGGTTGTGGCGCACGCCAATGGCCTTGAACGACTCGCCGACCTGCCTGCCAAAGGCCATAGCCTGTTGCTGCTGGGGGAGCGCAGCAACATGACCCCGCGCCAGGTCGAACAACTACTGGGCTGGGCAAAAGCCGGTGGCCACCTGCTACTGGTCGCCGAGGCATTATGGGATGAGGAATCCGGCACAAGCGGTGACCTGCTGCTTGATCGCCTCACTATCCGTCAAACCTTGAGCGACACCTTCGACGAACCCGCGCCACCGCGTAAAAAAACCAAGCCGGACCTGACCAAGCTCTATGTCGACAACGAAACCGCCCCGGCGTACTTCAGTTTTGACACCGACTTCAACCTCACCGACCCCAAGCACCTGGCGCAGTTTTCCGCCAACAGCGCCAAGTCCAGCCACCTGATGCAACTTGACCTTGGGCAAGGCCACGTAACGGTGATCACCGACAGCGACCTGTGGAAAACCGCCAATATCGGCAACCATGATAACGCCTGGTTGCTGTGGTACCTGAACCAGGGCACTGAGGTCACCTTGCTGTTCAACAGCGACACGGACGATCTGTTTACTCTGCTGTTCCGTTATTTCCCCCAGGCCCTCGTCGCCCTGGTTGCACTGCTTGTTCTGGGGCTGTGGCAGGCAGGCATCCGCCAGGGCCCGATCCAGGCACCGGCGCCCAAGGCACGTCGCCAACTGCGGGAACACTTGCAGGCCAGCGCGGACTTCCTATTGCGCCGCAGCGGCCAGGGCACGTTGTTGCAAGCCTTGCGACACGACATTCTGCGCGCAGCCCGGCGACGTCATCCCGGGTTCGAACACCTCGATGCGCCAAGGCAACGGCAGGTGCTGGAACACCTTACGCGACAACCCCCTCACATCATCAGCCAGGCGCTTGAGCCCGTTGCGCTGAAGCGGCTCTCCAACGCCGACTTCAGCCGACAGGTGGCGCACCTGCAAACCCTCAGGAATGCCTTATGATCCGGCACCTTGCAACCGTTAAATATTCCGTCTAAAAGAAACAGACCCTCACGATTTCATAGTTCCACGATGTGCTTGAGGGTCGATCTAATAGCCCTAGCTCTGCCAGAGCAGACAAAGGGATTGGCTGCCTAGTCAGTACAGGGGATGGCAGATGGAGCTTGTGTGGGCTACTGACGATTTGGTGATCGCTGGGCAACCCTATCCTGGATTCCCCATTCTGCTATGGGACTCAATGGAAAGTTGTGTCCCGGCCAATCAGTTCTTTCGTCACTACCTGTTTCGCGGGGTCATTGGCTCTAAGCGATCCTGGCCCAGCACCGGACGCGCGCTCTACGACTTTTTCAGCTTCATCCAGGCTCATGAGCTGGACTGGTGCGACGTTGATCGTGGCGAGGCAAAGAGCCTTGTGGCGGCCTATCGGGACTACAGCCTGATTGCGTGCGAACTGGCATCGAACACCACTCGCCAGCGTCTGCATTACATCTGCAAGTTCTACGAGTTCGCGCAAAAGGAAGGGTGGGTGAAGCGCCTGCCCTTCGCCTATGAGGAACGCAGCGTGAGGCACGGGAGACGTTTTCTTGCACATATTGATGCAAGTGGCGGCAAGGCTATGGCAAACGATGTGATGCCGCGTAGGCATAAGACTCTGCCCAAGTTCCTGAACATGGCCGACGTCAAGGCGCTACTGACCGCTGCGGAGAATCCGCATCACCGCATGATGATGCGCCTGGCGCTGCATACGGGTCTGCGCCGCGAGGAACTCGCCGCCTTTCCGCTGTCCTATGTCTTCGATCCAGACAAGGCGTTACGAACCGAGCGCAACCTTCGCATCTACCTCGATCCATTCGACGGCAGCGGCATGGTGACCAAGGGCAGCAAACCGCGAGGTATCTACGTTAGTCGCGAGTTTATGGCTGAACTCTACCGCTATGTGACGAAGTTCCGCAGCGAGCGTGCGTCGCTGAGCAAGACCCCGCAAAGGGCGCTGCTCCTCAACCAGTTCGGACGACCGTACGGTGGGGACGGCAAGAGCATCAATCGGATCATCAGCAAGGTAGGCAAGCGGGCGGGGATCAAGGTCCATACGCATATGCTCCGACATACCTATGCCACACATACCCTGATCAGTCTTCAACGCAATCCAGCGAGCGGACTGGAACCACTAGTATTCATCCAACGGCAACTTGGCCACAGTTCGATTCAAACAACCATGGTGTACCTGCATCTGGTCAACGAAATAGCCGACGAGGCTGTGCTGGCCTATGACGATGAGTTGAACGCGCTAGTGGGGGGACTTGATGGGCAAGCGCAAGGTATTTACTAAAACCGATCTCAGCGTCCCGCAAGTCGAGCACTGTCACAACGCGGCAGGCAATGTGGTCATTCTCCCCGAGGTCATCCCGCCGACTAACACTACGATCGAGTTCGGGCGGAACTCTATTAACGCCCGTCGCTTTAAGTTTGGCCGCTGGTACGGTGTCGGCATCGACCACGTTACCTACGCCTGTCAGCGCCAAATCGAGCGGTTCCTCGCCGGCCAGGACCAAGCCGCCTCAGTCACCACAATTATTAGCTATTGCAACACTGGCCTGTGCAACTTCCTTGACTACTGTGTGCTACGTGGGATGGCTTTTAGTCGTAACTTAGCTTTGTCTGATTTACATCGGGATCTGATCGACGGCTACCTTGCACATCTGGCGGGGCGGGGCTGGGTTACTAATACTCAGAAGAGCGTCTATTCGAAGACCAAGCCTGTGCTGCTCGCCTTGGGTCGGCGTGGGCTGATCACTCTTATCGACTCCGGCAATGCAGCCACCTTTCCGCGCAACCCTTTCCCAAACAGCAACCTCAAGGGCAAGGGCGAGACAGCGCTATCTAAACGCGAGCGACAAGCATTCAAAATAGCACTCAGGCAGGCTCTTAAGCCGATCTGGGATGACGACGCACCAGTGACCAAGGAGCTACTGGTCTTCGCTCTGTTGGTCATTGCGCTGCACACCGGACGCAATACAACTCCACTGCTGGAAATGGGCCGGGACTGCCTGCGGCCGCACCCCAAAGACAACGCCGTATTTCTGGTGCTATGGAAGCGGCGTGGTTACAACACCAGCAAAGTGGCGCTACGCTCAGACTCGAACGCCAATCGCCTCCTGGAATCAACACCGAGTGTGAGAACCAACGTGGAGCGACTAATCCGCCGCGTGATGTCGCTGACCGAGTCTCTGGATGCAGATGCCCCGGACGACCTGAAGGGCAGAGTATGGCTATATCGATATGGTAGCGATAAGGGTGCCAGTCGAGTCTCGGCTTTGAATCAAAATGTGCTAGCTAAGGCGACAAGTAGCCTCGTAACCAAATATAGCTTGACCGACAGCGACGGGAAGGCACTACGCATCAACGTCTCGCGCCTTCGCAAGACCTTCGCTAATCGTATCTTCGAGTTGACCGATGGCGATTTAACGACTTCCGCCGCGGCGCTCGGCAACACTCCCCAGGTGGCCGACCAGAACTACTTGGCGCCCGGCGAAGATGCCCGTCGCAACTGGCAGTTCATGGGTGAGGTACTGGTGCAGGAGTTGCTGACTAACACCATCGGTACGACCTACAAGGACACCCCCATGGGCCACTGCTCCGACTTGGTATACGGACAGTACGCCCCGGCGCGCGAAGGCGCGACTTGCATGAATTTCATGAACTGTCTGCGCTGCAAGCACTACGCGGTGACGGCAGAAGATCTGTACAAACTGTTCAGTTTCTATTTCCGCGTACTGACCGAGCGCTCGCGCATGGACAAGCGGCGCTGGGCACGGGAATACGCCCACATTCCACGGCTGATTGAGCATTACATCGTTGCCGAGGGGCTGCGCCGCGGCACCTTTAAGGCCACAGCAGTGGAAGCCGCCCGTGAGCGCGCCCGAACCCAGCCACACCAGTTCTGGTCGATTGATTTGATTGACAGCCTGGAGACATTTTCATGAACGGCAACCTCCTGACGGTACCACCCCAAGTACCTCTTCCCACCCAGCCGAACGATGTGTATGAGCTCGCCGAATCCGAGCGCGACGCTCTGATCATCAGCGCGACCAAGGTCGGTGAACACTGGGTCATCCTCAGTTGCTACGGCGATGACACCTGGCAACTCGACGGCTTCCCCAACAACATCTCTACCAGTAAAACACGACTGGACTTCAGCATCGTGCCACCGGTATTTCGGGCGGTAATGAAGGCGGCGCTGTATCGTTATCTCCGGAGTGGGCGCACAGATTCGGGTCGGCCTAAAGGCAGCATAGTGCGACAACTTTTCTTTAATGCAATGATATTCCTTCGGCATTTGAAGGTGCTCAAGCTCGACCATCTGGGCGCGGTGACACCTCTGGTATGTGCGAGCTATGTGACCGCCTGCAAAGCGTACCGGCAACCCCACCGGTCTAAGGGAAAACCGCTGTCGCAAGAGGGACTACGTAGACGTTTAGCGGCCGTCGAAGCGCTCTATGAACTGAGCCAGTACACCAATGATCCAATGCCAAAGCATCCCTGGCCAGAGACGTCCTCTTTAGCAATGGCAGGGCTTACCGGTAGCGGCTCCCGTCAGAAGAAAGACAGCAAGACGCCGCTGATCCCCGATGATGTGTTCTGCATCCTGTTCGAACGGGCCTACCTGCAGGTTGAACGCGGCCATCAACTGTTAGACCTTCGCGATAAGTTGGAAGTCATCGCGAAGGAGCGAAAGGGGCAATGTCGCGAAGCAGTCATAGCGGCCAAGAATCGCCTTCTGAGCGATAGTGGTCGGAAGGGAGGTCTGAGAGCATTCAACCGGGCGCTGAGCGACCTGCGTACGGCCTGCTACATCATCCTGGCCAGCACCTCCGGCTGTCGCCACCATGAGTTGGCAAACTTGCGGTTGGGTGCGCACCACCGTACCCAAGACGATGAGGGCACCATCTATCATTGGATGCGCTCGCGGTCGGACAAGACTGACGTAGGAATTCATGACTGGATGATCCCTGAGGCAGCCGTGCTTAGCCTGCGGGTGATGGAACGCTGGTGCGCGCCCTATCAGGCCATGATTGCTGCAGAGATCGTGCGCCGCCGCCGCGCCAACCCACATGATCCGCGAATTGTAGAGGCGCAAAAGCACCGGCATGCGTTATTTCTCGGCGTATATCCAAAAGAGGGTAACCAAGTACGCACGCTTACCACGTGGGGTTTGGGTTTCAACTTAAACATATTCGTCAAGGATTGCGGGTTGAACTGGAGTCTCACCAGCCACCAGTTCCGCCGCAAGTTTGCCAACTACGCTGCGCATAGCCGCTTCGGTGACCTACGTTATCTCAAGGAGCATTACGCGCACTGGTCACTGGACATGACCTTGGGCTACGCGCTAGACGACAGTTGGGGACAGCACTTGGACCTAGACCTTTACGCCGATATTCAGACGGAATTGCAAGATGTAAAACTCGGCATCGTTGATTACTGGTTGGGAGACGAACCCATGGCTGGCGGCTATGGTCGTGCGCTCAAGCAGTGGCAGCGAGAACCCCAGAACCTGCTGATATTCAAGGATCACGCTTCTATGCTGAACTCTATTGCTGAAAGCACTGCGATTCGCAGCAACGGTCATGCCTGGTGCACGGCGGACAACGACGGTTGCGTCGGCAATACTTTAGAACGTACCCGCTGCAGCAACTGCAACAATGCCGTGATTGGACGTCGCCACGCGGCCATATACCAGCGACTCTACGATGATCTGAAAGGGCTGCTGCATTGCCCGGACATTGGCGAGAGCGGACGACAGCGCGTTGAACGCGACCTGAATCGGTGCCGAGACGTACTGGACAAGTTAGGCATGGACCCGGAGAGCCTGATAGCATGAAGCCGATCGACAAGGCAACTAACTACAAGCCGGCTGACGATCGTGAAAAGGATCTGCGGCTCGCGCTTTACCGCATCCAGAAGGGACGTACCCGCTCTGGGGAAACCAAGGTTACGATCACCGCAGTCGCCCGCGAAGCAGGCGTATCAACGGCGCTAATTCACAACTACTACCCAGGAATTGCCGAGGCTATCCGCGAGGCTCAAGGGCGCTCCAGTCGCGCCATGCGTGATGTGAAACACCAAGACTTGCTTGCTGAACGCATAAAGTCAGCAGCACATCGTCAGGAGATAGAGGAACTGCGGGCCAAGATCGCCCAACTCGCATCCGTCAATGAGGTGCTATTGGACGAGAACCGTGTGCTCAAGAGTAAGATGAACGATCATAAGGTGATCGATCTGGCTTATAAGGAGTAAACGTCCGACCAACTCACCTTGAGTAAGTCAGGCCGGTACCCACTAGTTTGGTAACTGCTAGCTGCGTGAGCAGAAGTCTCAGAATGGCAAAAGCCCGGTAATCAACCGGGCTCTGCAAATCCCTCAAGGGGTTAAAAATCAAGTGCCTCAAGGGCTACCTTTAGAACTCTATGGCCGGTTGACTCAAATGTCAACATTCGTCATATAAGACCGACTCGCTTGTCTCGCGACATTGGACCACTGCTGCTCTGCATCTTCAAAGGCATCGAAGGGATGATCGGCGCCGAGTTGCTGCCTGGAGAATCCTTGCTCTTTGAAAAATGGCCTAAAGAGGCCCTTGAAAAGCTGTTGTCAATGGTGTCTGAGCGCTACGCCAGTTCCTTTGATCTTTCGACCTTCCGCGCCGACGGATCATGCCCGATTTAGATGAGACAGAGGGTTTCAGGGCACTGATTTACTGTGAGGTTGCAGGACCGGCAAGTTTCGACGAAAGCCGATTAACGCCCTACGGGAGCTACCAACCACTCGGCCCCTATGCGGACATGTCCTCCATCTTACGTGTACCACTACCCATTCGCCTTGACCGAACCATTTCCCGTGTGCGGGTAATGCCGGACGAAGGCGATTTGATTCTCATGGTCGGCCAATTTCGTTGCGGGTAAGCCTTAAAGCTTGACGATGGCTCTTTTTGCGCCGAAGAATTTGCGCCGGAACATCGGCGTCGGGTGGGTCGCTAACGGCGTGGTTCACGTCAAAATTTCAAACCCTACTACTGCAAACATCACAATTCCCGCAACGGAGACTTCAGCGTTTTTGAAGCGCACGGGAGTATAGAAATATAGGGCCCGTCTTTTAGGCGGACCTCATATATCTAAGACGGTCAGTCTAACCGAAAGCACCTTCTTTGATCCTGCGTCATAGTCACACTCAAAGCTGGCCTTCTTATATACTCCCGCTCCATGCTGATACGCGACCTTGCCGTGAGAATCTTGAAAAACACCAACGTCCTCCAAGGTTTCAAAGTTTTCGCCCTTTATGGTTATCGTCGATTTGTTGTAATCCAGCCAGGCGATATCCTTTATTGCTATGCCCCCACTGCCACCAGTCCATTTGAAAGCGTTTTTAGCTGTTTTCTGTATTGCTTGTTGGCAACCGTCAACATAGTAGGGATAGTTTAGCTTTCCCCAGCATGACAAATCCCTGGAACAAGCTTGCTCGCTGACGTCGGTAGGATCTACTTGGCCGGCCTGTGCCACGCCTGTGATGCTTGTCATAGACAGCACGAAAGAAAAGATAGTTGCCATTACTGGTTTCATAAAGCGTCCTTATATATTTTTGATTCGTGAGACGAACTCGGCCCGCTGTTGCTCGGTCATGCGCTTCCCGAAGCGCATCAAGATAGTCCGCATACCACTGCACCATCTTCTTGCGCTGCGGCAGGTAGATCGCTTTGCCATACACGCCTTTGAGTCCGGCCTTCTTGTGGGCCAGATGCATGTGCCGCCAGTTTTCATCCCAGCCAAATTCGGATAGCAAAGTTTCGCAGTTGTGCCGACTGCCGTGGCCCGTCATCCGCCCTTTGTACCCGATCAGTGCAAAGCACTTATTGATCGACGCATCTGAAATTTCCGGCACCTTCTCGCCCGATGATGGGATCAGGTAGCGGGACCGGCCAGTAAGCCGTTGCAGATCACTGATCAGCTCCACTATCTGGGTGGGCAGCAGTACGACGTTGTCACGCCGCATTTTCATCTTGACAGCCTGTTCGGCCCATTCCGCCCAGCGCGTCATGCCTGGCTTTGAGCGGTCAGCAGAGTCAGCCATGCGGCAGTGCGGACAATGGTGCCGCTGCGTGATTCAACCAGCGCCCGCAAGAACTTTGGCAGCTCCGACTCCAAAAGGTGTGGGTACTGCGATTCCTCTGGTGCCTTTTCGGCAATGTCTATCAAGTTGCTGGCCGGATTGTTCTCATTCATGCCCTTGGCAATGGCCAGTCCAAATATCTGATTCACCCACACGCGCACCTTCTCTGCGGTGTTGTGGGCACCGCGGCTCTCGATGCTCGCCTGGAGGTTGGCGCAATCCGACCTGGTGATCCTGCTCAGGGGCTTGCTACCAAGGGCCGGGAGTATGTCGTTGGTCAGCGCGCCTTTGATTCCGGACAGGGTCTTTTCAGCCCGACCGTCCCTGATCTTTTTATCAAGCCATAGATCGGCTGCAGCTTTGAACGTGTTCGCCTCGACGGCATTCTTGGAAAATTTCAACGTTGCCTTATGGGTGATAGGGTCTACGCCTTCAGCATTGAGCCGCTGCACTTCCTGAGTTTTCTCCCTGGCCTTTTTGGCGGTCACGTCCGGGTAGGCGCCCAGTCCGTGCCATCCCCATTTGCCATCAGACTTCTTGAAACGAAGCTCCCTGCGTTTACAGCCCGTGCTGCTGACCACGAAATAAAGCCGGTCTATTCCATAGTTTTCGCGGTATTCCTCTCCCCTGGCTCAAGGGATGCCAGCACCGTGTCGGCCAGTGGCCGGCGCTTTATCTCGGATCGTTTCATGCTGGATTCTTGTATGGTTAGGTTCGATGTTGCGCGAACCATATATGGCGCCATACACAGAATCAAGGATAAGAGGACACAAAAGGAATAGCGGGGATCAGAAGGGATTGGAGCTTGTTCAGTATTGCAGGGGGGTTGGTGCATAGCGGGAGGGTGTGGGACAGGGGGGAATAAGAATGTAGAGCGGGTAGAAGGGTTTGAACCAAGGGATGTTCGCCGAATCCAGGTCGGCCATTACGAGATGCGCTACGTGATAGTGGATTCGACTATCTACCTTCTGCGCCTGTGGCAAACCCGCGCAGATAGGTGAATGGATGGCCTACCAAGGCTCAGAAAACCTTAGCGTACGTTTTTTACGAATTCTGTAGGCTCCCCTTTGCAGGCTACCAGCCACCCAAGACCCTCACTGGCCTTAGGTGCACTTTTTATTCCGTTGCTCCCCAAATCCTAAATACAGGATAGGTCGCCCCGAGGCCGTGTTCAATTTTCTAACTGACAAGATAATTAGCCTGAAAACCAATGAATCAGGTGCTGACTGATTGGGAGTGAAATGAGCTGATTCCCAGCCCAGCCACCCTCTGTGGATAGGATGCAGACTGTTGACATGTCTACGAAATTCGCATACATTGAGTCAAGTAATACGCGTAACACATGAGGCATGACATGACAGCAAAGAAACACGTCAGCGTTCGATTGGAACAAGAGACCAGGGTAAAGCTAGAGTTAATCGCCAAGCGCAGGATGATGGCGACAGGCGTGGCGGTGACACTGGCAGATCTGATCCGCGAAGGTCTGGCCCAGTTTACCGACAGTGAGCCATCAGAGAATTCTATGGCACCTATTCACTCCCTCGCACCAGTAAAGCCAGCTCCAGCCGAAGAATAGGCCGATATGATCCCTCAGATCGCAGCCAAGCCAAAGACTAGCCGCACCCGTACAGAGGATGAAATGAGCGAGCTACGCCGTCAGGCTCTGAAGCTGAAAAGTGAGGGGATGAGCAGCTAAGAGATTGCAGACCAGCTAGGCGTTAACCAACGATGGCTGCCCGCAAGCTGCTGAAGTAATACCGGAGATGGCTCAGGTTTGAGCTATCAGAAAGAGTGCCAGTCCACTGCGCTAGCAACGGAATGACGTCCACACAGAAACTACCGTAGGAATAGTGCAATCTGGAACCAACAGAATAATCGTGTAGCACTTAGTTCCTGCAACCAAGTAACTGTTTGATGGGTATTATTCACAGCTTGCCAGTTGTGGTAGATTGCAAGTCCAATGTTTATAAAAAAGCTGTAGGGTTTTAGAAAATGAGTAAGCTTTTTTTTAAATATTTGTCTGTGGGTATAGTCAATACTATGCTGCATTGGGTTGTATTTGCATGGCTGGTTTATAAGGAAGACTTCAGTCAAGCCACGTCAAATTTGTATGCTTTCAGTATCGCGGTTACATTTTCTTATTTTGCTAATTCGTATATGACGTTCGAGAAAAAGCCTACGACACTCAGGTATATTGCGTTCGTTGCTTTTATGGGTGCATTAAGCTATGCGTCTGGTTTGTTAGCCGATCGAATAAGCTTGACGCCAATTTTAACGCTGATAACATTTTCTGCAATTAGCTTGATTGTGGGATTCTTTTACTCAAAACTGATTGTTTTTAAAGATAAAAAATGAAAATATCATTGGTTGTACCTGTTTTCAATGAAGAAGATGCAATACCTATCTTCTATAAAGCCGTTCGTGAAAACAAAGAGTTGAGCGAGTATGAAGTAGAAATAATCTTCATAAATGACGGTAGTCACGATGCAACAGAGTTGATTATTAATAAATATGCGACTGCAGATTGTCTAGTGATGGCGCTAAGCTTCACCCGAAATTTCGGTAAAGAGCCAGCGCTATTTGCTGGTATAGAATATGCGACTGGAGATGCTGTAATTCCAATTGATGTAGATCTTCAGGATCCCATTGAAGTAATTCCAGAGCTTATTAGAAAATGGCAGTTAGGGGCTGATGTAGTGTTAGCCAAGCGTACTGATCGCTCTAAAGAAAACTGGTTGAAAAGGAAAACAGCCGAGTGGTTTTATAGATGCCACAATAAAATCAGTACGCCGAGAATTGAAGAGAATGTAGGTGATTTCCGACTAATGTCAAGAGAGGCAGTCGAAAATGTTAAGCTGCTGCCTGAGCGCAATTTGTTTATGAAAGGGATATTGTCATGGGCAAGCGGAAATATTGAACTGGTTGAATACTCTAGAGCAGAAAGGTCTGCTGGGGATTCAAAGTTTAATGGCTGGAAATTATGGAATCTGGCGATTGAAGGAATAACCAGCTTTTCATCTGTACCTCTAAGAGTATGGACATATTTAGGGTTGTTTGTGGCTACCTGCTCATTTTTGTATGGTAGCTTCATGGTAATTGATAAAGTTATCTGGGGTAATGCTGTGCCTGGTTATCCATCGCTACTCGTCTCCATTCTGTTTCTTGGTGGCATTCAATTGATAGGTATTGGTGTGCTGGGTGAATATATCGGGCGCATATACACTGAGGTAAAACAAAGACCGCGGTATATCCTCAAAAGGCACAGAAAATGACTTATAGCAAAAACTGTTTTATTTCATGCCTGCTGATATTGGGAGTGGCGTTAATTCCCATTTTTAGTTCGAATGTTTACTATATGGATGACTTGTATAGGGTTGTCCTAGGTATTAAAGGATGGTCTGGCGATGCAAGACCATTCGCAGAGATCTTCTACAATGTATTAACTTTGCAAAGCGATATTGTGCCTGATTTATATCCAGCACCATTAATATTGGCAGTGGTTTTCTTGTGCTTTGTTTTTTCTATGTTGTCCAAGAGACTTTCTAACGGGAGGGATATTTTATTTGCTTTTTGTATATGCCCCTTAATCCTTAGCCCTCTGTTTAGCTCAAACTTACATTTTAAATATGATTCACCTTTTATGGTGCTTTCTGTTGCATTTGCCTTGCTGTCGTTTTGTTTTGAATTCAAAAGAACAGTTGCGTGTGTTCTGATTACGGCAACATTTGTGACGCTGACATTGTCAACCTATCAAGTTTCAGTAAATATTTTTGCTGTGCTGACAGTTGTTGAGTTCTTGTATTTCGCTACAAAAGGAGATTTCAGAGTAGCCGTATTAAGACTTGTTAACCGGGGTTTCGGTTTCATTGTTGGATATTTTGTTTACTCCAAAATAATAATCCACTTTGTGCAGGTCAATAAATACTTCTTAGAATACAGCACTACTGTGGGGCTGGATAAGTCTGGTGCTTTGAAAGTATTCGATAATTTTACATCTTCATTTTCGATATTCACTAACAGTCAAAGCTTGGGCTTTGAGATTTTCGTCTTATGTCTAGTTTCTGCTTATGTCTTGACAATTACAAATTTATTGATATCAAACTACAAATCTATAAGTCCATTTGCTTTGGCTTTGTCAAGCGTTTTGGCATTCTTCACGTTTGTATTGCTAATTCCTGGGGTTATGATTTTTAGCGAGCAACCACTATTCTTTGCTAGAGGCTATATAGGCTTTGGTGGATTTATCTCGGCAATGCTTATACCTTTGTGCTGGGCTTCGGTTAGGGCGCTTAGATATATTCTGGTTATTCCTTATATTTATATGGTTGGTTTTGTCTATGCTGCGCATAACGCTTTTAAACTAGAAAACGACCATATTGAACGAACGGCTATCAGCATTATTGATGACATAAATAGAAGCGGATATGATGATATAAAATATATACGCGTCGATGGTGTGCTAAAAAATTCCTCTGGCACTGAAGTCATAGTGACTGCGTATCCCCTGGTAAAAAATATTTTGCCTAAAGCATTTTCATATCAATATGACGGAGGTCTATACGTCATTAAAAGACTTGGTCTTCCAGATGTAAAATATGCAACGGATGAAAATGCTGAGGCTTTTTCTAATGGTTGCCTGCCTAAGCTAAAAAGATATTATTACGATATTTGTTTCGGATCCGAAGATACGGCATATGTCAAATTTAAATAATACGGGATGGCTCATCACCCTTACGTGTCGAATTTTTATGTTTGCAGGATGTCGACTAGCAGGCGCTCACTCGAGTGCTTCCGTCGCTGCGGTGTAAATCATAGACTGTTACGGTAATTCACCCCCGCTTTTAATGCTTGCTAGAAGTATAGGCTTGTCCGTTGGGGCCAGTTTCTGTTTGGGGGTAATATCTCCAAGGGCCCTATTCGCCGGGGCCTTGCTGGACTTCAAGGCCGCTGTCGAGCGCCATGATAAATCCGAGGCACACCTCCATTACGCACTGGTTTTCGGGCTGATTTGTGGTGCGGCATTGAGTGGAGGGATCAACAAACAGGCAGGACATAAATTGCTGATCCCCCTAGAAGAAACCCGAGCAGCACTGATGGACGCTTTCGGTGAAGCGCCGAAAGTGTCTGCGCCTTCGATCAATTGAGGGAAAAGGCCTAGGTACGACCAAGTCCTAGCCTCGCAGCGGGGCGGGTTCGTAGAAGGACGCCCATTTTCGCATCCGCGAAAACAAAAGAAAGACGACTCAGAAGTGAACGCAAGCGGCTGGCTCTTACGCAAGCTGTAATGACTGAACGTTGCGGCATATCTCGCGAGATTTGGTGTCGCTACGAGCAAGGCAAGGGGCTTCCAGGGAGCGAAGTGCTGCAAGCCTTCTTGAAGGCGGGATGCAACGCCCACTTTGTCTTATCAGGTAAATCACCTGTGGAGGAAACGTTGTTGATCGAGCGTTTCAGGGCGTATCCGAAGATGCTGCAAGATGCCATCTTGCGGCATTGAAAACAGAACACTGAATTTCAGGAAAAGTCGCTCAGCAACGCCCAAGCCCAGCACCTGCGGGGCTGAGGCGGTAGAGGAACGCCGCGTTGGCCTCTACCCCCTTAAGCTAAGGGACACTTATGGATTTCAAGCTTACTTATTGGACGCGTCGGTGGTCAGCGAACACGACGCTCACGGTACAGAAATTCGAAGCTGGATGGCACATTTCCCACGTCACGATCTATAGTGATGCTGATCGAGAAGGTGCGCCGTTCCTTGAGTCGAGCTTACATCAAGACCATGGTAAGCAGATGGCGAACACACCTACCGAACTCCAGTATTTAGGATGATGGTGTCCGCGTATTTTAAGCGGACGCGATTACTCTTATCGCCAGGATTTCCATGGGCCAACGTAGCTCTTACCCCAAATCGTTCAAACCCCAGGTCGTCCAGGAATGCCTGCAACCTGAAGCGACGATTTCCAGCGTAGCCGTCAATCACGGCATCAACGCCAACGTGATTCGTATCGACTCCATCTGGATCGCCACCCAGCCCATGGACATGCGGGCCGGCACTGACACTGCACGGGCACGCGTGGTCGCGGTATTTGGTGCGGCGAAGCCGCACTGCGCCTACCAGCTCTAAAAAGCGCCGGCGTCAGATATCGCCGCTCTTATCAAACTCTTCACACCTACGCATCGATGATGCTTTCCGCTGGTGAGCAATAAGCGGGCGGCGAACACACCTACCGAACTCCAGCATTAAGGGCGATGGTGTCCGCGTATTCATAAGCGGACGCGATTGCCCTTATCGCTAGGATTTCCATGCGCCAACGAAGCTCTTATGTATCTGTCCGGCCAACACACTTTCCTGACGCAACCGCCGAAGGCCTTGGTGTCCACCTAATTAAGTGGGCCCCATTTCCAGCCTTTTAAGCGGGTCTTTCATGCAGTCATAACGCCGTTCCTATTCCAAATTGTAATGGTCAACTAATCCCAGACACGACGTTAAGTTTTTCCTCGGCTCGCGCTGGAGCCAACCCATCGTTGAATTGATGAGGCCTAATCCAGTTGTAGCAATGCATCAAAAATGGCTGATATCGCGCTATGCTTCCTGCGCAGTTCGATAACCCACGGTCGGTATCCATTCTGTTTTCAAGCTGCGAAATACGCGCTCCATCGGTGCGTTATCCCAGCAGTTTCCTCGTCGACTCATGCTCTGGCGCATGCGGTATCGCCACAACCGCTGGCGAAAGAGTCGGCTTGCATATTGCGATCCCTGGTCCGAGTGGAATAGCAGGTCCGAAGGCCTGCCACGCTGCTCGTAAGCCATATCCAGCGCTTAGATCACCAGCTCAGCGTCTGGCTTTTCCGACAGCGCCCAGCCCACGATCCGACGCGTACAAAGATCCAGGACGACAGCCAGGTAATGCCACTTTCCTTGCGCCCAAATGTGGGTGGTATCGCCGCACCAGACTTGATTGGGCGCTGGCACGTCGAACTCGCGGTTCAATGTGTTCGGGATATCCAGTCTTTCTACTGTTGCTAGTTTGTAGGCATGGGAGCAGGGTTGTTTGCTGACTAAATCAAGCTCGCGCATCAAGCTGCGCAATTTGAATCGACCGACCTGCTCACCGTCTTCACGCATCAGCGACAGGATGCTGCGAATGCCCGCAGCGCTACGACTTTTCGAGAACAGCGCACTGACGCGACTACGCAATCGAAGCCGTTCAACATCGGGCGTGCGGCGCTGCAGGCGCTGGGCGTAGTAACACGAGCGAGTGACGTCAAACACCTTGCACAGCCAATCAACCGGCTCATGGGTGCTCAACTGGGCAATCAGCGCGAACGCTCGTGATCTTCCGACATCAAGAGCGCGGTAGCCTTTTTTAGTATTGATTTCTCTCGCTCAAGCCGAGCAATCCGGGCTTCCAGCTCCTGAATTTTTTGCTGTTCCGGAGTCAGTGCTTTGCTCTGCGGGGTGACGCCTTTATGTTCTTTCTGAATCTGGTCAACCCAGCGACGCAATGCCGATTCACCAATGCCGAGTGAACGGCTGGCTTCGGTGTAGCTGTAGTTTTGCTTGAGCACAAGATCGGCAGCCTCGCGCTTGAATTCAGGAGTAAAGGAGCGGCGTTGTTTGGTCAGCTGACACCTCGATCTGGCGAGCATTCTCGTCAAAATGGGTGTCCGGTTTCATTAGACCACTACAGTTATAGGCATTTCTCATCAAGGTTGCATATGCTCGATTCTCCAGAAAAGGGCTATTCTGGCCTTCAGACGAGACCCCGTCCTCTACAACACTCTCCTAACAAAGTCACCAACCTGCCTTGGGGTGCACTACCTGAAACGTTACTGGTTGCTCTAGCCTAACCTCCACTCCAGACGAGCTCAAAATGAGAAGGTTCTTAGGATTGCAATTGTGCATGCTGGCCTTCACTCACTCGGTCCACACGTGAAAACACGTGAAAAACGTTAAATTAGGTAAGTAACTGATTTATGGAAGATAAAACAAATTTAACCGTTAGCAGGGCACCAGAAGTCGTGAGCGACTCTCCACTGGCCACCACCCTGACCGCCGAAAAGCTTCAGCACGCCAGCCAGCAGGCCCAGGCGCTGCGCGTGGAGTTGCGCAAGGCCGTGATTGGCCAGGACCTTGTGATTGACGACGTGCTCACCGCCCTGATCGCAGGCGGCCACGTATTGCTGGAAGGCGTGCCAGGCCTGGGCAAGACCTTGCTGGTACGAGCCCTGGCCCGCTGCTTTGGCGGTGATTTCGCCCGTATCCAGTTCACCCCGGACCTGATGCCCAGCGATGTCACCGGCCACGCCGTTTACGACCTGCAGACCGAACAGTTCAAACTGCGCAAGGGGCCGATATTCACCCACCTGTTGCTGGCCGATGAGATCAACCGTGCCCCCGCCAAGACCCAGGCAGCGCTGCTGGAAGCCATGCAGGAACGTCAAGTGACCCTGGAGGGCGAGGCGTTGCCCATCGGCCAGCCCTTCATGGTGCTGGCGACCCAGAACCCCATCGAACAGGAAGGCACCTACCCACTGCCCGAGGCCGAGCTGGACCGGTTCATGCTCAAGGTGCGAATGGACTACCCAGATGCTCTACAAGAGCTGGATATGGTCCGCGAAGTGACGCGCTCGTCCAAGGCCGACATGCTGGAGGTACAGCCGTTGCGTACGGTGCTGCAAGCCGCGGACGTAGTAACGATGCAGCAAATTGCCAGTGACCTGCCACTCGATGAGCAGGTGCTCGACTACGCCGTGCGCCTGGCCCGTGCCACGCGCAGTTGGCCGGGGCTGGCCATCGGTGCCGGCCCCAGGGCCTCCATCGCCCTGGTACGCGGGGCACGTGCCCGTGCGCTGTTGCGCGGTGGCGAATTCGTCACCCCCGATGACATCAAGGGCTGCGCCCTGGCGGTACTGCGTCACCGGGTACGCATCGCACCAGAACTGGACATCGACGGCTTGGAAGTCGACCAGGTGCTCCAGCAGTTACTCGACCAGATTGCAGCACCAAGGCAATGACGCGGCCATGAAACCGACTCGTCTGCTGCTGACCTGGCTGGGCGTTCTGCTCGGTTTGAACATCTTGTTGGGCGCCTCGGCAGCGTTGCAGTTCAAAGTGCCCGCCACCTTTCATTCGGTAGCCTGGGGCCTGCTGCTGGCCCTGTTGCTGCTGGCGATGCTGGATGCTGCACGCTTGCGTCGCCGCCCTTCGGCCCGCGTGTACAGAACATTGCCTGGTAGCCTGGCGCTGGGGCGCTGGGAAGAAATACGCCTGTGCCTGGAGCACGACTACCCGCAACCTCTGACCGTGCAGGTGTTCGATCACGTGCCCGATGGCCTGGCTGTGGAGAACCTGCCTCAATCCATTCAACTACGCCCCGGTGAGCGTGCCGAGCTGGGCTATCGCGTGCGCCCCTTGCGGCGCGGGCACTTCCATTTCAGTCGCTGCGAACTGCTGCTGCCCAGCCCATTGGGGCTGTGGTCGGCACGACGCTGGGTCGAGACTCACGATGCCACTCGTGTTTACCCGGATTTCGCACGTTTATACGGTGCGCAGTTGCGGGGTGTGGATAACTGGCTCAGCCAACTGGGCGTGCGCCAACATCAGCGGCGAGGATTAGGCCTGGAGTTTCATCAACTGCGGGAGTTTCGTGAAGGTGACAGCCTGCGCCAGATCGACTGGAAAGCCACCGCCCGCCAACGAACGCCCATTGCCCGGGAATACCAGGACGAACGCGACCAGCAAATCGTGTTCATGCTCGATTGCGGCCAGCACATGCGCAGCCAGGATGATGAACTGTCCCATTTTGACCACGCGCTCAATGCCTGCCTGCTGCTGAGCTACGTTGCCTTGAGACAGGGCGATGCCGTAGGGCTGTGCACGTTTGCCAGCGACCAGCCGCGCTACCTGAAGCCGGTCAAGGGCAGTGGCCAATTGAACCTGTTGCTCAATGCGGTCTATGACCTGCAGACCACGCGAAAAACCGCCGACTACCAGGCGGCCGCCAGCCAGTTGTTGGCACGTCAAAAACGCCGGGCGCTGGTGATCATCGTCACCAACCTGCGGGATGAGGAGGATGAAGCGCTGATGGCTGCCGTCCAGCGTATCGGCAGGCATCACCGGGTACTGGTGGCCAGCCTGAGGGAAGAGGTCCTCGACCAACTACGCCAGGCGCCTGTGCAGACACTGCCCGAAGCGCTGGCTTACAGCGGCACGATCGATTACCTCAACACCCGCAACCAACGCCATGATCGCTTGAGTGCTCATGGCCTGTCGGTGCTGGATACCTTGCCATCGGCGCTGGGTGCCGGGCTGGTCACGCGCTATCTGGAGTGGAAAAAGGCCGGGGTATTCTGAGGATGACTGCGCAGGGGCATGGCCAGGAAACGGCCACGACCCCACGCATAATTCAGACAGAGGCCTGCAAAGGATAAAAGCTGAAGTACTGCAACAGCGCGTTGATCAGGTGCCGGTACTCTTCGGGCGCCTCAAGCACGCTGAACCCCGAGTCGTAATGCTGCGGGGTGACATCTTCATGGCTCCACAAGCAGGTTGCCGTGAGGTCAATTGCCTTGAACTCGCCCTGCGCCACCGGCACTTTCAAGCGCAGCTCGAAATCCACGTCGGTCATCATGGGTAACGAGCTGATCAGCATCAGACCGTTTTCAGACACATTTCCAAGATAGCCGATTGGCTTGTCAGTAATACGATTGAACACCTGCAGAAAATACGGCAGTTGATGCCGCTCGATCCGTCGTTCGGTAAACATGGTGAAGTCGCCATCCAATAGCCAAAAATCTGGCCGTGCCAGTGATTCGGAACAAGCAATCGCTCGCTCTCCCTGGATCTCGGTGTGACAACAGCTACCGCTTGTCACCAAACAGCTGCCGAATCCGGGCATTGCATCCGTTCGAATGGGTACTGCACAAACAGACATTCAAAGAATAGCGCAAGACTGGCGACAGGCCAGCCATGAAGCGACAAATACCCTTACAACGACGCAGGCCTTGGTTTTGCCAGGCCTGCAGCCGGCAGATGCCCCAGTTGCTGCAAGGTATCGAGCCGCGCACGGGCTCGATAGGCGTACTCGCTCGACGGGTAGTGGCCGATGATGAACTGATAGGTCTGTGCGGCATCGACAAACAGTTTCTGGCGTTCCAGGCACTGCCCGCGCAACATCGAAACCTCCGGTTGCACGTAGCGGCGAGTTCGGCTCTCGCGATCGACCTGGGACAACTCCAGGGTGACACGCTGGCAATCACCGACCCCATAGGCGCGGTAAGCGTTGTTCAAATGGTGGTCCATCGACCAGCGGGTACAGCCGACAACACTGACGGCCAGGGCAGCAACGAGCAAAATTCGCATGGGGTTCTCCTGTCTTGTGCAGTGTATCG
This sequence comes from Pseudomonas sp. J380, assembly GCF_009827115.1. Taxonomy (NCBI): domain Bacteria; kingdom Pseudomonadati; phylum Pseudomonadota; class Gammaproteobacteria; order Pseudomonadales; family Pseudomonadaceae; genus Pseudomonas; species Pseudomonas sp. J380. The sequence continues at coordinate 5,438,695 of NZ_CP043060.1, read as the reverse complement.
ACCCCTGGTCGAAAATCTTCAAGGCGTTTGCCCATTCAACCGCAGCCAAAACAAGCCAATCGTCGATAAGTAGTGCAAACGAACAATGACTACAACGAAAGAGCATAGTAGCCTTCCCCAGCGCTTGAACTCAGGAGTCCGTGCATGTCCGTCCGTCGTACCAAAATCGTCGCCACCCTTGGCCCGGCCAGTAACTCGCCGGAAGTCCTCGAACAGCTGATTCTGGCTGGTTTGGACGTCGCCCGTCTGAACTTCTCCCACGGCACCCCGGACGAGCACAAGGCTCGCGCCAAGCTGGTGCGTGACCTCGCCGCCAAGCATGGCCGCTTCGTTGCACTCTTGGGCGACCTGCAAGGCCCGAAAATCCGTATCGCCAAATTCACCAACAAGCGGATCGAGCTGAAGATCGGTGACAAGTTCACCTTCTCCACCAGCCACCCGCTGACCGAAGGCACCCAGGACGTGGTGGGCATCGACTACCCGGACCTGGTCAAGGACTGCGGCGTCGGTGACGAACTGCTGCTGGACGACGGCCGTGTGGTGATGCGCGTTGACACTGCCACGCCGACCGAACTGAACTGCACCGTGATCATCGGCGGCCCGCTGTCCGACCACAAAGGCATCAACCGTCGCGGTGGTGGCCTGACGGCGCCGGCCCTGACTGAAAAAGACAAGGCCGACATCAAGCTCGCCGCCGAAATGGAAGTGGACTACCTCGCCGTGTCCTTCCCGCGCGACGCAGCCGACATGGAATACGCCCGTAAGCTGCGCGACGAAGCCGGCGGTACCGCCTGGCTGGTAGCGAAGATCGAACGTGCTGAAGCCGTGGCCGATGATGAAACCCTCGACGGCCTGATCAAGGCCTCCGATGCCGTGATGGTTGCCCGTGGCGACCTGGGCGTTGAAATCGGTGACGCCGAGCTGATCGGTATCCAGAAGAAGATCATCCTGCACGCACGCCGTCACAACAAAGCGGTGATCGTTGCGACCCAGATGATGGAGTCGATGATCCAGAACCCGATGCCGACCCGTGCCGAAGTGTCCGACGTGGCCAACGCCGTACTCGACTACACCGACGCCGTGATGCTCTCGGCTGAAAGTGCCGCCGGCCCTTACCCGCTGGAGGCCGTACAGGCCATGGCGCGTATCTGCGTCGGTGCCGAAAAGCACCCGACCAGCAAGACCTCCAGCCATCGCATCGGCAAAGTCTTCGAAAGCTGCGACCAGAGCATCGCCCTGGCTGCCATGTACACCGCCAACCACTTCCCGGGTGTCAAGGCCATCATCGCCTTGACCGAAAGTGGCTACACGCCGTTGATCATGTCGCGCATCCGCTCCTCGGTGCCTATCTACGCGTTCACCCCACACCGCGAAGCCCAGGCCCGCGCGGCCATGTTCCGTGGCGTGTACACCATCCCGTTCGACCCGGCGTCGCTGGCACCGAACGAAGTCAGCCAGAAGGCGATCGACGAGCTGGTCAAACGCGGCGTCGTGGAGAAAGGCGACTGGGTCATCCTGACCAAGGGCGACAGCTACCACACCACCGGTGGCACCAATGGCATGAAGATCCTGCATGTGGGCGACCCGCAGGTCTGAGTGACAGGCTGAAAAACAAAAGCCCCGCCCTGTGAATGGCGGGGCTTTTTGCATTTCAGTGCAGGCCACTGTGTTGAATTTCAGCACCTCATCGCAGGCAAGCCAGCTCCCACAATAGTTAGACAACTCGGTCTACTATGGGAGCTGGCTTGCCTGCGATGGCGTCATCAGCACCCGGCGTTAAACTCCGATACCGACTTCAGCAGGCTTTTCATAAAGTGAAAGGGCGGGATAGAAACACATCCGCCAGCAATTGATTACGCGGCAGTCCCGCCAGGAACAAGCGCTTGGAAAAGGCCTCGACGCTGGCAGGGTGCCCGCAAAGCAAGGCCAGGGTATGCCGGGAAACCAGCCGCAGTTGCGCCAATGCCGGCTGCAACTGCGCCGCGGTCCATAGCTCCACGGTCAGGTTCCCATGCCGGGCGGCAAGGGCTGCCAGGGGGTCAGCCAGATAATGACCTTCGGCCTCATGGGCCAGGTGAATCACGCGAATGTCGCCCTGGTGATCCTGGCGCAGCGCCTCGCGCAACACCCCCCACAAGGGCCCCAGGCCAGTACCGGAAGCCAGCAGCCACAACGGCCGCGATTGCCAGTCAGGGTCATAGTGCAGTGCTCCACCCCGCAGTTCACCCAGGCGCAAAGGATCACCGACCTTCAACTGTCGCGCCGCATCGCTGAATGCACCGGGTTGACGGCAGTCGATATGAAACTCCAGGTACGGCTCTTCCTGGGGCAAGCCCGCCAGAGAATAGGGGCGCGCCACCTGCCCCGCCCACAGCACCAGATGCTGCCCGGCGTTGTACCGCAGGGCACGTTCCGGTTGCAGGCGCAGGCGCAGTACCGTCGAACTCAGCCAATCGGCGCCCACCACCTGGGCGGGCAGGCCATCGCGCTGAGGGTCAAACGCTTCGACCTTCAGGTCCGCACTGACCCGGCACTGGCACGCCAGGCGCCAACCTTGCTGGCGCTGCGTCGGGCTCAAGGCTTCGGGCTGCTGGTCGTCAACCTCACCCTCGCAACGCACCAGGCACGCATGGCAACTGCCGGCCCTGCAACTGAAGGGCACGGCCACGCCGGCCTGATTCAAGGCATCCAGCAGGTTGCTGCCGAGGGATACAGACCAGTGGCGTTCGCCGACGTACAGTTCAGGCATATAAAGACTCAATCATAAGGAGCGCGCACAGGGAATCATGCCTGCGACAGTTTGACCATAGTCGGGTGTATCGGCCACCGTGCCGGGTTATACTGCCGCGCCTTTTTAGCGTCGCGCCTGCACCATTCTGGCGTGCCTTGGAAAGATGGCTTCAGCCGACCGATGCAACACTGGCGCCATCTTTATTGAATGTTCCCTTATAGAGGAGCGCGACTCATGACCGTGATCAAGCAAGACGACCTGATTCAGAGCGTTGCCGACGCCCTGCAATTCATTTCCTATTACCACCCCGTTGACTTCATCCAGGCCATGCACGAAGCCTACCTGCGCGAAGAATCGCCGGCAGCCCGTGACTCCATCGCCCAGATCCTGATCAACTCGCGCATGTGCGCCACCGGCCATCGCCCAATCTGCCAGGACACCGGTATCGTCACCGTGTTCGTGCGCGTGGGTATGGACGTGCGTTGGGACGGCGCCACCATGGGCCTGGACGACATGATCAACGAAGGCGTGCGTCGCGCCTACAACCTGCCAGAAAACGTCCTGCGCGCCTCGATCCTCGCCGACCCGGCAGGCGCCCGCAAGAACACCAAGGACAACACCCCCGCGGTCATCCACTACTCCATCGTCCCGGGCAACACCGTGGAAGTGGACGTGGCGGCCAAGGGTGGCGGCTCCGAGAACAAGTCGAAAATGGCCATGCTCAACCCGTCCGACTCGATCGTCGACTGGGTGCTCAAGACTGTTCCGACCATGGGCGCCGGCTGGTGCCCACCGGGCATGCTCGGCATCGGCATCGGCGGTACCGCCGAGAAAGCCGCGGTAATGGCCAAGGAAGTGTTGATGGAGTCCATCGACATCCACGAGCTGAAAAAGCGCGGCCCGCAGAACCGTATCGAAGAAATGCGCCTGGAGCTGTTCGAGAAGGTCAACCAACTGGGCATCGGCGCCCAGGGCCTGGGTGGCCTGACCACCGTGCTCGACGTGAAAATCATGGACTACCCGACGCACGCAGCCTCACTGCCGGTGTGCATGATCCCCAACTGCGCCGCCACCCGTCACGCGCACTTCGTGCTGGACGGCTCGGGCCCGGCGTCGCTGGAAGCGCCATCGTTGGACGCCTACCCGGAAATCGTCTGGGAAGCCGGCCCATCGGCCCGTCGCGTCAACCTCGACACCCTGACTCCGGAAGAAGTGCAGAGCTGGAAGCCGGGCGAAACCGTACTGCTCAACGGCAAGATGCTTACCGGTCGCGACGCGGCGCACAAGCGCATGGTCGAGATGCTGAACAAGGGCGAAACCTTGCCGGTGGACCTCAAGGGCCGCTTTATCTACTACGTCGGCCCGGTTGATCCGGTGCGCGAAGAAGTGGTTGGCCCGGCGGGCCCGACCACCGCGACGCGGATGGACAAGTTCACCCGTCAGATCCTCGAGCAAACCGGCCTGTTGGGCATGATCGGCAAGTCCGAGCGCGGCCCGACCGCCATCGAAGCGATCAAGGACCACAAGGCCGTGTACCTGATGGCCGTGGGCGGCGCCGCTTACCTGGTGGCCCAGGCCATCAAGAAGTCGCGCGTGGTTGCCTTCGCCGAACTGGGTATGGAAGCCATCTACGAGTTCGACGTGAAAGACATGCCGGTCACCGTTGCAGTGGACAGCAAAGGTGAGTCCGTCCACATCACCGGTCCTGCCATCTGGCAGAAAAAGATCAGTGACAGCCTGGCGGTAGAAGTGCAGTAAGCACCTCATCCAAAAGAATAAAGGCGACTGCGGCCCCATGGCCCAGTCGCCTTTTTTATGCCTGAAGCAAGGGAACTGCTCTTGCTCTTGCTCTTGCCCTGCTTTTGATCTTGATCCCAGGCGCCCCGTTAAACCACGCTGGCCGAACGCAGGCTTGAATTCGTGGGTAACCCGGCAGGACGCCGGGTTAGCCGCCCCGCGCCATGGATGGCGCGTGGCGGCGGCCCACGGATTCAAGCCTGCGTTCGGGCACACCGAGCCTAGGCGAGGTGCCGAGTGGTGGGGCAAGAGCCCTTTGGTTACTTTGGGGCTTTTCCAAAGTGACCCGCCGTCAGGGCGGAACCCTAAGTGGCCGTTACCGCAGCAATGGATATGCACACAATCCAACTGTGTCGCCTGTCAGGCCCCCTTCGCGAGCAAGCCCGCTCCCACATTGCGATCGTGGGGTGTCAGGTAGATAGCCGTCGGCTGGCAAGCCGTCATCGCAGGCAAGCCAGCTCCCCCACAAGCTCCTTGGTCACAAGATATGAGCTGCCCATGCTATGGTGCTCGCCCCTTACCGTGCCTGTTCATCATCGTATGATCGTGATCCCTCGCCCCCTGCGCCTGACCTTCTATTCTCTGTTGATCATCGCCGGTGCGGTGCTGGCTGCCGCCTTGGCCACGCGCCATGCCGAACGCCAGGCCCTGGTGGACGACGCCGCCCGTGCCAATCAGCAGCTCGCGCTGTATGCCAACTCGCTGCACACCCTGATCGAACGCTACCGTGCCCTGCCCGCCGTACTGGCGCTGGATTCGGAGATGATCAGCGCCTTGAAGGGCCCGCTGGACGCCGCCACGCAAGACCGGCTCAACCGCAAGCTGGAGCGCATCAACGGCGCTGCGCAGTCTTCGACCCTGGAACTGATGGACCGCACCGGCCTGGCCGTGGCCGCCAGCAACTGGAACCTGCCCAGCAGTTATGTCGGCCACAATTACGCGTTCAGGCCGTATTTCAGCCAGACCTTGAGCCAGGGCACCGGGCGCTTTTATGCAGTGGGCGTGACCACGGGTATTCCGGGTTATTTTCTTTCCAGCGCGGTCGTGGATGAGCACGAGCAGTTCCTCGGTGCCATGGTGGTCAAGCTGGAGTTCCCGGAACTGGAGCGCGAATGGGCCCAGGGCAATGACCTGCTGTTGGTCAGCGATGCGCGGGGCATCGTGTTTATCGCCAACCAGCCGGGCTGGCGTTATCGCAACCTGCGGCCGTTGTCCGAAAATGACCTGGCTGAACTCAAGGCCACCCGCCAATACGACAAGAAGCAACTGCAGCCGCTGGACACCCAGCCCCTGCAACGCTTTGACGAAAACAGCCACTTGATCCGCGTCAACGGCCCCGACGGCAACGCCAATTACATCTGGGAGTCGCTGCCGCTCAAGCGCGAAGGCTGGACCCTGCACCTGTTGCGCAAACCCCAGTTTGCCTTTGAAGACCAACGTAACGCGGGCCTTGCCGCTGCGGGTTCGTGGCTGGCATTGGTGTTCCTGGGGCTGTTCCTCAGCCAGCGTTGGCGCCTGGCCCGCTTGCGCCAGCGCAGCCGTGAAGAACTGGAGCAATTGGTCGAAGAACGCACCCAGGCGCTGCGCACCGCCCAGGATGGCCTGGTGCAGTCGGCCAAGCTGGCGGCATTGGGGCAGATGTCGGCCGCCCTCGCCCATGAAATCAACCAGCCGCTGACCGCCCAGCGCATGCAACTGGCGACGCTGCGGCTGTTACTCGACCATGGTCGCGTGGACGATGCCTACAGGGCTCTCACGCCATTGGATGACATGCTCACGCGCATGGCCGCGCTCACCGGCCATCTCAAGACGTTCGCGCGCAAGAGCCCCAGTGGCCTGCGCGAAAAGCTGGACCTGGCGACGGTGGTCGACCAATCCTTGCACCTGCTCGACGCGCGCCTGCGTGACGAAGCCATCGGCGTGGTGCTGGACCTCACTCGCCCGGCCTGGGTACGTGGCGACGCGATCCGCCTGGAACAAGTGCTGATCAACCTGCTGCGCAACGCCCTCGACGCCATGGCCGATAAACCGCGCAAGCGCCTGGAAATCCGCCTGCACGCCGATCAGCAACTATGGCAGTTGAGCGTCTGCGACAGTGGCGGCGGGATTGCCGAGGAACATTTGAGCAGCGTATTCGACCCGTTTTTCACCACTAAACCGGTGGGCGACGGGCTCGGCTTGGGGCTCGCGGTGTCCTACGCTATCGTGCATGAACTGGGCGGACGCCTGAGTGCCGCCAACCGTGGCGATGGCGCGATTTTCACCTTGACCCTGCCTATCGCCCTGGAGACGCCAGACCTATGTTGAACGCGGTGATTGTGGTCGATGACGAAGCCAGTATTCGCACGGCCGTCGAGCAATGGCTGAGCCTGTCGGGGTTTGACGTGCAGTTGTTCAGCCGCGCCGAAGAGTGCCTGGCGCAACTGCCCAAGGACTTTGCCGGGGTGATTCTGAGCGACGTGCGCATGCCGGGGCTCAGCGGCCTTGAACTGTTGGCCGAGGTGCAGCGCCGCGATGCCGATTTGCCGGTGATTTTGCTCACCGGCCATGGCGACGTGCCAATGGCCGTCGAAGCCATGCGCGACGGCGCCTACGACTTCCTGGAAAAACCCTTCAGCCCCGACGCCTTGCTCAACAGCCTGCGCCGGGCGTTGGACAAGCGTGGCCTGATCCTGGAAAACCGCCGCCTGCATCAACAGGCCGATCATCGCGCGCAGTTGGAGTCCAGCCTGCTGGGTGTGTCCAAGGGCCTTCAAAGCTTGCGCCGCCAAGTGCTGGACCTGGCGAGTTTGCCGGTCAATGTGCTGATTCGCGGTGAGACCGGCAGCGGCAAGGAGTTGGTCGCCCGCTGCCTGCACGACTTCGGCCCACGCGCCAAGAAGCCGTTTGTGGCCCTCAATTGCGCGGCAATCCCCGAGCAGTTGTTCGAAGCCGAACTGTTCGGACATGAAAGCGGCGCCTTCACCGGCGCCCACGGCAAACGCATCGGCAAACTGGAATATGCCCACGGCGGCACCTTGTTCCTGGATGAAATCGAAAGCATGCCCCTGGCCCAGCAAGTGAAATTGCTGCGCGTATTGCAAGAGCAGAAGCTGGAGCGGCTGGGCTCCAACCAGAGTATCCAAGTGGACCTGCGCATCATCGCTGCCACCAAGCCCGACCTGCTGGAAGAAGCCCGTGCCGGGCGCTTTCGCGAAGACCTGGCCTATCGGCTCAACGTCGCGCAACTGCGCCTGGCGCCATTGCGTGAACGTCGCGAAGATATTCCGCTGTTGTACGAGCATTTTGCGCAAAGCGCCGCCGAGCGTCTGGGCCGCCAGGTCGAGCCTTTGAGTGGCCCACAGTTGGGGCGCCTGCTCAGCCATGACTGGCCGGGCAATGTGCGCGAACTGGCCAACGTCGCCGAGCGCCAGGTGTTGGGGCTGGACGAGCCGGAACCGCAAGGGATCGAAGCCGGGCAGTCGTTGGCGGCGCAGCAGGAGGCGTTCGAGGCACACTGCCTGAAGGCCGCGTTGACGCGTCACAAGGGCGATATCAAGGCGGTGCTGGCCGAGTTGCAACTGCCGCGTCGCACCTTCAATGAGAAGATGCAGCGGCATAGGTTGGTAAGGGAAATGTTTGTGTAGCGACCTATGGATCGCCATCGCGGGCAAGCCCGCTCCCACACTGATCGTTCCCACGCTCCGAGTGGGAACGCAGCCTAGGCCGCTCTGCGTCGCTTTTTAAAGGCGCGACGCGGAGCGTCACAACAGGCGTTTCCACGCAGAGCGCGGGAACGACTACTGCAGCCATAAGCGGATTTCCGCTCACCACCCCAAAACCATCAGCGAATTTCCGCTCAATAAAATCCCGCAACCCTTCTATTCCGGGCCTTCCTCTACCTGGCACAGCTCCTGCTATAGCCCCAACAGGCTGCGCACGCGCCGCTCCATAAAAACAACTAGATGAAGGATCCTTCAATGGATAACTCCAACACCGTGCCTCTGGGATCGACGGCCGTCAAAGCGCAGGAGCGCACCACCTCCAGCCGCATCAAGTCGATCTTCAGCGGATCGGTCGGCAACATGGTCGAATGGTACGACTGGTACGTCTACGCCGCCTTCTCGCTGTACTTCGCCAAAGCCTTCTTCCCCAAAGGCGACACCACTGCCCAACTGCTCAACACCGCCGCGATCTTCGCCGTGGGCTTCCTGATGCGCCCGATCGGTGGCTGGCTGATGGGCCTGTACGCCGACAAAGTGGGGCGTAAAAAAGCCTTGATGGCCTCGGTGTACCTGATGTGCTTCGGCTCGCTGCTGATTGCCCTGAGCCCCGGCTATGAAATCATTGGTATCGGTGCGCCGATCCTGCTGGTATTTGCCCGCCTGCTGCAGGGCCTGTCGGTCGGCGGCGAATACGGTACCTCTGCCACTTACCTGAGTGAGATGGCCACCAAGGAACGCCGCGGTTTCTACTCCAGCTTCCAATACGTGACCCTGATCTCCGGCCAGCTCATCGCGCTGGCGGTGCTGATCGTTCTGCAACAGGTGCTCACCACCGAGCAGTTGTATGCCTGGGGCTGGCGTATCCCGTTCGCCATCGGTGCATTGTGTGCAGTGGTCGCGCTGTACCTGCGTCGCGGCATGGAAGAAACCGAGTCGTTCACCAAGAAAGAAAAAGCCAAGGAAAGCGCAATGCGCACCTTGATGCGCCATCCCAAGGAGCTGATGACCGTGGTCGGCCTGACCATGGGCGGCACCCTGGCGTTCTACACCTACACCACCTACATGCAGAAATACCTGGTGAACACGGTCGGCATGAGCATCTCCGACTCCACCACCATCTCGGCGGCGACGCTGTTCCTGTTCATGTGCCTGCAACCGATCATCGGCGGGTTGTCGGATAAAATCGGCCGCCGCCCGATCCTGATCGCCTTCGGCGTGCTTGGCACCCTGTTCACCGTGCCGATCCTTACTACCCTGCACACCATCCAGAGCTGGTGGGGCGCGTTCTTCCTGATCATGGCGGCGCTGATCATCGTCAGCGGCTACACCTCTATCAACGCCGTGGTGAAGGCCGAGCTGTTCCCGACCGAAATCCGCGCACTGGGCGTGGGCCTGCCGTATGCCCTGACCGTGTCGATCTTCGGCGGTACCGCTGAATACATCGCGCTGTGGTTCAAGAGCATCGGTATGGAAACTGGCTACTACTGGTACGTGACCGCGTGTATCGCCGTGTCGTTGATGGTGTACGTGACCATGAAAGACACGCGTAAACACTCACGCATCACCACCGACTAAAAAATGTGGGAGCGGGCTTGCTGTGGCGAGCAAGCTTGCTTGCGCTGGGGTGCGAAGCGCCCCCAAAAAGCTGGCTCCAGCTACGCTGTCGAACGGGAGCAAGCTACCTCGCCACAGCAAGCCCGCTCCCTCATTTATTTAGCCTTAGGACAACTCTGCGGCCTCATTGCGCCCATAGCGCCGCTGCGCATACGACGCGCCAGCAATCATCACCACCAGCACCGCAGCCAATACCGCGGATGAACCGATGGTGCCGAAATCCAAGCCGCCTTTTTCATGGGGTTTGGTCAGGAAATCCCCCAAGGTCGCGCCAAACGGCCGTGTCAGTACAAACGCCACCCAGAACAACAATACCGACGAGATGCGGGTGAAGTACTTGAGTACCACCACCGCGGCGATGGTTGAGCCGATCAACAATGCGCCACCGGCGAAGCCCAGCCCCGAATCGTCCGCGAGGAAATCGCCCAATGCGGTGCCCAAGGTGTTGGAGAACAGGATCGCCATCCAGTAAAACAACTCCCCTCGGAAGGTCTGCACCTTGTTCACGTTCAGCGAGTCACCACTGAGGTGCCACAATGCAAAGATGATCATCAGGATCACGATCAGGATCATCGACCCGGTGGCGTAGCCCAGCCCCAGCGTGCGGTCCATGAAGTCGGACATTGTGGTACCCGCCGTGCTGGTAGACAAAATCACGATCCAGTACAGCACCGGGTTGTAGGTTTTCGACCAGAGTTGCGTCACCAGGGTCACCAGGAACACGCTGATGAGGATCATGGAGCTGATGGCGTAGCCAACATTCAAGGTCATCGACAGCAAGTCCCCGGCAGTTTCGCCCAAGGTAGTTGCGCAGATTTTCATGACCCAGAACGCCAGGGTGATCTGAGGAAGTTTGTTCATGCAGTGGATAGCTCCAAGGCTCAGTCTTATAGGGGGTATTGACCTTGGGCGCAGACTGAAGGGGAAACTGTGAAAAATAGGTGGCAGATGTATGAAAAATCCATGGGCACGATGGAAATTCACCGCCATGAATTGCACTATGACCGCCTCCCAAACCGCGTAGCAGGAACCCCGGCCATGCCTGACGACATCCACTATTACGAACCCGCCAACGGCCACGGCCTGCCCCATGACCCGTTCAATGCGATCGTCGGCCCACGCCCGATTGGCTGGATCTCCTCGCACGATCGCGAAGGCCGCCTGAACCTGGCGCCCTACAGCTTCTTCAATGCGTTCAACTACATTCCGCCGATCATTGGGTTTTCCAGTGTCGGGCGTAAAGACAGCCTGAACAATATCGAACAGACTGGAGAATTCGTCTGGAACCTGGCCACCCGCCCGCTGGCCGAGCAGATGAACCAAAGCTGCGCGGCCGTATCGCCCGAGGTAAATGAATTCGAACTCTCCGGGCTGACGCCGGTGGCTTCGAAAATCGTTGGCGTACCACGGGTGGGCGAGAGCCCGGTGTCGTTCGAGTGCAAGGTGACGCAGATCATCCAACTGCAACGTGCCGACCAACAGTTGGTGCCAAGCTGGCTGGTGCTGGGCGAGGTGGTTGCGGTGCACATCGCCAAATGGTTGCTCAAGGATGGGATCTACGACACCGCTGCCGCCGAGCCTATTTTGCGCGGGGGTGGCCCGGCGGATTATTTCCAGCTGGGGCCTGAGGCCCTGTTCAAAATGCACAGACCAGGCGCCACCAAACCCTGACTAAAATGCAATCAAAACTGTGGGAGCTGGCTTGCCTGCGATGACGGTGGGTCAGTTAACTCAGGAGTGACTGATACACCGCTATCGCAGGCAAGCCAGCTACCACATTGGTTAGGTGTGCTGCCTCAGCGTTCAGCAGTCGCCCAGGTCAGTTGGCCTTCTGCATCCACATCGACCAGATGCTCGAGTTGCAACGTCGCCGCATCATCGGCATCGGACGCAGTCTTGAACGTCTGCCCATCAAGGATCTTGTGAAACCTGGGTGCGCCCATGCCATCCAGTGCCTTGACGGCGACGGCGGCGCTGTAGCCACCTTCGCCCGGTACTACGGCGGAAACGGCTTCGTGGTGGGCAAATTGTTTACGTGCCATGTTGCAGGTCCTGGCCAATGGAAAGTCGGCCATTCTAACCGTTAACCGGCCAGTTGCAGGTACTCGCCGTAGGCCTGTGCCGCCGATGCGTCGGTGAAGGTCTGGAAGTCCATGCTGCGCACGACCATGTCGTTCAGAAGCTCGGTGAAGATCATCAGGGCCGGAGAGTTGAAGTAGGCGCTCATGGCCTGCTCGCTGCTCCAGAACCCGGACACCAGCCAGACATCGGGATCGACCTGGGAGTGCTGCAACGAGAATTGCAGGCAACCCTGGGCCTGGCGACCTGGTTCGATCAAACTGCTCAAGCGTGCACCGAGTTCGGTGCTGCACCCGCTACGGGCGCGGATAAAGGCCATATGGCTCGCGGGAATGGGGGTGGACATGTTCGACTCTCCCGTTGAGAAGTGATGCTCGGCAAGCACAATGAGGGCGTGTTGCCACAGGATCAAAGATAACGGCGCGGGGGTGGGCGCGGTTAGTCAATTCCTGCAGGCTTATTGCACAATCCTGCGAGAAGCGTAGGGAGGACGTTCTGCCCCAGGATTTATTCCAGGCCCAGGCCTCATGTTTCAGGGTGATGACAGGCTGCGCACTTGCCTGATTCACGCTATCTCGCAGGATCAGGCAAGGATGCTGCAGAATCGACGTAACACTTTTTGAAAAGCCGCCGCTAAGCTGAGCCCATCAAAGCAGCGTGTAGAGGACGCCCCATGCCGTCGCCCGAATCCAAGTTCATTCCCCTCGATGCCGAGATGGAGAAACAACGCGCCGAGCTGGCCAGTATCGTGCACCGCCATACCTGGGAGGACGGCTCCTACGGCACGGCGATCACCTCGCTGTACCTGAACCGCCACAACGCGCCGCGGGATTTCATGCCGGTGCTGGTGGAACCCGCGCTGTGCATCCTCGCCAGTGGCAGTAAGGAAGTGCGCCTGGCCGACGAGATCTTTGCCTACGACCCGCTCAACTACTTGGTGTTCTCGGTGGCGATGCCGGTAGCCGGCCGCATCATCGACGCCACCGCCGAGGACCCGAACCTCTCGGTGCGTATCAATATCGACCCGGCGCAGCTCACAGCGCTGATCGCAGAGGCCGGGCCGATGGGCGTGCCCTCGCGCCCGACCTCGCGAGGCATGTACGTCGACCGCATCGATCACGCACTGCTCGACGCGGTGCTGCGCCTGACCCGCTTGCTGGACACCCCTAAAGACATCGCGATGCTCGCGCCCTTGATCAACCGTGAAATTCTCTACCGCTTGCTGCGTGGCCCGCAGGGTTATCGCCTGTATGAAATCGCTGTGGCTAACAGCCAGAGCCATCGGGTGAGCCAGGCGATCACCTGGTTGAACGGTAACTACGAACAGCCGCTGCGTATTGACGACCTGGCCAAAGAAGTGAACCTGAGCGTCTCGACCCTGCACCATCGCTTCAAAGCGATCACGGCCATGAGCCCGCTGCAATACCAGAAGCAACTGCGCTTGCAGGAAGCCCGGCGGCTGATGATTGCCGAAGGGCTGGAGGCCTCGGCGGCGGGCTATCGGGTGGGGTATGAAAGCCCGTCCCAGTTCAGCCGGGAGTACAGCCGGTTGTTTGGTGCGCCGCCGCTGCGCGACCTGGCCCGGTTGCGCCAGAGCATCTGATGTACGCAGAGCAACATGTGGGAGCTGGCTTGCCTGCGATGGCGGTGTGTCAGTCACTAATGAGTCCACTGAACCACCGCTATCGCAGGCAAGCCAGCTCCCACATTTGATCTCAGGTGTTTGTTAGTCCAAGGTTCTTGGTAGTTGCAGGGTAACGCGCAGGCCGCCTTCACGCAGGTTCTGCAAACTCACTTCGCCCCCATGGCTGTGGGCAATATTGCGCGCAATCCCCAACCCCAATCCGTAACCCTGCTGCTGGCCGGCCAGGCGGAAGTGCGGTTCAAACACCTGCTCCAGTCGCTGCTGCGGCACGCCGGGCCCCTCGTCATCCACATGCAGGATGAACTGCACGCCATCGTCCTCGATATGCAAATGCGCGTTCTGCCCGTACTTGAGCGCGTTGTCGATCAGGTTGCCGATGCAACGCTTGAGCGCCAGCGGCTTGCCTGGGTAGGCTGACAGGGCCGCGCCATCAAGGGTCACTCGGCCATTGCCATGGGGTGCCAGGTACGGCTCCACCAGGCATTCGAGGACGTGGTTGAGATCCACCGGCTGGATGTTTTCGTGGATGTCGGTGTCTTTCACGCATTGCAGCGCCCCCTTGACCAGCAATTCCAGTTCATCCAGGTCACGGCCGAATTTGTTTTGCAGGTTCTCGTCTTCCAGCAATTCCACACGCAGGCGCAGGCGGGTGATGGGCGTGCGCAGGTCATGGGAAATCGCGCTGAACAACTGGCTGCGCTCGGTCAGGTAACGGCTGATGCGTTCACGCATGGCATTGAATGCACGGCCCACTTCCACCACTTCACTGCCGCCGCCTTCAGCCACCGGTTCCACATCGGCGCCCAGGGACATGTCCCGCGCCGCTCGCGCCAGGCGCTTGAGCGGTCGGCTTTGCCAGTGCACCAGCAGGCCGATGAACAGAAGCAGAAAACCGCTGGTGAGCACGATGAACCACACCTGCTGGGACGGCAGGCCTTGCTCTTCCAGGCTGGTGTAGGGCTCGGGCAATAACGAGGCGATGTACAGCCATTCACCGGGTGCCAGTTGGATCTGGGTGACCAGCACCGGCGGGTTCACCGGTTCCAGGGTCAGCGCGTAATGGGCCCAGGAGCGCGGCAGTTCGTCGAGCTTCAGGCCGGCATTGAAGATGCGCAGGTCTTCGGCGCTGACAAACTCCACCGAGATATGCACGTCGGCACCCAGGGTCTGGCGCAGCACTTCGTCCACCGCCACCAGCACCGCTTGCTTGCGCGGGGTTTCGGGCAGTATTTGCATGTCCAGCGGGCGATCATTGAGGGTCACCACAAAACGCGTGCCGCCCATGCTGCGCAATTGGTCCAGCACTAACGGGCGATAGGCCACCGGCAGCGACCGGAAGTAACTCACGCTGGCGGTCATTGAATGCGCCAGGCTACGGGCGCTGGTCACCAAGCCCTCAAGCTGGGTGGCGCGCAGTTGCGACACCCAGATCACGCTGGACAGCGCTTGGGCAAACAGCACCGCCAGCAAGGTCAGCAGTAACATGCGCCCCAGCAGCGAGCGGGGTACCGGGAAGCGGCGGCGACGTTCGTTCAGCGGTTCAGTGGGCATTGCCGGCAACCACGCTGGCTGCCAGTTGATAGCCGCTGCCACGCACGGTGCGGATCAGCCGCGGAGGTTTCTCGGTGTCGCGCAGGCGCTGGCGCAAGCGGCTGACGGCCATGTCGACGATACGGTCCAAGGGCATCAGGTCGCGGCCACGGGTGGCGTTGCCGATGGTGTCGCGGTCGAGGATCTGTTGCGGGTGGTCGAGAAACAACTTGAGCAAGGCGAAGTCGGCACCGGAGAGGATCACCTCTTCACCATCCACATGAAACAAGCGGTGGCTGATCATATCCAGGCGCCATTCATCGAACACCCACACATCACCGCCGCTGCTGCGCTCCTGGCCGAATTGGCAGCGGCGCAGCAGTGCCTTGATGCGCGCCTGCAACTCGCGGGGGCTGAATGGTTTGCCGATATAGTCATCGGCGCCTAGCTCCAGGCCGATCACGCGGTCGGCTTCGTCGGAACTGGCGGTGAGCATGATGATCGGCACCTGCGCCTGGCGCGGGTGCTGGCGGATCCAGCGGCACAGGCTGAAGCCGTCTTCGTCTGGCAACATGACATCGAGGATGACCAGGTCGCACGGCGCCTCGTTCATCGCCTGGCGGAACCCCGCGCCGTCGGACACGCCACGGACCTGGAAGCCGGCACGACTGAGGTAGGTTTGCAGCAATTCGCGGATTTCCTGGTCGTCGTCGACGAGGAGAATGGATTTACTGATTACGCTCACGGGGCCTCCTTGTTGTTATGGCCTGGCTTAAATCATCGGTTGCCCTTTAGGCCGTCATCGCAGGCAAGCCAGCTCCCACACTTGGAATGCATTCCAGACTGTGGGAGCTGGCTTGCCTGCGATGGCGCCATTATGACCTATGCAAAAGCTTGCTCAAGCGCCACACCAGCCCCAGTCAACCCGGAATACGGCGCTGTCACCAGCCACACCGGAATACCTTTGAAGTAGTCGCTCATGCAGCCTTTGTCGCGAAAACTCTGGGCAAAGCCACTGTTGATAAAGAAGTCGGCAAACCTCGGTATCACCCCACCCACGATGTACACGCCACCGCGTCCACCGGTGGTCAAGACGTTATTGCCCGCCACTCGGCCCAGCCAGATGCTGAACTGGTCCAATACTTCCATGGCCACCGGATCGCCGGCCAGGCCCGCCGCCGTGATGGCTTCGGGGGTGTCGAGCACCGGCTCATGCCCATCCACCGCACAAATCGCCCGGTACAGCCGTGGCAGGCCACCACCGCTTAACGCCGTTTCGGCGCTGACATGCCCGATCTCGCTGTAGATGTGTTGCCACAGCTGGGTTTCCCGTGGGCTGCTCAGGGGCAGGTCGACATGCCCACCCTCCCCCGGCAATGCTGCCCAACGGCCTGCGCCGAGGTCCAGCAAGGTGCCGACGCCGAGACCCGTACCCGGGCCGATCACCACGGCCGGACGCAAGGGCTCCGGCGTGCCTTCGCAGACCACGCGGAACTCGTCGGGCTTGAGCCGGGTCATGCCCAGGGCCATGGCCGAGAAGTCGTTGACCAGCAACAGTTCATCCACCTGCAGGGCCTGGCAAAACGCGGTTTTGCTCAGGCGCCAGTGGTTGTTGGTGAACTTGAATTCATCGCCGCTCACCGGCCCGGCCACCGACAGGCACACCGCACCGATGTCCCCGATTTGCAGGCCTTCTTCTTTGAGATAGACCTTGATCGCCTCTTCAGGGCTGCCGTGATCCGCCGTGGCATGCACGCGGATCGAATGCAGTTCCTGATCCCGCCATAACGCAAAACGGGCGTTAGTCCCCCCGATGTCACCGACCAGCGCAAGCTTCACTTAAGCGTCTCCAAGGCAGAGGTAAAGGCGCTGGCGCCCTGCTCTGCGGAGCTTGCGGCCAAGCGCATGAATGCAAACAACTCGCGACCGGCCCCCACGTTATTGCCCAACAGGCCCGTGGCAGGCGTGCGCGCTGCAAATACTTCGGCGTCCACCTTAAGCTCCAGGGTGCCGGTAACGCCATCCACACGGATGATATCGCCATCCTGGACCCGCGCCAGCGGCCCGCCGCTCTGGGCTTCGGGGTTGACGTGGATCGCGGCAGGGATCTTACCCGACGCGCCGGACATTCGCCCATCTGTCACCAGCGCCACTTTGAAACCACGGTCCTGCAACACGCCCAGGAACGGGGTCATCTTGTGCAGTTCCGGCATGCCGTTGGAGCGCGGCCCCTGGAAGCGCATCACCGCGACAAAGTCTTTTTCCAACAGGCCAGCCTTGAAGGCATCGGCCAGGTCCTGCTGGTCCTGGAACACCACCGCGGGCGCTTCGACAACCTGATGCTCCGGCGCTACCGCCGAAACCTTCATCACGCCACGGCCAAGGTTGCCTTCCATCACGCGCAAGCCGCCTTCCGGCGAGAACGCACGGGCCACCGGGCGCAGGATGGTTTCGTCGAGGCTTTCGATCGGGCCGTCGCGCCAGACCAGTTCGCCATCCACCAGGAAAGGTTCCTGGATATAGCGGCTCAGGCCCTTGCCGGCCACGGTATTGACGTCTTCGTGGAGCAGGCCGGCTTCCAGCAGTTCGCGGATCAGGAACGACATACCGCCCGCCGCCTGGAAGTGGTTGATGTCAGCCTTGCCATTTGGATACACGTGGGACAGGGTCGGCACCACCTCGGAGAGGTCGGCCATGTCCTGCCAGGTCAGGATGATGCCTGCCGACATGGCAATGGCCGGCATGTGCAGGGTGTGGTTGGTGGAGCCGCCAGTGGCGTTGAGCGCAACGATGGAGTTGACGATGGACTTCTCGTCGACAATCTCGCCAATCGGCGTGAAGTTGCCATTGGCCTTGGTCAAACGCGTGACCTGGTGCGCAGCTTCACGGGTCAACGCATCCCGCAGCGGCGTGTACGGGTTGACGAACGAAGCGCCGGGCAAGTGCAGGCCCATGACTTCCATCAGCAACTGGTTGGTGTTGGCGGTGCCGTAGAAGGTGCAGGTACCAGGGCTGTGGTAGGACTTCATCTCCGATTCCAGCAGTTCTTCGCGGCTGGCCTTGCCTTCGGCATAGCGCTGGCGCACATCGGCCTTCTGCTTGTTGGAGATACCCGACGGCATCGGCCCGCCCGGCACGAAGATCATCGGCAGGTGGCCGTAGCGCAGCGCGCCCATCATCAGGCCAGGGACGATCTTGTCGCAGATGCCCAGCATCAGCGCGGCGTCGAACATGTTGTGGGACAGCGCTACCGCCGTGGACATGGCAATGACTTCACGGCTGAGCAGGCTCAGCTCCATGCCTGGCTCGCCCTGGGTCACGCCGTCGCACATGGCGGGGGTCCCGCCGGCGAACTGACCGACCGAGCCGACTTCGCGCAGAGCCTTTTTGATTTGTTCGGGGAAATGCTCGTAGGGCTGATGCGCCGAGAGCATGTCGTTATAAGAAGAAACAATTGCCACGTTGGCGGCATTCATCATGCGCAGGCTGTTTTTGTCTTCGGTGCCGCAACCGGCCACGCCGTGGGCGAAGTTGGCGCATTGCAGCTTGCCGCGCATCGGACCGTCGCTGGCTGCGCCGCGAATGAGCGCAAGGTAAGCCTCGCGGGTGGCGCGGCTGCGGGCGATAAGCCGTTCGGTGACCTCAAGAACGCGGGGATGCATGTATAGAACTCCAGGCTAACGGATGTGGCGACCTGAGTGTCTATGCTGATCAAACGCCCACGGCTCATGGGATGGCAGGGGGTCGTTTGGATCATCGGACCAGTTGATTCAGGTCACTCGTTGTAGATTGAACAAAATATTGCCACTAAAAAGGCTTGTTTTCTATTTTTATGCGAATAATCTTGTAATTCTTACAACAAATCGACGACAGGCACCTTCCAATGACTCTTCGTATCGCAATCAATGGTTTTGGCCGTATCGGCCGTAATGTCCTGCGCGCACTGTATACCCAAGGCTATCGCCAGGATCTGCAGATCGTCGCCATCAACGATTTGGGCGACAGCTCGATCAATGCTCACCTGCTCAAGTACGACACCGTACACGGCACTTTCGACGCAGAGGTTGCCCACGATCAGGAAAGCCTGACCGTCAATGGTGACCGGATTGCCGTGAGTGCCATTCGCAACCCCGCCGACCTGCCGTGGGCTGCGCACAAGATTGACGTGGTGTTCGAATGCACCGGTCTGTTCACCGACCGTGACAAGGCTGCCGCCCATATTAGCGCCGGCGCGCGCAAGGTGATCATTTCGGCCCCGGCCAAAGGCGCGGATGCCACTGTGGTTTATGGCGTAAACCATGACATCTTGCGTCAATCCCACCAGATCATTTCCAACGCATCGTGCACCACCAACTGCCTGGCGCCGGTGGCCCAGGTGCTGCACCGCGAGCTGGGTATCGAAAGCGGCCTGATGACCACCATCCACGCCTACACCAACGACCAGAACCTTACCGACGTGTACCACACCGACCCGTACCGCGCGCGCTCGGCCACCCAGAACATGATCCCGAGCAAGACCGGCGCCGCTGAAGCGGTGGGCCTGGTGCTGCCGGAACTGGCAGGCAAGCTGACCGGCATGGCGGTGCGTGTGCCCGTGATCAACGTGTCGCTGGTAGACCTCACCGTGCAGTTGAAGAAAGAAGCCACGGCCGATGAAGTCAACGCCCTGCTCAAACACGCCAGCCAGCATTCGAAGATCCTCGGCTACAACACCCTGCCGCTGGTTTCCAGCGACTTCAACCATAACCCGCTGTCGTCGATCTTCGATGCCAATCACACCAAGGTCAGTGGCAAATTGCTCAAAGTATTGGCGTGGTATGACAACGAGTGGGGCTTCTCCAACCGTATGCTGGATAACTGCCTGGCGTTGTGCAACGCCGAGTAACTCCACAAGATCGACCAGATCGTTCCCACGCTCTGCGTGGGAATGCCACCCTGGACGCTCCGCGTCCTGCTCTTAAAGTTGTGACGCGGAGCGTCACAGGATGTGTTCCCACGCAGAGCATGGGAACGAGCGGCACAATCTCCAAGGCATCTCAAAGTGCCACTTGCCATTTCAGTTGATGATAAGCATTATCATTCACTGCAAATCGGTCTGGTATCACTGTGAGCCAATCTCGCTTCAACCACGTCTTCCTCACCCAACGGGTGATCCTGCTACGAACTCTGCAACGCATGGTGCATAACCACAGCACCGCCGAGGACCTGTTGCAGGAAACCTACCTGCGCGTGACTCGGGCCCTCAGCGAGCGGCCAATCGACCACCTTGAACCCTTTGTCTACCAGACAGCCCGCAACCTGGCGCTGGATCACTTGCGTTCGCGCAGGATTCAGGCGCGTACCCTGCAGGAGGATGTCCCGCTGGATGTCCTGCAAAGCGTCGCCGCGCCGGCCAGCACGCCGGAGGAAGCTACCCAGGCCGAGCAGCTACTGGAGCACCTGAGTGTCAGCCTCGGCCAGTTGAGCGCCCGCCAGCAGCGGATTTTCATCCTCAGCCGTCTGCACGGTTGCAGCTACCAGGAGATTGCCGATCAGTTGGGTGTGTCCTTGAGCACGGTGCAAAAGGAACTCAAATTGATCATGGCTATCTGTGTGGGTGTGGCCGAACGGCTGGATCAGCCTTAAGCTTCACCCGACAGAGGTGTCGATCCAAGCTGTAGGAAAAATGAATAGAACGTGGCGAAGACCCGAGGAACACCGTGACGGACCCGAATAAACTGCGCCCCCATGCGTTGGCTCATGAGGTGTTGCAAGACGCGGCCATGGACCAAGCCCTCGATTGGCTGATCGCCTTGCAGTGCCCGCAACCTGGGCAGCAGGCCGCGTTCGACGCCTGGCTGGCCCAGGACCCGGCGCATGTCCACGCCTTCAGCAAGGCCCAGGCCGCCTGGGGTGACGCGCCGGTACACAGCGCCGCCGTGGCCCTCGCCGCACCGCGCAAGCCCAGCGGCTGGCGCCGGATCAGACCGCACTGGAAACCCCTGGCCACCGCCGCCGTGTTACTGGTCGGCCTGTTCAGTTTCAGCAACCTGCCGGTGCGTTTGCAGGCCGACCATCTGACGGTGGTCGGCGAGCGCCAGCGCCTGCAACTGGACGATGGCTCCAAGGTACTGTTGAACACCAACTCGGCATTTTCCAGCACCATCAACCACCACCAGCGCATTGCCCGCCTGTACCAGGGCGAAGCGTTCTTTGAAATAGCGCCCACCCGTGGCCTGCCCCTGGAAATAGACGCCGGCCCGGTGCGCGCCAGCGTGCGTGACACCGCCTTTGCCGTGCGCTACCTCAATGGCGAAGCCCAGGTTCAAGTGCAGCGCGGCGATGTTGACTTGAGCAACACGTTCGACGATGCCCGTGTGCGCCTGAGCGCCGGTGAAAGCATCCGCATCGGCCCCAAGGGTTTCGGCCAACCGGCCAAGCTCGACCCCAGCAAGGACCTGGCCTGGGTCCAGGGCCGGCTGGTATTCGAAAACTGCCCGCTGAGCGAAGTGCTGGCTGAGCTGCGCCGCTATTACCCCGGCTGGATCGTCAACAACAACGAGCAGTTGGCCAGCGTCGCCGTCACCGGCAACTACCGCCTCGACCAGCCCCTGGACGTGGTGCGCTCCCTGGCCCACATCACCTCGGCCAAGCTGTCGGAGTACCCGGCGCTGGTGATCCTGAACTAAATGAGAATTATTTTTACTCAATGTTAACCGGCGATACGTCTCGTTATAGCCAATGCAACTGATTCCTATTTGGTTCGGTTCGCAACTATAAGATTCGTATCCCGGAGCGCTCTCGATGTCCTCTCGTTTCAACCGCCGGTCTGCTTCGCCCGTTTTGTCCTTGCTGACCGCCGCGATCCTGCTGGCTGGTGCGCCCGTCATGAGCGCCACCGCCGCGGAACCTGCCGCTCGCAGCCACGCCAATTACACGTTCAGCATCGAACAGCAGCCACTGGTTTCGGCACTTAACGCCTTTACCGCAGTGACCGGTTGGCAAGTCGGCCTGCCGGCCGAACTGGGCCAGGGCGTATCGTCCCCTGGCGTGCGCGGCCCGCTGCCAGCGGAAAAAGCCCTGGACCGGCTGTTGGTGGGGACCAACCTGAGCTATCGCAAACTGGGCACCAACAACATCGTGCTGGAAAAACGTAGCGCCGGCAGCGCCCTCGCCCTGCAACAGGTGACCATCAGCGCCACCCGCAATGAACAGGATGTGAACAGCGTACCGAGCACCGTCAGCGTGCACGACCGCGCAGAACTGGACCGCCAGAACGTCAACAACATCCGTGAACTGGTGCGCTACGAACCCGGCGTCTCCGTCGGCGGCGCCGGTACGCGCTCGGGTAACGCGGGCTACAACATTCGTGGCATCGACGGCGACCGCGTCCTCACCCAGGTGGATGGCGTCGAAGTGCCGGACAATTTCTTCAACGGCCCTTACGCCAAGACCCGCCGCAATTACGTCGACCCGGAAATCGTCAAGCGCGTGGAGATCTTGCGCGGCCCGGCCTCGGCCCTGTACGGCAGCAGCGCCATCGGCGGCGCGGTGAGTTATTTCACCCTCGACCCGGATGACATCATCAAGCCAGGCCAGGACGTCGGTGCCCGCCTGAAGACCGGCTACAGCTCCGCCGACGAGAGCTGGCTGACCTCCGGCACCTTCGCCGGGCGTGTGCAAGACTTCGACGGTTTGCTGCACCTGAGCCAGCGCAATGGCCACGAAACCGAATCCTACGATGGCAACAACGCCACCGGCCTGGCCCGTACCGGCGCCAACCCGGAAGATGCGCGCACCACCAACGTGCTGGCCAAGCTGGGCTGGAACTATGGCGATGACAACCGCCTGGGCCTGACCTACGAGAAGTTCAAGGATGACCGCGACGTCAATCTGAAAAACGCAGTGGGCGGCCCGTTCATCGGTGGCCGGGGCATGAACCTGTACCGCGACCGTCGGGGCAACGACACCATTACCCGCGAGCGCTTCGGCCTGGAAAACACCTTCGCTCTGGAGTCGCCGATTGCCGACCGCATCAAGACCAGCCTCAACTACCAGATCGCCAAGACCGACCAGACCACCGCCGAAATCTACCAGGCCGGCCGTCGCGTCCTGCGTACCCGCGACACCCTTTACGAAGAGAAACAGTGGGTCTTCGACGCGCAACTGGACAAGGCATTCAGCCTCGGCGAAACCGACCACCAAGTGACCTACGGCACCACCCTCAAGCAGCAGAAAGTCACCGGCTCACGCGAAGGCTCGGCCTCGTGCCTGGCCATTGGCGCCGGCTGCACCGCCATCGGCGCGCCAAGCCCGCAAGCGAGCGACAGCGTGAAGAAGGCCAGCGACTTCCCCGACCCAACCATCAACACCTACTCGCTGTTCGCCCAGGACCAGATCACCTGGGACAAATGGACTTTCCTGCCTGCCGTGCGTTATGACTACACCCGGCTCAAGCCCAAGCTGACCCAGGAATTCCTCAACACCGTCAACCCGACCGGCGCCTATACCGTCGATGGCAAAGACAAGACCTGGAACCGCGTAACACCCAAGTTCGGCCTCACCTATGCCCTGACCGACAACTACACCTGGTTCGGTCAATACGCCGAGGGCTTCCGTACGCCGTCTGCCAAAGCGCTGTACGGTCGCTTCGAAAACCTCAACCTGGGCTACACCGTCGAACCCAACCCCGACCTC
This sequence comes from Pseudomonas sp. J380, assembly GCF_009827115.1. Lineage (NCBI taxonomy): Bacteria > Pseudomonadati > Pseudomonadota > Gammaproteobacteria > Pseudomonadales > Pseudomonadaceae > Pseudomonas > Pseudomonas sp. J380. Next base: position 5,414,919 of record NZ_CP043060.1, on the reverse strand, counting down.
AAGCCAGAAACCAGCAAAGGCATCGAAACCGGGATTCGCGGCAAATTCGACGAAGGCTCCTTCGATATTGCGGTGTACTACAACAAGTACCGTGACTTTATCGACGAAGACAACGCCGTGGTCGGCGGCACCGTGGAGCAATTCAAGGCGGTCAACATCAAGCGCGCCACCGTCAAGGGCGTGGAAGCCAAGGGCCGCCTGAACCTGGATACCTTCGGCGCGCCGAAGGGCCTGTATACCCAGGGCTCGGTTGCCTACACCTACGGTCGCAACGACGACAATGGCGAGCCGTTGAACAGCGTCAACCCGCTCAAGGGCGTGTTTGGCCTGGGCTACGACCAGGACAACTACGGTGGCCTGGTGAGCTGGACCCTGGTGAAAAAACAGGACCGCGTCGACAGCACGACCTTCCACGCGCCCGACGGCGGCACCGACGGCCCGTTCAAGACCCCGGGCTTCGGCATCCTCGACCTGACCGCTTATTACAAGGTGAGCAAAGACGTGACCGTCAACGGTGGCCTCTACAACCTCACCGACAAGAAGTACTGGAACTGGGATGACGTGCGCAGCTACGACAGCGTCGGCGAAGCCGGTGTGACCGGCCCGGCCAACCTCGACCGCCTGACCCAGCCCGGTCGCAACTTTGCGATCAACGTGATCTGGGACATCTGACCCATCCGCCTCACCTCGCCCCCATTGCATCCGCGGCGAGGTGAGGATTTTTTACTGTGCCGCGTCTTCTTGTTCGTCTAGTTGATAACAGCTCTCTTCAGGGCGCCCAGGCGCTTCTCTTCTCAAGGATTTTTTTCATGACCACTTCTTCCACCGCAGAACGTCCAAGCCTGCGCTCCCAACGCCTGAACCAGATCACCAACGAGCCGCACACCAAGCTCGACGCATTGGTGAAGGCTCACGCGCCGTTCGAAACCCAAGCCAACTTCGCCCGCTTCGTAGTGGCCCAGTACCTGTTCCAATCGGAACTGGTGGCCTTGTACAACGATGCCGAACTGAACCAGGTCATCCCTGACCTGGCCGCCCGCTGCCGCGCCGAAGCCGCCAAGCTCGACCTGGCAGACCTGGACACCGAAACCCCGGCCCCGGTTGCCGGTGCGGTGAACAACCCCAGCAAAGCCGAAGCTTTGGGCTGGCTGTTCGTTTCCGAAGGCTCCAAGCTGGGCGCTGCGTTCCTGATCAAGCGCGCCGTGGGCCTGGGCCTGAGCGAAACCTTCGGTGCCCGCCACCTGGGCGAGCCGGCCGGTGGTCGCGCCGAGGGCTGGAAAAGCTTCACCCGCACCCTCGACGGCCTGGCATTCAGTGCCGAAGAAGAAGCTGCCGTGGAAAAAGGCGCGATTGATGCGTTTGTGCGCTTCACCGTGTTGCTGGAACAGGCGTACGCTAGCGCCCCAGAACTGGCGTAAGTGTTCTGGTAGACAGCGGTTCAATGTGGGAGCTGGCTTGCCTGCGATGGCGGTGGGTCAGCGCCAGATGTTTAACCTGATACACCGCAATCACAGGCAAGCCAGCTCCCACACTTGGGTGCATTTCATGGCTGATAATGTGTAAACCTTCCCACCAGAAAACTGCAGCATGACCGGCAAACCCCAATCCTCCTCCAAAATCGCCCAAGTCCTCTTTGGCCTGCTGGCCTACGTCAGCCTGGGGATCGGCTTGGTTGCGATTGTGATACCGGGGTTGCCCACCACCGAATTCATCTTGCTCGCCGCCTGGGCCGCCACCAAAAGCTCGCCGCGCCTCAGCGCCTGGCTGGAAAACCACCGCCTGTTCGGGCCGATCCTGTCCAACTGGCGCAATGGCAAGATCATCGCCCGCCGCGCCAAGGTCAGCGCCACGCTGAGTATGTTGCTGTGCGCCGTGCTGATGCTGGTGATGCTCGATCACGGCTGGCCGGTGTACCTGGCAATTGCCGGGATGAGCCTGGGCAACCTGTGGATCTGGTCCCGCCCCGAGCAGCTCGAACGCCCCGTATAACGGCCGGTGTAGGCATTTTCCTACCGCTCATCGCCTATTGCTCATGAATTGATTTGTGACGCCGATGTTTCAGGTACGGCGCCGAATGGACTTGGCTCTTCTGCGTGCATTCCAACAAGTCCATTCGTGAGTGAACCTATGTTCGACACCTTCTCCATCCGCTTGAAAATCGTGTTGCTGTCCGGCCTGTGTCTGCTGGGTGTGATTGCACTGGTGGTCGGCATCAATATCTATAACACCAACCAGAACGATCGGTTGGTCAGTGATTCAAGCTCACGAATGCTCACCGCCAGCGTTGAGCAGTTGCTGCAATCCAAAGCGGCCGAACAGGCCACGCAACTGCAGAAGACCTTCGGCGAAAACCTGCTGGTGGTCACCGCCCTTGCCGACCAGATCAAAGACCTGCGTCAGTTGGGCACCCAGCGTTCCCTGGAAGCCGGAGCCCTGCGTGAAGAACTCAACCGCAGCGTCAAAACCGCTTTCGAGCGCAACACCAAGGTGCTGGGCATCTGGTTGTCGTTCGAGCCCAACGGGCTGGATGGTAAAGACAGCGAATTCATCGGCGACAAGGCGCGTGTCTCCAACGAAAAAGGCCGGTTTTCCAGCTACTGGAGCCGGGCTGGCGGCGAAAGCCTGAATACCGTCATGGTCGAAGATGACCTGACCAAGACCACCCTCAACCTCAGCGGTACGCCCTACAACATCTGGTACACCTGCCCACGGGACACGCGCAGCACTTGCCTGCTGGACCCGTACGAAGACACCGTGGCCGACAAACCGGTACTGATGACTACCATTTCCCTGCCGCTGATCGTCGACGGCAAAGTCATCGGTGTGGTCGGCGTAGACATCGCCCTCACCGCCCTGCAAGCGAGCACCGATGCTGCACAGAAAGACCTGTTCAACGGCGCCGCCCACCTGGAGATTCTGTCCAGCACCGGCCTGATCGCCGCCTACAGTGGTGAGCCGGGCAAAGTTGGCAAGAACCTGATCGACAGCATCGGCGCCGAAGGCAAGGAGATCGTGCAACTGCTGGCCAATGACCGGCCGGTTATCCGTGAACAGGACGACACCATTCGTGCCGTGTACCCCCTCAAGCCGATTGCCGGTGCCAAATCCTGGGGCGTGGTGATCAAGCTGCCCAAAGCGGTAATGCTTGCCGACAACGAAAAACTGCAAGCCGTGCTCGACGAGGCCCAGGCCACGGGCACGCTCAAAGCCTTGCTGGTGGCCGCCGCCGCTGGCCTGCTGGGCTTGCTGTTGATCTGGCTGACCGCTACTGGGGTGACCCGCCCTATCAATAGCGTGGCCGCCATGCTCAAGGACATCGCCAGCGGTGACGGCGACCTCACCCAGCGCCTGGCCTACGCCAAGAAAGACGAACTGGGCGAGCTGGTGAACTGGTTCAACCGCTTCCTCGACAAGCTGCAGCCGACCATTGCACAGATCAAGCAAAGCATCACCGAAGCTCGTGGGACGGCCGATCAGTCGTCCGCCATTGCGCGCCAGACCAGCGAAGGCATGCAGGTGCAGTTCCGTGAAATCGACCAGGTCGCCACCGCGTCGAACGAAATGAGCGCCACCGCCCACGACGTGGCCAACAGCGCCTCCAATGCCGCCAGCGCGGCACGCGGTGCCGACCAGTCGGCCCGCGAAGGCATGTCGATCATCGAGCAGAGCACCCGCGATATCACCACCCTGGCCGACGAAGTCAGCAAAGCCGTGGGCGAAGTCGAAGCCCTGGCGGTCAACAGCGAGCAAATCGGTTCAGTGCTGGAGGTGATCCGCAGCATTGCCGAACAGACCAACCTGCTGGCGTTGAATGCGGCGATTGAAGCGGCACGTGCCGGGGAAAGCGGACGTGGTTTTGCGGTGGTGGCCGACGAGGTGCGCAACCTGGCCAAACGCACCCAGGACTCGGTGGAAGAAATCCGCCTGGTGATCGAGCGTATCCAGAGCGGCACCCGTGGCGTAGTGGCGACCATGCACTCCAGTCAGCACCAGGCGCAGAGCAATGCCGGGCAGATCCATCAAGCCGTGCAAGCCCTGGGCAAGATCAGCGACGCGGTCACCGTGATCAGCGACATGAACCTGCAAATCGCCAGCGCGGCCGAACAGCAGAGCGCGGTGGCCGAAGAGGTCAACCGCAACGTCTCGGCGATTCGCACCGTGACCGAAACCCTGACCGGCCAGGCTACCGAGTCGGCGGCGATCAGTAGCCAGCTCAATGCGCTGGCCAGCCAGCAGATGAAGTTGATGGATCAGTTCAGGGTCTGACTCGGTTCTGAAACATTGCCCCCTGTAGGAGCGAGCTTGCTCGCGAAAAACGTCAACGATAACGCGTGCTTCCTGAATAAACGCGGCGCCTTTGAGTTCTTCGCGAGCAAGCTCGCTCCTACATATAGAGCAGGGCAGTGGTGAATTACCGGCCGGGCCAGGCCTGGACGAACGGCGTCAGGTCTTCCTTCGGCGCCGTACGCGGTGGGTTCTGCGGCGTGCCCAGGTAGAGAAAGCCAATCACTTCTTCATTCGCCGCCAACCCCAGGCCTTTAGCGACATGGGCTGAGTAGGACAATTCGCCGGTACGCCACACCGCACCAATACCCTGGGCATACGCCGCCAGCAGAATGCCGTGGGCCGCACAGGCGGCGGCCAGCAACTGCTCGGACTTGGGCACTTTGAAATGCTCTTGCACACGTGCAATCACCACCACCACCAGCGGCGCACGCAGCGGGCCGTTCTGGGCCTTGTCGATGGCGGCTTGCGGTGCGTCGGCGTCTTGCAGACGAGCGGCTTCGGCCAACAGCGTGCCCATCTGTTCACGGGCTGCGCCTTCGACGGTGAGGAAACGCCACGGGCGCAGTTGACCGTGGTCGGGCGCGCGCATGGCGGCGGCGAACAGCAGGTCGCGCTGCTCCTGGGTCGGTGCCGGGTCGAGCAAACGGGGCACGGAAACACGGTTGAGCAAAGCGTCGAGAGCCTGCATTGGCCACCTCCATAAAAAAATGTGCAGCCATTCTAGCGGGAAAGAATCGGGATGCCACCAAACGATAATTGCTCTTATTCAATCTGCCCTGCCCTGTTAGACTTTGCGCCTTAATTTTCTGCCCTCGTCCAGGAATCTCGATGTTCCGTGCGCTTTTGTACCTGCCTGCAGCGTTGATGGCTTTAAGCCTGACTGCTTGCGATGACGCCTCTCGCTTCACGAAAGCAGAGCCGGGTGAATCGCGGGCCGGTGGCGCGGCGACGGTAAACAAGCGCGACCAGAACGCCTTTTCCTTGCCCTCGGCCAACCTGGCGCCGACGCGGCGCCTGGACTTCAGCGTCGGCAACAGTTTCTTTCGCAACCCGTGGGTGATTGCGCCGTCCACCACCACGGCGCGCGATGGCCTGGGCCCACTGTTCAATACCAACGCCTGCCAGAACTGCCATATCAAGGATGGCCGTGGCCACCCGCCGCTGCCCGACGCGCCCAATGCCGTATCGATGCTGGTGCGCCTGTCCATCCATCCCTCTATTACAGAGCAGCCAGCCTACGCCAAGCTCATCGAACAGATCGGCGTGGTACCCGAGCCGGTCTACGGCGGGCAACTCCAGGACATGGCCGTGCCCGGCGTTGCGCCGGAAGGCAAAGTGCGGGTCGACTACACACCGGTCAACGTCAGGTTCAAGGACGGCACGCTCGTTCAATTACGCAAGCCCGACCTGCAGATCACCCAACTCGGCTACGGCCCGATGCACCCCGACACACGCTTCTCGGCGCGTATCGCCCCGCCGATGATTGGCCTGGGCCTGCTCGAAGCGATCAGCGATGCCGATATCCTGCGCAACACAGACCCCAAGACCGCCGACAAAGAGGCTATTGTCGGCCGCGCCAATTGGGTCTGGGATGACGCTGAGGCCAAAACTGTCCTCGGGCGTTTTGGCTGGAAAGCCGGGCAGCCCAACCTCAATCAACAAAACGTTCACGCGTTTTCTGGTGATATGGGCCTCACCACGTCCCTGAGACCCTTTGATGACTGCACCGACGCCCAAGTGGCCTGCAAGCAGGCGCCCAACGGCAATGGCCCGCAGGGTGAACCGGAAGTCAGCGATAACATCCTGCGCTTGGTGCTGTTCTACACCCGCAACCTCGCGGTGCCCGCACGTCGGGACGTTGATACGCCGCAAGTGCTGGCCGGCAAGAACCTGTTCTACCAGGCCGGTTGCCAGGGCTGTCACAAGCCCAGCTTCACCACCGCCGCCAATGCCGCCGAACCTGAACTGGCCAACCAGTTGATCCGCCCTTACAGCGACCTGCTGCTGCACGATATGGGCGAAGGCCTGGCCGACAACCGTAGCGAATTCAAAGCCACCGGCCGCGACTGGCGCACCCCGCCGCTGTGGGGTATCGGCCTGACGCAAACCGTGAGTGGCCACACCCAGTTCCTGCATGACGGCCGCGCCCGCAACCTGCTTGAAGCCGTGCTGTGGCATGGCGGTGAAGCCCAAGCGGCGCAGCAACATGTGTTGTCGTTCAATGCCGAGCAGCGTGCCGCGTTGCTGGCGTTCCTGAATTCTTTATAAGCTTTGCCCCACTTACAGAAGGGAGCTCGACATGTTTCGTCCCAAGTTGTTGTTCACCAGCCTCGCCGCCCTGGCCTTGGGTGCCTGCTCGCCCCAAGACCCGCAAGCAGTGACCTCGGCAGCCATCGCCAAGCAAGTGATCCTGCCGACCTACAGCCGCTGGGTTGAGGCCGACCGTCAGTTGGCCGTCAGCGCCTTGGCCTACTGCCAAGGCAAGGAAAGCCTGGACACCGCCCGCGCTGACTTCCTGCACGCACAAAAAGCCTGGGCCGAGCTGCAACCGCTGCTGATCGGCCCGCTGGCCGAAGGCAACCGGGCGTGGCAGGTGCAATTCTGGCCAGACAAGAAGAACCTGGTCGGCCGCCAGGTCGAGCAACTGGTCAGTGCCCAGCCGCAGATCGACGCCGCGGCCCTGGCGAAATCCAGCGTGGTGGTGCAGGGCCTGTCGGCCTACGAATACATCCTCTACGACGCCAAGCCCGACGTCGCCGACGAAGCCCAGAAAGCACGTTATTGCCCACTGCTGATGGCCATCGGCGAGCGCCAGAAAGTCCTGGCCGAAGAGATCCTGGCCAGCTGGAACAGCACCGACGGCATGCTCGCGCAAATGACCAAGTTTCCGAACCAGCGCTACGCTGATTCCCACGAAGCCATCGCCGATCTGCTGCGCGTGCAAGTGACCGCCCTGGACACCCTGAAGAAAAAACTCGGCACCCCAATGGGCCGCCAGACCAAGGGCATCCCGCAACCGTTCCAGGCCGATGCCTGGCGCAGCCAGTCGTCCCTGCAGAGCCTGGAAGCCAGCCTCGCCGCGGCTCAGACCGTGTGGGTGGGCGTGGATAACAAAGGCCTGCGTGGCCTGCTGCCGGCGGACCAGAAGCCACTGGCCGAGAAAATCGACGCCGCCTACGCAGCGTCGCTGAAACTGTTCGCCAGCAACCAGCGCACCCTCAACGAACTGTTGAACGACGACGCCGGGCGCCAGCAACTCAACGACATCTACGACAGCCTCAACGTAGTCCACCGCCTGCATGAAGGTGAACTGGCCAAGGCGCTGGGCGTACAACTGGGCTTTAACGCCAACGACGGTGACTGATGATGCTCAGGCGACAGGCTTTGGCGGTGGGCAGCGTGCTGCTCAGCGCTATCACCTTGGGTGGCTGGACGCTGTTCAAGCACAAAGACAAAGGCCCGCTGCTGCTGTCGGCGCGCGATGACGCCGACGGCAAGCACTACGCTGTCGGCTATCGCCTGGACGGCAAGCCGGTATTTGCAACCCAGGTCGGCCAGCGCTGCCATGACATCATCAACCACCCGACGTTGCCGATTGCGTTGTTCGTCGCCCGTCGCCCAGGCACCGAGAGTTACCTGATCGACCTGCGCGATGGCAGGCTGCTGCAAACCATCACCTCCAACGCCAACCGCCATTTCTATGGCCATGCGGTGATCCACAAGAGCGGTGACTGGCTGTACGCCACCGAGAACGACACCTCCGACCCTGGCCGCGGCCTGTTGGGTGTGTATAAGTTCGAAGGTGAGCGGCTGGTGCACAGCGGCGAGATATCCACTCACGGCATCGGCCCGCATCAAGTCTCGTGGATGCCCGACGGCGAGACGCTGATCGTGGCCAACGGTGGCATTCGCACCGAAGCCGAAAGCCGGGTAGAAATGAACCTCAACGCCATGGAGCCGAGCCTGGTGCTGATGCGCCGTGACGGCAGCCTGATCAGCAAGGAAACCCTGGCCCAGCAGATGAACAGCGTGCGGCACATGGGCATCGCCAGCGATGGCACCATCCTCACCGGGCAACAGTTCATGGGCCCGTCCCACGAGCGTTCCGAGTTGCTGGCGATCAAGCGACCGGGGCAGCCGTTCGTGGCGTTCCCGGTGGCTGATGAACAGTTGCAGGCGATGGGGCATTACACCGCCAGCGTGGCAGTGCACAGCGAACTGCGCCTGGTGGCGTTGACAGCACCTCGTGGCAATCGCTTTTTTATCTGGGACATGGACACCGCCGAACTGCGCCTGGATGGGCCCTTGCCTGACTGTGCGGGGGTGGGTGCGGTGGCGGATGGATTTGTGGTGACATCCGGTCAGGGCCGTTGCCGCTTCTATGATTGCCGCCAGGAAAAGTTACTGGCAACACCACTGGAGTTACCGGCGGGGTTCTGGGATAACCACCTGCACCTGGTCTAAAGACCGACGACATCAAAATGGCTGATCGTTCCCACGCTCTGCGTGGGAATGCGACCCGTGACGCTCTGCGTCACTGGCGCTAACGGACGAGACGCAGAGCGTCTCAAGAGGCATTCCCACGCAGAGCGTGGGAACGATCATGAACGCGCCCATCCTGGATGAACGTGTCGTCTGCGGTTTTTTCGCGAGCAAGCTCGCTCCTACAACAGTTGAGGTGTCAGACACAAAAAAGGGCCTTGCATCGCAAGGCCCTTTTTTGTGTCTGACACCTCAACTTTGCGGCCTCATCGCTTGAGACATGCCGAACATGAATAACAACAGTTCATGGTCGGGCTTGGCCGCCACACTCGTCTTGGCAATGCGTGGCAGCAGGCATTGCCCGCCACCGTCTACCGCACTCAACACTTGTGTACGAGGTTGTTCCCATACCGCCAGGGCCAGGGCTGCAACACCCAATGCCCCGACCAGAAACAAACCTCGTGCTATTTCTAGCTTCATCTGGTTAAACCCTTGATAGCGCTGCCAAACGCCGTCTCGTAAAAGTAGCTGAGTTTTTTCCAGTCGGTATCATTCCACGACGAATGGCGACGCAATTGCAGCATGTCGTGGGACGCGGCCCGATAAGCGGTCAGGCGCTGGCGGCATTTCTCAAAGTCCAGCAGGGCCACTTCCACAGTCGCCGCATCAGGCTCACCGGTCACCCGCACGAAAATGTGCTTGATATACAGGCAACCGTGTTGCCAGCGGCCTTTGTGCATACGGGCCAAGGTGCCGGCCAACTCTTGCAGCAGGCGCTCGTGGACCGCCTCGCCATACTGTTCGCGGCCACCGGCGGCGTACCAGTTTTCAATCTCGTCGAAACCGTCCAGAGACGCGGTGACCAACAGGGCTTTCCATTGGTGCTCCGGGTCGCGACGTGCTTCGCAAAACACCAGTTCCGGCACACGCACATCCAGCAAACGCAGGCCTTTGAGGGCATCGCGTTCACGCAGCACGGTCGGACGCCCAAAGGGGTGCAGCCAGCTACGGTAAATGTGGCCGGTCTGGCGCTTGCAATAGAGCAAACGGCCATTAGGGCTTATGACCCGTTGCACGCCACTTTCACCACCACGTCGGCGGTTGGGTTCTTCGACCCACTCACCCTGTTGACGCCAGAAAAAATCAAATCGTTCTTCGGGAGCTACATGACTGCCTACTACGCACTCAACTGCCATCCTGTTACCTCTTGCGCAATACATACACTCGCCACATGGCGTAGAGCGGTATGAAGTCCAGGGATTCCTGAACACGGAAACCGGCCTGCTCGAATTCTGCCTCGACAGTAGCAGCCGGTAACACAAACCGGTTTTGGTAACCTTCTTGCTCACCTTTTTTGCGACGACGCACTTCGCTGCGCTTGCGCTTCCAAGCCTTGAAATTGCCGTCTACCCACAGCGAAATAATCACGCTGTCGCGGGTAACACGTTGAAACTCGCGAAGTATTGTCAGCCTGTGCTCTGGCTCACCGATGTGGTGCATCAAGCGCATGCAAAAAATACTGTCGACGGAGTTATCTGGCAAATCGATATCAAAGGCAGAGGTCTGCAAAGGGCGTACCCGTTTCACCACCTCTGCCGGTTGGGCAGCTGTGGCGATCTTCAACATCGACGCCGAATTGTCAGCTCCGATAATCACACGGTTGGGTTTTTCGGCCAGCAACGGCCAGAAACGTCCAGCACCACACGGCAGGTCCAACACCAGCCCCGGCTCGCCGGCCATGGCCAGCGCACCGCGCGCCAACTGCTCGTCGCGCTTGTGGGACAACCGGCGAGCCAGATTGTCCTGATGCTTGAGCAAATATTTCTGGGCGTGTTGATCGTCGTACTTATCAGAAAATTCCAGCTTGATCGGGGAAGGCATCTTACGTCTCCAGTAACTGATGCCTACGACCTTAAGCAGCGAACTGTGATCAACAGGTCAACTCGTTGTGAAAATCTTGTCCTGTCCAATTGCATACATTTCAAGACTTTACAGAAACATTCAGTAGCACCGGGCCATCTTCGCCGAAAAGCACGCAGTCTGCATCAGCAAAACGACAGACTGAGTGGTCAGGTTTTGACTGGGTTGAGCTCCACATGAAAACGGCAGCCATTAGGCTCCATGGTGCTCAGGCTCACGCTCCAACCCTGGCTTTCGCAGATCCGCTGCACCAGTGACAGGCCGAGGCCAAGGCCCTCGCCACGCTTCTCGCTACCGCGCACGAACGGCTCGAACATCGCTTCGCGCTTCTCTTCGGGGATGCCGACACCGGAGTCCTCCACCGTGAAACCACTGGGCTCCAGGGTCAGGCGGATAAACCCGTGCTCGGTGTAATGCAGTGCGTTGCGCAGCAGGTTGCCCATCACCGCATGCAAGAAGGTGGTGTTGTAGCAGGTGTCCAGGGGGTTGCCTGGCAGGTAGATCAACGTCAGGCCTTTTTTCTCGATGGGCTCGCGCCAGATACCGAGCAGGTCTTCGGCCACCTGGGTGAGGTTGCCTTGGGGCGAACTGGCGGCGTCGTCGTGTTTGGCGCGGGCCAGCATCAGGAAGGTTTGCACCAGTTCGCGCATTTCTTCACAGGCACGGGCAATTCGTTCTACCTGATTGCGACCGCGCTGATCGATGGCCGGGTTTTCGCGCAACAGTTCGCAGGAGCTGGCCAGGACCATCAAGGGCGTGCGCAACTCATGGCTCACATCGCTGGTAAACAATTGCTCACGTGACAGCGCCTGGCGTAAACGACCCAAGGTGGCGTCGAACGCCACCGCCAGTTCGCCCACTTCATCGGCGGCGTAATCCGGCGCCAGGGGCGGTGCCAGGCCCAACAGTTGGTCACGATGACGGACCTGACGGGCCAGGCGTACCACCGGCGCCATCACCTTGCGGGCCAGCACCCAGCCGAGGAACGCCGCCAGCGCCAGGCTGAGTACGAACCCCACCAGCACCACCGCAAACAGCACGCGCTCACGCTCTTCGAAATCGCTCTGGTCTTGCAGCAATACATAACGCCGGCCGTCGACCACTTCGACCATGGCGTGGTACGACAGCGCCTCGCGAAACACCTCATGGAACCCCGGGTCCAGATGGCGCAGATCCTTGGGCAGTTCAAAATCGCCACGCCCGCCGCTGAAATAGAACAGCTGGTCCGGTTCTGGCCGGTGGCTCCAGTCTTCAACGCTGTCCATCAGCAACAGGCGCTGCAGGTCACCCCCCAGGCCAGCCGAGATCAACTTCTCCTCCACCAGGTGCACCGTCGCGATGATGCCGATGGCGAAGGCCCCCGCCACCAACGCACTCATCAAGGCGAAGGCGATGATGATGCGCTGGGCAAGGCTTTGCTTAAACTCCATCACGACCCTCGGCCAGGCGATAACCCACACCGTGCACCGTTTGCAGTAGCGGTTTGGCGAAGGGCTTGTCGATCACTTGACGCAATTGATGAACGTGGCTGCGCAGGCTGTCGCTGTCCGGGCAGTCGTCGCCCCACAGGGCTTCTTCGAGAATTTCCCGGCGCAGAACGTGCGGGCTTTTTTGCATCAGCACGGCGAGCAGTTTCAGGCCTACGGGGTTGAGCTTGAGCAAGCGCCCTTCGCGAGTGACTTCCAGCGTATCGAGGTCGTAGTTCAGGTCACCCACTTGCAGGGCACGACGCCCGCCGCCCTGGGCACGGCGCAACACCGCTTCGATACGGGCGGCCAGTTCCGACAAGGCGAAGGGTTTGAGCAGGTAATCATCGGCGCCGGACTTGAAGCCCTGCAGCCGGTCGTCCAGTTGATCGCGAGCGGTAAGCATGATCACCGGCGTGTCGCGGCGCGCGTCTTCGCGCAGGCGTTTGCACAGGGTGTAGCCATCGATGCCGGGCAACATGATGTCGAGCACGATCAGGTCGTAATGCTCGGTGGCCGCGAGGTGCAGGCCCGACAAACCGTCCTGCGCACAGTCCACTGTGTAGCCTTTGAGCCCCAGGTAGTCGGCCAGGTTGGCGAGGATATCGCGGTTGTCTTCAACCAATAGAATTCGCATGGGCAGTGTCTCCGTACGCGGTAACGGCCGTGTTGGCTCGCGCAGCTTAAGGCCAAGCGGGGCTCAGGGATAGAGCGCAGAGCCCCGCCGATAAAGCTTTTCAACTGTTTTTAGAGCCAAACAAGTTTTTCACTATAGCTTCACAAACTAACTACAGTGTCAGGACGAAGATCGCCCCCCATTGATATAAGGAACTTGGACATGGGTTTTTTCAAAACAGCGCCAATGCGCTATTTGCTGTTGATTACCGGTGCCTGGTTACTGGTTTTCCTGCTCACCCGCAGCGTGCTGCTCATTACCCACCTCAATGAGGTCAGCGGCAACCTGTTGTCCGTGTTTGGCGTGGGTTTGCTCTACGACTTGGGTTTCCTGGCCTATGCAGCCTTGCCGCTTGGCCTGTATCTGCTGCTCTGCCCACCCGCCCTATGGCGCCGCCGTGGCCATCGCTGGTTCCTGCAAGCGGTGCTGACCGTCAGCCTGTTCGCCATGCTGTTCACCTCTGTAGCCGAATGGTTGTTCTGGGATGAGTTTGGCGTGCGCTTCAACTTTATCGCTGTCGATTACCTGGTGTACTCCGATGAGGTACTGAACAACCTGCTGGAGTCTTATCCGATCGGCAAGCTGCTGAGCCTGCTGGCAATGCTGGCGTTGATTCTGAGCGTGGCTCTGCGCAAACCCTTCAATGCCGCGATGGCAGCGCCATTGCCTCCATTGCGTGGCCGTGTGATCAACGCCCTGGGCCTGCTGGTGCTCGCCGGCCTCAGCCTGCAACTGGTCAGCCAGGACAGCCCGCGCACCCAAGGCGGCAACGCGTACAACAACGAATTGGCCAGCAATGGCCCCTATCAGTTCTTTGCCGCGTTCCGTAACAACGAACTGGACTACACCCAGTTTTACAAAAGCCTGCCGACCGACGTCGTCGCCAAGCAGTTGCGCGCCGAACTGAGTGAACCCAACGCCCGCTTTATCGACCAGGACCCGCTGGATATTCGCCGTGCCATCACCAACCCCGGCACACTGCGCAAGCCCAACATCGTACTGGTGACCATCGAGAGCTTCAGCGCCAAGTACATGGGCAGTAATGGCGATACGCGCAACCTCACGCCCAATCTGGATGCGTTGCGCCAACAGAGCCTGTACTTCAATAACTTCTACGCCACCGGTACACGCACCGACCGCGGCCTGGAAGCCATTACCCTGGCAGTCCCGCCGACGCCGGGGCGTTCGATCGTCAAGCGCATCGGCCGCGAAAGCGGGTTCGCCAGCCTGGGGCAACAGCTCTCGGCCATCGGTTATGACAGCGTGTTTGTCTATGGCGGGCGCGGTTACTTCGACAATATGAACGCGTTCTTCAGCGGCAACGGCTATCGGGTGGTGGACCAGAGCAGCGTGCCAGAGTCGGAGATCTCGTTCAAAAACGCCTGGGGCATGGCCGACGAAGACCTGTTCAAACAGACCTTGAAACTGGCCGACGCCGACTACGCCAAGCAACAGCCGTTCCTGCTGCAACTGATGACCACCTCCAACCACCGTCCTTATACCTACCCGGACGGGCGCATCGACATCAAATCCGGCAAGGGTCGCGACGGCGCGGTGAAATACACCGACTACGCCATCGGCCAGTTCCTTGAGGCAGCGCGCCAGAAGCCGTGGTTCGATAACACGATTTTCGTGTTCGTTGCCGACCACACCGCCGGCAGCGCGGGCAAGGAAGACCTGCCGATCACCAACTACCAGATCCCGCTGTTTATCTACGCGCCCAAGCTGATCGACGCACGGGAATCCGCCCAACTGTCCAGCCAGATCGACCTGGCGCCAACCTTGTTGGGCCTGCTCAACCTGAGCTACGAATCGACATTCTTTGGCCGCAACCTGCTGCAAGACAACCCATTACCTCCACGGGTGGTGGTGGGCAATTACCAGCACCTGGGTCTGTTTGATGGCAAGGACCTGGCAATCCTCAGCCCGCGCCAAGGCTTGCGTCGCCACGACCAGGCCCTGGGCGAGAGCCAGGAGCTGCGCGTTGGTAGCGATGACCCCTTGATTCAACGGGCGATCACCTACTACCAGGCCGCCAGTTATGACTACAAACAGCAACTGCTGAGCTGGAAAGCGCCCAAGGAAGAGGCACCAGTCTTAAGCAAACGCTAATCAAAAAGCCCCGCGCAGGTGAGCGCGGGGCTTTTTTACCAAGGTTCGAGATGAAATCCCCCTCCTCTTTACCGGTTTCCAAACCGCTTGATTTTTGGCTGTGCCTGGGCCTGCCTGCCAGCGCTGCAGTGGCCTTGCTGTTGCTGGAGCTGACGTCACTGGACATGGACCTGGCCAGGCTTTTCTACAGCGCAGAGGCTGGCGGCTTCATTGGCCGCTATAGCTTCTTCCTTGAAGACATCCTGCATGACCGTGCCAAGCAACTGGTGATCCTGTTTTCGGTGCTGGCGATTCTGGGCCTGGTCGGCAGCTTCATCCTGCAGCGACTCAAACCGTACCGCCGTGAACTGGTGTGCCTGGTGCTGTCGCTGGGAATGGCGACGGCGTTCGTGTCGCCATTGAAAACCATCACCGCCGTGCAATGCCCCTGGAGCCTCAAGGAGTTCGGCGGCCAGGAAACCTACAGCGAACTGCTCAGCCCGCGCCCACCTACCGATAAACCCGGCCGTTGCTGGCCCGGCGGACATGCCGCCACCGGGTTCGCCTTGTTCGCCTGGTTCTTTGCCTTGCGGGATCGACGGCCGCGGCTAGCCCGATATGCGTTCATCTTTGCCGTCAGCCTGGGCAGCGTGTTTTCAGTCAGCCGTATGCTGCAAGGGGCGCATTTCTTTTCCCACAATGTATGGACAGCGATCTTTTGCTGGCTGATCTGCCTCGGGCTGTATTGCTTGTTGCTGTACCGACCTAATCGCATTCTCCTGTAGGAGCGAGCTTGCTCGCGAAAAACGCACAGGCGCCGCGTTTACTCAGCAAGCACGCTTTACCGTTGACGTTTTTCGCGAGCAAGCTCGCTCCTACAGAGGAAGGCAAGCCGCTCATAAAAAAGCCCCGCCTGCATCACTGCAGGCGGGGCTTTTTAAAGCGCCGGGTAGGCTGGCTTACATCATGCCGCCCATGCCACCCATGCCGCCCATGTCTGGCATACCGCCGCCAGCCGAGCCTTCTTTCTTCGGTGCTTCAGCGATCGCAGCTTCGGTGGTCAGGATCAGACCGCCGATGGAGGATGCTGCTTGCAGCGCGGAACGAGTCACCTTGGTTGGATCCAGGATGCCCATTTCGATCATGTCGCCGTACACGCCAGTCGCAGCGTTGTAACCGTAGTTACCTTTGCCGTTCTTGACTTCGTTGACCACAACGCTTGGCTCGTCGCCGGAGTTAGCAGCGATCTGGCGCAGCGGAGCTTCAACGGCACGGCGCAGTACAGCGATACCGACGTTCTGGTCAGCGTTGTCGCCGGTCAGGTCAGTCAGGGCTTCCAGAGCACGGATCAGCGCAACGCCACCGCCAGGTACCACGCCTTCTTCAACGGCTGCACGGGTTGCGTGCAGGGCGTCTTCAACGCGGGCCTTCTTCTCTTTCATTTCAACTTCGGAGCCAGCGCCAACCTTGATCACTGCAACACCGCCAGACAGCTTGGCCAGGCGCTCTTGCAGTTTTTCACGGTCGTAGTCCGAGGAAGTCTCGGCAACCTGGGCACGGATCTGAGCGATACGGGACTCGATGTCGCCTTCAACGCCAGCACCGTCAACGATGATGGTGTTTTCCTTGGACAGGGTCACGCGCTTGGCACTACCCAGGTTTTCCAGGGTGGCGCTTTCCAGGCTCAGGCCGATCTCTTCGGAGATAACGGTACCGCCGGTCAGAACGGCGATGTCCTGCAGCATGGCCTTGCGACGGTCGCCGAAGCCTGGAGCCTTGACGGCTGCAACCTTGACGATGCCACGCATGTTGTTCACAACCAGAGTCGCCAGGGCTTCGCCTTCAACGTCTTCAGCCACGATCAGCAGTGGGCGGCCGGCTTTGGCAACGGCTTCCAGCACTGGCAGCATTTCGCGGATGTTGGAGATCTTTTTGTCGACCAGCAGGATCAGCGGGCTGTCCAGTTCGGCAACCATGGTGTCCGGCTTGTTGACGAAGTACGGGGACAGGTAGCCACGGTCGAACTGCATGCCTTCTACAACCGACAGTTCGTTTTCCAGGCCCGAGCCTTCTTCAACGGTGATCACGCCTTCTTTACCGACTTTTTCCATGGCTTCGGCAATGATGTCGCCGATGGAGCTGTCGGAGTTGGCAGAGATGGTGCCTACCTGAGCGATGGCCTTGGTGTCGGCGCATGGCTTGGACAGGTTCTTCAGCTCTTTGACGATGGCGATGGTCGCCTTGTCGATGCCGCGCTTGAGGTCCATCGGGTTCATGCCGGCAGCAACGGCCTTCAGGCCTTCGTTGACGATCGACTGAGCCAGTACGGTTGCGGTGGTAGTACCGTCACCTGCGTCATCGTTGGCACGGGAGGCAACGTCTTTGACCAGCTGCGCGCCCATGTTTTCGAAACGGTCTTCCAGTTCGATCTCTTTGGCTACGGAAACGCCGTCCTTGGTGATGGTCGGAGCGCCGAAGCTCTTCTCGATGATCACGTTACGGCCTTTCGGGCCCAGGGTCGCTTTTACTGCGTCAGCCAGCACGTTGACGCCAGTGAGCATTTTCTTGCGGGCGGAGTCGCCGAATTTAACTTCTTTAGCAGCCATGATCGATATTCCTTAAATACTTTGTAGTAACGGGAAAATGAGCGGGGAAATCAGCCTTCCAGTACAGCGAGAATTTCGTTCTCAGCCATTACCAGCAGGTCTTCGCCGTCGACTTTCACAGTGTTGCTGCCGGAGTAAGGGCCGAAAACAACCTTGTCACCCACTTTCACGGCCAGCGCACGTACTTCACCGTTTTCCAGGGTCTTGCCTGGGCCAGCAGCGACGATCACACCGTGGTTGGCTTTTTCAGCAGCCGAACCTGGCAGAACGATCCCGCCAGCGGTTTTCTTTTCTTCTTCGCTGCGACGGATGACGACGCGGTCGTGCAGAGGACGAAGCTTGCTCATTGTCGATCTCTCCTAATTGTGTTTTTCATCGGCCGGTTCAATCCGGCGGGTTAAATTCCGGCGGTGCCGGTCGCGGCTCGCTGGGCGAGACGCGGAAGTCTGTCTAGTGTCACCACCAGAAACCTTGCGGTGACCGTTACATAAGGGCGCCCAGGCTTATTACAAGGGGCCGAGGATGAAATTTTTTGTGTCGGCTCAAGGGTAAATGCAACACGGCACCCGAAGGTGCCGTGCCGGTGAAGCGGTTATTTGTTGTCGCGGTGTTCGAATTCGCCTTCGATCACATCACCTTCACGCCCCAGGGGTTGGCGCGGAGCCGGACCGCCACGGGGTTGCAGGTCGTCGGCGAACGCACGCTGGCGCATGGCGGCCTCTTCAGCACGCTGGCGCATTTTGCCGGCCAGCAGCTTGCGGGTGAATGGCAGCAACAGCACCAGGCCAAGCACGTCGCTGATAAAGCCCGGCAGGATCAGCAAGCCACCGGCCAGGGCCATCATCAGGCCCTCAAGCATGGTCTGGGCCGGCAGTTCGCCGCGGTTCAGGCTTTCACGGGCACGCAGCGCGGTCGCCAGGCCGGCGACACGCAGCACCAGGACGCCGAGCATGGAGCCTACGATGATCAGCAACAGCGCCGGGAAAAACCCGATCGCACCGCTGACTTTAACGAATACGAACAGCTCCAGCACCGGGAACAGCAGAAAGAGCAATAAAAAAGGGCGCATCAAATGGTTCCTCAACGCAAGAATGCCTTGCCAGTCCACCTTAGATGACGTCGCCGTTGTGTAAATTCAAGCGTCAACCGTGGTTTTTTTCGGCCACACCTCGGCGTGAGCCAATGAAACCAGGGCTTCGCGTACTTGTGTCGGTGTGTTGCAAGGCGTCTCGAAAGGCAACCAGTGCAAGGATTGGCCGATACGCAAGTGCATGCCTTCGCTGTCGATGCCGGCCAGCTGTGCCGGCTCGCTGGTCGGCAAACCGCCGAGGTCGACGTAATGGGCGATGGCCTTGGTGTGATCGCTGTTCATGTGCTCGATCATGCTGCGCTCGGCCTTGCCCGCAAACGGGTTGGCCAAGGTTAACTGGTCGACCCAATGGATCGCGCCAAACCCACCGATGTAACGGTGACGGACGGGGTTGAGCACCCAGAAATCGAAATCGTGGGCCTTGTGGTAGTTGGCCGAATCAGGGAAGTAGCGGTAGTAGCGCTCGGCCGCAGCTTCGATGACGGCCGGGTCTTCCAGCTTCTCGGCTTCGGCCAGGTAGGTCAGGCGCCCCACGGCTTGCACATCATCGGCCTCGCGCTCACCCACCAACAGCGAACACTTGGGATCTCTTTGCAGGTTGTGGGTGTGCTGGGCAATGCGGCTGATCAGGATCAGCGGGCGGCCCTGCTCGTCCAGGCAGTAGGGCACCACCGAGCCAAAGGGAAAGCCGGGCATGGCTTTGGACTGTGTGGCGAGCGCCCCACGGTATTCCTTGAGCAACAGCTCTCGGGCGTTCTTGGCAACCTGCGTGCTCAATAGATGACTCCTCGGGTGTTCCGCCGCCCATGGCATATGGGAATGGATCTCAACACAAGGTAATCAATATCTGCGCAGGTTGCCAGAGTGGCCGACGCCGGTTTACCAGGCCACGCCGAAGCCTGCGGTGTAACGGGTCTTGCTCAAGCTGCTATCGGAGTCGCCGCTGATGACGTCACGCTCGGCCTTGAGATTGAGGGACGCCCATTCGGTGACTTTGTAGCGCAGGCCCATCTCGGCATCCAGGGAGTAATCGGCCGGACCGTCCAGAGGCTTGCCCAATTCGCCGTTGGTGAAGAACTCCACGGTCTTGCCCACCAAGTAGCGGTTGTAGTTCCACTTCATGGCCAGAGAGTAGAAGTTGTCCTTGCCGCCGTCGGCATATTCGTAATCGGTACGGTTGACCAGCGATCCGAGGGAGAACGCGCCCAACTCATCGTCCCAGAACTGGTAGCCCGGGCCGGTACCCACGGTGCGCTGGCGCGCCAGGTCTTCGACCTTGTCGCGCTTATAAGTCAGGCCCCCCTGCCAGAACCAGTGCTCGGTGATAAAACGGTCCAGGTCGTATTCCAGGGCCCAGTTGTCGGTGGTGGTGACGTCGTCCTGGAACTCCCGGTTATATTCGCCCTTGCCCGTATGACGCCACTGGCCGTGACGGGCCGAGGTCTTGAAGTCGATGTCGTAGTCGTTGGTGTCTTTGTCCGCGCGTTTGTAGTCCAGCGCCAGGTCGACATTACCCTTCCACACCAGGTCTTCGATCACGGGCTTGGGCTTCATGATCTGTTGGATACTTGCCAGTTCCACCGTCTTGGGCGCCTCGCCATTGGCCAGCACCACCTTGCCGTCATCCGATGCCTGCAAGGACTTGGCCTTTTCACCGCTGTAGGCGTCCTGCTTGACCAGCAGCTCCTGGTCACTTTCCAGGGTTTTGACCTGCTTCCAGTCCACCGGAATGGAGCCTGCGTAGTCGGTTTGGATCAGCAACTTGCCACCGTCGAAGACTTTGATCTTGCCGGTGAGCCGGTCACCGTTTTTCAACCAGACGGTATCGGCGAGCAAGGGCGTGGAAGCACTGAAAACAGCAAGGCACAACAGGGTTCTGGACAACATAAGCAAGTACGGGACTCGGGGTTGGCGAAAATAAGGGGCGTTATAGTGTTACATGGCTAGAACTGACTCAAGGATTTATATTGAGTTCAATACTCATCGTCATGTTTACAGACGTTTCTGACAAAACAACGACGATCTCAACGGATATCCCCACAGTGATCCTACCCGCCGATACGCCACAAAGCCCCGCCGAGATGCGCCGCACCGCACTCTACCTGACGTTGTCGCAGGTGCCCGAAGGCTGCGTGGTGAGTTACGGCGAGCTGGCCCACCTGGCCGGTTTGGGGCGGGCTGCCCGCTGGGTCGGGCGCACCCTGAGCCAGTTGCCGCAAGACACGCGGTTGCCCTGGCATCGGGTGCTGGCTGCCGGTGGTCGGATAAGTTTGCCGGTGGGCAGTGCCTCGGGTGACGAACAACGTGCGCGTTTACGTAGCGAAGGCGTCACCATCCTGAACAATCGTGTTGATATTCAGCGTCATGGCTGGCGCCCGGTAGAGCACAGCGGTTAGAGTGCGCGCTTTGTTTCCGCAAATCTGAGGCAGACTCCAGCCCATGCCCCGTAAAACCTGGCGCGCCGCGCTCGCCGCCTATGCCAGCCCTTCGACGTTAGTGCTGTTGTTGCTCGGTTTCGCCGCCGGCATGCCTTACATGTTGGTGTTTTCGACGCTTTCGGTGTGGCTGCGTGAAGCCGGTGTGGCCCGCGAGACCATTGGCTATGCGAGCCTGATCGGCCTGGCCTACGCCTTCAAATGGGTCTGGTCGCCGCTGCTCGACCAATGGCGCCTGCCGTTGCTTGGCAAACTGGGGCGTCGTCGCTCCTGGCTGGTGCTGGCCCAGTCGCTGGTGATCCTCGGATTGATCGGCATGGGCTTTTGTGACCCGCAAAAACACCTGTCCTGGTTGATCGCCATTGCGGTGGTCGTCGCCTTCGCGTCGGCCACGCAAGACATTGCCGTGGATGCCTACCGCCTGGAAATCGCCGACGACAGCCGTCAGGCCGCCCTGGCGGCAAGCTACATGTCCGGTTATCGCATCGCCGCTCTACTGGCTACCGCCGGTGCGCTGTTCTTTGCCGAAGGCTTTGGCTCCACCGGCTTCAACTATAAACACTCGGCCTGGACCGGCACCTATGTGTTGTTCGGCGTGTTGATGGTGCCGGCGTTGCTCACCACCTTACTCATGCGTGAACCTGATGTGCCACTGCGCACCCAGTTGCAGGCCGGACGCTACAGTTTCATGCACCAGTTGGTGTCGGTGTTTGTACTGATCGTGCTGTTGGTCTCGGTGCCGGCGATGTTCACCCAGTTGTACAACACCGACTTCGCCAGCGTGCTGTTCCAGGGCGTGAGTTTGTGGGAACTGCTGATGGAAGACCGCGCGTTCCTGCGCGCCATCCTCTATATCATCCTCACTACCCTGTGCCTTTCAGCCATGGGCCGCCGGGGCCTGGCCCCCGTGCTCACGCCGGTCAACGACTTTATCCTGCGTTACCGTTGGCAGGCGCTGCTGCTGCTCGGGCTGATTGCCACCTATCGCATGTCCGACACGGTGATGGGCGTCATGGCCAACGTGTTCTATATCGACCAGGGATTCACCAAGGACCAGATTGCCGGGGTGAGCAAGATCTTCGGCCTGATCATGACCCTGCTCGGCGCCGGCATGGGCGGCCTGTTGATCGTGCGGTTCGGGATACTGCCGATCCTGTTCATCGGCGGCGTGGCCTCGGCCGGTACCAACCTGCTGTTCGTGATGCTCGCCGACATGGGCCCCGACCTGCAGATGTTGATCGTCACCATCTCCCTGGACAACTTCAGTTCGGGCATGGCCACTTCGGCGTTCGTGGCGTACCTGTCGAGCCTCACCAACCTCAAGTTCTCCGCCACCCAATATGCGCTGCTCAGTTCGATCATGCTGTTGCTGCCGCGTTTGATCGGCGGCTATTCAGGGGTGATGGTGGAGAAGTTCGGTTATCACAACTTCTTTATGATCACCTGCCTGCTGGGTGTGCCGACGCTGCTCCTGATTGCGCTGCACTGGTTCCAGGAGAACCGCCGCGCCCGACTGAATCCCCCGCCGGAAGACTGATACGACTCGGTCAATGTGGGAGCTGGCTTGCCTGCGATAGCGGCGTTGGGTTCACCATCGCTATCGCAGGCAAGCCAGCTCCCACACAAGCGACGGTTACGACAGATACACCCAGCTACCTCACGCCTGTACTCCGGCGACAAGCGCCCGTACAATCCCAAGTCATTTCAAGTCCAAGCAACCGACAACGGCCTACCATGCGTACCAGTCAATATTTGCTCGCCACACAGAAAGAAACGCCTTCCGACGCGGTTGTGATCAGCCATCAGCTGATGCTGCGCGCCGGTATGATCCGCAAACTGGCCTCGGGCCTGTACACCTGGTTGCCCATGGGCTTGAAGGTGATGCGCAAGGTCGAAGCCATCGTTCGTGAAGAAATGAACGCGGCCGGCTCTCTGGAAGTGTTGATGCCGAGCACCCAACCGGCTGAGTTGTGGCAGGAATCCGGGCGCTGGGAAGAGTACGGCCCTGAGTTGCTGCGCTTTAAAGACCGTCATGGCCGCGATTTCTGCGCCGGCCCGACCCACGAAGAAGTCATCACCGACCTGATGCGCAACGAGCTGAGCAGCTATAAGCAGTTGCCGCTCAACCTGTATCAGATCCAGACCAAGTTTCGTGACGAGATCCGCCCACGCTTCGGCCTGATGCGTGGCCGCGAGTTCATCATGAAGGACGCCTATTCGTTCCACGCCGACCAGGCTTCCCTGCAAGCGACCTACGACCGGATGCACCAGGCCTACTGCAACGTGTTCACGCGCCTGGGCCTGAAGTTCCGCCCGGTTGAAGCGGACAACGGCTCCATCGGCGGTGCCGGCTCCCACGAATTCCACGTGCTGGCCGAGTCCGGCGAAGACGATATCGTGTTCAGCAACGGTTCCGACTACGCGGCGAACATCGAGAAGGCCGAAGCCATACCACGTGAAACCTCGCGCCCTGCTCCCACCGAGGAGCTGCGCCTGGTCGACACGCCAGACACCAAGACCATCGCGGCCCTGGTGGAGAAATTCAATCTGCCGATTGAAAAGACCATCAAGACCCTGATCGTGCGCGCCGAAGAAGAAGGCAAGCTGATCGCCCTGGTGATCCGTGGCGACCACGAGCTCAACGAAATCAAGGCCGCCCAGCAACCTGGCGTGGCCAGCCCACTGGTCATGGCCACCGATGCCGAACTACGCGACGCCATTGGCGCCGGTGCCGGCTCCCTGGGCCCGCTGAACCTGCCGCTGCCGATCATCATCGACCGTTCGGTCGAGCTGATGAGCGACTTCGGTATCGGCGCGAACATCGACGACAAGCACTACTTCGGCGTGAACTGGGAGCGTGACCTGCCGGTTCCGACCGTGGCCGACCTGCGCAACGTCGTGGCCGGCGACCCGAGCCCGGATGGCAAGGGCACCCTGGAGATCAAGCGCGGCATCGAAGTCGGGCACATCTTCCAGCTGGGCAACAAGTACAGCAAGGCGATGAAGTGCGAAGTACTGGGTGAGAACGGCAAGCCGATCACCCTGGACATGGGCTGCTACGGCATTGGCGTATCCCGCGTGGTTGCCGCTGCCATCGAGCAGAACAACGACGAGAAAGGCATCATCTGGAGTGACGCGCTGGCGCCGTTCCAGGTAGCCCTGGTGCCATTGCGCTATGAAACCGAGCAAGTACGCGAAGCCACCGACAAACTGTATGCGGAACTCACCGCTGCCGGTTTTGAAGTGCTGCTCGATGATCGGGACAAGAAAACCAGCCCGGGCATCAAGTTCGCCGACATGGAGCTGATTGGCATCCCGCACCGGATCGTGGTCAGTGACCGCGGCCTGGCGGATGGCAATCTGGAATACAAGAGCCGGACCGAAGCCGAAGCCCAACCGTTGCCGGTGGCTGACGTGCTGTCTTTCCTCCAGGCGCGTATTCGTCGCTGAAAACCAGATCAAGAGAAGTCATGTTCAAGCGAAACACCAGAGCCCTGGGGGGCGCCGCCTTGTGCGGCGCCCTGCTGGTCAGCGGCTGCGCCAATCAGATGTCGCAACGCAGTGAGCACGAGGAGCGGGTCGAGCGTAAGTTGCTCGACCACAGCCTGCAGATCGATGTAGGCGAACCCACAGTGCTGGAACTGCCGCAACGCCGGGTTCGCATTCATGAGCAGAAGACCTTCGAGGTCACCGAATTCGAAGTCACCCGTCGTTATGACCGCTACACGCCCTACCAGCCCTGGCGCAAACTCTACGAGATGCCCTTGGGTGCCGTGGCGCTGGTGGCGGGCGTGGGTGCCAACGTGGCGAATATCTTCGCCCTCGGCAACCTGCCCACGAGTGTGACCCATGACTGGTTGAGCTACGGCGTGGACGGCATCAACCCGTTCATGAACGTGCAATCCCACGGCCGTGCACAACAGAACCTGGCGGCTATCGATGAAGTCCAGCGTGACAAGCGCCTGGAGTATTCGAGCCTGCCCTGGAGCGAGCGCCCGGTGCAAGTCACTGCCGGCAAGCAGACCCATGAGCTGACCACCGACCGTAACGGCATCCTGCGCCTTAACCTGTTGGACAGCCCCTTTGCCGAGCAGGACCTGAACCGCGTCACCACGCTGAAAATCACTGTGGCGGATGGCCAGGACGACGTGCATACCGACTCGACCCTGGCGGTCAGCAACACGCTGCGCAGCAAGCTGCTCGAAGCCCATGCCCTGATCTATGACGACCTGGAAGATGACGAAGTGAACCAGTGGGTACACCGGGTCAAACGCCTGTCGGAGCTGGGCCTGGAAGAAGAAGCCAGCGAGCTGGAACAAAGCCTGATCGAACTGACGCGCAATGATCCGGAGTTGCAGCAGGAGTTTGTGCAGGCGTTGACCAAGGACGGGGGGCGTTTGGTGGCGGATCCCGGCGCACGCTGATCGCTCAATACCTGTGAAGATCAAACTGTGGGTGCTGGCTTGCCTGCGATAGCGGTGTATCAGTTAAAGCATTCGTGACTGACACACTGCTATCGCAGGCAAGCCAGCTCCCACATTTGTTTCGGGTTTTTACCAGGAAAACTCGAGCTGTTCGTTGCCGCCGCTCAGGTCCAGCAACCGTACGCCTATCCCCAACAACCGCACCGGCTTGCCCCCGCGATTGAACGCCTGGGTCATCAACTGTTCATAACTCTCCAGATCCCGCCCTGCCCCCGCCTGCTCCAGCGTCGTCTGGGTAAAGTCATGAAACTTCACTTTCACGAACGGCTTGCCCGCCCGGTAGCTACTGTCGATACGCGCCATGCGCCCGGCCAGGGTCTCCATCAACTCCGGCAGTTTCGCCAGGCAACTTGAAAGATCGGGCAAGTCCACGTCGAAGGTATTTTCTACACTGATGGATTGCCGCCGGCTGTCGTTTTGCACTACACGATCATCAATCCCACGGGCCAGGCTCCAGAGGCGCTCGCCAAAACTGCCGAATTCGCGCACCAGCGCCAGTTTGTTCCAGTCGCGCAATTGCAGGCAGTCTTCGATGCCCAGGCGCGCCAGCTTGTCAGCGGTGACCTTGCCCACGCCATGCAGCTTGCTGACACGCAACTGCGAGACAAAGTCTTCAACCTGATCCGGCGTGATCACAAACAGGCCGTTGGGCTTTTTCCAGTCGCTGGCGATCTTGGCCAAAAACTTGTTGGGCGCCACGCCGGCAGACACAGTGATATGCAACTGGTTGGAGACCCGGCGCCGAATGTCCTGGGCAATACGCGTGGCGCTGCCGCCAAAATGCGGGCTGTCAGACACATCAAGGTAAGCCTCATCCAGCGACAACGGCTCAATCAAGTCGGTGTAGTCGCGGAAGATAAGCTGGATTTCTTTCGATGCTTCTTTATAGGCATCCATGCGCGGCTTGACGATGGTCAAGTCCGGGCACAGCTTCAGGGCGTGACGTGACGACATCGCCGAACGCACCCCATACGCCCGCGCCTCATAATTGCAGGTGGCGATCACGCCGCGCCGATCTGCCGAGCCACCGACAGCCAAGGGCTTTTGCGCCAGGCTCGGGTCGTCGCGCATCTCGATGGCGGCGTAGAAGCAATCACAGTCGACGTGGATGATTTTGCGCTGCGTCATATAAACGGGGTGTTAACCAACGGGTGGCCAGTATCGCACTCACCCCTGTATATAGCACCAGTAGTTTGAATCTTCTGTCTGAGCGGTAGGAAATTTCGTAGATGAATATATTTTCTCAATCGAATCGAGCATCCCAATAGAGCTGAAAGCCTTGCCCTGCCTGGCTTCAAGCCCTCAAGAAGCCCCTCATCAAGCGCTAACCGATTGAAGCAAAAGCGCTTTTCTTCGATTCACAGGTTGACACACTCGCGTTCCTCTGTAGAATGCCGACACACAGACGCGGGATGGAGCAGTCTGGTAGCTCGTCGGGCTCATAACCCGAAGGTCGTCGGTTCAAATCCGGCTCCCGCAACCAAACATCAAAAAAGGCTACTCGAAAGAGTGGCCTTTTTTGTGCGCGCTTGTTTTCCCTTGCAGAATGCGCCCAACACCTTGATTTCAGAATAATTAGCGCTTATTTCAGTGATCGGCTCATTAACGGTTGACACCCCGCCATTGGGCTGTAGAATGCCGCCCACAGACGCGGGATGGAGCAGTCTGGTAGCTCGTCGGGCTCATAACCCGAAGGTCGTCGGTTCAAATCCGGCTCCCGCAACCAAACATCAAAAAAGGCTACTCGAAAGAGTGGCCTTTTTTGTATCTGGCGAAAAAGTTCTTCTGAAACAATGGCATGGCATCTTTCATGAAACCGTAGACGGTTTGCAGAGTCCATCTCATTGCACGCTATGCTCAATGCTCAAGCGCTACCCCTCTACGACCAATGGCCGCAGTCGCCGCGCCCGGTGATCCGCGTTAATATTTGTAATTATTTTGTCCATAGGGATTGGTAACTTGGCTGGATACCTCCATCCTGTCGCGCACAATCCACGAGGTGATTGATGCGCGCCAACTCGTCTGAACCACAAGACACCGTCACAGCAGAACAACCGATCACTCCCACCCGTTTGCGGTGGCTGGACCTGTTGAGCAAGTACCGCCAGCCCATCGGCCTGGCCGTGACGCTCCTGCTGTTTGCAATCGCCCTGATCGCCTGCCGGCACCTGCTGCTGGAGCTGGACCTCTACGCCCTGCACGATTCGATCTTGGAAGTGCCCAAGCCTGCCCTATTGGGGGCCTTTGCGGCGGCAGTCGCCGGTTTTGTGATCCTGCTCGGCTATGAATTCTCCGGCGCGCGTTATGCCGGCGTGCAATTGCCCGCCAAGACCCTGGCCCTGGGTGGCTTCACCGCCTTTGCTATCGGCAACGCCATTGGTTTGTCGATGCTCTCGGGCGGTTCGGTGCGTTACCGTTTATATGCACGCCATGGCATCGGCGCCTCGGAAGTGGCGCACATGACCGTGTTCGCCAGCCTGGCCCTGGGCTGTGCGCTGCCGCCGCTGGCCGCGCTGGCCACGTTGAGCAACTTGCCAGCCGCCTCCACTTACCTGCATTTATCGCAAAGCCTGCTCGGCGGCATTGCCGGCGCCGTGCTGCTGTTGTCGGCCCTGCTGTGCATCGGCATCTATCGCCGCCGCCTGCCGGAACAGCCCTACCCCGACAACCTGCTGGTCAAGGCCGGGCGCCGCACCCTGCGCCTGCCTGGCCGACGCCTGACTTTCCTGCAACTGATCATCACCGCACTGGACGTCGCCGCAGCCGCTACCGTGCTGTATCTGCTGTTGCCCGAAGCGCCGCCCTTCGGCCCGTTCCTGTTGGTGTACCTGCTGGCCCTGGCCGCCGGTGTGCTCAGCCATGTGCCGGGCGGCGTGGGCGTATTCGAAGCGATCCTGCTGGCGGCCTTTGCCGACAAACTCGGTGCCGCGCCCCTGGCTGCTGCCTTGCTGCTGTACCGCATGATCTACGTGGTGCTGCCACTGTTGATCGCTTGTGTATTCCTGCTGGTCAACGAGGCCCAGCGCCTGTTCCAGACCCAGCAAAGCCTGCGTGTAGCGTCGGGGCTGGCAGCGCCAGTATTGGCCGTCCTGGTTTTTTTGTCCGGCGTGGTCCTGCTGTTTTCCGGCGCCACGCCAGAGATCGACTCACGCCTGGAAAACATCGGCTTCCTGATTCCCCATCGTCTGATTGACGCGTCGCACTTCGGGGCCAGCCTGATCGGTGTGTTGTGCCTGTTGCTCGCCCAGGGCCTGCGCCGGCGGTTGTCGGCCGCCTGGATGCTGACTATGGTGTTGCTGCTGGTTGGCGCCCTGCTCTCGCTGCTTAAAGGCTTCGACTGGGAAGAAGCCAGCCTGATGACCATGACCGCAGTGCTGCTGGCCATCTTCCGGCGCTCGTTCTACCGCGCCAGTCGCCTGACCGAGTTGCCGTTTTCGCCGCTGTACCTGGTGGCCAGTGTCTGTGTGCTCGGCGCCTCGATCTGGCTGCTGCTGTTTGCCTATCAGGACGTGCCCTACAGTCACCAACTCTGGTGGCAGTTCACCCTCGACGCCAACGCCCCGCGTGGTTTGCGTTCGCTGCTCGGCGCCGCCGTGTTGCTGGTGATCGTGTCGCTGACCTGGCTGCTGCGCACGGCACGCCCGGTCATCCACCTGCCGACCCCGGAAGAACTGGAGCGCGCGAGCAAGATCCTGATGGCCTCGTCCCAACCTGACGGCGGCCTGGCGCTCACCGGCGACAAGGCGCTGCTGTTTCATCCCAACGATGAAGCCTTCCTGATGTATGCCCGTCGCGGGCGTAGCCTGGTGGCTTTGTACGACCCGATCGGCCCGACCCAACCGCGCGCCGAGATGATCTGGCAGTTCCGCGACCTGTGCGACATCCACCACGCCCGTCCGGTGTTTTACCAGGTACGCGCCGAGAACCTGCCGTATTACATGGACATCGGCCTCACCGCGATCAAACTGGGTGAAGAAGCCCGCGTCGACCTGAAGCGCTTTGACCTGGAAGCCAAGGGCAAAGAAATGAAGGATTTGCGCTACACCTGGAACCGTGGCACCCGGGACGGCCTGTCCCTGGAAATCTGCGAACCGGGCAAGGCGCCGATGGATGAATTAAAAGTCATCTCCGATGCCTGGCTTACAGGTAAGAATGTGCGGGAAAAGGGCTTCTCCCTGGGCCGTTTCAGCGATGACTACCTCAAGCACTTTCGTATCGCGATCATTCGCTTCGAAGGGCGCCCGGTGGCCTTCGCCAATTTGCTCGAAACCTACAATCATGATCTGGCCAGCCTCGACCTGATGCGTGCCCACCCGGACGCGCCCAAGTTGACCATGGAGTTCATGATGGTGGGCCTGATTCAACATTATAAGAGCCACGACTACGCGCGCTTCAGCCTCGGCATGGTGCCGTTGTCGGGCTTGCAACCGCGCCGTGGCGCACCGCTGACCCAGCGCCTGGGCTCGATGGTGTTCCGCCGTGGCGAGCAACTGTATAACTTCCAAGGTTTGCGCCGCTTCAAAGACAAGTTCCAGCCCGACTGGGAACCCCGTTACATGGCCGTGCCCGCAGGACTGGATCCGCTGGTGGCATTGGCCGATACCGCCGCCCTGATCGCGGGCGGCTTGACTGGATTGGTGAAACGCTGATGATTCGACGCTCCTGGCGGTATGTATTGGCTTTAGTGGTGCTGCTTGCGCTGATCGCGGCGGGTGGCTTCTGGTACTGGAACCGCCCTGCTCCGCAACCGACCCTGGAGCACTTGCCCCAGGCCGACGGTTCGGTAATGACCCGCGTAACCCCGGCCAGCAACGCAAAAGCCCGCGTGGCCGTGGCGGTGATGGCCGACGAAACCCTGACCGACAGCCAACTGATTGCCCTGAGCCAGGGCGGTTCAGCGCAACTGGTTCAGGTGGTGCTGCCAAAAGATGACTGCGCACTGCAGGAAAAAGCCCTGCAAGGCGCCCTGGCCCAGCTGAAAGGCCCGGCAACCTTGGTCAGCGGCATTGGCCCTGGCGCCGCACTCGCCTGGCGCTGGCTGGCCACCCAGAACGACGACAAGGCCAACGCCATCTCCGTGGGCTTCGCCCTGAAACAGGAAGGCTGCAACGACCCGCTGCCGAAAACCGCCGCCCATGGCAGCTGGCTGGTGGCGTGGAACGATAACCCCGACGATGAAAGCGCCAGTTTCGTACGCGACACACCGCGCGCCACCACCAGCATCAGCGACTACGACATTCATTACCCACAGGTGCTGAATAACGAACTGCGCAAGCAACTGGTCGGTTCGGACAACGGCGGCCTGGCGATTCCGGTGGTGGAAGTGCCTGCCGGCCAAGCCAAGGACACCGTGACCCTGTTCCTCTCCGGTGACGGCGGCTGGCGCGACCTGGACCGCGACGTGGCGGGCGAGATGGCAAAGATCGGCTACCCGGTGGTGGGCATCGACACCCTGCGCTACTACTGGCAGCACAAGACGCCGGAGCAAAGTGCCAAGGACCTCACCGAGCTGATGCAACACTACCGGCAAAAGTGGGGCACCAAGCGCTTCGTGCTGACCGGTTACTCGTTCGGCGCCGACGTATTGCCGGCGATCTACAACCGTATGCCAGAGAACGAACAGCAACGGGTGGACGCGATCATCCTGCTGGCCTTCGCCCGCACCGGCAGCTTTGAAATCGAAGTGGAAGGCTGGCTGGGCAACGCCGGCAAAGAAGCCGCCACCGGCCCGGAAATGGCCAAGCTGCCACCAGAGAAAGTCGTGTGCATCTACGGCGCCGAAGAAGTCGACGAGAGTGGCTGCACTGACAAGACCGCCGTGGGCGAAGCCATGAAGCTGCCGGGCGGGCATCACTTCGATGAGAACTACCCGGCGCTGGCCAAGCGGTTGGTGGATATTATCGTCAAGCATCAGGCCAAAGCTGAATAACCCCAGCTTAACCTAAGACCCAATGTGGGAACGGGCTTGCCCGCGATAGCGGTGGCTCAGTCACAGTAGCGTTGACTGACACTCCGTCATCGCGGGCAAGCCCGCTCCCACAGTGGTACGTGGTGTTGATGAAAACTAGCGCGGTTCGATGTGCGCAATCATCAGTTGCACGGTTTCATTGCCACGAAACTCATTCACATCCAGCTTGTAGGCCAATTCCACCCAACGCACCGTCGGGTTTGGCCACACTTCGCGGTCCACACCAAAGGCGATGCCATCGAGCTTCACCGACCCGCATTCGCTCTTGAGCACCACTTTCAAATGCCGCTCACCCACCACCCGCTGCTCCACCAACTGGAATACCCCGTGAAACAACGGCTCGGGAAAGTGCTGCCCCCACGGGCCGGCATGGCGCAGGGCGCGGGCCAGTTCCAGGTGAAACTCTTCCACCGCCAGGGTGCCGTCTGAAAGCAGGCGACCGGTGAGGTCTTCTTCGCGCAGTTGCCGGCGCACTTCGGCATCGAAGGCTTGCGCAAACAACGGGAAGTTGGCCTCGGGCAAGGTCAGCCCCGCCGCCATGGCGTGGCCGCCGTACTTGGTGATCAGGTTGGGGTGCTGGCTGGCGACGACCGCCAGTGCATCGCGGATATGAAAGCCTTGCACCGAGCGTCCAGAGCCCTTGAGCAGGCCATCACCGGCATCGGCGAAGGCGATGGTCGGGCGGAAATAACGCTCCTTCATACGTGACGCGAGGATCCCGATCACCCCTTGGTGCCACTCCGGATCAAACAGGCACAAGCCGTACGGCATCGACTCCACCGGCAGGTCCTTGAGCTGGGCCAGGGCCTCGCGCTGCATGCCTTGCTCGATGGACTTACGGTCCTGGTTCATGCCGTCCAGTTGCGCGGCCATTTCTCGTGCGGCGGCGAAGTCTGTGGTAAGCAGGCATTCAATGCCCAGGCTCATATCATCCAGGCGTCCGGCAGCATTCAGGCGCGGGCCGAGGATAAAACCCAGGTCGGTGGAGGTGATACGCGCATGATCACGCTTGGCCACTTCCAGGATCGCCTTGATCCCCGGCCGCGCCCGACCGGCCCGAATACGCTCCAGCCCCTGATGCACGAGGATGCGGTTGTTGGCGTCCAGCGGCACCACGTCAGCGACGCTGCCCAGAGCCACGAGGTCGAGCAGTTCACCGATGTTCGGCTGGGGCTTGCTGTCATACCAACCCAGGCTGCGCAAGCGCGCGCGCAGGGCCATCAGCACGTAAAAGATCACGCCGACACCGGCCAGGGCCTTGCTGGGAAACCCGCAGCCCGGCTGGTTCGGATTGACGATGGCGTCGGCGGCCGGCAGTTCATCGCCGGGCAAGTGATGGTCGGTGACC
The DNA here is from genome assembly GCF_009827115.1 of Pseudomonas sp. J380. Taxonomy (NCBI): domain Bacteria; kingdom Pseudomonadati; phylum Pseudomonadota; class Gammaproteobacteria; order Pseudomonadales; family Pseudomonadaceae; genus Pseudomonas; species Pseudomonas sp. J380. The sequence continues at coordinate 5,382,066 of NZ_CP043060.1, read as the reverse complement.
AGCACTTGCAACCCTGCCGCTTTCGCCGCCGCCACGCCTTCGACGCTGGAGATACCGTTGTCCACGGTGATCAGCAACTGCGGCTCTCGCTGCAGCGCCACCGCGACGATTTCCGGGGTCAGGCCGTAGCCGTATTCGAAGCGGTTGGGCACCAGGTAGTCGACATGGGCCGCCCCGAGCAAACGCAGGCCCAGGGTGCCTACGGTGCTCGCTGTGGCGCCATCGGCGTCGAAGTCACCGACGATCAGGATGCGCTGACGCTGCTCCAAGGCCGTCACCAGCAAGTCCACAGCGGCGTCGATGCCCTTGAGCTGCTGATAGGGAATCAACCGCGCCAGGCTCTTGTCCAGCTCGGCCTCCGACTGCACCCCGCGTGCGGCGTAAAGGCGGGTCAACAGCGGTGGCAGTTCACCGAGAAAAGGCAGGACGGCGGGCAATGGGCGGGGATCGATACGCATGGGGTGACGGGAGCTTCTCTTCTAATACATCGGTTAAACACAGATAGTGAACGCAACAAGATCAAATGTGGGCGCTGGCTTGCCTGCGATGCATACGACTCGGTACATCAGGCACGCCGAGTGGATGCCATCGCAGGCAAGCCAGCTCCCACCTTTTCAACCGCGTTCGCCGACCAGCCATTGCAGTTGCACTTCATGCTGGCCACGGTCATCGGTCACAAAGATCGTGCCTTCGCTGATCATCACGTCCCACTTGATCACCCGCGGCATGTCCTTGGCCAGGGTCTCCAGCACTTCCTGGGGCACGGCAGCGATATGCACGTTTTTCAGGTTGTTGGCCACCGGCACCACCTTGCCTTCCCACACGCGCAGGCTGCCATAGGCCAGCAGGCTGGTGCGCTCGGTGCGGCGCGAGCACCAGGTGAGGCGGTCGGCATCCGGCTGGCCGACTTCGATCCAATGCAAAACACGATCATCCAGGCTTTTTTCCCACAGGGCCGGTTCGTCTACATCCGACAGGCCACGCCCGAACGCCAATTGCTCGTTGTACCAAAGGGCGTAGGCCAGCAGGCGCACAGTCATGCGCTCTTCGGTTTCCGAAGGGTGGCGGGCGATGGTCTGTTTGACGCTCTCGTACACCGAGCGGTCGAGGTCGGTGAGGTTGAGTTCGAATTTGTAGGTCGTGGACGGCTGGGCCATGAACGGGCTTCTAAAGACAAGGAAAGGCGGCCAGTCTAACCGATGGCGAGGGCATTGAACGAATACTGCGCTGCATCCGCGCGGCTCGCCTATGTTAAAAAGCAGTACATCATCGTCCCGCGCTTGTAAGGATCCCCATGTCGCTCACTGCCAAACCACTTGCCGGCCTGAAAGTCATCGAACTGGGCACCTTGATCGCCGGCCCGTTTGCCTCGCGCATCTGCGCCGAATTCGGCGCCGAGGTGATCAAGGTCGAATCCCCGGACGGCGGCGACCCGCTGCGCAAATGGCGCAAGCTGTATGAAGGCACTTCGCTGTGGTGGTTTGTGCAGGCGCGCAACAAGCAGTCGCTGACCCTCAACCTCAAGCACCCTGAGGGGCTGGCGATCCTCAAGCAACTGTTGGCCGACGCCGACATCCTGATCGAAAACTTCCGCCCAGGCGTGCTGGAAAAACTCGGCCTGAGCTGGGAAACCCTGCACGCACTCAACCCCAAGTTGGTGATGGTGCGCCTCTCGGGCTTCGGCCAGACGGGGCCGATGAAAGACCAGCCGGGGTTTGGCGCAGTGGGTGAGTCCATGGGCGGCTTGCGCTATATCACCGGCTTCGAGGACCGCCCGCCGGTGCGCACCGGGATTTCCATCGGCGATTCGATTGCCGCGTTGTGGGCAGTGATCGGCGCGCTGATGGCGCTGCGTCACCGCGAAGTCAACGGCGGCCTGGGCCAGGTGGTGGATGTGGCGCTGTATGAAGCCATCTTCGCCATGATGGAAAGCATGATCCCCGAGTTCGATGTGTTCGGTTTTATCCGTGAGCGCACCGGCAACATCATGCCCGGCATCACCCCGTCCTCGATCCACACCACCGCAGACGGCAAGCATGTGCAGATCGGCGCCAATGGCGATGCAATCTTCAAGCGCTTCATGCGCGTGATCGGCCGTGACGATTTGGCGAACGACCCTGCACTGGTCAGCAATGACGGGCGTGATAGTCGCCGCGACGAGCTGTACGGCGTGATTGATCGCTGGGTCAATTCGCTGTCGCTCGACCAGGTGATTGAGCATCTGAATAAAGCCGAGGTGCCCGCCAGCCGCATCTACAGCGCCGAAGACATGCTGGGCGACCCGCAATTCCTGGCCCGGGAAATGTTCCTCAAGGCGCAGTTGCCGGGCGGCAAGGATTTCAAGATGCCCGGCATCGTGCCCAAGCTCTCGGACACACCGGGCAGTTGCGAATGGGTCGGCCCGCAACTGGGTGAACACAACAGCCAGGTGCTCAATGCCCTGGGCTACGACGCGGCGGCTATCACTCGCCTGCGCGAGGATGGCGCGATCTGACAAATCCCAGGCAAAAAGAAACCCCGAGCAGTGGGGAGACAACTCGGGGTTAAACGTGGTCTACAAAAAGACCCGCACAGCAAGCGACAAACACCGGAGCACAATGCCTGCTCTTGCTGTTACAAACTCTGACTGACCACCTTGTAGGAAGGTTCCGAAGAAAAATAATGTTTCATGCCAGTGCGCCGCCACGGGTTTGGGAGGCGTTGCGCAAGGCAGCGATGACTGAAGGTTCCAGGCGCCCTTCGGCGATTTTCAGGTCGCGGAGCAGGCAATCCACCACATCCACCAGCGCGCGCTTGTCGCTCAATTGCGCACGATCGACTTCACGTTCAACCACGATGGCGCCACCGGGGTTCTTCACGGTTACCAGGCAGTCGTCGCGCATACCGGCAGAGGTCAGCGTAACCTGATAAGGGCTCAGTGCTTGGCTGAGCAATAGGTTGATACTTTCCATCTCGATCACCACTCAATCATTCGAAAAAGGTTCGAAAAACAAAAATGTCACGAAGAGGCTGACATTCAAGTGACCCGTGCTCAAAGCAGAAAGTTCTACCTTTTGTGTAATCCACTGCTTGAGGAAAACGAGCATGCACGGAAAAGATGACAGAGAAAAAACAACGGCGCACAGGCTAGAATCCCTGGATTGTCCCGGGAGCCTGCCTTGAGAGCTGCGTCTGAACCGCCCTTGCGTATCGTGATTGCCGACGATCACCCGATTTTCCTGATTGGCCTGCGCGCCGTGCTCGAACGTGACCCGCACATCAGCATCGTCGGCGAGGCCAATTCCCCCCAGGCCCTCAGTGCGTTGTTGCAACACTGTGCCTGCGATGTGGTGGTGACCGACTTCATGATGCCCGTCGAGCCCCAGGCCGACGGGCTGCGCTTGATCGAGCAACTGCGCCGGCACTATCCGCACCTGCCCATTGTGGTGGTGACCATGCTCAACAATGCCGGGTTGTTTCATTCCATCCTGGCATTGGGTGTGATGGGCCTGCTGAGCAAGGCCAGCCTGGCCGATGAGCTGCCCCAGGCGATCCGCCAGGTGCGCCAACAACGCACCTATGTGGCCCAGACCATCCGCCAGGCGCTGAGCCTGGCCGGGGAAGTCGGCGCTGATCGCCTGCACTCCCAGGAGCACCTGTCACCCCGGGAACTGGAGGTGATTCGCCTGTTGGCCAGTGGCATGACGGTGGGCGAGATCGCCGCGCACCTGCATCGCAGCAAGCAGACCGTCAGCGCGCAAAAAGTCAGCGCCATGCGCAAGCTGGGGCTGGCCAACGATGCCGCCCTGTTTATTTACGTGCAGGAACACGGGCTGGCCTAGCCTGGAACGCGATCCATTGCTTGAGCGCCGCGGCGTCCATCGGCCGGGCGATAAAGCAGCCTTGCAGCCACGCCGCGCCCAGTTCGCCCACAGCGTGATAGTCGGCGGCGGTTTCCACGCCGGTGACCACCACGGCAACGTCCAGGCGCGCCGCCATGCTCATGGCGCCCGCTACCACAGCGGCCTTGCGGTCATCATTGGCCATCCCACAGGCAAACGCCGGGGGAATTTTCAGCTCGGTAAAAGGCAGTTCCAGCAAATGCTGCAGGCTGGTGCCGCCCATGCCGAAGTCGCCGATGGACAACTGGCAACCCAACATGCGCAAGCGCAGCAAGCCGGTGACATGGGCGCTGTCGGTTTTCAAGGTCGAGGTTTCCACCAGCTCCAGCGTCAGGCTATGGGCGGGTACACCGTGCAACTGCAGCAGACCTTGCAGCACCTGGGGAAAGTGCTCGCGCTCCAGCATGCGCCCGGGGATGTTCACGGCCACTGGCAGCACCTGGCCGCTTTCGCCCATCACCTGGTTCGCCAGGCCAAGCGCCTGCTCCAGCACGTGCCAGGTAAACGCCTCTTCCATGCCGGCAAACTCCAGTACCGGCAGGAACTCGTCAGGCAGCAACAGCTCACCGTCCGGCAACTGCCAACGCGCCAGCGCCTCCACCCCTTGCAACACACCGGCCTGACTGACGATGGGCTGGTACCAGACCCGGCCACAGGCAGCGATAGTCGCCTGGCTGACATCCGCCGAGGGCGGCAGTTGTTCCCGCTCGCTCAAGCCCAACAGTTGGCGCACGCGCTCCCAGGACAGCACCGGTGGCCCCGGGCGAAAATGAACCTGGCAATCGCTCAGGAGTTGCCCGATCAACTTGGCCGAAGCCGGCTTGGGCAAACACGCCAAGACCTTGAGCCCCAATTGGCAGGCCATGTTCGCCACACCTTCCAGCACGTCGGGCTCGGCGTTGCTGAGCAGGATCAATACTTGGGCCAGGCGGCGTTCCGCCAACTCGCGGATCAATTCCAGGCCATCGCCCTGCTCCAGGTACAAATCGCAGATGGCGATATCCACCGGGCCTTTGCTGTCCAGAGACTGGCGGGCGGTTTCGACCGTTTCCGCGGCCCGTACATTGAACACGCCGTTGGCATTGAGCATCTGGTGCAGAGCCATCAGTTGAAACGGGTTGTCTTCGAGGATCAGGACGTTCAGGGATCGCATGGGTAAAGATGTCGGTACAGGGAAAGTCCTGCACAGTAGCCACATGCTGTGGTGTACCCCATAGGACGTGTCCTAAAAGCTTGCTTAAATGTGGGAGGGGCAAGTCTTGTCGGTCAAGCGCAGATCTCCTGTGGGAGCTGGCTTGCCTGCGAAGGCGGTGTGTCAGTCGCTACATCTGTTACTGCACTACCGCTATCGCAGGCAAGCCAGCTCCCACATTTGATCGTCGTTGCCTTGAGCATTGCGTTCGCTTAGCTGATCGGCATTAAGGTGTCAGGCATCCAGATAGGGTTGCAGGTCGCGACGAAACGCCTTGAGCACCTCGGACAAGCGCAACCAGGGTTCTTCAAGCTCGGCGCCGCGCTGCTCTCGGGCGCATTGCTCAAGGGCGACACAGGCCTTGGCCAGTGGCAGTGCGTCCACCAGCGAGCAAATGCCCTTGAGCCGGTGCAGCGATGCATTCAAGCGTGCCACGTCGCGCTCGGCCAGGGCTCCCGCCAATACCTCGTGTTCGTGGTCCAGGCTCTTGGCCAGTTCCTGCAACATGCTTTGCAGCACCGGGCCATCGGCCTGGCTCATGGTGCGCAGGGCCTGGATATCGAACGAACGCTGGGGCGCCACGCGGGCCAGCACTTGGGTCCAGTGTTCCAGGGTCACCGGCTTGACCAGCAGCTCATCCATACCGGCGTCCTCGCAGCGGCGTTGTTCATCTTTCATGGCGTTCGCGGTGCAACCCACCAGCGCGCTACGAGGCCGTTGCTCCTCGGCTTCGAGGCGCCGTATCGCCGCACTCAAGGCATAACCGGACATGCCGGGCATCTGGCAATCGGTGACCAGCACGTCAAAACGCTGCTCACGCCAACGTTGCAACGCGGCCTCGGCCGACTCCAGAGCGACAACCTGGTGACCGAGGAACTGCAACTGCTGCGCCAGCACCAGGCGGTTGGCCGCCAAATCATCCACCACCAGTACCGACAGGCTACGCCCCGTCGGTGACAACGTCGCGGTGGGCGTTGCCGGCACATCATCGGTGCTGACCCGGTCCAGGCGCAGGTCAATGCACACCACCGTCCCCTCACCCACCACGCTGTCGAGGTGAATGCTCCCGCCCATCAATTCCACCAGTTGCTTGCAGATACTCAGGCCCAGACCGGTGCCGCCGTGTTGCGCAGCGGTCAGGGCGCTCACTTGGGTAAACGGTTTGAACACCCGCGGCTGTTGCTCGGCGCTGATGCCTGGGCCGCTGTCCTTGACGCACAGGTGCAGGTATTCGCTATCGGTCTCATCCCGTTGGCAGGTCACGCTGAGGTGAACCCCGCCCCGCTCGGTAAATTTGAGCGCATTGCCCAACAGGTTGTGCATCACCTGGCGTAACCGCAGCGGGTCGAACCAGTAATAACCCTGAGCAGCCGGATCAAACGCCAGGGTCAGATGCAGGCCCTTCTTTTGCGCCGTGGCTTCGAACAGGCTCTGGATACCCTCGAAAAAGCGCTTCAACTCAGTGGTCTGTGGCGCCAGTTGCAGGTGGCCGGCTTCGATCTTGGCCAAGTCCAGGCTGTCGCCCATCAGCGCAATCAGCTCGCGCGCCGAACGATGGGCCACCTGCAGCGCCTCGGAAACCGGCTGGCCGCTTGCCAGACAACGCTCTTGCTCCAGTTCGAGCAAGCCAATGATGGCAGTCATGGGGGTGCGAATCTCGTGGCTCAAGGCCGAGAGAAATGCACTTTTGGCGTAGTTCGCTTCGTCGGCGGCCTGGCGAGCGTCCATCAACTGGCGCTCCAGGTCTTTGCGTTCGTTGATATCGATCCAACCGCCCAACAATCCCTGCAGACGGCCCTGGGCATCAAAAAAAGGCACGGTCCACTGGTAGACGTGATAACTGCCGCCGTTGAGCTCCAATTGCCGGTCGACAAACAACGGCTGCTGCGTGGCCAATTGCTCCATGTGGCCTTCGTGCAGCCGCGCCGCTGTGGCGTCGGGCACGACCTTGCTCTCCATCAGCGTCAGGCCCTGGATCAGCTCCAGCCGGGTCGCCAATTGCTGTTCATAACTTTTATTGCAGGTCACCAGGCGCCCGTCCAGGTCGCGGACGAACAGCGGGTTGGGCATGCCGTCGAGCAGTGCGCGCTTGAACGCCAACTGGTCATTGAGCCGTTGCTCGGCCTCCAGCCGTTGGTGAATCTGGCGCTTGAGCCGGCTGTTCCACACCAGCGACACCAACACAAACAGCAGCGCCGTGGCCACCGTCCAATAGGCCCATGCCGGTACCCGTTGCCAGGCCGGCAGAGGAATCGCCACGGCACCGATCCAACGCAAGCGCAAGGCACTCAACTCAGCCACCGGCAGCGCCTCCAGGGCCTTGTTCAGAATGCTCAGCAGCTCAGGCTGGTCCTTGCGCACCGACAGGCAGTTGGACGACCACTTGCCATCGACACTGCGTCCGATACGCAGGCCATCTTCCGGGTAACTCTGCACTTCCACTTCAGTTTGAATGGTAGCGGCCGCCTCGCCCCGTCGTACCAGCTCACGGGCCTGGTTGTAATTGTCCACCAGGCGCAACGTGATGTTCGGATGCGCATGGCGAATATCATTTTCCAATACATGACGTGCCGGCAGCGCCAGCACCTTGCCGTCCAACTGCTTCAAGCCGGTGAGCGGCGCGGCATCGGCACGCTCGACAAACACCCAGCCGGACCCGCCATACCCATGGCTGAAGTTGAGCACTGTGCTGCGCTCGCGGTTAACGGCCAGGGTCGTGTTCATCTGCGCCCTGCCTGTTTCCAGCCATTCCAGGGTTTGCGCGGTGGAGTGCACCTCTTCAAAGATAAATTGCAAACCGGTCATGCGCGTGATGCGATGCAACAAATCCACATTCAAGCCAACCCAGTGGCCATCCTTATCCTTGAATATGTACGGAGACATCTGCTGGGCCACCACCACGACATGGGGATGCTCGCGCACCCAGGCCTGTTCCGACGCCGACAACGCAATGCGCTCACCACTGATACCGACGCCGAGCCCGGTGGTCCAGCGCGCGAGAATTTCGCGCTGCACCGACTCGTCGAGGCTCGCCAGCGCGCGATTCATCATGGTCCCCAGCAACGGATCTGCCTGGCGGGTGGCGAAGGCAAAACCGATGGGCGCCAGCCGGCTCTGCTCCTTGATCTGCAACCCCAGGTAAGGCCGCAGCGATTTATAGGCGCGCACAATCACTTCGTTGCCGATAAACGCATCGACGTCACCTTGCTTCAAGGCTTCGAGGCCGCTGTAGAGGTTGGGGGCGAGCATGATGTGGCTGTCGGGATACGCCGCGTGCACCTTCTGCACGTTGGCGTAGCCGTCGAGCAACACCAGCTTCTTGCCGGCCAGATCGTCGCCTTGGGTATCGTCGCGACGCAGCACCACCACCGAGCGGTCGGGCATGTAGTCCGGGGTGAATTGCAGGCCGGGTACGTCACGCTCGTAACCATTGGCACTGGTGAGAATGTCGATGGTGCCGTTGCGCAGGGCTTCAACCGCCTGGGCGCGCTCGGAAAAGCCCAGCACTTGCATGGGCACACCCAGCCGCGCGCCAACCAGGCTCAAATAATCGGCGCTGATGCCCTGGTAGCGATTGCGGTCGCGGGTGATATCGATCGGCTGGTAGTCATCTATCGAGATGCCCACTTTGAGTGTCCGATGCGCCGCCAACCACTGCTGCTCCGTCGGCGCCAGCGGCATAGGTTCAAGCGGGATAAACGCCGGCACCAGTTTGAACGGCAGGCTGACGGCGGCCAGGCTCATGGGCACCTGGATGAGCCACAACAGGCACACCAGCTTCAACGTCCATTGGATCAAAACCTGCACCGGTTGGGTTTCCTTGATTGGGCGACTGGGCAAGTATGGCTCGCCAGAATGAAAAAGCCCGTCACGAGGACGGGCTTGGCCGACTGCAAAAAAGCTGAATGCATACCTGTAGCAGCCTGATATCCGCCTCATGGTCAGCGGGTGAGTTAGCTGAATGTGGGAGCCGGGCTTGCCCGCGATGCAGACGCCTCGGTATTCAGTCGTACCGAGGCGCCTGCATCGCAGGCAAGCCAGCTCCCACACAAACCCGCTACCCCATTCTTGATTAGAGCGGCTTGCCCCGATTGCCATGCTGGCTGACGAACGCCTGCACCGCCTTCAGGTCGTTGGCCAACACCGTGCAGCGCTCTTCGCGCTCGAACAGGTCGGTCAAATGTTCCGGCAGTTCCAGCGCCTTGCCAATGCCGGCTTTCTCGACCGCTTCCGGGAACTTGACCGGGTGCGCGGTACCGAGGATCACCATTGGAATATCCAGGCTGCGGCGGCATTCGCGGGCGGCTTTCACGCCGATAGCCGTGTGCGGGTCGAGCACTTCGCCGGTCTCGGCATAGACCTGCGCGATGGTTTCGCAGGTCTGCGCATCGTCCACGGCCAGGGAATCGAACAGCTTGCGGGTTTCGGTCCAGCGCTCTTGCTCGATGCTGAAACCGCCACCTTGCTTGAAGCTGTTCATCAACTCGGCCAGGGCTGCGCCGTTACGACCGTGCATGTCGAACAGCAGGCGCTCGAAGTTCGACGACACCATGATGTCCATGGACGGCGACAGCGTGGCGTGCAGGGTTTCCTTCACATACTGGTTGCCGCTCATGAAGCGATGCAGGATGTCGTTGCGGTTGGTGGCGACGATCAACTGGTTGATCGGCAGGCCCATGTTGCGCGCCAGGTAACCGGCAAAAATGTCGCCGAAGTTGCCGGTCGGCACCGAGAACGACACCGAACGCGCCGGGCCGCCCAACTGCAGCGAAGCGTGGAAGTAGTAGACGATCTGGGCCATGATCCGCGCCCAGTTGATCGAGTTGACCGCCACCAGACGCGTACCCTTGAGGAAGCTCTGGTCAGCGAAGCTGTTCTTGACCATTTCCTGGCAGTCATCGAAGTTGCCTTCGATGGCGATGTTATGAATGTTCTCACCAAAGATGGTGGTCATCTGCCGACGTTGCACTTCCGACACGCGCTTGTGCGGGTGCAGGATGAAGATGTCGACGTTTTCGCAGTGCTTGCACCCTTCGATGGCCGCCGAGCCGGTATCGCCGGAGGTGGCGCCGATGATCACCACGCGCTCGCCACGTTTTTCCAGCACGTAGTCGAGCAAGCGACCGAGCAGTTGCAGGGCGAAGTCCTTGAACGCCAGGGTCGGGCCGTGGAACAGCTCCAGCACCCACTCATTGCCGTTCAGTTGGCGCAGGGGCGCGATGGCGTTGTGGGAAAACACGCCATAGGTTTCTTCCAGAATCTTCTTGAAGTCCGCATCCGGAATGCTGCCGGTCACGAACGGGCGCATCACTCGGAAAGCCAGCTCGTGGTACGGCAGGCCGGCCCAGGAGGCGATTTCTTCCTGGGTGAAGCGTGGCAGGTTTTCCGGCACATACAGGCCGCCGTCGGTGGCAAGGCCTGCCAGCAGAACGTCTTCGAAATTCAGGGCCGGTGCCTGGCCGCGGGTGCTGATGTAACGCATGACTGGCTCCTCTAAAACATTCTCGAACAGGGGCCGCCGAATGGACGGGGCCCCTGGAACAAATCGGTTAGTTCAAGTGCTCGACGCGAATGCGCACCACCGGGCCGACCACGCCTTGCAGGGCTTCGAGGGCATGGATGGCATCGTTGATGTGCTGTTCGAGCACGCGGTGGGTCAGCAGGATCATAGGCACCTGGCCGTTTTGCTCCTCGACTTCCTTCTGCATGATCGACTCGATGTTGATACCGCGCTCCGACAGGATGCTGGCTACCTGGGCCAACACGCCTGGATGGTCCTGGGCCTGGATGCGCAGGTAGTAGGCACTTTCGCAGGCTTCGATCGGCAGGATCGGGTGGGCCGACAGCGAGTCCGGCTGAAAGGCCAGGTGCGGCACGCGATTTTCCGGGTCGCTGGTCATGGCGCGAACCACGTCCACCAAGTCGGCGATCACCGACGACGCGGTCGGCTCCATGCCGGCACCGGCGCCGTAGAACAAGGTAGAACCGGCGGCGTCGCCGTTGACCATCACCGCGTTCATCACACCATTGACGTTGGCGATCAGGCGGTCGGCCGGGATCAGCGTCGGGTGAACCCGCAACTCGATGCCCGCCGGGGTGCTGCGCGCCACGCCCAGGTGCTTGATACGGTAGCCCAGGGCTTCGGCGTAGTTGACGTCGGCGGTGGTCAGCTTGGTGATGCCTTCGGTGTAGGCCTTGTCGAACTGCAGCGGGATACCAAAGGCGATGGAGGCCAGGATGGTCAGCTTGTGGGCGGCGTCGATGCCTTCCACGTCGAAGGTCGGGTCGGCTTCGGCGTAACCCAGGGCCTGGGCTTCGGCCAGCACGTCTTCGAAGGTACGGCCCTTCTCGCGCATTTCGGTGAGGATGAAGTTACCGGTGCCGTTGATGATGCCGGCTACCCAGTTGATGCGGTTGGCGGACAGGCCTTCACGGATCGCCTTGATCACCGGGATACCACCGGCCACCGCGGCTTCGAACGCTACGATCACGCCCTTCTCGCGGGCCTTGGCGAAGATCTCGTTGCCGTGCACGGCGATCAGCGCCTTGTTGGCGGTGACCACGTGCTTGCCGTTCTCGATGGCCTTGAGCACCAGCTCGCGGGCCACGGTGTAGCCGCCTACCAGCTCGATAACGATATCGATCTCAGGGTTGGTGGCTACGGCGAACACATCGTTGGTAATCGCAATACCGGTCGTTTCGAACTGAGGCTTTGGCGAACGCGTGGCAATCTGCGCCACTTCAATCCCGCGACCTGCGCGGCGGGAAATTTCTTCAGCGTTACGCTGAAGTACGTTGAAGGTACCGCCACCGACGGTCCCTAACCCACAGATGCCTACTTTGACCGGTTTCACTGAAGAACTCCCCATGAAACGGCCGACGCTAGGTCGGCCGTGAAAACAGCCGCACAACTGCGGCTCTCAATTAATGACTCGCCGACGGTTCGGCGGGCCATGATCGTCAAAGGCTCAACGATAAATGCTTACTTGGCACCCAGTGCCAGTTTGGCAACTTGCGGCGCCGGCTGGTAGCCCGGAATCACCTGGCCGTCGGCCAAAACGATGGCCGGTGTACCGTTCACACCAATGGACTGGCCCAGGGCGAACTGCTTGGAAACCGGGTTGGCGCATTTGGCCGATTTGATTTCCTTGCCGTCGACCATCTTGTCCATGGCCGCTTTCTTGTCGGCCGAGCACCACACCGCCTGCAACTGCTCGTCACCCGGCGAACCCAGGCCCTGGCGCGGGAAGGCGACGTAGCGCACTTCCACGCCCAACTTGTTCAGTGCCGGGATTTCAGCGTGCAGCTTGTGGCAGTACGGGCACGTGGTGTCGGTGAACACGGTGATGTGGGTCTTGGTCTCGCCAATGGCGGGGTACACCACGGTTTCCGCCACCGGGATACCGTTGATCAGCTTCGACACGCCCAGGCGCTCGGCCTTCTCGGTCAGGTTGACCGGCTTGCCGTCCTTGAGCTGGAACAGGTAGCCCTGCACGATGTACTGGCCATCGGCGCTGGCGTACAGCACACGGCTGCCCTTGAGCTTGACTTCATACAGGCCGGCCATGGGGCTGGCGCTGATGCTTTCGATAGGCGTGTCGAGCGCCAGGTTGGCCAGGCTCTTGCGAATGGTTTGCTCGGCCGCATCATCGGCGACCGCAAAGGTGGAAACCAACGCAATGGCTGCGGCGGCAATAATCTGGGTCAAGCGCATGGGAACTCCTGAAGGCAGAGGCAGGGACGGGAGCAGAATACTGATCTGGAACACAACGGGTGCCGTCCCCTTTGCGAACCGGCAAAGCCTACCACAGTTGGGCGGGAGGGCAGACCGCGACAGCTAAAATGGGCCATTTCTGACGGTTTTATCCGCGCGGGTGGTGCTTGGCGTGCATGTCCTGCAAACGTGCGCGTGCCACATGGGTGTAGATCTGGGTTGTGGATAAGTCGCTGTGCCCAAGCAGCATTTGCACCACGCGCAAATCCGCACCGTGGTTGAGCAAATGGGTGGCGAACGCATGGCGCAAGGTGTGGGGTGACAGCGCTTTGCCGATCCCGGCCACCTTGGCCTGGTGCTTGATGCGGTGCCAGAAGGTCTGGCGGGTCATCTGCTCGCCGCGCTGGCTGGGAAACAGCACGTCGCTGGGGCGCCCCCCAAGCAGCTCGTGGCGCGCATCGCGCATGTAGCGCTCGACCCACACAATCGCCTCCTCGCCCATCGGCACCAGCCGCTCCTTGCTGCCCTTGCCCATCACGCGCAACACGCCCTGGCGCAGGTTGACCTGCTCCAGGGTCAGGCTGATCAGTTCGGTGACGCGCAGGCCGCAGGCATACAGCACCTCCAGCATGGCACGGTCGCGCTGGCCGATGGCTTCGCTCAGGTCCGGGGCCGCGAGCAAGGCATCGACGTCGGCTTCCGACAGGGATTTGGGCAACGGCCTGCCGAGTTGCGGCATGTCGATTTGCAGGGTCGGGTCGACGGCGATGAGTTTTTCCCGCAGCAGGTAGCGATAGAAGCCACGCACGCCGGAGAGGAATCGCGCAGTGGAGCGCGGTTTGTAGTTCTGCTCCAGGCGCCAGGCCAGGTGATCGAGGATCAACTCGCGCCCGGCATTGATCAGTTCGAGGTTTTTCTCCTGCAGCCAGCCGTTGAACAGCGCCAGGTCGCTGCGGTACGCCTGGCGTGTGTTGTCCGACAGGCCTTTTTCCAACCAGAGGGCGTCGAGGAAGCGGTCGATCAGGGGATGGTCAATGGCAGGCATGGGCACTCAAGCGACTTAGCACAAGGCAATACGCGTATTATTTAAGGAACTGTGACAAGAGCCATTAGTCTTTCATAGCCCGCTATTTCAAGGAACAGGAAGCTTTAATGAACGAACAACAGATTTTGTTGGCTTTTGGCGGCATTGGCGTGGCCGCACTCGGCTGCCAGTGGCTGGCCTGGCGCCTGAAACTGCCAGCGATTCTGTTTCTTCTGCTGAGCGGGATTCTGGCAGGGCCGATACTCGGATGGCTCGACCCGCAGGAAATGTTCGGCCCTCTGTTGATGCCATTGGTGTCGCTGGCAGTGGCGCTGATCCTGTTTGAGGGCAGCCTGACCCTGCACCTGTCGGAATGGAAGGAAATCGGCAGCGTCGTCCACCGGCTGGTCACCGTCGGCGCACTCTCGACCTGGGCGGTGATCACCCTGGCCACCCACTGGCTGCTGGGTTTCGACTGGATGCTGGCGCTGCTGTTCGGCACCCTGACACTGGTCACCGGCCCGACGGTGATCGTGCCCATGCTGCGTGTGGTGCGCCCCAAAGCCTCCATCGCCAATATCCTGCGTTGGGAAGGCATCGTCATCGACCCGATTGGCGCGCTGCTGGCGGTAGTGGTGTATAGCTTCATCATCGCCAGCGCATCAGGCGACGGCTTGAGCCACAGCCTGCTGACCTTCGGCGGCGTTATCCTTTGCGGCAGCCTGTTCGGCATCGCCGGTGGCTGGGTACTGGGGCAGATCATGCGCCGCCAGTGGCTACCGGAATACCTGCATAACCTGGCGACACTGGCGGGCGTGCTGGGCATCTTCATCGCCTCCAACCAGGTGATGCATGAGTCCGGCCTGCTGGCGGTCACGCTGATGGGCATGTGGATGGCGAATATGAAGGGCGTGGATGTACGGCACATCCTGCACTTCAAGGAAAACCTCAGTGTGTTGCTGATTTCCGGGCTGTTTATCCTGCTGGCGGCACGCCTGGACCTGAACGCCATGATCGCCCTGGGCCCGTTCGTGTTGATCCTGCTGTTGATCATCCAATTCATTGCACGCCCGTTGAACGTGGCGTTTTCGACCTTTGGCTCGGGGTTGAGCTGGCGCGAGCGCGCACTGCTGGCCTGGATCGCCCCACGGGGCATTGTGGCGGCGGCGGTGTCAGCGATCTTTGCGATCCGTCTGGATGAGGCTGGCCACGACGGCGCGTTGTTGCTGGTGCCGCTGACCTTCGCGGTAATCATCGGCACCGTGGTGCTGCAAAGCGCCACGGCACGCCCCTTGGCCCGCCTGCTGAAAGTCGCCGAGCCGGCGCCCAGCGGCTTCCTGATCGTGGGTGCGAACGGCCCGGCGCGGGCACTCGGTAAAGCGTTGCAGCAATTGGGCAGCCGCGTGTTACTGACGGATTCCAGCTGGGAAAACATCCGCGCCAGTCGTATGGAAGGCTTGCCTACGTACTTCGGCAACCCGGCTTCCCAGCATGCCGAGTCCCATCTGGACCTGGTCGGCCTGGGGCATCTGCTCGCGCTCTCGCCTTCTGGCGAACTGAATGCCTTGGCCACCATGCGTTTTCGCCATGACTTCGGCCATCGCCTGTTCGCCCTGGCCAGCAGCCAGGAAAACCGTCGCACCGACAAGCACAAGGCCAGCCGTGAACACCGTGGCCATTTGCTGGGCAGCCAACCTTTGAGCTACACCAAACTGGCCAGCCTGTTGGGCCAGGGCGCCGAACTGTATAGCACCAACCTCACCGACGGCTTTGGCTGGGAGCAGTACCAGGCGTTGCACGGCGAGCGGGCTACCTTGCTGTTTGCCCGGGACACCAGCGGCTGGGTGCATGTGGTCTCGCCCGAGAGCAATTTGAAGCCTGTAGCGGGCTGGACCTTGCTGGCGGTCATTCAACCGCAGGCCAGCACCACCGAGTAGTCAGTCAACAAAGCCAGGCAGTACCGGGACAGGGCGTTTATCTGCGTCAATCGCGACGAAGCTGAACACGCCCTGGATCGCCTTTTCACGGCCATCAGCGCTCATGCTCTCGACGAACACTTCAACCTCGACCTTGAGGCTAGTGTTGCCGACCTTGATCACCCGACCGATCAGCTCAACGATAGAGCCGGCCGGGATCGCGTGGTTGAAGTCGATACGGTCGGTGGAGACCGTCACCAAAGGCAAGCGACAGAAACGCGTGGCGGTGATGAACGACACTTCGTCCATCCATGCCAGGGCGGTGCCGCCGAACAGGGTGTTGTGGTGGTTGGTGGTGGGCGGGAACACGGCCTTGGTCACGTGAGTGACGGACAGGTCGGTACGGCGTTGGATTTCTTCGAGGCGGGTGGTCATGGGTCAATACCGGCGTATAGGCAAATTTCAGGCACAAAAAAGCAGCCCGTAGGCTGCTTTTTTCTGCATCGGGAAGCTGGACTTAAGCCAGTTTTTCCTTGATGCGAGCTGCTTTACCGGACAGGTCACGCAGGTAGTACAGCTTGGCTTTACGTACGTCACCGCGACGCTTGACGGCCATGCTGTCGATTTGCGGGCTGTAGGTCTGGAAAGTACGCTCTACGCCAACACCGTTGGAGATTTTACGAACAGTGAAAGCACTGTTCACACCACGGTTACGTTTGGCGATTACCACGCCTTCGAACGCTTGCAGACGCGAACGGTCGCCTTCCTTCACTTTCACCTGAACGACAATGGTGTCGCCCGGGGCAAAGGTAGGGATCTCTTTGGTCATCTGCTCTGCTTCGAGTGCAAGGATGATTTTGTTAGTCATGCTGTGCTCCTAAGGTAAGTCAATGGACCTACCATCGATACGTTGTTAACTATCGTCCCGCGCGAGGATGTATTCCTCGAGCAGCTTCTTCTCTTCTCCAGAAAGCGAGCGGCTTTCCAGAAGATCGGCGCGTCGTTCATAGGTCCGACCAAGGGACTGCTGTAAACGCCAACGCCGGATGTGTGCGTGATTGCCACTTAGCAATACGTCGGGAACACGCTGATCCACATACACCTCCGGACGGGTGTAGTGCGGGCAATCCAGCAAACCATCCGTGAAGGAATCTTCCTCCGCGGAGTCCGCATGCCCTAAAGCTCCGGGCAGCAGTCGTGTAACCGCATCTATCAGGACCATCGCCGGCAGCTCGCCGCCAGACAGGACATAGTCCCCAATCGACCACTCTTCATCGACATGAGCTTCAATAAAACGCTCGTCAATGCCTTCATAGCGACCGGCAATCAGGATCAAACTTTCCTCATTCGCCAGTTCGCGTACCGCCGCCTGTTTCAGCTGACGGCCTTGAGGGGACAGGTAAATTACCTTCGCCTTCTCCCCGGCGGCTGCCTTGGCCTGAACCAACGCGTCTTCCAGGGGCTTGATCTTCATCACCATGCCCGGGCCACCGCCAAATGGGCGATCGTCCACAGTGTGATGTCGATCCGTCGTGTAGTCTCGCGGGTTCCAACAGGTGAGCTGCAACAGCCCCTGTTTCACCGCCCGACTGGTGATGCCGTACTCGCTGATGGCGGAAAACATCTCGGGAAACAAACTGATCACTTCAATGCGCAAATTAGCCACGCTTAGAAGTCCGCGTCCCATTCCACCTTCATCTCGCCCGCGGCCAGGTCGACGGCCAACACGCATTGCTCGGTATAGGGCAACAGGCGTTCACGGTCATCCAGGCTGCCAGCGCAAGGCTTGACCACCATTACATCATTGGCGCCGGTTTCCAGAAGATGATCGATTTTCCCCAGCAATTGCCCGAGTTGATCAATAACCTTCAGACCTTCCAGCTGGTACCAGTAGTACTCGCCGTCGGTCAATTCAGGGAACAGGTTGCGCGGCACGCAGATCTCATAACCGGCCAGAAGACGAGCTTCTTCACGATCATCAAGACCCTTGAGCTTTGCGACCAGGAACTTGTCGCTCCCGCGTCCACTGACCAGCTCAACCTGCTTCACACTCCCTTCGCGCTTGAGCGTCCAGGTTTTGTACTGCAACAGGTTTTCAGTCGGATCAGTAAAGGAATACACCTTCACTTCGCCGCGAACGCCATGAACAGAGTAAATCTTGCCGATAACGATCAAATCATCAGCAACAGCTGGCGTCGCGTTCATATTGCTCAGGCTGCGGCCTTAGCCGAGTCCTTCAACAGTTTTGCAACGCGCTCGGATGGCTGTGCGCCAACGCTCAGCCAGTAGGCTACGCGCTCTTGGTTCACGGACAGACGAACTTCTTGACCACGAGCAACAGGGTTGAAGAAACCAACCTGTTCCTTGTGCGAACCGTCACGCGGGTTGCGGCTGTCGGTTACGGTCAAGTGGTAAAACGGGCGCTTTTTGGAGCCGCCAAGGGCAAGACGGATTGTTAGCATGTGAACATCGTTCCTGTAGTCGGTGCTGCAAATCTAAATGCACAGCGGGCATAGGTGCCCGAAAGGCCGCATATTCTAAGGAATATCCGGACTTTTGCAAATGTCTTTTTCTGGCGCCTATCAGCGTGCCATTCAGATCTGCTATAGAGCCGTCGGTTAAAACGGCGAGTCAGCGCCCGCCAACGGCGGGTTTGCTGGAGATCCCACATCCTTGTGGGGCGGAGCGCAAGCAAGGCTTGCGCTCGAATACTTTACATTTTAGGCATGCCGCCGCCGGGCAACATACCGCCCATGCCGCGCATCATCTTGGCCATACCGCCCTTGGCGGAGAATTTCTTCATCATCTTCTGCATCTGCTTGTGCTGCTTGATCAAGCGACCGATGTCCTGCACCTGGGTGCCGGAACCCATGGCGATCCGGCGCTTGCGCGAACCGCTGATCAGCTCAGGGTCGCGGCGCTCGGCCGGGGTCATGGAATTGATGATGGCTTCCATCTGCTTGAACTGTTTCTCTGCCGCGCCCTGGGCGTTGCCCATTTGCGCCAGGTTCACACCGCCGATGTTGGGCAGCTTGTCCATCAGGCCGCCGAGGCCGCCCATGCTCTTCATCTGTTGCAGCTGGTCGCGGAAGTCTTCGAGATCGAAGCCCTTGCCCTTCTTCAGCTTCTTGGCCAGTTTGTCGGCCTTGTCCTTGTCGAGCGTGGCTTCGGCCTGCTCGATCAGGCTGAGCACGTCACCCATGCCGAGGATGCGCGAGGCGATACGCTCAGGGTGGAACGGCTCGAGCGCTTCGCTCTTCTCGCCCATGCCGATGAACTTGATCGGCTTGCCAGTAATGGCACGTACCGACAGCGCGGCACCGCCACGGGCGTCGCCGTCGACCTTGGTGAGGATCACGCCGGTCAGCGGCAGTGCGTCACCAAAAGCCTTGGCGGTGTTGGCCGCATCCTGGCCGGTCATGGCGTCGACCACGAACAGGGTCTCGACCGGGTTGATCGCGGCATGCAGCGCCTTGATCTCGCCCATCATCTCTTCGTCGATGTGCAGGCGACCGGCGGTATCGACGATAACCACGTCGATGAACTTGAGCTTGGCTTCTTTAATAGCCGCGTTGGCGATGTCGACCGGCTTCTGGCTCAGGTCGGACGGGAAGAAGGTCACGCCCACTTCGCCCGCGAGCATTTCCAACTGCTTGATGGCCGCCGGACGGTACACGTCGGCCGATACCACCATCACGGATTTCTTCTTGCGCTCTTTGAGGAAGCGCGCCAGTTTGCCGGCGGTGGTGGTTTTACCCGCACCTTGCAGACCCGCCATCAGCACGACGGCTGGCGGCACGGCACTGAGGTTCAGGTCTTCGTTGGCCGCGCCCATCAGGCTTTCGAGTTCGGCCTGGACGATCTTCACAAAGGCCTGGCCCGGGGTCAGGCTGCGGGACACTTCGGTGCCGACCGCACGCTCCTTGACCGAGTTGACGAAGTCCTTCACCACCGGCAAAGCCACGTCGGCTTCCAGCAACGCCATGCGCACTTCACGCAGGGTGTCTTTAATATTGTCCTCGGTCAGCTTGGCCTTGCCGGTAACGTGGCGCAGCGTCTGCGAGAGACGGTCAGTCAAGTTTTCAAACATGCGCGATCCTTTCAGGCCCTATTCATCGAAATGCAGGTAGACCGAGGTAATGGCGGCCCAGGCTGGGGGAAATCGCTATTAAAAACAGCGTTCGCCGAGCCTGCGGCGTGGGCAGGTCGCGGATTATAGCGAAGACTGCGCCCATGCACACCCGCTGTCTGGCCCGGGAGTCTTTCGTGCAACGCAGGTGTGTGCCAAACTCAACGCCTTTCGGGCTTGCCTACCAGGATTTATGCTCCCCTTGTCACCCAGTTTGCTACCCAGCCTCGCCGCCGCCATTTTGTATGCCGCTGCGACTCTCTATCAGGGCACTCGTCTGGCCCAAGGCACCAAAGCGGACAAACGTCTGCTCGTCGGCCTTGGCGTGCTGGCCCTGCTGGCCCATGCCGCCAGCCTGTTCACCCACCTGATGACCCCGGTCGGCCTGGGCCTGGACTTTTTCAGCGCCGCCAGCCTGATCGCCGCGGCCGTCATCGCGCTGACGCTGCTGGCCTGCTACCGGATTCCGGTGGAGAACCTGCTGGTGCTGCTATTCCCCCTGGGAATGCTCACGGTGCTGCTGGCGCAGTTCACCCCCACCGGCACCGTACAGGTGATCGACGAGGAGCCGGGCATCCTCGCCCACATCCTGCTGTCGATCCTCGCCTACGGCATGTTCACCATCGCGGTGTTCCAGGCCCTGCTCCTGCTGCTGCAGGATCACCAGCTCAAGCACAAGCACCCGTCCGGGCTGATCAAGAACTTCCCGCCGCTGCAAACCATGGAAAGCCTGCTGTTCGGGTTCCTGTGGGCCGGCTGGACCCTGCTGTCACTGTCGCTGATCTCAGGCTGGCTGTTCGTCGAAAACCTGTTTGCCCAGCACCTGGTGCATAAAACCTTGCTGGCGTGCCTGGCCTGGGTCGTGTTCAGCGTGCTGCTGTGGGGGCGCAACCGCCTCGGCTGGCGTGGGCACAAGGCCATCCGCTGGACCCTGGCTGGTTTCTGCCTGTTGATGCTGGCCTATTTCGGCAGCAAGCTGGTTCGCGAATACATCCTGCATATCTGACGGGCAGTGATCATGGACAACTTGCCCTTAGGGCCGATGCTCGCCGTAATTGCCCTGCTGATTCTATGGGCAGCACTGTTTACCGCCATTGAAGCCGCGCAACAACACCTGCTGGCCCTACGCCCTGGCACACGCCAGGGCGACAAGGCGGCCGCACGCCTGAGCTTCCCGCGCCATAGCCTGATCCTGTGCAACAGCCTGTGCCGCGCCGCCGTGGTGATTCTCTGCACCCTGCTGGCGATCTATGCCTGGGCAGAGAACGGGCCCTGGCTAGGCTGGCTGATTTCCTGCGCAGGGCTGCTGGTGCTGGCCGACTACCTGCCCCGCACCCTGGCTACCCGTCACCCCCAAGCAGTGCTGGGCTTTGGCAATACCTTGCTGGGCGTGCCGCTGAAAATCCTTTACCCGCTGGCCTGGCTGCTCAATGGCATCAGCCAGCTGTTATTGCGCCCGTTTGCGCGCAAAGCCGGCATGGTGAAAAACAGCGACGAGCCCCTGCCCGACCATGATGACGACCCAGAGCCCGACACCGACGCCGACCGCACTCCCGGCCTGCCCGGTATCCATGCCCTGGACAACATCACGGTCAACGACATCCTGGTGCCGCGCAGCGAAGTGGACGGCATCAACCTTGATGAGTCGATAGAAGACATCATCGAACAGTTGCGCACCTCGCCGCGCACCCGCCTGCCCGTGTTCCACAGCGACATCAACCAGGTGCAGGCCGTGCTCAATACCCGGCAGGTCCAACACCTGCTGCCCGACGCCAGCCTGACCAAAGAGGCCCTGCTCGCCGCCTGCCACGAGCCTTACTTCGTGCCGGAAAGCACGCCGTTGCAGCTGCAACTGCTGAATTTCCACAAACAGCAGCGGCGCCTGGGCATGGTGGTGGACGAGTACGGTGAAGTGCTGGGCATTGTCACTCTGGAAGATATTCTGGAAGAGATCGTCGGCGAATTCGAAAGCGATCAGGCGGTGGATAACCCGCATATCGAAGCCCAGCCCGATGGTCGCTACATCATCGACGGCGCCGCCTCGATCCGCGAACTGAACAAAAGCCTGGGCTGGCACCTGCCCAGCGACGGCCCCAAGACCCTCAACGGCCTGGTGACCGAAGCGCTGGAAACCATTCCCGATTGCGCGGTATGCCTGAAAGTCGGCCGCTATCGCCTGGAAATCCTCGAGACCGAGGACAACCGGGTGAGCAAGGTGTTGATCTGGCATACCAGCCGTGTGCCGGTGGCCGCCTGACCTCAGCAGGCTCAACCCGGTCAATGTGGGAGCTGGCTTGCCTGCGATGCAGGCGACTCGGTCCTTCAGTTGAACCGAGGTGATGCTATCGCAGGCAAGCCAGCTCCCACATTGATCCAGTTCCAGGCCATAGATCCTCACCAGCCCCTTGTTGGATCCTTAGCCCCCTTCCTATAATCCCAGCGGCTTACCCAAGCCCCGCCCGACCGCGTGCTACCCGCACCCAGCGTGTCCTGGCACCGCCTTACCATGTCCGACCGGTGTTTGCTCCCATCCCGAGCCGCCCCGCGCACAGCCCTGATCCATGGGTGTTCGACCAATAATAATCCGCGTCCAAACGCGCAATAACCGTCAGGGATAACGTCATGAGCACCACCTACCAAGAGGCTGCGAGCGCCGCACCTGCCAACTCGACCGCCCGCGTCGCCACCGCGAGCATCGTCGGCACCGCCATTGAGTTCTACGATTTCTACATCTACGCCACGGCTGCCGCCCTGGTGATTGGCCCGGTGTTCTTCCCACAGACCTCCGGCACCGCGCAGATGCTGGCATCGTTCCTGACCTTCGGTATCGCTTTTATCGCCCGCCCTCTGGGGTCGGCGTTGTTCGGTCACTTCGGTGACCGTATCGGCCGTAAATCAACCCTGGTGGCTTCACTGCTACTGATGGGTGTATGTACTACCCTGATCGGCTTGCTGCCGGGCTACGACAGCATCGGTGCCTGGGCACCGATCCTCTTGTGCGTATTGCGCTTCGGCCAGGGCCTGGGCCTTGGCGGAGAATGGGGCGGCGCGGCCTTGCTGGCGACCGAGAATGCTCCCAAGGGCAAGCGCGCCTGGTTCGGCATGTTCCCGCAACTGGGCCCGTCGATAGGCTTCCTGGCGGCCAACGGTTTGTTCCTGATTTTGGCCATGAGCCTGAATGACGAGCAATTTCGCAGCTGGGGCTGGCGCATTCCGTTCATCCTCAGCGCCGCACTGGTGATGGTGGGCCTGTACGCACGCCTCAAGTTGCATGAGACGCCGGTGTTCGCCAATGCAGTGGCCAAGGAAAAACCAGTGAAAGTGCCGCTGGTAGAACTGTTCAGCCAGCATTGGCTGCCGGTACTGCTGGGCGCCGCGTCGATGGTGGTGTGCTATGCGCTGTTCTATATCACCACCGCGTTTTCGTTGAGCTACGGCGTTTCCACCTTGGGCTACAGCCGTGAAACCTTCCTCGGCCTGCTGTGCTTTGCGGTGCTGTTCATGGGACTGGCAACGCCATTGGCCGCCTTGGCCAGTGATCGCTACGGGCGCAAGCCGGTGCTGATCGTCGGCGCGGTCCTGGCGATTCTGTCGGGCTTTACCATGGAGCCTCTGCTGACCCATGGCTCGACCTGGGCCGTGGCGCTGTTTCTGGCGTTGGAGCTGTTTTTGATGGGCGTGACCTTCGCACCGATGGGCGCGCTGCTGCCAGAACTGTTCCCGACCCGCGTGCGTTATACCGGTGCATCGGCAGCGTATAACCTGGGTGGGATCGTGGGGGCCTCGGCGGCGCCGTTCTTCGCGACCAAGCTGGTGGCGATGGGTGGTTTGAGTTATGTCGGGGGATATGTATCGGCAGCAGCGTTGCTGAGTTTGATTGCGGTGCTGTGCCTGAAAGAGACGCGGGATAACGACTTGAACAAGGTCGCCTGACCCCATGCTCGTTCCCACGCTCTGCGTGGGAATGCAGTTAGGGACGCTCTGCGTCCCCAAGCGCGACGCAGCGCGTCACAAGAGGCATTCCCACGCAAAGCGTGGGAACGAGCGTGGCGGCTTAGAGCTCTACAACAACTGCTTGGGAAGCACGTGTCGCCTTGGCACGAGCCGCTTCAATCGACTCGTCCCGCGCCAGCGCCACGCCCATACGGCGCTGGCCATTCACTTCAGGCTTGCCAAACAGACGCAACGCCGTATCCGGCTCGCTCAACGCAGCGCCGAGGTTGGCAAACGCCGTCTGGGTCGACTGCCCTTCCACCAGGATCACCGCCGACGCCGAAGGCCCGAATTGACGGATCAACGGGATCGGCAGGCCGAGGATGGCGCGTGCGTGCAAGGCAAACTGCGACAGGTCTTGGGAAATCAGGGTCACCAGGCCGGTGTCATGGGGGCGCGGCGACACTTCGCTGAACCACACCTGATCGCCCTTGATGAACAATTCCACGCCAAACAAGCCACGGCCGCCCAAGGCTTCGGTCACGGCTTTGGCAACGCGCTCGGACTCTGCCAGGGCAATCGGGCTCATGGCCTGCGGCTGCCAGGACTCCTGATAGTCGCCCTTCTCCTGGCGATGGCCCACCGGCGCGCAGAAAGTGGTACCGCCGATGTGACGCACGGTCAGCAGGGTGATTTCGTAGTCGAAGTCGATAAAGCCTTCGATGATCACCCGACCCTTGCCGGCACGCCCGCCTTCTTGGGCGTAGTCCCAGGCTTTCTGCACGTCGTCGGCGCTGCGCAACAGGCTCTGGCCCTTGCCCGACGAACTCATCACCGGCTTGACCACGCACGGAAAGCCCAGGTCCTGGACGGCCTTGCTGTAATCTTCGAAGGTATCGGCGAAGTGGTACGGCGAGGTCGGCAGGTCCAGTTCTTCGGCGGCCAGGCGACGGATGCCTTCACGGTTCATGGTCAGCGACGTGGCACGGGCGGTCGGGATGACGGTAAAGCCTTCGGCCTCCAGTTCCACCAGAGTGGCGGTGGCGATGGCTTCGATTTCCGGCACGATGAAATGCGGCTTCTCCGCCTCGATCACCGCACGCAATGCGGCCCCGTCGAGCATGTTGATCACATGGCTACGGTGCGCCACCTGCATGGCCGGCGCATTGGCGTAGCGATCCACGGCAATCACTTCAACGCCCAGGCGCTGCAGTTCGATTACCACTTCCTTGCCCAGCTCACCGCAGCCACACAGCAAAACGCGGGTCGCGGTTGGCGACAATGGAGTTCCGATTCGGGTCATCTCAGGTCCTCAGGGGAGCGGATCATGGGGGAGAAAGGCGGGCATTTTACATGAACTGTAAAAATTGGCCTCAGTTGGCGACAGCCCGCCGGCGGATGCGCCAGGCCATGATCAGCCAGACCACGGTGACACCGGCGAACTTGGACACCAACGCCGTGCCCGCCACCGCTGGGGTCAGTGCGCCGATCAGGCCGAAAAAGATAAAGGTATCGAGGGGAATGCTCAGCGCCGAACTTATCCACAGGCGGTCATGCAGCGGGCGCTTGGTGATGCTGAACACCAGCCAGTCGATGCACTCGGACACCGCAAACGCCGTGGCACTGGCCAGGGCAATGGACGGGTCGGAGGTGATATAGGAGAGCACCAGCGCCGCGAGCATGGCGATGATTGCGCCATGGCCGAAGCGGGTTTGCACCATGTCGCGCAGGATAAATACCAGGCCACCCCAGGCGGACCAGATGACGTCCAGGTGTGGGGCGGTGGAGAAGGCGAAGTTGATCAGCACGACGCTGCTGATATAGGCGATCAGGAAAAACATGGAGGATGGACCTGTGGGCAATGCCGCACAGGGTACACAATTACAAGGATGTCGTCTGGCAGGGCCTCATCGCAGGCAAGCCAGCTCCCACATTTGAAGGTATTCACACATCAAGGGTGGGAGCTGGCTTGCCTGCGATGGCGGCCTGTCAGGCGCCAGATTTCCCAGGGGTCATCCACACTATCCCACTCGCCACCGCCCGCTCATGGCACAACCCCAGCACCAGCCGGCGCTCGGCGTTGTCCATGCGGCTCCAGCGCGTAATCTCATCCACATTGCGCTGACAGCCGGTGCAGATATCGTCGTCGTCCAGTGCGCAAATACTCACGCACGGCGAGGCAACAGGCCGTTCAACCGTACTCATTCTTCCTGCTCAACCAGATCCCGCGCGTAACGCTGCGAGTTATGCACATAGTGCGCGGCGCTGGCTTCGAGCATGCGCTTTTGCGCCTCGGTCAGCTCACGCACCACCTTGCCTGGCGAGCCCATGACCAGCGAGCCGTCAGGAATTTCCTTGCCCTCACCGATCAGCGAGTTGGCGCCGATGATGCAGTGCTTGCCGATCTTGGCGCCATTGAGGATCACTGCGTTGATACCGATCAGGCTGTAGTCGTCAACGGTGCAGCCATGCAGCATGGCGTTATGGCCAATGGTCACGCCGGTGCCGAGGGTCAGCGGGTAGCCCATGTCGGTGTGCATCACGCTGCCGTCCTGCACGTTGCTGTTCTTGCCGATCAGGATCAGCTCGTTATCGCCACGCAACACCGCGTTGAACCAGACGTTGGCGCCCTCCTCCAGCTTGACCTTGCCCACCAGCGTGGCATTCGGTGCAACCCAACTGTCGGGATGGGTCTCGACGCGGGCGTCGCCCAGGCGGTATTTCATGGTTTTTCCTCACGGCATGCCATTTGAACGATGGCTTATAGATTGATGAAGCTCTTGGGCGGCTGGTGCAGGCTGATCTTGGCATCGTCATAGAGCAGGTTGATCAGCTCGACGATCATGATCGCTGTCAGCCCCCAGATTTTGTATTCGCCGAACCTGTAGCTTGGCACGTACCAACTACGGCCCTGGTAATCAATGCGGTGGGTATGTTCGCGTGGGTCCTGTCGGAAAAAATCCAAAGGCACGCTGAAAACGGCGGCAATCTCGGCGTCGTTGGCCAGGTATTCGACGTAATCGGGGATCACACCTACATAGGGCGTTACGCGGATGCCGTGCAGGGAAATCAGCGGGCTCAACGGGCCTATGACCTCAACCAGCCCCGGCGGCAGGCCGATTTCTTCTTCGGCTTCGCGCAAGGCGGTAAAGATCAGGTCCGGGTCTTCAGGGTCGCGGCGCCCGCCGGGAAAGGCCACTTCGCCACCGTGGGTCGACAGGCCGCTGGCGCGCAGGGTCAGGATCAGCTCGGGTTCGTCACTGCGGGTAATCGGCACCAGCACCGCAGCCTCGGGGAAACGCCCGTCGGTTTCCAGGGTATGGGGGGTGTGGTTGCTTACCCGGCGAAGTAGCTCGTCCAGCATGAGTCATCTCGGTCTGTTGGCTACCTTGCATCATGCACCAAAGCGTGCACGCGCCCAACCCCAAAACCGCAGGGCTGTCGCTAAACGACAACTTGCAGGAACGCCCGGCACCAAGCCAAGATGTGCCCATTGTCCAGGAACCCCAGCATGAATTTCTGCAGCCAGTGCGGCAAACCGGTGACCCAACGCATTCCCGAAGGCGACGCACGCCTGCGCTATGTATGCGACCACTGCTCGACCATTCATTACCAGAACCCCAATATCGTCGCCGGTACCGTGCCGGTGTGGGGCGACCAAGTGCTGTTGTGCCGCCGCGCCATCGAGCCACGCCTGGGTTACTGGACCCTGCCCGCAGGCTTTATGGAAAACGGCGAAACCGTCGAGCAGGCGGCCATGCGTGAAACCCTGGAAGAAGCCTGCGCCCGGGTGCGCAACCTGAGCCTCTATACCCTGATCAATGTGCCGCACATCAGCCAGGTGCATATCTTCTACCGCGCCGAACTGATCGACCTGGACTTTGCCGCTGGCCAGGAAAGCCTGGAAGTGAGGTTGTTCGACGAAGCCGATATCCCTTGGTCCGAGCTGGCTTTCCGCACGGTCGGGCGTACCTTAGAATGCTTCTTCGCTGACCGTCGCCAACAGGCATACCCGGTACGTAGCGAATCTGTGCCACCGCTGTCCAAGCCCGCCCAATAACAAGCCGGCCAATGTCGCCAAAGGGATACCGTTTCAATGCGTTGGTTGCTTGCTCTGATCTGCCTGTCGTTCGCCACGCTGTCCCCGGCCTCCACGGTGCAAACCCTTGGCGGTAAAACGGTCGAGAAAGTCCTGGTGCTCAAGTCCGCCCACCAGCTGCAGCTGATCAACGACGGCAAGCCGTTCAAGACCTATCGCATCTCCCTGGGCAAGAACCCCAAGGGCCACAAGCTGATCGAAGGTGACCGCCGCACGCCCGAAGGCCTCTACTGGATCGACTGGCGCAAGACCAGCGACCGCTTCAACCTGGCCATGCACATTTCCTACCCGAACATCAGCGACGCCGCCCGCGCCCGCCGCGAAGGCGTAAAGCCGGGCAGCATGATCATGATCCACGGCACCCCCGACACCGAAGACTACCCGGAACAGTGGTTCCACACCCTGGACTGGACCGACGGCTGCATCGGCATGCGCAATGTGGATATGCGCGAAGTGTGGAACCTGGTCAAAGACGGCACCCTCATCGAGATTCGGCCGTAATCGCGTGCCGTTCGTAAAATAATTCGAAAATAATTCCTGCCCCAGGCAGCGCCTGCCGGTGAATACCAGTT
This sequence comes from Pseudomonas sp. J380, assembly GCF_009827115.1. NCBI lineage: Bacteria > Pseudomonadati > Pseudomonadota > Gammaproteobacteria > Pseudomonadales > Pseudomonadaceae > Pseudomonas > Pseudomonas sp. J380. The sequence continues at coordinate 5,353,606 of NZ_CP043060.1, read as the reverse complement.
CACCGCGCGGGACCCTGCACTTGTGCGCGCCACAAAGACCTCTCTAATACCACTTGATACCAAGCCCCATTAAAGTGCCCTGAAACCGGGATTTTCACCGTTTTGGCAGCATTGACATGGTATTTAAGTGGTATTAGTTTTCGGCCATTACCGGGCGACAACATTCCAATAACGCATCGGAAACCTGACAGATGAATCCCATCCTGGCCCTGCGCCCCGACGACAAGCAATCCACGCCGCTGTACCTGCAACTGGCCCGCAGCCTTGAAGCAGCGATCCATGCCGGCCAGTGGAAATCCGAACAGGCCCTGCCTTCGGAACGCGCCCTCAGCGAGCAATTGAGCATCTCGCGGGTCACCGCCCGTAAAGCGCTGGAAGTGTTGCTGGCTCAAGGGCTGATCCGTCGCAGCCAAGGCTCCGGCACTTTCATCACGCCGCGCCTGGAACAACCCTTGTCGCGCCTGTCGGGGTTCAGCGAGATGCTGCGGCTCAAGGGGTTTGTGCCGACGTCTCAGTGGCTGGAGCGCGACATCACCCCGCCGACCCATGAAGAACTGATCCGCCTGGGCCTGTCGCCCACCGACAAAGTGGCGCGCCTCAAGCGCCTGCGCAAAGCCGACGACACGGTGATGGCGATTGAAATGACCGCCATGCCGGCCTCGGTGCTGCCCCATCCCCAGGCCATCGGCAATTCGTTGTACGAATACTTGGAAAGCATCGGCAAGCCCATCGTGCGCGCCTTGCAGCATATCCAGGCGATCAATGCCTCGGATGAGTTCGCCGCGCTGGTCGGCATCGCCCCCGGCACCGCCATGCTGCTGATGACCCGCGTGGGCTACACCGCCGACAACACGCCGATTGAGATCACCGACACCTACTGCCGCAACGACTACTACGACTTTGTCGCAGAGCTGCGCCGCCATGACTACTCCGCCTGAATGCGAACTTAGAGAACTGCCCATGACTGAAGACAATATCCTCACGCCCAGCGGCTGGATGCGTGGTCGCTTGGTGCATGAGCACGGCAAGGTTGTCGCCATTGACGGCACGCCGTGCGACCCGGCCGACAACGACCTGCCCTACCTGTTGCCGGGCTTTATCGACCTGCATGTGCATGGCGGTGGCGGCGCCGACATCATGGAAGGTGCGAGCGCCTTCGAGACCATTACCCGTACCCACGTGCGTTTTGGCACCACCTCGCTGCTGGCCACCACCATGACGGCGCCGGTGGAAGAAATTTCCCGCGTGCTCGGTGAGCTCGGCACGTTCTGCGAACAGCGGCCAGCCGGCAGCGCCCGCGTACTCGGCGTGCACCTGGAAGGCCCCTACATCAATCCGGGAAAACTCGGCGCCCAACCCAACTTCGCCCACACCGCGTTGATGCAAGAAGTGGAAGCCTACCTGCGCCTGGCGCCAATCCGGGTGATCACCATCGCCCCGGAAATCGCCGGCCACGACGGCCTGATTCGCGCCCTCAGCCAACGCGGCGTGCGCATGCAGATCGGCCACACCCTGGGCAGCTATGAAGAAGGCGTTGCCGCCCTGGCCGCTGGCGCCACCAGTTTCACCCATTTGTACAACGCCATGAGCCCGCTGCATCACCGCGAACCCGGCATCGTCGGCGCCGCGCTGGCCCACGCCCAGTACGCCGAGCTGATCCCGGACTTGCTGCACGTGCACCCCGGCGCCATGCGCGTGGCCCTGCGCTCGATCCCGTGCCTGTATTGCGTCACCGACTCCACCGCCGCCGCCGGCATGCCCGACGGAGAGTACAAGCTGGGCAGCCACACCGTGACCAAATGCCTGGGCGGCGTGCGCCTGGCCGACGGCACCCTGGCCGGCAGCACGCTGACCATGGATCAGGCGCTGCGCAACCTGGTGAAAATCGGCCTGCCCATCAGTGAAGCCTCGCAACGCCTGTCGCAATTTCCTGCGGACTACCTGGGCCTGGAAGAACGCGGCCGCCTGCAACCGGGCAGCTTTGCCGACTGCGTGCGCCTGGACCGCTCCCTGACACTCACCGACGTAATGGTCGAAGGAGACACCATTGACTTCAAAAATGCTTGAAGAGGCCCTGGCCTCCTGCGACGCCGTCGCGGCCCAACTGCAGCGCCTGGACCCGATGCTGGAAGAAGTCGCCGGCCGCCTGCGCCGCCAGCCGCCGCAAGTGGCGATGACCATCGCCCGCGGCAGCTCCGACCACGCCGCCAGTTACTTCGCCTACCTGGCCATGCAACACGTGGGCATTCCGGTGGCGTCGCTGCCGATGTCGGTGGTGACCCTGTTGCAGGCGCCGATGAAAGTCAGCGGCCAGGTAGCGTTTGGTTTCTCCCAATCGGGGCAGAGCCCGGACCTGGTCAACAGTCTGCGCTTGTTGCGCAAGCGTGGTGCCTTGAGCATCTCCCTGGTCAATGCCGAAGACTCACCGCTGGAAGCCGCCTGCGAGTTCCACGTGCCGCTGTGCGCCGGGCCGGAACTCAGCGTGGCCGCCACCAAGAGCTTTATCGCCACCCTCAGCGCCAGTGCACAGTTGATCGGCCACTGGAATCAAGAAGCCGACTTGCTGCAAGCCTGTCAGGCCTTGCCCGAGGGCCTGCGTGACGCCGCCAGACAGGATTGGCGCCTGGCCGTCGACGCCCTCAAAGGCAGCCAGCGCTTGATGGTGATCGGCCGTGGCGCCGGGTTTGCCATCGCCCAGGAAGCCGCGCTCAAGCTCAAGGAAACCTCGGCGATCCAGGCCGAAGCCTTCAGCAGCGCCGAAGTGCGCCACGGGCCGATGGCCTTGATCGACGAGAACTACCCCCTACTGGTGTTCGCCCCCCGCGGCGCCGAGCAGGCCGGCCTGTTGAGCCTGGCCGCCGATATGCGCCAACGCGGCGCACGCGTGCTGCTGGCTGCGCCGGACGATATCGCCGAACGCGACCTGACGCTGAGCCGCGCCGAACACCCGAGCCTGGACCCGATCCTGGCTATCCAGAGCTTCTACGTGATGGCCGCAGGCCTTGCTGAGGCACGGGGCATGGACCCGGACCAGCCGCGCCACCTGAGCAAAGTCACCCGCACGCACTAAAGCGGCGTTTTCCTGATGAGTACCGTGCCCATGCCCAACAACAATAATCCATTGACCCTTAGCGCCCCCTTGAGTGGGCCGGTGCTGGACCTGAACCGCGTCCCCGACGAAGTGTTCGCCAGCGGCGCCATGGGCGACGGTCTCGCTATCGACCCGTTGAACGACTGCCTGCACGCGCCCTGTGACGGCGTGATCATCCACGTCGCGCGCACCGGCCATGCGCTGACCATCCGCGCCGATAACGGTGCAGAAGTATTGATGCACGTGGGCATCGACACCGTGGAACTCAATGGCGAAGGCTTTGCCTTGCTGGTGAAGGACGGCGCACGGGTGAGCGAGGGTCAGCCGTTAGTGCAGTTTGATCTGGACCGCATCGCGCGCCAGTGCAAGAGCCTGGTGAGCCTGATCATCCTGACCAACAGTGACCGCTTTGAGCTGACGCCCGTGGCGCTGAAGACGGTCAAGATCGGTGAGCCGTTGTTGCAGATTGCTGCGCGCACCACCGCCACCGCCCAAGCAGCTGTGGATAACTCCAGCTTCGAGGCCAGCGCCAGCGTACGCATTACCCATCGAGGCGGTTTGCATGCACGCCCTGCCGCCCTGATCCGCAAGACCGCCCAGGGTTTCAGCAGCCAGTCGCACCTGCACTTCGCTGATAAATCGGCGTCGTGCGACAGCCTGATTGGCTTGATGGGACTGGGCATCGGCGAAGGCGACGAAGTGCGGGTGAGTTGCCGTGGCCAAGACGCAGAGGCGGCGTTGCAAGGGCTGGTCGCGGCGCTATCCGTGGCGGTCAGCGAAGCCCATCACGCCCCGGTAGCCACTGCTGCGCCACGTCGCGCCAGTGTGGAAGCCGATGTGCTGCAAGGCGTGTGTGCAGCACCCGGCCTGGTGTGCGGGCCACTGTTCCGCCTGTCCGGCATCGAGCTGCCCGAAGACACCGGTAACCATAGCGCCGACGAACAACAGCAGCGCCTCGACACGGCACTGGAGCAGGTGCGTGACGAAATCCGCAGCACCCTCGAGCATGCCCGCCAACGCAAGAATGTCGAGGAAGAAGACATCTTCGCCGCTCACCTTGCACTGCTCGAAGACCCGGCGCTGCTGGAAGCGGCCACCGACGCCATCGCCCACGGCAGCGCTGCCACCCACGCCTGGCGTGATGCGATCCAGGCCCAGTGCGCCGTGCTGTTGGCGTTGGGCAAGCCGTTGTTTGCCGAGCGCGCCAACGATCTTCGCGACCTGCAACAACGCGTATTGCGGGCCTTGCTGGGTGAGGCCTGGCACTTTGAGTTACCCGCCGGATCGATTGTCAGCGCCCATGAACTGACCCCGTCAGACTTGCTGCAACTGAGTGAACAGCAGGCCGCCGGTATCTGCATGGCCGAAGGCGGCGCCACCTCCCACGTCGCGATACTTGCTCGGGGGAAAGGCTTACCCTGCGTGGTCGCCCTCGGTGCCGAGGTATTGGATGTGCCTCAGGGCCAGCGCGTGGTGCTGGACGCCATCAATGGCCGCCTGGAACTGGCCCCTACCGATGCGCGCCATGCTGAAGTGCACCAGATACGCGACGCGCAAAAACTGCGTCGCCAGCAGCAACAGGCCCAGGCGCAACAACCGGCACGCACCCGCGACGGTGTGAACATTGAAATCGCCGCCAATGTTGCCTCCAGCAGCGAGGCCCAAGTGGCGTTTGAAAACGGTGCCGATGGCGTCGGCCTTCTACGCACCGAATTCCTCTTCGTCGACCGCCGTACCGCGCCGGATGAGCAGGAACAGCGTCAGGCTTATCAGGCCGTATTGGATGCCATGGGCGACAAGTCGGTGATCATCCGCACCATCGACGTGGGCGGCGACAAGCAGCTCGACTATTTGCCGCTGCCGATCGAGGCCAACCCGGTGTTGGGCCTGCGCGGCATTCGCATGGCCCAAGTGCGTCCGGAATTGCTCGACCAGCAACTGCGTGCCCTGCTGCAAGTCTCGCCGCTGGCGCGTTGTCGCATCCTGTTGCCGATGGTCAGCGAGGTGGATGAACTGCTGCAGATTCGCCAGCGCCTGGATGAACTGTGCGCCGAGTTGGGTTTGAGCCAGCGCCCCGAACTGGGGGTGATGATCGAAGTGCCCGCCGCTGCGCTGATGGCTGAACAGCTGGCCGAACATGCGGACTTTTTGTCCATCGGCACCAATGACCTGTCCCAGTACACCCTGGCCATGGACCGCGACCACGCAGGCTTGGCCGCGCGCGTCGATGCGCTGCACCCGGCCTTGCTGCGACTGATCGCGCACACCTGCGCCGGTGCGGCGAAGCACGGGCGTTGGGTCGGCGTGTGCGGTGCGTTGGCTTCTGACCCGCTGGCCACGCCGGTACTGGTCGGCCTGGGCGTCACCGAGCTGTCGGTGAGCCCGCCGCAGGTCGGAGAGATCAAGGACCGCGTTCGCCATCTGGACGCGGCGCAATGCCGGCAGCTGAGCCAGGAACTGCTCAACCTGAGCAGCGCCCAGGCCGTTCGCCAAGCCTGTCAACACCACTGGCCGCTGAGCTGAAAACAACAAGAATAGGGAGACACGCCATGTACCAACACTTTATCGAAGGCCTGCAACGCCTGGGCCGCGCCCTAATGCTGCCGATTGCGATCCTGCCAATCGCCGGCTTGCTGCTGCGCCTGGGCGACACCGACTTGCTCAACATCGCGGTGATGCACGACGCCGGCCAGGCGATCTTCGCCAACCTGGCGCTGATCTTCGCCATCGGCATCGCCGTGGGTTTTGCCCGTGACAACAACGGCACTGCGGGCCTGGCCGGGGCGATTGGTTACCTGGTGATGATCTCCACGCTCAAGGTGATGGACACCACCATCAACATGGGCATGCTCGCCGGTATCGCCAGCGGCTTGATGGCCGGTGGGCTGTACAACCGCTTCAAGGACATCAAGTTGCCGGAATACCTGGCGTTCTTCGGTGGGCGGCGGTTTGTGCCGATTGTCACCGGGTTCAGCGCGGTGGGCCTGGGCGTGATTTTCGGCCTGATCTGGCCCCCGATCCAGCACGGCATCAACAGCTTCGGCGTGCTGTTGATGGAAAGCGGCAGCCTCGGTGCGTTCGTGTTTGGCGTGTTCAACCGCCTGCTGATCGTCACTGGCTTGCATCACATCCTCAACAATATGGCGTGGTTCGTGTTCGGCAGCTTCACCGACCCGGTAACCGGCGCGGTGGTCACGGGCGACCTGACCCGCTACTTTGCCGGCGACCCCAAAGGCGGCCAGTTCATGACCGGCATGTTCCCGGTGATGCTGTTCGGCCTGCCCGCGGCGTGTCTGGCGATGTACCGCAATGCGTTGCCTGAGCGGCGCAAAGTGATGGGCGGGATCTTCCTGTCGATGGCGCTGACCTCGTTCCTCACCGGGGTGACCGAGCCGATTGAATTTGCCTTCATGTTCCTGGCGCCCTTCCTGTACCTGATTCACGCGCTGCTCACCGGCCTGTCGATGGCGGTCACCGACCTGCTGAATATCCACCTGGGCTTTACCTTCTCCGGTGGGTTTATCGACATGGTGCTGGGCTGGGGCAAGTCCACCAATGGCTGGTTGGTGGTACCGGTAGGCCTGGCCTACTCGGTGATCTACTACACGGTGTTCAGCTACTGCATCCGCCGCTTCAACCTGAAGACGCCGGGCCGTGAAGACATCCAGGTGGTGCAGGCTGAAGCGATGAGCGATAACCAGCGTGCGACGGCTTATATCCAGGCGTTGGGTGGTGCGCAGAACCTGCTCAGTGTCGGCGCTTGCACTACGCGCCTGCGCTTGGACATGGTGGATCGCAACAAGGCGGTGGATGCTGAACTGAAAGCGCTGGGTGCCATGGCTGTAGTGCGCCCGGGTAACGGCGGCAGTTTGCAGGTGGTGGTTGGGCCGATGGCCGATAGCATTGCCGATGAGATTCGCTTGGCGATGCCGGGATTTGTTGCAGCAGTGCCTGTAGCGGTGGCACCTGTGGATAAGCCGGTGGTGGTGAATGTGCAGGAGGCCGAGCAATGGCTGAATGCGCTGGGTGGCCGGGGGAATGTACGGCATCTGGAAGCGGTGGCAATGACCCGGCTGCGGGTGGAGTTGGGGGATGACTCGAGATTGTCAGAAGCTCAGCTCACTGCGCTGGGTTGCCAGGGTGTGAGTCAACTTGAAAGCGGTGTTTGGCACTTGTTGATGGGTGACAAGGCGTCCGGGTTGGGTGAAGCGTTGGAGCGGTTGGTGACTCGCCGGATCAACGCCTGATTTCCCCTGTGGCGAGGGAGCTTGCTCCCGCTGGGCTGCGCAGCGGCCCCAAAAATCCTGGGAGCGCTTCGCACTCCAGCGGGAGCAAGCTCCCTCGCCACAGAGTGTGGTGTATTCAGTTACTGGTGGGTACTTCGTGTAGATCCAGTACTCGATCCACCATCAACTGAATACCCTCTACCATCCGATGAATCCCCAGCACCGCATCACGGTGCGGGCCGTCGATTTCAAAAGCCAGATTACCCGCCAGTGCCTGTACGGATGCCAGGTCTTGGGAGGCATTGGCGAGCAGGGTTTCGGTGTTCAGACTGGGTAGTACGGTGAAGATCTGGTCGGACGGTGAATCACCAGCTTGGCGGGACTCGGCTTGAGATGAGATTGAACCAGTTAGCAAGTTGTCGCTGATCATCATTAAACTCCATATGGAATAGGCTCCTAGTGACTTTTCAGGCTTGCAGTCCCGGTCACTGAATTGGCAGCGACTCGAGAAGGTTAGTTGTGCGAGTTCCGACGGACAACCTGAAAGGCTTGTCGGAAAGTTCTGAGGCGCTTGCGCCGACGCCATCGCAGGCAAGCCAGCTCCCACATGGGATTGATGTACGGTCTGACAACGGGGTCAAATGTGGGAGCTGGCTTGCCTGCGATTGGCACTTAAAACCAACAAAAAACCCGCTGACCAAACGGGCCCAGCGGGTTTCTTGTTTATACAGCCCACGAATCAAAAATCCGCCAACTGCCACACCTCATACGCCGGAGTCTCATACGGGTGACTGAGTTTCAAAGCAGCCACAGCGGCCACGATCAATTCATCTGCCACCACCAACTCAACCTTCCACTCTTCAACCACTTCAACCTGGCCCACCTGCCCGATAAACGGCTGACTGCCGTCCAACGCGCGGAATTGGCCCTGGCCCAGCACTTGCCAGGCGCAGCTGTCGTAGTCGCCGATGCGCCCGCCGCCGGCTGCGAAGACGGCGGTTTTTACCGTCTCCACATGGCTGTCGGGCACGAAGAAGGCGAGCTTGTACACGGCCTTAGTTCACCCACACGCGAGCGTTGCGGAACATGCGCATCCAGGCGCCGTCTTCGCTCCACTCTTCCGGGCGCCACGAGTTTTGCACGGCGCGGAATACGCGTTCCGGGTGCGGCATCATGATGGTCACGCGACCGTCGCGGCTGGTAAGGCCGGTGATCCCGCGTGGCGAGCCGTTCGGGTTGGCCGGGTAGCTTTCGGTGACCTTGCCGTGGTTGTCGACGAAACGCAGGGCTACAGTGCCGGACAGGTCGGCTTCAAGCAGCGCTTCTTCGCTGCTGAATTCGGCGTGGCCTTCACCGTGGGCGATGGCGATTGGCATGCGCGAACCGGCCATGCCCTGCAGGAAGATCGAGTTGGACTCCTGCACCTGCACCATGGCAACACGGGCTTCGAACTGCTCGGAACGGTTACGCACAAAGTGCGGCCAGAACTCGCTGCCCGGGATCAGTTCGCTGAGGTTGGACATCATCTGGCAACCGTTGCACACACCCAGGGTGAAGCTGTCGTTGCGTTCGAAGAAGCCCTGGAACGCATCGCGGGCACGGCTGTTGAACAGGGCCGACTTGGCCCAGCCTTCACCGGCACCCAGCACGTCGCCGTAGGAGAAACCACCGCAGGCAACCAGGCCTTTGAACTCGTTGAGGTCAACGCGACCGGCGAGGATGTCGCTCATGTGCACGTCGATCGCATTGAAGCCGGCGCGGTCGAACGCTGCTGCCATTTCCACCTGGCCGTTGACGCCCTGCTCACGCAGTACGGCAACCTGTGGGCGAATGCCCTTCTTGATGTAAGGCGCGGCGATGTCCTGGTTGACGTCGAAGCTGAGCATGGTGCTCAGGCCCGGGTTGTCTTCTTCCAGGATCACGTCGAACTCCTGCTCGGCGCAGTCGGCGTTGTCGCGCAGACGCTGGATCTGGTAGCTGGTCTCGGCCCACTGGCGTTGCAGCAAGCGGCGCTGACCGGTAAAGACTGTGTCGCCGTTGAAGGAGATATTAACTTCGCCGTTGTTGATCGGCTGGCCAATCACCGCCACGCACTCGGCCAGGCCAGCGGCGCTGAACTGCGCGAGCACGTCTGGGGTGGCGTCCTGACGCACCTGAATCACTGCACCCAACTCTTCGTTGAACAGGATGCCGTTGATTTCGGCAGCATCCTCGGCAACGCTGTCGAGCACGATGTTCAGGCCGCAGTGACCGGCGAAGGCCATTTCGACAACGCTGGTCAGCAAACCACCGTCGGAACGGTCGTGGTAAGCCAACAGGTGGCCGTCGGCGTTCAGGCCCTGGATCACGGCGAAGAAGGCTTTGAGGTCTTCGGCGTCATCGACGTCCGGGGCCTGCTTGCCCAGCTTGCCGTGGGTTTGCGCCAGGATCGAAGCGCCCATGCGGTTCTGGCCACGGCCCAGGTCGATCAGGATCAGGTCGGTGGTGCCCTTGTCCATGCGCAGTTGCGGGGTCAGGGTCTGGCGGATGTCAGTGACCGGCGCAAAACCGGTGACGATCAGCGACAGCGGCGACGTGACGCTCTTGTCGGTGCCGTCTTCGTTCCAACGGGTGGCCATGGACATGGAGTCCTTGCCCACCGGAATGGTGATACCCAGTTCCGGGCACAGCTCCATGCCGACGGCTTTAACCGTGTCGTACAGGCGTGCATCTTCACCCGGGTGACCGGCAGCGGACATCCAGTTGGCCGACAGCTTGATGTCGGACAGCTTGCCGATACGCGAGGCGGCGATGTTGGTGAGGGTTTCACCAATGGCCATGCGGCCCGACGCCGGTGCGTCCAGCAGGGCCAGCGGCGTGCGCTCGCCCATGGCCATGGCTTCACCGGTGTACACGTCGAAGCTGGTGGCGGTGACGGCAACGTCAGCCACCGGCACTTGCCATGGGCCAACCATTTGGTCACGGGCAACGAGGCCGGTGATGGTGCGGTCGCCGATGGTGATCAGGAAGCTTTTGCTCGCCACGGCCGGATGGTGCAGCACGCGTTCGATGCTGTTGGCCAGGTCCAGCGTGCTTGGGTCGAAATCATCGCCCAGTTCAGCTTCACGGTTGGCCGAACGGTGCATGCGCGGGGCCTTGCCCAGCAGCACTTCCAACGGCATGTCCACGGGGCTGTTGCCGAAGTGGCTGTCGGTGACGGTCAGTTGCGGCTCGGCAGTGGCTTCGCCGACCACGGCAAACGGGCAACGCTCGCGTTCGCAGATGGCCTGGAAGCGTGCGAAGTCTTCAGGACCGACGGCCAGTACGTAGCGTTCCTGGGATTCGTTGCTCCAGATTTCGTGCGGGGCCATGCCCGGCTCGTCGTTTGGAATGTTGCGCAGCTCGAAACGGCCACCACGGTCGCCGTCGTTGACCAGTTCCGGGAAGGCGTTGGACAAACCGCCAGCGCCGACGTCGTGGATGAAGCTGATCGGGTTCTTGTCACCCAACTGCCAGCAACGGTCGATGACTTCCTGGCAACGGCGTTCCATCTCAGGGTTTTCGCGCTGTACGGAAGCAAAGTCCAGATCTGCCGAGCTGGTGCCGGTGGCCATGGAAGAGGCCGCACCGCCGCCCAGGCCGATCAGCATCGCCGGGCCGCCGAGCACGATCAGCTTGGAGCCGACCAGAATCTCGCCTTTCTTGACGTGTTCTTCACGGATGTTGCCCATGCCGCCGGCCAACATGATCGGCTTGTGGTAGCCGCGCACTTCATCGCCACGCGGGGTGGTGATGGACTGCTCGAAGGTCCGGAAGTAACCGGTGAGCGCCGGGCGCCCGAATTCGTTGTTGAACGCGGCGCCGCCCAGCGGGCCTTCGATCATGATGTCCAGCGCGGTGACGATGCGCTCAGGCTTGCCGTACGGCACTTCCCACGGCTGTTCGAAGCCCGGGATCTGCAGATTGGACACGGTGAAACCGGTGAGGCCCGCCTTGGGCTTGGCGCCACGGCCGGTGGCGCCTTCGTCACGGATTTCGCCGCCCGAACCGGTGGCTGCGCCCGGGAACGGGGCAATCGCGGTCGGGTGGTTGTGGGTTTCAACCTTCATCAGGATGTGCACCGGCTCCTGCACCGCGCCGTACTGGCGGGTTTCCGGGTCCGGGAAGAAGCGACCGGCGACGGAGCCGACGATCACCGAGGCGTTGTCCTTATAAGCCGACAAAACGCCTTCGCTGTGCATCACGTAGGTGTTCTTGATCATGCCGAACAGGCTTTTTTCCTGGCTTTGGCCGTCGATGTCCCAACTGGCGTTGAAGATCTTGTGACGGCAGTGCTCGGAGTTGGCCTGGGCGAACATCATCAGTTCGATGTCGTGGGGGTTGCGCTTCAAGCCGGTGAAGGCGTTGACCAGATAGTCGATCTCGTCTTCGGCCAGGGCTAGACCCAGCTCGGTGTTGGCCTTCTCGAGGGCGGCGCGGCCACCGCCCAGCACGTCAATCGCGGTGAGCGGCTTGGGTTCGGCGTGGCTGAACAGGCCGGCAGCCTGTTCCAGCTGGCTGACGATGATCTGGGTCATGCGGTCGTGCAGGCTGCTGGCGATCAGCTCGGCCTCGGCGTCGCTGAACTGCCCGGCGACGTAGAAGGCGATCCCACGCTCCAGGCGCTGGATTTTATCCAGGCCGCAGTTGCGGGCGATGTCGCTGGCCTTGCTCGACCAGGGCGAGATGGTGCCGAACCGTGGCAGAACCAGGAACAAGCGGCCAGTCGGCTCTTGAACGGGAACGCTTGGGCCGTACTTCAGAAGGCGTGCCAGCACTTGCTGTTCGTCGGCGGTCAAGACGCCGGTTACGTCGGCGAAGTGAGCAAATTCAGCGTACAGGCCTGTAACAGCTGGAACCTTCTGGCTCAGTTGCTCAAGGAGTTTGCTGTGGCGAAAGGCAGAAAGGGCAGGAGCGCCGCGCAGGATCAACATCTTCGGGACAGCCTCGGGAAGGGGTGTGCTTTGAGGCCGTGCATTCTAGCGTAAACCTTCGCCAACGGCACCCGAAACGCTACCGGTGGCCGCCGCCGAACGTCAGTTGGCACGCTTTGCCTGCGATCACGGCGTTATCCAGGGTATTGGGCGCAGTTATTTTAACCGTCACAATCGCTCGCCAAGCCCCGTTTCTGCGGGCTGCAGCACAGTTTTACGCTGGCTAGCAGACAAGCGCGCCGCTGTCGAGATATGGCGCCGTGAGCCGTTTGCGTATACTGCGCAGATGTTCTTCCCAACTGTTTCGCGCCTGCGATGCGTCAAATGGCTCATCGCCACCTTGCTCTTCCTGATGCTCAGTGCCTGTGTTGATAAACCCAGCACACTGGAGCGAATCAAGGAGGATGGCGTATTGCGGGTGGTCACTCGCAACAGTCCCGCTACGTATTTCCAGGATCGCAACGGTGAAACCGGCTTCGAATACGAACTGGTCAAGCGCTTTGCCGACGACCTGGGGGTGAAGCTGGAAATCGAGACGGCCGACAACCTCGACGACCTGTTCAGCCGGCTGGGCAAACCCAATGGCCCGGTACTCGCCGCCGCCGGTCTGGTGAGCAGCGACCAGCGCCAGCAGCAGGTGCGCTTCTCCCACCCGTACCTTGAAGTCACCCCACAGATTATCTACCGCAACGGCCAATCGCGCCCCACCAACGCCGCCGACCTGGTGGGCAAGAAGATCATGGTGCTCAAGGGCAGCACCCACGCCGAGCAACTGGCGGCGCTGAAAAAACAGAACCCGGCCATCGAGTACGAAGAATCCGACGCCGTTGAAGTGGTGGATTTGCTGCGCATGGTCGACGAAGGGCAAATCGACCTGACCCTGGTGGACTCCAACGAAGTGGCCATGAACCAGGTGTACTTCCCGAACGTGCGCGTGGCCTTCGACCTCGGCAATGCCAGCAATCAAAGCTGGGCCGTGGCAGCAGGCGACGACAACAGCCTGCTAAACGAGATCAACAGTTACCTGGACAAGGTCGAGAAGAATGGCACCTTGCAACGCCTGAAGGACCGCTACTACGGGCACGTCGATGTCCTCGGCTATGTCGGCGCCTACACCTTTGCCCAGCACTTGCAACAACGCCTGCCCAAGTACGAGAAACACTTTCGCGCCTATGCCAAGGCCGAGAAAGTCGATTGGCGTTTACTGGCAGCCATTGGTTATCAGGAATCGCTGTGGCAACCCACGGTCACGTCCAAGACCGGCGTGCGCGGCCTGATGATGCTGACCCAGAACACCGCGCAAGCCATGGGCGTGTCCAACCGCCTTGACCCCAAGCAGAGCATCATGGGCGGCGCCAAGTACCTGGCCCGGATCAAGGATGAGCTGGACGACAAGATCGCCGAACCCGACCGCACCTGGTTCGCCCTCGCCGCCTACAACGTAGGCACCGGCCACCTGGACGACGCGCGCCTCCTGGCGAAGAAAGAAGGCCTGAACCCGAACAAGTGGCTGGACGTGAAGAAGATGCTGCCACGCCTGTCGCAGAAGCAGTGGTACAGCAAGACCCGCTACGGCTACGCCCGCGGCGGCGAGCCGGTGCATTTTGTGGCGAACATTCGACGTTACTACGACATTCTTACCTGGGTGACCCAGCCGCAGCTGGAGGGCAACCAGGTGGTGGAAGGCAACCTGCATGTGCCGGGCGTGGACAAGACCAAGCCGCCACAAGACACCCCACAACTCTGATCACGGCAGCCCGCACACTGCAAATCCCTGTGGGAGCCGGGCTTGCCCGCGATAGCGGCCTGACAGTCAAGGTAGTCGGCGCCTGACACACCGCTATCGCGGGCAAGCCCGGCTCCCACATGTGATCATCGTCGCCTTATAGGCCGGTGAGCAGATGGACTACCCCACCCGTCAACACCATCACTGCCGGTATACCCGCTGCCTTTAACGCCGACTCATCCAAACGCCCCGCCTCCCGCAACTGCACCCGCACCCGCGTGAGTGCCACGCGCTGCTGTGACGTGACGTTCCCCTCCCCGCCCAATGCACCCAGTACATCGGCCGACAACAGGCTCGGCGTCGTCGGTGCGACCGTCTCGGCCACCAAATCAGGCGTCAGGGCTTTCCAGAACGCCCGCTGCAATTTCTCGAACATGCTCAGTGCTCCACGACAGGTGAGGTTTCAACGGTGGCCGCGTGGTACAGGCGCAGGGCCTCGCGCACTTGGTCGGCTTCTTCCAGGCCCAGCACTTGGCGGGCAATGATCTGGCAGTCGTGCAGGTCCAGTTCGCGCACGGTGGCCTTGATGGTGGGGATCAGCGGCACGCTGACCGACAGCTCATCCACACCCAGGCCGATCAACGCCGGCACAGCAAGGGTTTCGGACGCCAGCGCACCACATACGCCCACCCACTTGCCATGGGCATGGGCCGCCTTGACGGTGATGTCGATCAGGCGCAGGACGGCCGGGTGAAAACTGTCGGCCTGGCTGGCCAGGCGCGGATGGTCGCGGTCCATGGCCAGGGTGTACTGGGTCAGGTCGTTGGTGCCGATGGAGAAGAAATCCACATGGGGCGCAAACACATCCGCCATCAGCGCTGCGCTGGGGACTTCGATCATGATGCCCAGCTTTGGTAACTCGGCCAGCCCGAGGGCCAGCGCCTCTTCTTCGAGCATCTTGCGCGCCAGATGCAGCTCCGACAGCAGGCTGACCATCGGCAACATGATATGCAGCCGCGCCAAGCCTGCACTGGCAAGAATCGCACGCAACTGTTCACGCAGCAGTTCGGGGCGTTCCAGGCACAGGCGGATACCGCGCAGGCCAAGGAATGGGTTGGTCTCGCTTTCCATCGGCACATAGGCCAAGGGTTTATCGCCGCCCACATCCAGGGTACGTACCACCAGATTACGCTCGGGGCCGAGGGCGCGGGCGATGGCGCTGTAGGTGTCGGCCTGCTCCTCTGCGCTCGGGGCACGGTTGCGTTCCAGGTAGAGGAACTCCGAACGCAGCAGACCCACGCCTTCAGCGCCCAGGGTCAGTGACTGTTCCACTTCCTGCAATGAGGCGACGTTGGCTGTGACCTCGACGTGGTGACCGTCGCGGGTGACCGCCGCCTGTGAGGCCTGTGCCACTTCACGCTGCAGCCGTAGCTTTTGCTGTTGACGAACCGCCTGCAGTTGCTCGATTTCAGCCAGGTTCGGCTCCAGCTGCAGCTCGCCTTTGTCGGCGTTGAGCAGTACCCGCTTGCCGTTGGCCAAGGCCAATACTTGACTGGGTACGCCGCAAAGGGATGGCAGGCCGAGGGCCCGGGCGAGGATGGCCACGTGGCTGGTAGCGCCACCGGCGACCGTGACGAAGCCCAGCACTTTGCTGGTATCCAGGCCGGCGGTTTGTGAGGGGGTCAATTGTTCGGCGACCAGAATGGCGCACTCCGGCAGCTCCATGGAACGCTCCGGCACCCCCAGGATCAACTTGAGCACGCGCTGGCCGACGTCGGCCAAATCCGCCGCACGCTCAGCCAGCAGCGTTTTACCCAAGCCTTCGAAGAGCCTGGCGGTCGCCACCGTGGCCGTATTCCAGGCAAAGGCCGCGCTCTTGCCTTCGGCCAGCAGGCTATGGGCTTGTTCAAGCAGGGTCGGGTCTTCGAGCAGTTCCTGGTGGGCGCGGAAGATCTCGGCCTGGGCACTGCCGGCCGCCTTGGCCTGCAACGCTTGCAGCGCCTCGTTTGCCGCCCGCAGGCCACGGGCCAATGCGGTACGTTCGAAGGTTTCTCCGGCACCGGCTTCGGGAATCTCAAGCGCCGGTTCAGCCACTTGGACAACCTGGCCGAACGCCGAGCCCGGCGACGCACAGACGCCTCGCAACACGGACGCCGAAGACGCAGGCGTAGCGGGCTCGTTGATCGCCTCGACCGTTACCGGCAGCGTCTCGCCACAGCCGTCGAGCAACAACGCCACCAGCGCCTGGATCGCCGCCTCGGCATCTTCCCCCGCCGCGCTCACTTGCACGCTGTCGCCCTGGGAGGTCTGCAGCGCCATGATCGCCACAAGCGACTTGGCATTGGCGCTCAGGGTTTGCTTGTGCAGGAAAATGCTGGAACTGAACCCCTTCGCCGCCTGGGCAAACACCGCCGCAGGGCGGGCGTGCAGGCCGCTGGCATTGGGCAATGTCACTGGCTTGGAAAACAGCGCATTGCCCTCTTCCTCGTCCACCTCAGCGGGCATCGGCCCCGGTGAGACCTGCACCAGAGGCTGGCCGGACTCGACCAGCGCTTGACCGGCCACCAATGGCACAAACGGCTCGCCGCTCACAATGAGCATCAAGGTCAGCAGGCTGCGTGCATTGAGCGCCACATAATCGGCATCGAACTCGATCAGCGGCTGCCCGGCCTCCACCCGCTGGCCCTCCTCGACCAGCCGGGTGAAGCCATGGCCCGCCAGGTTCACGGTGTCCAGGCCAATATGCAGCAGCACCTGCACTCCGTTTTCGGCGGTGACACTGACGGCGTGGCCGCTGTCCTGAATATTGCTGATCACCCCGGTCAACGGCGCGCAGAGTGTCTGCGAGGTAGGGTCGATGCACAGGCCATCGCCAATCACGCGGCCGGAAAATACCGGGTCGGGGACCTGATCCAGCGCCAGCAAAACCCCGGACAAGGGTGCCAGCAGTTCCAGGGGTTGAGATGTGGTCATGACTTCACCTGTTTGTGTTGTTCTTTAAAAATCATTGAGCCGATGCAAGGTTGAGGATGACGAAGATCAAAGGTGGGAGCGGGCTTGCTGTGGCGAGCAAGCTTGCTTGCGCTGGGGTGCGAAGCGCCCCCAAAAGCCTGCGACTGCTGCGCAGTCGAGCGGGAGCAAGCTCCCTCGCCACAGCAAGCCCGCTCCCACACAAGCCCGGCTTACTTCCACCAATATTCGACCTGCACACCGACGTTTGACCCATGCCGCGCCGTGCCATAGGCGCCGGTGTCGGACAACGCCGAGCCCGCCGCCAGCTCATTGGCCGCACGCTTGGCCGCTTTGTTCCAGGACGCATAGGTGTAATACAACCGCACTTCCGGCCGCGCCCAGAACTCAGGACCTTTGGGCGACCAGGTCGGGGCGAAGGTAAATTTGCTCAATTTGCGCGTACCGCCGGTGGCCTCGACCTGATCGTGCCCCAGCTCAGTGACCAGTTTGAATTGCTCGCTGAGCGCATACGCAGGACGCACACCGAGCGACATCCAGTTCTGGTCCTGACGCCCTGGGCGCACATCTTTCTGGTACACCGCCTCGACTTGCCCGCCGAAACGCGGGGTCACTTGCCAATCAAAGAACTCCACGGCGCGGTAACTTTTGCTGCTTTTGTCCAACGTGGTATTGCCGGTGTAACCCAGACCGGTGCCGGGGCCTTCGCCGTACTGCAGGGCAAACTTGTTCTTGCCACCCAGGAAGGCCGCTTGTACATGCTGCGCCGTCAGCGCCCAGCCACTGTTGGTGTCACGCCCACCGGCCTTGGCGATGTAGCTCAAGCCAAGTTCCAGTTCGCCACCGGGGTTGGTCTTGAAACCTGCGACGTTGAAGTCGTGACGGGTGGCGTACTCCTTCTGGTACAGGTTGTCCTTGCGCGACAGGGCGTAGCTGTATTTCAAGCCGCCGATCAACACGTCCTCGATCCCGCCACCGGTGGCGCTCTGGTTCCAGTAGTAGAAGTCGGAAATATGGATGTCGTTACGTTTGTAGTAACGCCGCCCGGCCCACAGCGAACCGCCATTGAGACTGGGCAGGTTGGACCATTGCGCATACATCTGCGGCATGCGCGCCGAGCCATTGTTTTCACCCTGGAACTTCAGGGCACGGTCGTACTTGTTATAGAGGGAAGCCATGGCATCGACGCTGAACACCGAACCGTCATCGAGGGTCAGCAAATCCTGACGCAGTTCCAGCTCGGCGTACTGCTCGCATTCGTTGCCCAAGCGGTACTTGGTTTGCGCACCCGGCAGTTGGAAACATTGCTGCTTGCCGCTGCCCGTTGACGTGCCCGCGCCGCTGCGCAAATACCCGGCAAATTCCAGGGCTTGGGCGCCGAAAGGCACCGTGAGGCAGGAAGCAATAAGGCCCAGTTTTATTGTTGTTTTCATGAAGTGCTCCTTTTATTTTTATTGTTTTTTCTTGCTGTCTTGCGTGACGCGATCACCTGTAGGAGCGAGCTTGCTCGCGAAGAATTTGCAACCTCCACGCAACACCTGGAGGGGCGCGTTAGCGTTGGCGATCTTCGCGAGCAAGCTCGCTCCTACAGGGGGCATTTCAACCAGTCAGGTGCAGCACGAAGGATTCATAAGGGCGTAGCACCATCGTGCTCGTGCGCAGCGGGCAATCGGGGTAGTTGCTGATCAGAAGGCGTTGCTCGTTTGCGGCGTTGATCACGCCTTCGGGCAGTTGGATCTCGCACGACGATCCATAGAAGTTGTTGAGTACCAACAGGCGCTCGCCGTGGCCTTCACGCAGGTACGCCCAGACCTGGCGATGGTCTTGCAGCATCGGGCGGTAAACGCCTTGCTGTATCAGCGGTTCGCGACGGCGCAAGTCGATCAGCCTGCGGTAGTGATGCAGCACCGAATCCGGGTCATCCATCTGGCTGTTGACATTGATCTGCGCAGCATTCGCGGGAATGCCGATCCAGGGTTCACCGCGGCTGAACCCGGCGTTCGCTTCGGTGCTCCACTGCATGGGCGTACGCCCGTTATCGCGGGACTTCTGCATGATCGCCGCCATGCTCGAAGCTTCGGACTCTCCCGCGTCGCGCTTGAGGCGGAAGATGTTCAGGGTTTCCACATCGCGGTATTGCGAAATGCTGTCGAAGCCGGGGTTGGTCATGCCCAGCTCTTCGCCCTGATACACATATGGCGTGCCCTGCAGAAAGTGCAGCGCCGTGGCGAGCATCTTGGCCGAGACCACGCGGTATTCGCCGTCGTCACCAAAGCGCGAGACCACCCGTGGCTGGTCGTGGTTACACCAGAACAACGCGTTCCAGCCGCCACCGGCCTGCATGCCCACCTGCCAGTCGGAGAAAATCTGCTTGAGTTGCAGGAAATCGAAATCGGCCTTCACCCACTTCTGCAGGTTGGGGTAATCGACTTTCAGGTGATGGAAATTGAAGGTCATCGACAGCTCTTTCGACGCTGGATTCGAGTAGCGAATGCAGTGTTCCAGGCGGGTGGATGACATCTCGCCCACGTTGATCAGGTCATGGCCTTCAAAGACCTCGCGGTGCATTTGCTGCAGGTATTGGTGCACGTTCGGGCCGTCGGTGTAGAAACGGCGACCGTCGCTGTTGTCTTCGGGGAAATCGGCGGGCTTGGAGATCAGGTTGATCACATCCAGGCGGAAGCCGCCCACGCCTTTGTCGCGCCAGAAGCGCATCATCTTGAAGACTTCGGCGCGCACCTTGGGGTTGTCCCAATTGAGGTCGGCCTGGGTATGGTCGAACAGATGCAGGTAGTACTGGCCAGTCTGCGCTTCGTATTCCCAGGCCGAGCCGCCGAACTTGGATTCCCAGTTGTTCGGCTGGTCGCGCCAGATGTAGAAGTCACGATAGGGATTGTCGAGGCTGCTGCGCGCCTGCTGGAACCATTCGTGTTCGATGGAGGTGTGGTTGACCACGATGTCGAGCATCAGCTTGATACCATGCTTGGCGGCTTCGCTGATCAGCAGGTCGCAGTCGGCCATGGTGCCGTAGCTGGGGTCGATGGCGTAGTAGTCGCTGATGTCGTAGCCGTTGTCGCGCTGGGGCGAGCGCAGGAACGGAGTAACCCACAGGCAGTCCACGCCCAGCCACTTGAGGTAGTCGAGTTTGTCCACGATGCCCAGCAGGTCACCGGTGGCGTTACCCGCGTGGCTGTGGAAGCTTTTGGGGTAGATCTGGTAGATCACCGAGTGTTGCCAGGTTTGCATGGTGGATTCCTTCAGTAGAGTTGGGTGTTGGCCCTTCCGGCCTCATCGCAGGCAAGCCAGCTCCCACATTTGAATGTGTTCACACATCACTGTGGGAGCTGGCTTGCCTGCGATAGCGATCTTCAGGCGACCCGGTAACCAGGCCGAACGATCTTCATGCTCAACATGCACGTCAGCGCAAACGGCACGACCATCGCCACGACCATGCCAATCACGAACATCGGAATGGCGCTCGGTACGATCGAGATAAACCCGGGTAGCCCACCGACGCCGATGGCCGAGGCCTGCACCTTGTTCAACGACAGGAAAATGCTGCCCAGCGCCGAGCCCAGCAGAGCGGCATAGAACGGGAATTTGAAACGCAGGTTCACCCCGAACATCGCCGGCTCAGTGATGCCGAAGTAAGCTGAAATGGCCGAGGTCGAGGCCATGCTTTTGTCCCGCGCATTGCGAGTCATGTAGAACACCCCGAGCGCGGCGCTGCCCTGGGCCAGGTTGGACATGACGATCATCGGCCAGATAAAGGTGCCGCCCTGGGTGGAAATAAGCTGCAGGTCGACGGCCAGGAACATGTGGTGCATACCGGTGATCACCAGCGGCGCATAGAGCAGGCCGAAAATCGCGCCGCCGACCATAGGTGCGATTTCAAACAGCGTGACCAGGCCTTCGGTAATCAGGATGCCGAGGTGACGCGTCACCGGGCCGATGATTGCCAGGGCCAGCACACCAGTGACCACGATGGTGGTGATCGGCACCACCAGCAGTTGAATGGCATTCGGCACCCGCGCCCTCAGCCACTTCTCGATCACGCTCATGACAAAGGCCGCCATCAGGATCGGCAGGATCTGCCCCTGGTAACCCACCTTCTCGATCTGGAACCAGCCGAAGATATCGAAGTACGGAAGGCTCTGGCCGTCGAGGCCGGCGACCGCCTTGCCGTAGTTCCAGGCGTTGAGCAGGTCCGGGTGCACCAGCATCAGGCCCAGCACGATGCCGAGGATTTCACTGCCGCCGAACCGCTTGGCCGCCGACCAGCCCACCAGTGCCGGCAGGAACACGAAGGAGGTGTTGGCCATCAGGTTGATCAGGCTCCACAGGCCATCCAGATTCGGGTAGGCCTCCAGCAGCGTCTGGCCTTCGATGAACATGCCCTTGGCGCCCATCAGGTTGTTCACGCCCATCAACAGGCCGGCAATGATCAGCGCGGGCAGGATCGGCATGAACACATCGGAGAACACCCGCACCAGGCGCTGCATGGGGTTGGCCTTGTCGCCGCCGGCTTTCTTGACGTCGGCAATGGTCGAAGCGGCAAGGCCGGTCAGTTCGCGCAGGGCGGCGTAGACCTTCTCCACTTCGCCGGGACCGATCACCACCTGGAACAGGCCGCCGGTAAAGAACGAACCCTTGACCAGATCGACCTGGTTCAGGGCACTGCTGTTGACCAGGCTGGGGTCCTTGAGCGCCAGGCGCAGGCGGGTCACGCAATGGGCAGCCTGCTCAAGGTTTTCGCGGCCTCCGAGGTTGTCGAGGATCTCGCGGGCAATCGTTGAATAGTCGTGGCTCATGCTCGTTTTCCACTGTGATTGTTTTTATGGGTGGCAGTCGTTGGCAGCACGCCGAGGAGGGAAAAGTACTCGTCTGTACGAGTTAAATCAACAACTCGTCTGTACGAGTTACACTTTTGTTTATTCATACGATCTTTCCGTCAGGTTTTTCACCTACGGGCACGGGTGTCCAATGGACAAACCCAACCTCTGCCACTAAGGTTCCTGCCTTGAACGCGCAGTCCACCTTCATAACGCCGGGCAAGAGCCATCCCATGAGCAAATACAACCAGATCTATACGGATCTGCTTGCCAGCATCACCACCGAGCGCCTGCAACGCGGTACGCGCCTTCCCTCCGAAACCGAACTGATGGACGCCTACCAGGCCAGCCGTGGCACCGTGCGGCGCGCCATCGAGCAGTTGCAGGAACGTGGCTTTGCGCAAAAGATCCACGGCAAGGGCACCTTTGTGTTGTCGCCCAACCCGATCGAGTTCCAACTGGGCGGCATCGTCAGCTTCCACGAGACCCACGCAGACCTGGGCGATGACGTACGTACCGACGTGGTCGAGTTCACCCAGATCCCGTTGGAAGGCTCACTGCTGCAGCACATCGAGGCCGAACCCGGCACCCTGATCACGCGCATCAAACGGGTGCGCCGCATCGGCGGCAAACGCGTGATTCTGGACATCAACCACTTCATCAGCGACCTGATTCCCGGCCTGGACCGCGACATCGCCGAGCAGTCGATCTACGCGTTTATCGAGCAAACGCTGCAGTTGCAGATCAGCTACGCGCAACGCACCATCGAAGCCCTGCCACGCAGCAAGGACGACCAGGCGCATCTGGATCTGGAGGGGCAAAGCCATGTGATTGTGGTGAGTAACCAGACGTTTTTGCAGGATGGAAGGCAGTTCGAGTACACCGAGTCGCGGCATACGTTGGATAAGTTTTACTTTTCGGATATAGCGCGGCGGTAAGCGTAAGCCGTGAAACCCACTGACACCACGAAAAATACCCTTCACGAAAAACCTTCTTCGTAGTGACTGCATTAACTGTTGCGCAGACGCCGTACACATTATCCGAGTCAAACCAAGGGAGAGAATACGATGTTCAGGAAGAGCCTGGTGTCGAGTATGTACGCGTTGCTATTGATCGGCTGCACCGGCAGAGGCTTTCAACCACCGCCGCCGGAATTTACCAATTGGAAGAAGATCGGGGTGTCTGAAGAGGGCGTCAAACACGCCATGACCGCATGCGGCTATACCAACCTGATAGGGACGGGCGACAGAACCCCGATTGACCAGGTGCTCACGCGGTTTTATTGCATGAAAGACGCAGGTTTCAAGCGCACAGATAACATTGACCTTTGCAAGGAAGGCCGCATCGGCGAATCACCCGTTTGCGAAGGCCGCCGGTAATCCGTCAGCGAAAAGACACAAGGTGCTTGGCGATGCACAAAGCTGCCAGAATTTGCCAGACCCAAAAAGCCAAAAGCCCGCAATTACGCGGGCTCCAGGGCATTTCTTGCTAGATCGTGCCGGACAATGCCGGACGTCCCATCATTCCCACTCAATCGTCGCCGGCGGCTTGCTCGACACGTCATAAGTCACGCGGGAAATACCTTCGATCTCATTGATAATCCGGCCGCTGACCGTCTCCAGCAGTTCGTAGGGCAGGTGTGCCCAACGCGCTGTCATGAAGTCGATCGTCTCTACGGCACGCAGTGCAACAACCCATGCGTAACGACGACCATCGCCTACAACGCCAACCGATTTCACCGGCTGGAATACCACGAACGCCTGGCTGACCTTGTGGTACCAGTCGGCCTTGCGCAGTTCTTCGATGAAGATGTGGTCGGCGCGACGCAGCAGGTCGGCGTATTCCTTCTTCACTTCACCCAGGATACGCACGCCCAGGCCCGGGCCTGGGAATGGGTGGCGGTAGACCATGTCGTACGGCAGGCCCAGTTCCAGGCCCAGACGGCGGACTTCGTCCTTGAACAGTTCGCGCAGCGGTTCTACCAGCTTGAGGTTCATCTCCTCAGGCAGGCCACCCACGTTGTGGTGGGACTTGATCACGTGGGCCTTGCCGCTCTTGGCGCCGGCCGACTCGATCACGTCGGGGTAGATGGTGCCCTGGGCGAGGTACTTGATGTTGTCCAGTTTGTTGGACTCGGCATCGAACACGTCGATGAAGGTGCGGCCGATGATCTTGCGCTTCTTCTCCGGGTCGGACTCGCCGGCCAGGTTGTTGAGGAACTGGTCCTCAGCGTTGGCGCGGATCACCTTGACGCCCATGTTCTCGGCGAACATGGCCATCACTTGCTCACCTTCGTGCAGGCGCAGCAGGCCGTTGTCGACGAATACGCAGGTCAGCTGGTCGCCAATGGCCTTGTGCAGCAAGGCGGCCACAACCGAGGAGTCAACGCCGCCGGACAGGCCAAGCAATACGTTGTCAGTGCCGACCTGGGCGCGCACTTGGGCGATGGCGTCTTCAGCAATTTTCGACGGGGTCCACAGGGCTTCACACTCGCAGATGTCGAGGATGAAACGCGACAGGATGCGCCCGCCTTGCTTGGTGTGGGTCACTTCCGGGTGGAACTGCACCCCGTAGTAGCGACGCTCATCGCTGAACATGCCGGCAATCGGGCAGCTCGGGGTGCTGGCCAGGATGTGGAAGTCTTCCGGCATTTTGGTGACCTTGTCACCG
This sequence comes from Pseudomonas sp. J380, assembly GCF_009827115.1. Taxonomy (NCBI): domain Bacteria; kingdom Pseudomonadati; phylum Pseudomonadota; class Gammaproteobacteria; order Pseudomonadales; family Pseudomonadaceae; genus Pseudomonas; species Pseudomonas sp. J380. The sequence goes on along the minus strand of NZ_CP043060.1, from coordinate 5,329,139 downwards.
TGGCTCATCCAGACGTCGAGGCCGAACAGGCCGTCGGCGTCGATGTGGTCTTCGATGCCGTCCAGCAGGCGGCTCTTGCCGACCACGTCCACACGGGCATAACCGAATTCACGCAGCTCGGAGCCTTCTACCTTGCCGCCCAGTTGCTCGGCCATGGTCTGCATGCCGTAGCAGATGCCGAATACCGGCACACCCAGGTCGAATACCGCTTGCGGGCAGCGCGGACTATTGGCTTCGTGAACGGACTCGGGGCCACCGGCGAGAATGACGCCTTTGGGTGCGAATTCGCGGATCGCTTCATCGTCCATGTCGAACGGATGCAGTTCGCAGTACACGCCGATTTCACGCACGCGGCGGGCGATCAGCTGGGTGTACTGGGAACCGAAGTCGAGGATCAGGATGCGGTGGGCGTGAATGTCGAGGGCCATGAAGTCAGTCTCGTCTAATGAATCAGAAACAACTCGGGGCTGAAGAACAGCCCCGGTTACTTAACGTTTTGCTGGAAGCCTCAACCTACACGGTAGTTTGGCGCTTCCTTGGTGATCTGCACGTCGTGGACATGGGATTCAGCCATGCCGGCGCCGGTGATCCGTACGAACTCTGGCTTGGTGCGCATTTCTTCGATGTTGGCACTGCCGGTGTAGCCCATCGAGGAACGCAGGCCGCCCATCAGTTGGTGGATGATCGCGCTCAGGGTTCCTTTGTACGGCACACGGCCTTCGATGCCTTCCGGTACGAGCTTCTCGGCGCCTGCCGAAGAGTCCTGGAAGTAACGGTCGGAAGAGCCTTGCGCCTGGGACATGGCGCCCAGCGAACCCATGCCACGGTAAGCCTTGTACGAACGGCCCTGGAACAGTTCGATCTCGCCCGGTGCTTCTTCGGTACCGGCGAACATCGAGCCCATCATCACGCAGGAGGCACCGGCTACGATGGCCTTGGACAGGTCACCGGAGAAACGGATGCCACCGTCGGCGATCAAGGGTACGCCAGTGCCTTCAAGGGCAGCGGCGACGTTGGCGATGGCGCTGATTTGCGGCACGCCCACACCGGCGACGATACGCGTGGTGCAGATGGAGCCTGGGCCGATACCGACCTTGACTGCGTCGGCGCCAGCTTCGGCCAGGGCCTTGGCGGCAGCGCCGGTAGCGATGTTGCCGCCGATCACCTGCACTTCAGGGAAGTTCTGCTTGACCCAACGCACGCGGTCGATCACGCCTTTGGAGTGGCCGTGGGCGGTGTCGACCACTACCACGTCAACACCGGCAGCGACCAGCGCCGAGACGCGATCACCGGTGTCTTTACCGGTACCGACCGCAGCGCCAACGCGCAGACGACCTTGGTCATCCTTGCTGGCCAGCGGGTAAGCCTTGGCTTTTTCGATGTCGTTGACGGTCATCATGCCTTTGAGGGCGAATTTGTCGTCGACGATCAGCACGCGCTCGATGCGGTGCTTGTGCAGCAGTTCGCGCACATCGTTCTTGTCGGCGCCTTCCTTGACGGTGACGAGGCGCTCTTTAGGCGTCATCACTTCGCGGACGGTGACTTCAAGGCGGTTCTCGAAACGCACGTCACGGGAAGTGACGATGCCGACCAGGTCGCCATCGTGCAGCACCGGGACGCCGGAGATGTTGTGCATACGCGTGAGTTCGAACAGGTCACGCACGGTGGCGTCAGCTTCGATGGTGATCGGATCTTTCACCACGCCGGCTTCGTAACGCTTGACCTTGCGCACTTCGGCAGCTTGCTGCTCGATGGTCATGTTCTTGTGGATGATGCCGATGCCGCCTTCCTGAGCCATGGCAATGGCCAGACGGGCTTCGGTGACGGTGTCCATGGCAGCGGAAACCAGGGGAATATTCAGCTCGATGCCACGGGTTAGGCGGGTCTTGAGACTGACTTCGTTAGGAAGCACCTCGGAATAACCGGGCACTAGGAGAATGTCGTCGAATGTCAGAGCTTCTTGGCTGATACGCAGCATCGCGGGGGCTCCCGAGCGGGAAAATGGAAGCGCGCCATTATATACATGCACCCTGCCGGGCTCAATGTAAAACTCTGACAAACTTGGTAATACTGATAGATGGGTAATTTCATCGCCCCGATCATTCCCATGCTCGGCGTGGGAATGCCTCTGGTGACGCTCCGCGTCGCCTTGGGGCAGGATTCAAAATCTCCGACAACAACGGGACGCGGAGCGTCCCATGCGGCGTTGCCCACGCGGGAGCGTGGGAACGATCGTGTTCGGCAAAAAGTTACAGTTCGACTTTGACCCAGCTCATTTTTTGATCGAGCCAATCGGCAAACTTGTCGATAAAGCTCTGTTTAAAGCCCGCCTCCGCCCAGTTGTTGAAAATGAATCCCAGGTTGGAAAACCCGCATTCCTGCAGGAACAGAAAGCCATTGATGTCGTCTTCATGCCCACATAGCGGGCAGGTGAAGTTATCGGTGTGGCCAGGCATCCAGTCTTCCAGGCTTTCAAACAGCGCCTCGCCGACTTCCTTGAGGCACTCCGGGCAGCCCGCTTCTTCGAGGAACCCCTTGGCCGGGGTATAGATGCAACGCTTGTAGATGATCTCCAGGCCATTGACCGGCTCGTTGAACGGCAGCGCTTCGGGGTGCAGCACCACCGCGCGGGCACCATCGGCCAGGGCGTAGCCCATGCGGTTGCCGGTACGCCCGCAAGTGGTGAGCTCTTCCTTGATGATGTTCTTGCGCACCAGCCAGCGCACAATCGCCCGGGCGCGGGGTTCGTGGACCGGCAAGGTGGAGATTTTCGGGACAAGGATGCTTTGGGAGTTCATGGGAGTCCTGCGGTGTGGCTATTGGCGCCATCGCGGGCAAGCCCGGCTCCCACAGGTGATCGCATTCCAATGTGGGAGCCGGGCTTGCCCGCGATGACGCCCGGGAGGACGGCAGCTTAATCCCTGAAAAAATCAGGTCAAGTACTCAAATACCGTCCGATCAACGCAATACCGCTGGCCAATACCAGCCAGGTCACCAACCGCACGAACGCCTCACGGGACAGCCGCATCGTCAGCCTGCGCCCACACCACAACCCCAGGGCCATCGCCGGCAACAGGCAAACCGCCAACATCAATAACGGCAAATCTGCATACACCCCGGCAATCAGGAACAGACTCAAACGCACGACCGTGCTGCAACTGATCAGCGCGCTTTGCGTAGCCCGCGCAGCGTCCTTGGGCAAACGGCTGTTCAGGTAAATCGCATATAAGAAGCCGCCACTGCCGAATAGCGCCCCAAACAGGCCGCCAACGGTGCCCATGGGAATCGACCAGCCCGCCGCCAGCTGAGTCGGCCTTGCTTTCACCGCCAGGCTGTAAATCGCGTAGGCGCTGATAAACAGCCCCATCAATAACAGCAACAGGTCCGAATGCAGGTTGAGCAAAAACACCACGCCCAGGGTGCAGCCGATGGCCATGCAGGGCAGCAACCGCAACAGTTCCGGCTTGTTCACATCGCGCCGTGTTCGCAGCAGGCCGCCAAACGCAGCGACAAAGTCCAGAAGCACCAGCAACGGGATGATCTTCGACAGCGGCATGAATAAAATCAGGATCGGCCCCGCCACCAGCGCCGTGCCGAACCCGGCAATGCCGAACACGATATAAGCCACCGTCACGCCCAGGCCGATCACCAGCCAATCAATACCGCCGAAAGTCCACTGGCTCATCAGCTCAACCGGGCTCATGACTTATTCCTTCTATTGAGATGCCGTTCACTTTAGCCATCGGCAAGGGTTGCGACTAATATCTTCCAGGCTCACTACTCATCTCAAAAAGGCATGACTCTTTGATCTCCACCCGGCAACTGCGTTATTTCGTCGAAATCGCCGACAGCGGTAGCTTCAGTGCTGCCGCCGAGCGCCTGTTCGTGGCGCAATCAGCCTTGAGCCGGCAGATCAAGGAGCTTGAATCTCAACTGCAAACCCCACTGTTCGAACGCACTGCACGCCAGCCAAGGCTGACGGCCGCCGGCGAAGCCTTCTACCCACGGGCGCGCAACCTGCTGAGTGAGTTGCTCAAGGCCAGCGACCTGGCGACACAAGTGGGCCAGGGCCAACTCGGCACCTTGCGCCTGAGCCATTCGAGCACCGTGCCGATGAGCGGCGCGTTACTGCAAGGCATCAGCACGTGGCTGGAGCGCTGCCCGGGTGTGTCGATGGATATCGTCAAACTCTCCTCCGAAGCCCAACTGGAGGAAATCGTCGAGGGCCGCCTGGACGTCGGCCTGCTGCGGTTGCCGGTGTTGCGCCAGCGCGAAGGCGTGCGCGTGGTGCCTTGGTACACCGAGCCGTTGGCGCTGGCAGTGCCTGCGGGTCATCCCTTGGCACGCGGCAACGCAGCGGTCGAGTTAATGCAACTCAAGGATGAGGCGTTTATTTCAATCCCCCACCCTCAGCGCGGCGGGCTGAGCTATCTGTCGGCTGAATTGTGCATGCGTGCAGGTTTTTTCCCCAAGGCGGCGCGGGTAATGTCGCGCAAGACCACGCAGTTGCAATTGATCCAGGCCGGTTTCGGGATTGCCCTGTTACCAAAATCCATGCGGGACATCGCCCCGCCCAACGTGCAATTTTTGCCCCTGGCCGATCCGGACTGCCACAGCACGGTAGCCCTGGCCTGCGCGCAAGCGCCGAACGCGCTGGTGGAGCAATTCTGTCAAACCCTGCACGAATGCCTATAAACTGCCGCCCATGATTAAAGATCCTTTTGCCCGCTTGGGCCTGGACCGCGAAGTCCTGACTGTCAGCCAACTCAACGGCCGCGCGCGGGTGTTGCTGGAAGACGTGTTCACCAATATCTGGGTGGAAGGCGAGATCTCCAACCTCGCCCGCCCGGCCTCCGGCCATGTGTATTTCACGCTCAAGGACAGTGGCGCCCAGGTGCGTTGCGCGCTGTTTCGCAATAACGCGGCGCGGGTACGTCAGGCGTTGAAGGATGGCCTGGCGGTGAAGGTGCGCGGTAAGGTCTCGTTGTTCGAGGGCCGCGGCGATTACCAACTGATCCTCGATACCGTGGAGCCGGCCGGTGATGGTGCGCTACGCCTTGCCTTCGATGCACTGAAGGAAAAGCTGAGCGCCGAAGGCCTGTTCAGTGCCGAACGCAAAGTGGCGCTGCCGGTGCATCCTCGGCGCATCGGCATTATCAGCTCGCCCACCGGCGCGGTGATTCGCGACATCATCAGCGTGTTCCGCCGCCGCGCGCCGAATGTTGAACTGACCCTGATCCCTACCGCCGTGCAAGGCCGCGAAGCAATCCCGCAGATCGTGCGGGCGCTGAAACTCGCCGACGCCCGGGGTTTCGACGCGCTGATCCTGGCCCGTGGCGGTGGCTCCCTTGAAGACTTGTGGTGCTTCAACGAAGAGGTGGTGGCCCGCGCAATTGATGCCTGCGTTACCCCTATCGTCAGTGCCGTTGGTCATGAAACCGATGTGTCCATCAGCGACTTCGTGGCGGACGTCCGCGCCCCTACTCCCTCCGCCGCCGCCGAGTTGCTGGCTCCCGACGCCAGCCATCTGGTGCGTCAAGTGGAAAACCTGCAGCGCCGCCTGGTGATGCTGATGCGCAACCGCCTGAGCCACAGCCGCCTGCGCCTGGAAGGCATGGCCCGGCGCCTGCGTCACCCGGGCGAGCGCTTGCGCCAGCAGGCCCAGCGCCTGGATGACCTGGACATGCGCTTGCGCCGCGCCTTTGAGCGTAGCCTCAATACCCGTCGCGAGCGCTTGATCCGCCTGGAAACCCGCCTCGCCGGCCAGCACCCCGGCCGTCAACTGGCACTCTTGCGCCAGCGCCTGGACAGCCTCGCCGAACGCCTGCCCCGCGCCATGCGTGAAGGTCTCAAGGCTCGGCGTCTGCAACTGCAGAGCCAAGTGCAGACATTGCAGGTGGTCAGCCCGCTGGCGACCCTGGGCCGCGGCTACAGCATCCTGTTGGACGAGCGCGGCCAGGCGATTCGCAATGCCGCACAAACCCACACCGGCCAGCGCCTCACCGCGCGCCTGGGTGAAGGCCAATTGCAAGTGCGGGTGGAAGACAACCACCTGACACCCGTCACCCTTTCATTATTGGATTGATCGATGCCACGCCTACTGAGCCTGTTGATGCTGTTGTGCCTCACATTTAACGCCCACGCCGACAGTTACATCACGCGAACCCTGAACAAACCGGTGCCAGGCGGCGTGGCCGTCGTCGAACTAGGCCCTTCGGCCACGGCGCCGAAAGCCACCTACCAGGGCAAGCCGGTGCTGGTGGTCAAGGAGCAGGACAACTGGCTGGCGATTGTCGGTATCCCGTTAACGGTCAAGCCTGGCAACGAGCGCATCAGCAGCGGTGGGCGCAACCTGCCGTTTATCGTCGGTTACAAGAAGTATCCGGAACAGCGCATCACTTTGAAGAACAAGAGCCAGGTCAACCCTGACCCGGCCCAGCTCAAGCGCATCGAAGGCGAACTGGCAGTGCAGCTCAAGGCTTACCGCAGCTTCAGCCCGAACCTGCCTAGCAACCTGGTGCTGGATAAACCGGTGAACGGGCCGCTTTCGAGCAAATTCGGGGTGCGCCGCTTCTTCAACGGTGAAGAACGCAACCCGCATTCGGGCCTGGATTTCGCCGTACCGGCCGGCACACCGATCAAGACACCCGCCAATGGCAAGGTGATTCTGGTCGGCAATTACTTCTTCAACGGCAATACCGTGTTTGTCGATCATGGCCAGGGCTTTATCAGCATGTTCTGCCATATGTCGAAGATCGATGTGAAGGTGGGTCAGCCACTGGTACGCGGTGCGGTAGTCGGCAAAGTCGGCTCGACAGGCCGGGCCACCGGGCCGCATATGCACTGGAACGTCAGCCTGAACGATGCACGGGTAGATCCGGCGATTTTTATCGGCGCGTTTCAACCCTGAATACCGTGGCCGTGAGGGGCGTCAGTGATTTCCTGCGCTGGCGCCTGATCTGCCGGACGTTCGCTGCAATGCATTGTGATCTTCTTACATTTTTGCGATGAACCATCCGACACCCGAGACTCACTCAACCAGCGATTTACACGGACGTAATGAGCAGGACCTGAGCATTGGAGATCCAATTCCCATGAGACTCTTTCCATGTCACTTACCCCAGCACTGTCAGAGCGACATTCGCAAAACCTCCTGACCTCATCTCACGCCTCACCCGGTACCCCCCCGACCAGCCCGCCTACACCACCCGCAACTCTGCAACAACCTGCATCAGCCCCCTTGCCCGCCGCCGCCAATTACGCCCCCGATGACCCGCCTACTCCCGCCTCGTCAGGTATAACCCCGGCGAAAATGCGATACCCGCAGTTGGTGAAGCATTTCAAACCCAGCAATGAAACACAGTTCACCGCTGAACACGCGTTGCTGACCGAAGACAAGCAACGCCTGCATAGCCAGCAACCCGGCTTCAAGGCCTTTGTACAGTCGCAACTTGAGGAGGCCTTCCCCGCGATCAGGCCGCTGAATCCGGACATGTTCAGTTTCAATCGCTACAGAGTGGGCGATGGACGCGAATCACTGGCCTCTTCAGAGCCCCTGATGGCTGCACTGGCCAGGATGATCCGCGACATCCAGGCCAACCCGAATGCGTTGATGCGCCCGGAGCGAGGCATAAGCACTGAATTCACTTATCGACGAACCATTGCCGACATGGCGGTACCGGCCTTTACCGAAGGCACGCTGCAATCCATTGCTCGCAGCATTGCCACGCAATACCCGCAGGCGCTTGAAGAATACTGGAGCACACCGCGGCCGGTGGAAAATCAGCCGACGCTCCAGATGCCGCCGCAAGAGCAACTGTTGTTCCTGCACAAAAAACAGCTGTCGATCCTCGCCTCACTGCGCCTGAGCGATGGCACCCTGAGCGCGACCGGCAAAGGCCTGATCGACTCCGCGTTGCGCTACCCCACCCTGCAAGACCGGGAAAAACGCTTCACCGACGGTGATCGCTTAGGGGTGTACCCCGTTACTGTGGATGACCAAACGGAACATGGCGCGATGCTGCCAGGGGCCTTTCTCATCACCCGAAAAGACGGCTCCTATGCTACGCCGCCCACCTGGCCGAATGGGCGCGCACTTGCGCTCAACGATGACAATGGCCCCGTCGTGATGTACACGCCCAGCGAAGGTTTCGAGGAATTCGCAACCCCGGCCCAGGCACGCCAGGCTTTGGCCAACCGCCTGGACCAGGGCGGTGTCGAGGCCAAGTTGCTCCTGCAAGGCCTGCCCCCGGCTCTGCAAAACAGGCCCGACCCTATTACCGGAAAAGATCTGATGTCCAGTGTCGAGCCATCGGCCGGGGATGTGTTGGCGCAATCCATTCCCTGGATGCTCAAACGCCAGCGGGCAGACATTAATACCCACCTGAGCACAGCATTGGCGCCAGGCAAAACCGTCAACCCCCTTCTTGACAGTGCCACATTGGAAGGTATCGATAATGCGGCCGACTGGTCGTACCTCACCGATGGCACCAACGCCATGCTGGCCCGGGACGCCAAACTGACCGACAAACTCCAACCCGAATGGTTGAAGAATCTAAGCCCCTTTCAAGAAGCCTTGTTTTTGCACTTGGACAAGGCGCAGGAACGGAGCCTGGATGCGCTGACGCCCCTGCTTGAAAAAATCCCGGCGCTGAACACCTTCGCCCGTGACCGCCTGAATGCAGCCATAAAACAGCGATACCCGGCAGCAGAAATCGATGCGGATCAACTCATGGTGCAGGTCCACACCCGCACCGCCATCCACGGCGGGAGAGGGACTGGCCAACCCCTCTATTCGAAACAAGACGCGGTGTCCCTGACCGACTTGGCGCTGAAGAATCCCAGTGGCTTCCCTGCCGTCGAAAGAGGTGTATACACCGATGAGAAAATGACCTTGCCTCTGCGCGACAAGCACGGCAAGCCTGTGCGAGACCTGAGCGGCAAGCCGGTTACCCTGGATACCGACGATCTCAAGGCACTAGTCAATACCGCCGATGTCGGGGGCGAATACACCAAACTACTCAAACAGGAAATGGCCCCAGATGCCCAATCGGGGAGTGCTGTGCACTTGCGCACAGCGTGGAAAGCTCATCTGGCAGACGCGATGGACAAAGAGGCGTTTCTGGCAGAACTCAGCCCCGACGCCTATACGGAACTGGCCAGCGACAACATCCATAAACGCGCGGCGCAGTGGGCGGATGCGGTACTGACTCACCCAGACCCGGCCACCCGCCCTCAAGTCGATGGGAAAACCATCGTCGCCAACAGCCTGCTCCACAGGGGGCTAGCGGTGCAGGGCGTGATGGTGATCGGCAACCAGACAGATCCATCGCTGGTGCTGTACACCCCCAAGGCTCCCGACGGCATTACTTATCGCGAAGTCGCGGACCACAAGGCCCTCGACACCCTCCTGGAGAAAAAAGAGTGGGCAACCTATATCGCGCAAAGAAAATCACCCGTCAGTAAAGATGAGGTCGATCAGTTCAGGGGAGCGCTTAAAGAAGCTGCGTACAGCCCAACGAAATTGATGTCCCCCGAGCTGGCGGTCTCGTCGATCAAGCTGCTGGGAGGCGCCACTCGCCTTGAGCCCATAAAAGGTGATTTCCAAGACCATCTGTACAAGCAACACGTACAGATGGCGATCGACCGAGCGGATCACCAGTCCGTAAGCAGTGCGGAGGTCGCACGGCAATCGCTCAAGAACAAAATCGAGTTCGGCATTGAAGTGGCATTGATCTTTACCGACCTGATACCAGTGGCTGGCAAAGGCGTGTCTGCGGGTTTTCGTCTGGGCAAAGCCGGCATCAGCGCACTGCGCGCCAACAGCAGAGTGTTGCCGCACCTGATCAAAAGACCCGGCCTGGGACGGGCGATCTACAGTGATTTCACCCTGTCTGCGGCGGGTATCTCTAATGTTCGCGCGGCCCCCCTACGCCCGGTATTCAAGTCGTCGACGGCGACAGGCGCGATTACCCCGCGCCCAGGGCCAAGAGCACTGCCTGCGCCCGTCAGCCCAGTGCCGGCACGACCCTTAGCCAGCACCGGCAACACTATCGCTGGCTCACGCACGCCCAACGACGCCGTCATTCCCGAGCGCGACTTGAGTGCGTACGCCAGGCCTGGCGATATGATCAACGGCCGGACGCTAAGGAGTGACGGTACCTATAACGTTGGCGACGAGTGGTTCATCCGATTTACCGACAGTACCCGCGTGAGCAGGGTTTATCAGATCGATTCAGCCTTTCACGCTCGCAGTGGCTGGGTCAATATCATCGACCCGAACGTCCCAGCAACTGCGCCCAAAAGCAGCAGAATCGTCGCCTCTGTACAACATGCGGGCAACGGTGAATGGCGCCTGAATCAACTGCCCGGTGGAGCCCCCACGCCGACACCGGGAGCTTCGACGAGAGGCGCCGAGGCCCCTGCCCGACCAGCGTTACCAGACGCCGAGTATTTCAGCCTCAACAGAGGGCGGCTGGTCGAAGCCGACTTCACCGCTAAAACCTTGCCTGTGGCCAGGTATTGGTTCAGGCGGGATTTGTATAACTTCTACAAGAACATGCTCACTCAAGGCCAGATGCCGCCGCGCCCGCCCCGGCTGGAGCTCGCACCCGGCACCTCGCCGGCCGACCTGTTGCGTAAGGCCTACGAAATCACTGATGTGGTGGTACTGGGCGAGCGCCATAACGAAATCGCCAGTTTCCAGATGCTCAAAGAGAATATGCAGGCCCTCAAAGAGTCGGGGGTTACCACGTTTTATATTGAAGGTGTCGAAACCAATGCCGCGGGCCAGCTCATGGATGTGGGCATGGGTGGCCACCGTCCTCAAGGCGCGTCTCCCACGCTCTCGGAACTGGTTCAACTTGCCAGTGACAATGGAATCACCGTCAAATCCCTCGAGCACCACTACTTGACCCGCCGATCGGATATGCCCGATTTCTACAAGTACGTTGGGGACAACGACAACGGCATTACGCGCCTGCAAGAATTCAATTACTTCGCGACCCGTATCTTGGAAACACGCAAGCCGGGCGAAAAAGTACTCGCCTTGGTAGGCCGGGCCCATATGAACACAGCCCGAAACGTTCCAGGTCTGGCGGAGCTCACTGGAGGGGTGGGCATAGGCGTTTACCCGGACAAAGCATTCAACAAGAGTGTTGCCATCAGCGGCCCGTCAATCCCAAGGGATCCCGGGGCCAACGTCACGGATAGCTTTACGGCAGGGGATTATCAGATCTTCCATAAAGTCATTTGAGTAATCACCGTCGTGCGTTGTTTGCGCGATGGTGAGCCCTTCACTGCCGCATGCGGCGCCACGGGAAAACCTCATCACCAAAATTGCGCCACCACCTACAGAAGCGCAACAATGTGAAGAAAACAAGATAGTATTAGCAATAAATATTCATAAAGTTTGTTTTACACAGAAAATCTATCAATTTTTCCTGACCACCTTGCCATCTCACTTGGCCACGGTTAGGGTTGGGCTTATGAAAACCTCTCACACCCTCATTCAGCTCCGCCAGCACCGCAGCCTGTGCCTTGTCAGCGCACGACTGCCAGGCTGAATCGATCTGCCTCGCCCTCAGTTTTATCCCCAATAACAGTTCCACGGCAGGCCGCCTTTTCTCGGCCCCTACAACCAAGGATTTTCCGATGAGCATGCTCAAAGACCCGTCTTCGAAGTACCGCGCGTTCCCCACCATCGACATTCCCGACCGTACCTGGCCGTCGAAAACCATCACCCAAGCGCCTATCTGGTGCAGCTCCGACCTGCGTGATGGCAACCAGTCGCTGATCGAGCCGATGGACGCGGTGAAAAAGCTTCGCTTCTGGAAGACCCTGGTGGCCGTTGGCGTGAAGGAAATCGAAGCCTCGTTTCCGGCCGCGTCGCAAACCGACTTCGACTTCGTGCGCACCCTGATCGAAGACAACCACATCCCCGAGGACACCACCATCCAGGTGCTGACCCAGGGCCGTGAAGACTTGATCGCACGCACCTTCGAATCCCTGCGCGGCGCGAAGAAAGCCATTGTGCACTTGTACAATGCCACCTCGCCGTCGTTCCGCCGCATCGTGTTCAACCAGGACAAGGACGGCATCAAGGCCATCGCGGTCAACGCCGCCAAGCTGTTCGTCAAATACGCCGCCCAGCAGCCGGAAACCCAGTGGACCTTCGAATATTCCCCAGAGACCTTCAGCGCCACTGAGCTGGAGTTCGCCAAGGAAGTCTGCGATGCGGTGATCGAGGTGTGGAACCCGACGCCTGAGCACAAGATGATCCTCAACCTGCCAGCCACCGTCGAGTGCGCCACGCCGAATATCTATGCCGACCAGATCGAGTGGTTCGGTCGCCATATCAACCGTCGCGACAGCGTGATTATCAGCCTGCACACCCACAACGACCGTGGCACTGGCGTGGCGGCCACCGAGTTGGGCCTGATGGCCGGCGCCGACCGTGTGGAAGGCTGCCTGTTTGGCAACGGCGAGCGCACCGGTAACGTCGATTTGGTCACCGTGGCGCTGAACATGTACACCCAGGGCCTGGACCCGCAGTTGGACTTCTCGGACATTGACGGCGTGCGCAAAGTGGTCGAGGAATGCAACCAGATCCAGGTGCACCCACGCCACCCCTATGTGGGCGACCTGGTACACACCGCGTTCTCCGGTTCACACCAGGACGCGATCCGCAAAGGCTTCTCGCAGCAGAAAGACGATGCGCTGTGGGAAGTGCCGTACTTGCCGATCGACCCGGCCGATATTGGCCGCAGCTACGAGGCGGTGATCCGCGTGAACAGCCAGTCGGGCAAAGGCGGTATCGCCTACCTGCTGGAGCAGGAATACGACATCAGCTTGCCGCGTCGCATGCAGATCGAGTTCAGCCAGGTGGTGCAGGCCGAAACCGACCGCGTGGGCCTGGAGATGACCGCGCCACAGATCTACGCCTTGCTGCAGCGTGAATACCTGCAAGCCAACACGCCGTATGCGTTGGTCAGCCACCGCCTGCAGGAAGAGAACGGCAACAGCTTTGTCGAGGTGGAAGTCTCCGGCAAAGGCCAGGGCGAAACCAACCTGCATTGGAAGGGCAAAGGCAACGGTGCGTTGGAAGCGCTGGTAGCGGGCCTGCCGATTGGCGTGGAGATCATGGACTACAACGAGCACGCGATTGGTGCGGGTACCAATGCCAAGGCGGCGGCCTATATTGAACTGCGCGTGAACGGCGAACGCCCGGTGCATGGTGTAGGGATCGATGAAAACATCACTACCGCCAGCTTCAAGGCGCTGTTCAGTGCGCTGAACCGTTCGTTGAGCCAGTTGGAAGCCAAAGCGGCGTAAGCATTGCCGTAATGCAAAAGGCCCCTGGGTGAGAATCCAGGGGCCTGATCGTTCCCACGCTCTGCGTGGGAATGCAGCCCTGGACGCTCTGCGTCCGCCCTTAGAAGCGGTACGCAGAGCGTCCCAAGAGGCGTTCCCACGCAGAGCGTGGGAACAATCTAAGACAGATAAGCCTTAGACAAACTGAAAGCTATCGGCATCCAGATTCGCCGGGAACCGTGTACGGTAAGCCGCCAGCTCCGCCGCATCCAGGATCACCTGGAACACCCCGTCCGCGTCCCCTGCACTCAGCAAGGTTTCACCCTGGAAATCCAACACCTGGCTATCGCCGGTGTAGGCAAACCCCTTGCCGTCGGTGCCCACCCGGTTCACCGCCGCCACGTAACACAGGTTCTCAATGGCCCGCGCCGGCAACAGCCGATTCCAATGCTGACGCCGAGCGCCCGGCCAGTTGGCGGTGTACAGCAGCAGGTCCGTATCCTGGGCGTCGCGGCTCCACACCGGGAAGCGCAGGTCATAGCAGATCAGCGGGCGAATGCGCCAACCCTTCAACTCGAACTGCACCTGACGTTCACCTGGGGTGTAATGGTCATGTTCACCGGCCATGCGGAACAGGTGGCGCTTGTCGTAATGCAACACCTCACCATCCGGCCGCGCCCACAGCAGACGGTTGCGGTGGCTGCCATCGGCGGCCTGGATGATCACACTGCCGGTAATCACGGCCTGATACTTTGCCGCCTGGGCCTGGAGCCAATGATGGGTGGGGCCGTTTTCCGGCTCGGCGAGAGCTTCTGATTCCATCGAAAAACCGGTGGTGAACATCTCTGGCAGCACGATCAAGTCGGCGCCTTTGGCCTGCTCCAGCAGCAACTCGAAGTGTTCGAAATTGGCATGCCGGTCATGCCAGGCCAGGCTCGTCTGCACCAGGGCAATGTTCAGATTGGGCAGTACACTCAGATCACGCATAGTTTTTCCGCCGCTTGTCGCAACGTCTCCTCGCGTTTGGCAAAGCACAGGCGCACCAGGCGCTGGCCTTGGGGTGGGTGCTGGTAGAACACCGAAACCGGAATGGTCGCCACGCCATGTTCGCGGGTCATCCACAGGGACATGGCGACGTCATCCAGGTCTGGGCGTATCTGCGAGTAATCCACCAGTTGGAAGTAAGTGCCGGTCACCCGGGTAAAGCTCAAGCGCGATGGCGCCAACAGGTCGCAGAAAATGTCCCGCTTGGCCTGATAGAAGGCCGGCAGTTCTTCGACATGTTCCGGGTGTTCGGCCATGAAGTCCGCCAAAGCGTACTGCAAAGGGGTGACGCCGCAGAAGTTGACATATTGATGCACCTTGCGCAGTTCGGCGCTGAGGGCCGGTGGCGCGACCACGTAGCCGGTCTTCCAGCCTGTGACGTGATAGGTCTTGCCGAATGAGCTGACCACGAATGCGCGCTGATACAGTTCCTGATGGGCCAATACGCTGACGTGGGGCACACCGTCGAATACCAGGTGCTCGTAGACCTCATCGCTGACCAGGTAGATATCGCGGTCGCGGATCAGTTCGGCCAACTGGTCCAGCTCGACACGGCTGATCAATGCACCGGTGGGGTTGTGCGGGCTATTGAGGATGATCATGCGCGTACGCGGTGAAAGCGCAGCCTTGAGTTTCTCGAAGTCCAGGGCGAAGCCTTGCAGGCTCAGTTGCACATGCACGCAGCGGCCACCGGCCAGTTCAACCGAAGGCTCGTAGCTGTCATAGCTGGGGTCGAACACGATGACTTCATCACCGCTGCGAATCACCGCCTGAATGGCGCAAAAAATCGCCTCGGTGGCGCCTGGCGTGATGGTCACTTCAGTGTCGGCATTCACCGTGACGCCATAGCTGCGGGCGATCTTGGCCGCCACTTGCTGACGCAGCACCGGCAGGCCTGTCATGGGGGCGTACTGGTTATGACCGAGGGCGATGTGCTTACCCACTGCATCGAGCAAACCCTGCGGACCATTGAAATCGGGAAAACCCTGGGACAGATTGAGCGCGCCGGTTTCGGCGGCGAGTTGCGACATGGTGGTGAAAATGGTCGTGCCGACGTTTGGCAGCTTACTGGTGATCATGGGAGCCCCCTTCGGGTGAGCTGCAAGTTTTAAGCTGCAAGCTGCGAGCAGGTCAAGGGGCAAACCGTCAGGCACAAAAAAGGGCTCCAAAGGAGCCCTCTCTTGCAGCTTGTAGCTTACAACTCGAAACTGCCGTTATTTTTTATCACGGCGCTTCTTGTCGGCCTTCTTGTGGTGAGTCATCAAACGACGCTTCTTGTTCACCTGACGGTCAGTCAGTGTGTTCTTGTTGCCTTCGTATGGGTTCTCGCCACCCTTGAACTCGATACGGATCGGCGTACCGACCAGTTTCAAGACACGGCGGTAGGTGTTTTCCAGGTAACGCACATAGGACTTGGGCACCTTCTCGATCTGGTTACCGTGGATCACGATAATCGGCGGGTTGGCACCACCCAAGTGGGCGTAACGCAGTTTGATCCGGCGGTTGTTGACCATCGGTGGTGCGTGCTCGCCCACCGCGTCTTCAAGGATCTGGGTGAGACGGTTGGTCGGCCAGCGGGTAACCGCGGACTTGAACGAGTTCTGTACGGACGCGTATAGGTTGCCCACGCCAGTGCCGTGCAATGCCGAGATAAAGTGGATATCGGCGAACTCGACGAAGAACAGCCGACGTTGCAGCTCAATCTTGACGAAATCGCGCTCGCTCGGCGTCATGCCGTCCCACTTGTTGATCGCGATGACCAGGGCACGACCGGCTTCCAGGGCAAAGCCCAGCAAGTTGAGGTCGTGGTCCACCACGCCTTCGCGGGCGTCCATCACGAAGATCACCACGTTGGCGTCTTTGATCGCCTGCAGGGTTTTGACCACCGAGAACTTTTCAACTTCTTCGTGGATCTTGCCGCGCTTGCGCACACCGGCGGTGTCGATCAGCGTGTACTTTTCCTCGTTGCGTTCGAACGGGATGTAGATGCTGTCGCGAGTGGTACCGGGTTGGTCGTAGACGATAACGCGGTCTTCACCGAGCATACGGTTGACCAGGGTCGACTTGCCGACGTTCGGGCGGCCGATGATAGCGATCTTGATACCGTCTTTTTCGCTCGGGCCAGGAATGCGCTTGGCTTCCTCGCCTTCAGCGACGATCTCTTCCTCGCCCTCTTCTTCCTCGACATCATCCTTTGGGAAGTCGCGCAGGGCGATTTCCAGCATCTGGGTGATGCCGCGGCCGTGAGCACCGGCGACCGGAATCGCATCGCCCAGGCCCATCGGGCTGAATTCGGCACGGGCGGCCTCAGGATCGATGTTGTCGATCTTGTTGGCGACCAGATAGGAACGCTTGTTGCGCTTGCGCAGGTGCTCGCCAATCATCTGGTCAGCGGCGGTATAGCCCGCGCGGGCGTCCACCAGGAACAGCACCACATCGGCTTCTTCGATAGCGAGCAACGACTGCTCGGCCATCTTTTCGTCCATGCCATGCTCGTCACCGGAGATACCACCGGTGTCGACAATAATGTAGGAGCGCCCTTGCCACTTTGCCTCACCGTATTGGCGATCACGGGTCAGACCGGACAAGTCGCCGACAATGGCGTCGCGAGTCCTGGTCAGGCGGTTGAACAAGGTGGACTTGCCGACGTTAGGTCGGCCCACCAGGGCGATTACGGGAACCATGCGGCTCTCCACTTCGTTATTTCAGAAAATACAAAAGCCGCTGCAGGGCAGCGGCTGGTGCTCGGGGCAGCATCGTCAGATGCCGCATGCCCCGCCGAAGCAGGGCCGCCTGGGGGTTACCCCAAGCATAGTCAAACCTTTACTTGATGGTCAGGGCTTCCAGCTTGCCGCCGTTGCCATACACATAAAGCATGTTACCCACCACCAGCGGACGCGCACGCAGGCCGTCGCTGTCGATACGCTGGCGACCGACAAAACGACCATCCACCTGGCTCAGCAGGTGCAGGTAGCCTTCAAAGTCACCGACCGCGACGTAGCTGGAGAAGACTTCCGGTGCCGACAGTTGACGGCGAGCCAGGGAGTCATTGCTCCACAGTGCAGTGGTGGAACGCTCATCCACACTTTCAACGGTGCCGGATGCCAGGCTCACATAGACGCTGCCAAACCCTTGGGCGACACCCGCATAGCTGGAGGCATCACGCTGCCAGTTGATGCGACCGCTTTGCAGGTCCAGCGCGGCAACACGCCCCTGGTAGGTGGCGACGTAGAGGGTTTCACCCGACAGCAGCAAGCCGCCGTCGATGTCTACAACGCGATCCAGTTCGGAACGACCTTGCGGGATGGCCACACGAGTTTCCCAGGCCGGCACGCCGTTCTGGGTATTCAGGGCAACCACTTTACCGGTCGACAGGCCAGCAACGGCCAGGTTGTTGGTCACAATCGGACCACTGGTACCGCGCAGGGTCAACACCGCAGGGGTGCTGTCGTACAACCAGCGTTGGTCGCCGGTGGAGGCATCCAGGCCGATCACGCGGTCGTCCTGGGTTTGCACCACGACGATATCGCCGTTGGTCGCCGGCGCCGAGAGCACTTCACTGGTCACGCGAGCGCGCCACTTCTCTTCACCGGTGCTGGAGTCCAGCGCGACCACGTCACCCTTGAGGGTACCGATCAGCACCATGCCGTAGCCGACGCCCACACCGCCGGAAACCGGCAGTTCGAGGTCTTTCTTCCACTTGACGTCGCCGTTCATGCGATCCATGGCAACCACGACACCAGTGGAATCAGTAGCCACGATGCTGTCGCCGTCAATCGCCGGCTGCAACAGGTTGTAGAGGTCGCCCTGCCCATCACCAATGGATTGGCTCCATTGTTTTTGCAGGACCACTTCTTCCTTGAAGCTGGTCAGCTCGGCAGGAGGCAGTTCTTTTTTGCTGTTGCTGCTGCAACCCGCGGCCAAAACGGCCAGAGCCAGCAATGCTGCATGTTTCCAACGGATCACGTCACGCATCCCCTTTGGCCAAGTCGTCGAGCTTGATTTGTAAGCCACCGACCGCCGCTTCATCAGACAGCGCCGCCTTGGCTTTTTGGTACGCAGCATGGGCTTCGTCGGTACGACCCAATTGGACCAACAGGTCGCCCTTGAGCTCTTCGCGAGTGGCCACGAATGCCTTGTCAGCATCGCCGTCGAGCAGTTTGAGTGCTTCGTCAGCCTTGTTCTGTGCCGCCAATACCTGTGCCAGGCGCTGACGTGCGATTTCACCCAGGGTCGGGTTGGTCGGCTTGTCGGCAATGGCCTTCAGCTCGGTGACGGCGTCATCCAGCTTGCCGGTATCGACCGCGACTTTCGCGACGAACAGGCTGCCGTACTGGGCGTAGGTGCTACCGCCGAATTCGTTCTTCAGCTTGCCGGCCAGGTCCGCCACCTGCGCAGGGTCAGGCTTGCCGTCCGGGGTCAGGGTAGTTTCCAGCAGTTGCTGATAAACGATCGAGGCACCTTGGGACTGGTTGGCCTGATACTTGGTCCAGGCTTGCCAGCCGAACACCACCACTAGCGCCAGCAGGCCGCCTGTGACCAGGGGCTTGCCGTTACGCTGCCACCAGTCCTTGAACTCGGCCAGTTGCTCATCATCAGTACTCGACACCCCAATACTCCTTAATCGCTAAATTCGGCTGTTCGACAGCTTCAACCCTGCACGATGCAGGTGGCCAAGTGCGCAGCGAGCGCATCAAAGGCAATGTTCTGTTGTTCACCCTGGCCACGCAGGGGTTTGAAACCTACCACTTGCTGGGCCAGCTCGTCATCGCCGAGGATCAGTGCGTAAAGCGCACCGCTCTTGTCGGCCTTCTTGAACTGGCTCTTGAAGCTACCAGCGCCGGCATTGATCTGCAGGCGCAGGTTGGGCAGTTGGTCACGTACTTTTTCGCTCAAGGCCAGGGCCGCCAGTTCGGCAGCCTCGCCGAAGGCGCACAGGTACACGTCCACCTGACGGGAAATTTCTTCCGGGACCTGCTCCAGGGTTTCCAGCAGCAGGATCAGCCGCTCGATGCCCATGGCAAAGCCTACGCCCGTGGTCGGCTTGCCGCCCATTTGCTCGACCAGGCCGTCGTAGCGACCACCGGCACACACGGTGCCCTGGGCGCCGAGCTTGTCGGTGACCCACTCGAACACGGTCTTGCTGTAGTAGTCGAGGCCACGCACCAGCTTGGGGTTGATCACGTAGGGAATACCGGCTGCATCCAGACGCGCCTTGAGGCCCTCGAAATGCACCCGGGACTCGTCGTCCAGGTAATCAGCCATTTTCGGCGCATCGACCAGCACGGCCTGGGTGTCGGCGTTCTTGGTATCCAGGACGCGCAACGGGTTGGTTTTCAGACGGCGTTGGCTGTCTTCGTCCAGCTTGTCCAGGTGGGCCGACAG
This sequence comes from Pseudomonas sp. J380, assembly GCF_009827115.1. Classification (NCBI taxonomy): domain Bacteria; kingdom Pseudomonadati; phylum Pseudomonadota; class Gammaproteobacteria; order Pseudomonadales; family Pseudomonadaceae; genus Pseudomonas; species Pseudomonas sp. J380. Next base: position 5,309,399 of record NZ_CP043060.1, on the reverse strand, counting down.
GTACTCGACCAGGGCTTCGCGATAGCGACCCCGGGACTCGCTGGTGCCCAGGCTGTTGAGTTCAAGCTTGACCGCATCGCGGATGCCCAGTTGGCCCCACAGGCGCCAGGTCAGCACGATCAGCTCGGCGTCGATGTCCGGGCCGTCCAGGTTGAACACTTCGCAACCGATCTGGTGGAACTGGCGGTAACGGCCTTTCTGCGGGCGCTCGTGGCGGAACATCGGGCCGATGTACCACAGCTTCTGGGTCTGGCCACCACCGGTGATGCCATGTTCCAGTACGGCGCGAACGCACGCGGCAGTGCCTTCCGGGCGCAGGGTCAGGGAGTCGCCGTTACGGTCTTCAAAGGTGTACATCTCTTTTTCGACGATGTCGGTCACTTCACCGATGGAGCGTTTGAACAGCTCGGTGAACTCGACGATCGGCATGCGGATCTGCTTGTAACCGTAGTTATCCAGCAGGCGCGCGACAGTGCTTTCGAAGTAGCGCCACAGTGGCGTCTGCTCCGGCAGGATGTCGTTCATGCCACGAATGGCTTGCAGAGACTTGCTCACATCAGATCCTTAAATTCGTTCAATCAGCCGCGAGCGATCAGCGCTGCGTCAGCGGCGACCTTCTCGGCCGCTTTCTCGCGGATCAGCTTTTCCAGCTCATCCACCAGATTGTCATTCGTTAGCTTCTGCGACGGTTTGCCGTCGATGTAAATCAGGTTCGGTGTGCCACCCGTCAGGCCCACGTGGGCCTCTTTGGCCTCACCCGGCCCGTTGACCACACAACCGATCACTGCGACATCCAGCGGCACCAGCAGGTCTTCCAGGCGCAACTCCAGGTCGTTCATGGTTTTCACCACGTCGAAGTTCTGCCGCGAGCAGCTCGGGCAGGCGATGAAGTTGATACCACGGGAACGCAAACGCAGGGACTTGAGAATGTCGTAGCCGACCTTCACTTCCTCTACGGGGTCTGCCGCCAGAGAGATGCGGATAGTATCGCCAATCCCTTCGGCGAGCAGCATACCGAGACCCACAGCAGATTTCACTGTGCCTGAGCGCAAACCGCCCGCTTCAGTGATACCCAGGTGCAGCGGTTGCACGATTTCCTTGGCCAGCAGGCGATAGGCTTCTACGGCCATGAACACGTCCGAGGCCTTTACGCTGACCTTGAAGTCCTGGAAGTTCAGGCGTTCAAGGTGTTCAACGTGGCGCAGCGCCGACTCAACCAGCGCTGCCGGAGTGGGCTCGCCGTATTTCTTTTGCAGGTCTTTTTCCAGGGAGCCGGCGTTGACGCCGATGCGGATCGGAATACCGCGATCACGGGCAGCGTCCACCACGGCACGCACGCGGTCTTCACGCCCGATGTTGCCGGGGTTGATACGCAGGCAGTCCACACCCAGTTCGGCCACGCGCAATGCGATCTTGTAGTCGAAGTGAATGTCGGCAACCAGTGGGACCTTGACCAACTGCTTGATACGACCAAAGGCCTCGGCTGCATCCATGTCTGGTACGGAAACCCGCACGATGTCCACACCGGCCGCTTCCAGACGGTTGATCTGAGCCACGGTGGCCGCCACATCGTTGGTGTCGCTGTTGGTCATGCTCTGCACTGCGATAGGGGCATCGCCACCCACCGGCACCGAGCCGACCCAGATTTTGCGCGATACGCGACGTTTGATTGGAGATTCGCCGTGCATGACTATTGTCCCAACTTGAGGCGAGCGGTCTCGCCACTGGTGAACGGCGCCACGTCTACAGGCTGGCCGTTGTAGGCCACTTGCGCGCCACGGGCGAAGCCCAGACGCAGCGTCAAAGGAGGCTTGCCGCCCTGGTCAAGCGTATCTCCCTTACGCTTCAAACCGCTAAACAGCACTTTGCCGTTGCCATCGGTGACCTGCGTCCAGCAGTCAGCGATGAAGGTAATTTGTACGCGCCCATCACCGGCGATCAATGCCGGGGTGGTGGGAGGCGACATCGCCGGCGCTGCGGGTGCGGCTGGCGCAGGGGTCGCAGGTGCAGGCGTCGGAACCGCCGGAGCCTGGGCCACGGGTGCGGCCGGAGCGGTCGGAACAGCCGGAGCCGGTACCGCAGCAGGGGCCGTGCCGGCGTCTGGCGCGGGTTGTTCGGCAGTGGCCGGCGCTTGCGGCGCAGCTTGCCCCTCTACCACGGCCTGGTCTTCCGGCTCGTCCAGGGGGTGAATCTGGGTGGTGCCGTCGGCGCTTTCGACTTCGACATGTTCCATGGCGTTGCTGGTCAGGTCTTTGTTGCGCTGGGAGGTCTGGTCTTGCCACCAGACAAAACCGCCGCCGACCACGGCAATCAGCAACAACAGGCTGACAATCCGCAAAATGGTATGGGAAACGCGCGTAGGCTCTTCGATGCGCCCCAACCCATGGACATTACTGCCCTGGGCATCGGTGCCGGTGAACTGGTCGAACTCCTGGACCAGCACGGCCTGGTCGATACCCAGCAATTTTGCATAAGCGCGGATATAGCCGCGGGCAAAAGTGTGCCCAGGCAGCTTGTCGAACGCGCCGGCTTCCAGATTGGCCAACGAGGTACTGGTCAAATTGAGCTTGAGGGCCACTTCAGCCAGCGACCAACCATTGCTTTCGCGGGCCTGGCGCAAGGTTTCGCCTGGGTTGACGCGATTAGCTGCTACATCTTCCGGGTGCGCGGCTTTCATCATTGCTCCGACAGGTATTGCTGATATTCCGGCGTACCGGGATAGAGTCGTTCGAGTTGCTGGCCAAAACGTGCGGCCGTGTCGTGTTCTTCATGAACCGTCGCCAGGCGCACACCGAGCAATAGACTACGTGCATTTTGCCCGCTGAGCAGGCTAAAACGCTCGTAATAGTCACGTGCTGGCACATAATGCCTGTCTTCGTAAGACAACTCAGCCATTTCGAGCAATGCCCGTGGCTGGCGACTGTTCAGGTGCAGGGCTTTTTCCAACTGCTGGCGAGCGCTGTCGCGCTGACCGAGGCGCATCGAGGTCACACCGAGGTTCTCGAACACCCGCGAACGCTGCGGGTAGAGGGTATCGGCGGCGGCTTGCTGAAAATAACGTGACGCCAGGTCGTACCGTTGCTGCTCGAACAGGAAACTGCCGTAGTTGTTCAGCAGCCGCGGATCGGCAGGGCGGGAGGCCAGGGCCTTGTGGAAATAGCGGTCGGCCAGCTCGGGCTCGGCCTGAGCCTGAAACACCAAAGCCAGCGCGGCGTTGGCATCGGCATCATCGGCGTCCAGCTCAAGGGCCTTTTTCAACGGCACCTTGGCCTGCTCGCTCATGCCTTGGCGCAGATACCCCAAACCCAGTTGCACATAGGCAACTCGCGCCTCATCACGGCCTTTATCAGTGCGCAACGGGCTGTCATGACCCGATGAAACGCAACCGGCCACGAGGCCGGTAAACAGTAAAAGCAGCGCAAGGCGCAAGGGCATAGAGATCCTCTCTCAGATTCGATTCACAGCGATTTGCGGCAAATCTTCAGCGGCGTTAAGTTCGCGCACGGCGATATAACGTTCACTGCGGCGGGTGCGGTCCATCACCTGCCCTACCAATTGGCCACACGCGGCATCGATGTCTTCACCACGAGTGGTTCGCACAGTGACGTTATAGCCGGCCTGGTGCAGTTGATCCTGAAAACGACGGATGGCGTTGTTGCTCGGCCGCTCGTAGCCAGAATGAGGAAACGGGTTGAACGGGATCAAGTTGATCTTGCACGGGGTGTCCTTGAGCAATTCGATCATCTCGACCGCGTGCTCCAGCTTGTCGTTGACGTCCTTGAGCATGGTGTACTCAATGGTCAGCACACGCTTCTCACCCAGGGTCGCCATATAACGCTGGCACGATTCGAGCAGCATCTTAAGCGGATATTTCTTGTTGATCGGCACCAATTGGTTACGCAATGCGTCATTAGGTGCGTGCAGCGACAACGCGAGGGAGACGTCGATGTGCTTGGCCAGCTCATCGATCATCGGTACCACGCCGGAGGTCGACAGGGTCACACGGCGCTTGGAGATGCCGTAGCCCAGGTCGTCCATCATAAGGTGCATGGCCGCAATCACGTTGTCGAAGTTCAGCAGCGGCTCCCCCATGCCCATCATCACCACGTTGGTGATGGCACGGTCGACGGTCGCCGGGACGCTGCCAAAGGATTTGTTGGCAATCCACACCTGGCCGATGACTTCGGCGGCGGTGAGGTTGCTATTGAAGCCTTGCTTGCCGGTGGAGCAGAAACTGCAGTCCAGGGCACAGCCTGCCTGGGACGAAACGCACAAAGTGCCACGTTTGCCCTGGGGAATGTACACGGTCTCGACGCAGCTACCGGACGCCACGCGCACCACCCATTTACGGGTGCCGTCGCTGGAAATGTCCTCGCTGACAACCTCGGGACCCCGCACCTCGGCAATGGCCTTGAGCTTGTCGCGCAGGGCCTTGCTGACGTTCGTCATGGCGTCGAAATCGTCGACGCCAAAGTGGTGAATCCACTTCATTACCTGACCGGCACGGAAACGCTTCTCCCCGATTGAGTCGAAGAATTTCTCCATTTCCGGCTGAGTCAGACCCAGCAGGTTGGTTTTAACAGTCGATGTAGTCATGGATTCACCCTCACTCTTTAAGCCGATGCTTAGCGAGCGGTTACTTCAGTAGCAGCGAAAAAGTACGAGATTTCGCGAGCAGCAGCAGCTTCGGAGTCCGAGCCGTGAACAGCGTTGGCGTCGATGGATTCAGCGAAGTCAGCACGGATGGTGCCAGCAGCAGCTTCTTTAGGGTTGGTAGCGCCCATCAGCTCACGGTTCAGAGCGATAGCGTTTTCGCCTTCCAGAACCTGGACAACAACAGGACCGGAGATCATGAAGGCAACCAGGTCGCCGAAGAAGCCACGAGCGCTGTGCTCAGCGTAGAAGCCTTCAGCTTCAGCCTTGGACAGTTGCTTGAGTTTCGAAGCTACAACCTTCAGGCCGGCTTTTTCGAAACGAGTGGTGATCTCGCCGATGACGTTTTTTGCAACAGCGTCAGGCTTGATGATGGAGAAAGTACGTTGAACAGCCATGGTGTAACTCCAGAAACGGTAATTTACGAAAAATTAAACCCGCGAATTATACGCGGGTTATTGGGTATTGCCTAACTGCGTAAAAAGGCGGCTCAGTCTGCTTCTTCGATCCACAGGCCTTGAATCGCCTCAAGGACCTTTTCGCCACCCCGGTCAGGGATGTCGTCAAAATCCGGCAGTGCCATTACGAGGTCGCGCAGCTTGACGAAGTTCACGGTAAGAGGATTGACCTCAGGATGAGCTTCAGCAAGTTGTATAGCGATTTCTTGTACATCAACCCATTTCAGGCTCATGACATTTCCTTGAATCAATGCGGCGCTTCGGCTGCATGGTTGAGCGAATATTTCGGGATTTCGACGGTGAGGTCTTCAGTCCCCACTTTCGCCTGACAACTCAGGCGCGACGTCGGCTCCAGGCCCCACGCCCGATCAAGATAGTCTTCTTCCAGGTCGTCAGCCTCATTTAGGCTGTCGAAACCTTTACGAATGATGCAGTGACAGGTGGTGCAGGCATTGACGCCGCCACAGGCACTTTCGATCTCGATGTGGTTGTCATGGGCGACGTCGAGCAGGGACTTGCCGGTCTCAGCCTCCACGACCATGCCCTCAGGGCAATGTTCGGCGTGCGGTAGAAAAGTGACCTGCGGCATCAGTTATTCCTCAATTTCATTCAGGTTGCGGCCCGCCAGCGCGGCTTTAACCGTCTGATCCATACGGCGGGCGGCAAAGGCATCAGTCACTTGCGACAGGCGCTTGGTCTGTTGCTCGATGGCGTAACCATCGTTGCCTTTCATCAGTTCGGCCAGTTCCTGCATCTGCAGGTCAATGACCATGCGTTCTTCGGCATCCAGCAGGCGCTCGCCGTCGGCTTCAAGGGCGCCCTGCACCGCTTCGAGCAGGCGCTGGGCATCCACTTGTTGCTCGCGCAATACGCGGGCGACCTTGTCGTCACCGGCATACTGGAACGAGTCCTTGAGCATCTTGGCGATTTCGCCATCGGTGAGGCCGTAGGACGGCTTGACCTGGATGCTGGCTTCAACGCCAGACGCCAGTTCGCGCGCAGCGACACTGAGCAGGCCATCGGCATCGACCTGGAAGGTCACGCGAATTTTCGCTGCGCCCGCCACCATCGCCGGAATGCCACGCAACTCAAAACGCGCCAGGGAACGGCAGTCGCTGATCAGCTCGCGCTCGCCTTGCAGCACATGAATCATCATGGCTGTCTGGCCGTCTTTGTAGGTGGTGAAATCTTGGGCACGTGCGACGGGGATGGTGGTGTTGCGCGGAATCACCTTCTCCATCAGGCCGCCCATGGTTTCCAGGCCCAGGGACAACGGGATCACGTCGAGCAAAAGCAATTCGCCGCCATCACGTTTGTTACCAGCCAGGGTATCGGCCTGGATGGCAGCGCCGATGGCGACGACTTGATCCGGGTCGATTTCGGTCAATGGTTGGCGCCCAAAGGCTTCGGCTACCGCTTCACGCACGCGCGGCACGCGGGTGGAACCACCTACCATGACCACTGCGCCAACGTCTTCCAACTCGATACCGGAATCACGCACAGCACGACGGCAGGCTTTGAGGCTGCGGGCAACCATCGGCTCGATCAGCGCATCAAAGGCTTCGCGAGTCAGTGGCGCCGACCAATTACCGTAGCAAACGTCAACAGAAGCCGCGTCAGTCAGCGCCTCTTTGGCCGCGCAGGCAGTTTGTAGCAGGTTGCGCTGCGCGCCTGGGTCCAGGTCGGCCGACAAGCCGGCGCTGCTGATGATCCAGCCAGCGATGGCGTGATCGAAATCATCGCCACCCAGAGCGCTGTCGCCGCCGGTCGCGAGCACTTCAAACACACCGCCGGTCAGGCGCAAGATCGAAATATCGAAGGTGCCGCCGCCCAGATCATAAATAGCGACCAGGCCTTCAGCGTGCTGATCGAGGCCGTAGGCCACAGCCGCCGCAGTCGGCTCGTTGAGCAAGCGCAGCACATTCAGGCCGGCCAGCTTCGCCGCGTCCTTGGTGGCTTGACGCTGGGCGTCATCGAAATACGCCGGCACGGTGATAACCGCCCCTACCAGCTCACCACCCAAGGTGTTTTCCGCACGCTGGCGCAGCACCTTGAGGATATCGGCCGACACTTCCACCGGGCTCTTGGGCCCTTGGACAGTGTCGATGAACGGCATATGGGACTCGCCGCCGACAAAGCGGTACGGCAATTGGTCACCCAATTGCTTGACGTCGGACAACCCACGACCCATCAAGCGCTTGACCGACAACACCGTGTTCAAGGGGTCTGCGGACGCGGCGAGCTTGGCCGATTCGCCCACTTCAGTGCGGTCGGCGTGATAACGCACGGCAGACGGCAGGATCACCTGCCCATCGGCGTCGGGCAGCGGTTCGGACAGGCCGCTGCGCAAGGCAGCAACCAGGGAATTGGTGGTGCCCAGGTCAATCCCGACCGCCAGGCGACGCTGGTGCGGTTGAGGGCTTTGGCCGGGTTCGGCGATTTGCAGTAGAGCCATGGTAATCAGGTCTTATCTGTCTATCAGGCGTGCATCACGGGCAGCACTGGGTTAATCGTCGAGGCGCTCTTCTAGCTGGCGCACTTCGTAGGTGAGCTTGTCGAGAAACTGCATGCGCCGCATCAGGCGTTCGGCCTGTTCGCGTTGCGCCGCATCATCCCAACAGGCTGCGAAGCTTTCGTTGAGCTCATCCTGGGCGGTTTTCAGACGACGCTTGAAGACCGCAACACCGGCTATATCGGCTTCGTCCTGCAAGTCTTCGAGCTCTTCGCGCCACTGCATCTGCTGCATGAGGAAGTCCGGATCGTGCACCGTAACTTCCAACGGCAACTCGCCACCGTTCAGGGCGAGCAGGTAACGCGCGCGTTTCGCGGGGCTTTTGAGCGTCTGATAGGCTTCGTTGAGGCTGGCCGATTGCTCAAGGGCCAAGCGCTGCTCACGCTCGGAAGCGTCAGCGAAGCGGTCTGGATGCACCCCACGCGCCAATTCACGGTAGCGCGTGGCGAGCTGCTCAAGGTCCAGCCGAAAGCTCGGCTGCAGCTCGAATAAAGCGAAATGACAAGGAGTACCCACGAGTAGCCTCAGATGTTGAAGCTTTCGCCGCAGCCACATTCACCGCGCACGTTAGGGTTGTTGAACTTGAAGCCTTCGTTCAACCCTTCCTTGACGAAATCGAGTTCGGTGCCGTCCAGGTAGGTCAGGCTCTTGGGGTCGATGATCACTTTCTCGCCGTGACTTTCGAACACCTGATCCTCTTCAACCACCTCGTCGACAAACTCCAGCACGTAGGCAAGGCCGGAACAGCCCGTGGTGCGTACACCCAGACGAATCCCCTCACCTTTACCGCGCCCATTCAGGGAGCGGCGAATGTGCTGCGCAGCCGCTTCTGTCATGCTGATAGCCATCGTTGACTCCTTACTCGTCGCCAAATGCTTAGATCAAGCCTTTCTTCTGCTTGTAGTCGCGAACGGCTGCCTTGATGGCATCTTCAGCGAGTACGGAGCAGTGGATTTTCACCGGCGGCAACGCCAGTTCTTCGGCCAGCTGGGTGTTGCTGATAGTGACAGCCTCATCCAGGGTCTTGCCTTTCATCCATTCGGTCGCCAGGGAGCTGGATGCGATGGCCGAACCGCAGCCGTAAGTCTTGAATTTGGCGTCTTCAATAACGCCAGCATCGTTGACCTTGATCTGCAGGCGCATCACATCGCCGCACGCCGGGGCGCCGACCATGCCGGTGCCGACATCTGGATCTTCCGCGTTCATCTTGCCGACGTTGCGCGGGTTTTCGTAGTGGTCGATGACCTTTTCGCTGTAAGCCATGGTACTGAATCCTCACTCATCAGGGCCGCTCTGGAACCCTGTAGAAACGCCTGCGTTTTCCGCCACGTTCCTACAGAGCTTGGGTGGCGGCTTCTATAGTTAGTGTGCCGCCCACTCGATCTTGGAAATATCGACACCGTCTTTGTACATGTCCCACAGTGGCGACAGAACGCGTAGCTTGTTGACGGCTTCGCAGACCTTCTGCGCGGCGTAGTCGACTTGCTCTTCAGTGGTGAAGCGGCCGAACGTAAAGCGGATAGAGCTGTGAGCCAGTTCGTCGTTGCGGCCCAGGGCGCGCAGTACGTACGAAGGCTCAAGGGACGCCGAGGTGCAGGCCGAACCGGACGATACCGCCAGGTCCTTGAGCGCCATGATCAGCGACTCGCCTTCAACGTAGTTGAAGCTCAAATTCAGGTTGTGCGGTACACGGGCGGTCATGCTGCCGTTGATGTACAACTCTTCAAGGTTTTCGACCTGCTTGTAGAAGCGATCGCTCAGGGCCTTGATGCGCACGTTTTCGGCAGCCATGTCTTCCTTGGCTACACGGAAAGCTTCGCCCATACCGACGATCTGGTGGGTCGCCAGGGTGCCCGAACGCATGCCGCGCTCGTGACCGCCGCCGTGCATGGTGGCTTCGATGCGCACGCGAGGCTTGCGGCTCACGTACAGCGCGCCGATGCCTTTGGGGCCGTAAGTCTTGTGGGCCGAGAACGACATCAGGTCGACTTTCAGCTTGGACAGGTCGATATCGACCTTGCCGGTGGACTGAGCAGCGTCGACGTGCAGCAACACACCCTTGGAGCGGGTCAGCTCGCCGATGGCGGCGATGTCGTTGATCGTGCCGATTTCGTTGTTCACGTGGATCACCGAAACCAGGATGGTGTCTTCACGCATCGCAGCTTCGATCATGGCCGGGGTGACGATACCGTCGGTGGTTGGCTCAAGGTAGGTGACCTCGAAACCTTCACGCTCCAGTTGGCGCATGGTGTCCAGGACAGCCTTATGCTCAATCTTGGTGGTGATCAGGTGTTTGCCTTTGGTCGCGTAGAAATGCGCCGCGCCCTTGATAGCCAGGTTGTCGGACTCGGTGGCACCGGAGGTCCAGACGATTTCGCGCGGGTCGGCATTGACCAGGTCAGCGACCTGGCGACGAGCGTTCTCGACCGCTTCCTCGGCTTTCCAGCCGAATACGTGGGAACGGGAGGCCGGGTTGCCGAAGTTTCCGTCGACCAGCAGGCATTCGCTCATTTTTTGCGCGACACGCGGATCAACCGGGGTGGTCGCTGAGTAATCAAGGTAAATCGGCAATTTCATGGACTTTCTCCTAAATCAGGCTGGCTGGCGTGCCGTTAGCTCTTCGGCTGTCACTCGACGGCGGACGCTTCGATCTTGTCCAGACGCGGCGCCTTGGTGTTGCAACGGCGCTGGTCCTGACGCTGGGCTACTTCTTGCACCTCACGGCGAGTCACAAGATCAGCCAAGCTGATACCACTCAAAAACTCATGGATCTGCAGGCTCAAGTCACACCACAAGTGGTGTGTCAGGCAGGTGTCGCCGGCATGGCAGTCACCCAAACCCTGGCATTTGGTGGCATCGACGGATTCGTTGACCGCGTCGATCACCTGGGCCACCTGAATACCCTGCATGTCGCGGGACAGTTGATAGCCGCCACCCGGACCGCGAACGCTGGAAACCAGATTGCTACGGCGCAATTTGGCGAACAACTGCTCGAGATAGGACAGGGAAATGCCTTGGCGCTCGGAGATATCGGCCAGGGACACCGGCCCAGTTTGCGCGTGCAAGGCCAAGTCGAGCATGGCGGTCACCGCGTATCGGCCTTTTGTAGTCAGTCTCATGGACAAGTACCAAGGTGTTTCAGAATGGGAGCAAGTATGCGATTCCCGAGTATTTAAGTCAACTATAAGACCTAGTACTTTAGTCAGGATTACCCGTAAAAAGGGCGCGCGAATCATAGCAGGATGGGGTGGGATCGAACAGCGCAACCAGGCCTGCTGCAAGACCACCGAGCCAATGGAGATCAAATGTGGGGGCTGGCTTACTTGCGATAGCTGTCTATCAGCTTGCTTATAGGTTGCTGGCCCACCGCAATCGCAGGCAAGCCAGCTCCCACAAGAGGCCGCGTTCAGCCTGCCTTGGTGGTAGCGGCTTCGTCCTTGATTTCAGCAAAATCTTCCTCACGCAGTTCAGGCAAGTCTTTGGCACAGTACGGGCTGCCCAACTCCTTCAGCGCCCCGCACATACCCTCCAGCTTGCCGTCCACCGCCTGCAAATGATCAAGCAATTGACCAATCGCACGAGCCACCGGGTCGGGCATATCTTCACTGACGCCATAGGCATCGAAACCAATCTTCTCGGCCATCGCCTTGCGCTTGGCCTCTTGCTCATCACCGACTTGCGGCTTGACGATGATGCGGCCTGGAATGCCCACAACCGTAGCACCCGGCGGCACAGCCTTGGTCACTACCGCGTTGGAGCCAACCTTGGCGCCGGCACCCACGGTAAACGGCCCGAGCACCTTGGCGCCCGCCCCTACTACCACGCCATCGCCCAGCGTTGGGTGGCGCTTACCCTTATTCCAGGTGGTGCCGCCGAGCGTCACACCTTGATAGAGGGTGACGTCATCGCCGATCTCGGCCGTCTCGCCAATCACGATACCCATGCCGTGGTCGATAAAGAACCGACGACCTACCTTGGCACCCGGATGGATCTCGATACCGGTCAACCAACGCCCAAAGTTCGATACCAGCCGCGCCAGCCACTTCCAGCCCATGCCCCACAGGGCGCCGGACAAGCGGTGGATCCAGATCGCGTGCATGCCCGGGTAGCAGGTCAGCACTTCAAAGGCATTGCGCGCCGCCGGGTCACGGTGGAAAACACTTTGGATATCTTCTCGCAAACGCTCGAACATTTTTAATCCTTCCGCTCAAGAAGCTCACCACGGGCCGCTTTCTGGGTTTCCGTGAGGATGCCACGCAATATGTTCATTTCAGCCCGGCTCACCGAGCTGCGGCCGTATAAGCGACGCAGGCGCGCCATCAAGTGCCGTGGCTTTTCAGGGTCGAGGAATTCGATGGCGACCAGGGTTTGCTCCAGGTGCTCATAGAACCGTTCCAGCTCGTCCATGGTGGCCAACTCGCCACTTTTGGTCGATGCAACCTCTTCCTTTTCCATTTTGCTCGGTTGGCCAGCAGCGGCCAGCCAGGCCATGCGCACTTCATAAGTCAGCACCTGCACCGCAGCCCCGAGGTTCAGCGAGCTGAACTCAGGGTCTGAGGGAATATGCACGTGGTAATGACATCGCTGCAGCTCTTCGTTGGTAAGGCCGGAGTCTTCACGGCCGAATACCAAGGCGATTTCAGCACCGCCAGCAGCCTCTTCCACCACTTTGGTGCCGCATTCACGCGGATCCAGCAGCGGCCAAGGGATACGACGATCACGGGCGCTGGTGCCGAGCACCAGATTGCAGCCGACCAAGGCATCCTCCAAGGTGGCGACCACTTGGGCATTTTCAAGCAAGTCATTGGCGCCGGACGCACGGGCATCAGCCTCGTGGTGCGGGAACACCCGCGGTTCGACCAGCACCAGGCGCGTCAGCCCCATGTTTTTCATGGCTCGCGCCACCCCGCCGATGTTGCCGGGATGACTGGTATTGACCAAGACGACACGAATGTTTTGCAGCAAGGGAGGCGCTCGCGGACACAGGAAAGGGGAGCAAATCTTACAGAACCGCCTAAGGTTATGCCATGAAAGCGAACGTCGTCCTTCACCTGAGGAAAGTTTCTGCTAGAATGCTCGGCTTTCTTTAACAACCTTAGGTGACCTATCCATGCAGCCCATGCTGAATATCGCGCTGCGCGCCGCCCGCAGCGCCAGTGAATTGATCTTCCGCTCCATCGAGCGCCTGGATACCATCAAGGTCGACGAAAAAGACGCCAAGGATTATGTATCCGAGGTGGATCGCGCCGCCGAACAGAAAATCATCGACGCCCTGCGCAAGGCCTACCCTACCCACGGCATCCTCGGTGAAGAAACCGGCCTGCACAAAGGCAGTGGCGAAGGCGAAGACTACCTGTGGATCATCGACCCACTGGATGGCACCACCAACTTCCTGCGCGGCATCCCGCACTTTGCCGTGAGCATCGCCTGCAAATACCGTGGCCGCCTGGAACACGCCGTTGTGCTGGACCCGGTTCGCCAGGAAGAATTCACCGCCAGCCGTGGCCGTGGCGCCCAACTGAACGGCCGCCGCCTGCGTGTCAGCGGCCGCACCAGCCTGGAAGGCGCCCTGCTGGGTACCGGCTTCCCGTTCCGTGACGACCAGATGGACAACCTGGAGAATTACCTGGGCATGTTCCGCGCCCTGGTTGGCCAGACCGCCGGCATCCGCCGTGCCGGTGCAGCCAGCCTGGACCTGGCGTATGTCGCCGCCGGTCGCTTTGATGCGTTCTGGGAGTCGGGCCTGTCCGAGTGGGACATGGCAGCAGGCGCCCTGCTGATTCAGGAAGCAGGCGGCCTGGTGAGCGACTTCACCGGTGGTCATGACTTCCTGGAGAAAGGCCACGTCGTGGCTGGCAACACCAAATGCTTCAAGGCAGTACTGACGGCGATCCAGCCGCACCTGCCGGCTTCGCTGAAGCGCTAAGCGAGCGAGCACAAAAAAGCACCCCGCGGGGTGCTTTTTTTATGCGTGGGATTTAGCAAAAAACCAATTCCAACTGATTCAATACAATCCAATCTGGGAGCTGGCTTGCCTGCGATGGCGGGCTGCCAGCCAACTGATTAGTTACTGACCCACCGCTATCGCAGACAAGCCAGCACCCACATTTGGATCGAAACCAGACCTGGGGATTACTGCTGGTTCTGACCCAAGATCAGACGACCTTCCTTATCCACCGGGATCTGGCTACCAGGGTCGCGCTCCATACGCACGGTACCTTCCTTGCCGTCCAGGTTGTAACGCACGTCATAACCGACCACCTTGTCACTGATGTCGTTAACGGTGTTACAGCGAGTTTGCGTAGTGGTGTAGGTATCGCGGTTCTGCATACCTTCCTGAACCTTGTTACCGGCGTAGCCACCACCGACCGCACCGGCCACGGTGGCCAGCTTCTTACCGTTACCGCCACCAATCTGGTTGCCCAGCAGGCCACCCGCAAGGGCACCCACCACGGTACCGGCGATTTGATGTTGGTCCTGCACCGGACGCTGCCGGGTCACGGTGACGTCCTTGCAGACCTCACGCGGGGTTTTGATCTGGGTTTTAACCGGCTGCACCGCCAGTACTTGCGCATACTCAGGGCCGCTTTTTACCAGGCTGTAGGTGGCAACAGCGCCTCCGGCAGTCACACCGACAGCACCCAATACCGCACCAACCAGCAACGACTTGTTCACATGAACCTCCTGACCATCACAAGCGGACCGAAAGATCCGCGCTATACCCAGCCTTGGAGCAAAAAAAAAGGCGCGAGTTCAATACTCGCGCCTTTCTTGTAACAGCGGATCAACAAACGCCCATCAAGGACGGTCGTCGACCTCCTTGTCGGTAGCGGCAGGAGGGATCAAGTCTTCGCTGTTGAGGTTCAGCCAGATCAGCACCACGTTGGCGATGTAGATCGACGAGTAGGTACCCGCCAGAACGCCGATAAACAGCGCCAGGGAGAAGCCCCACAGGTTGTCGCCACCGAAGATCATCAACGCAGCAATCGCCAGCAAGGTGGAGATCGACGTCGCCATGGTCCGCAGCAGGGTCTGCGTGGTGGAGATGTTGATGTTCTCGATCAACGTCGCCTTGCGCAGCACGCGGAAGTTCTCACGAACCCGGTCGAAGACCACAATGGTGTCGTTGAGCGAGTAACCAATGATCGCCAGCACAGCCGCCAGTACGGTCAGGTCGAAGGTGATCTGGAAGTAGGCCAGGATACCCACGGTCACGACCACGTCGTGGATCAGCGACACAATGGCGCCGACACCGAACTTCCACTGAAAGCGGAAAGCCAGGTAGATCATGATGCCGACCAGCGCCATCAGCATGCCGAGGCCGCCCTGGTCGCGCAGCTCTTCACCCACTTGCGGGCCGACGAACTCGACGCGCTTGACCGATGCCGGGTTGTCGCCACCCACCTTTTGCAAGGCCTCGGCTACCTGGTGACCCAGTTGCGGGTCTTCGCCAGGCATGCGCACCAGCAGGTCTGTGGTGGCGCCGAAGCTCTGCACAACGGCTTCGTGATAGCCGGCCTTGACCAGCTCGCTGCGCACCAGGGTAACGTCGGCCGGCTTCTCGTAGGTCAGCTCGATGAGCGTACCGCCGGTGAAGTCCAGGCCGTAGTTCAGGCCCTTATGGAACCAGCTGAACAACGCCAGAACGGTAAGGAGCACGGTGACGCCGAACGCAACGTTGCGAACGCCCATGAAGTTGATTGTACGTAACATGGCAGCCCCTTAAATCCACAACTTCTTGAAGTCACGCCCGCCAAAGATCAGGTTGACCATTGCGCGGGTCACCATGATGGCCGTGAACATCGAGGTAAAGATCCCGAGGGACATGGTCACCGCAAAGCCTTTCACCGGGCCCGTGCCCATGGCGAAGAGAATCCCGCCGACCAACAAGGTGGTCAGGTTGGAGTCGAGGATCGCGGTAAATGCCCGGCCGAAGCCTTCGTTGATTGCACGCTGTACGGTCATGCCGGCGGCGATCTCTTCACGAATCCGCGAGAAGATCAGCACGTTGGCGTCCACCGCCATACCCATGGTGAGTACGATACCGGCGATACCTGGCAGGGTCAGTGTGGCGCCCAGCAACGACATCAAGGCCAGCAGCATCACCATGTTGCCCGCGAGGGCGACAGTGGCGATCACACCAAAGAAGCGGTAGATGGCGATGATGAACAGCGACACGAACAACATACCCCACAGCGCCGCATCGACACCCTTGGTGATGTTGTCGGCACCCAGGCTCGGGCCGATGGTACGTTCTTCAGCGAAGTACATCGGTGCCGCCAGGCCACCGGCACGCAGCAGCAACGCCAGCTCGGAAGACTCGCCCTGGCCGTTCAGGCCAGTGATACGGAACTGAGCACCCAGCGGCGACTGGATGGTCGCCAGGCTGATGATCTTCTTCTCTTCCTTGAAGGTCTGCACTGGCACGTCTTTCTCGACGCCATTGACCATCTGCTTGGTGTAGGTGGTCACCGGGCGTTGCTCGATGAAGATCACCGCCATGCTGCGACCGACGTTGCTGCGCGTGGCGCGGCTCATCAGTTCGCCACCGTGGCCATCCAGACGGATGTTCACTTCAGGCGTGCCGTGCTCGCCGAAACCGGCCTTGGCGTCGGTCACCTGGTCACCGGTGATGATCAAGCCACGCTCGATCAGCGCTGGAGGGCGGTTGCCTTCGCGGAATTCGAATTCTTCGGAAGTGGCACGCGTAGCGCCTGGGTCTGCCGCGAGACGGAACTCCAGGTTGGCGGTCTTGCCGAGGATACGCTTGGCTTCAGCGGTGTCCTGTACGCCTGGCAGCTCAACCACGATGCGGTTGGCGCCCTGGCGCTGCACGATCGGCTCGGCGACACCCAGCTCGTTGACGCGGTTACGGACCGTGGTCAGGTTCTGCTTGATGGAGTATTCGCGGATTTCAGCGATCTTGGCCGGGCTCATCGCCAGACGCAGCACCGCTTGACCATTGAGGTCGGCCGGTACGATGTCGAAGTCATTGAAGTTCTTGCGGATCAGCGCACGGGCCTGTTCGCGGGATGCTTCGTCAGCAAAGCCCAGCTGGATAGCGCCGTTGAGCTGCGGCAGGCTGCGATAACGCAGCTTCTCTTTGCGCAGCAGGCTCTTCACGTCGCCTTCGTAGACCTTCAGACGTGCGTCCAGGGCCTTGTCCATGTCGACTTCCAGCAGGAAGTGCACACCACCGGACAAGTCCAGACCCAGCTTCATCGGGTGCGCGCCAATGCTGCGCAGCCATTGTGGCGTGGTCTGGGCCAGGTTGAGCGCGACAACGTAGTCGTCACCCATGGCCTTGCGTACGACATCCTTGGCCGGCAATTGGTCTTCTTGCTTGGTCAGGCGCAACAAGCCGCCTTTGGAACCAGCCGCCAAGGTTGCCGCTTTAACCTGGATGCCCGCGTCGTTGAGCGCTTTGCTCGCACGGTCCAGATCAGCCTGATTGACCTGCAGCGAAGTGCTGGCGCCAGAGATCTGGATCGCCGGGTCATCAGGATAGAGATTGGGAGCGGAATAAATAAAACCGATCGCCAGCACCGCCAGGATCAGTACGTATTTCCACAGAGGGTATTTGTTCAGCATCACGCCGCCCGCTTATAACGCGGGGCGCCTTGCGCGCCCCGTCGATTGGTAAAGGTTGTTACTTAGATCGCTTTGAGCGTGCCTTTAGGCAGCGTGGCGGCGATGGCGCCCTTCTGGAACTTCATTTCCACGGTGTCGGAGACTTCCAGTACCACGAAAGCATCGGAAACCTTGGTGATCTTGCCGGCGATACCGCCAGTGGTCACGACTTCGTCGCCTTTTTGCAGGCTGCCCAGCAGGTTTTTCTGCTCTTTGGCGCGCTTGGCCTGTGGACGCCAGATCATCAGGTAGAAAATGACCAGGAAGCCGACCAGGAAAATCCACTCGAAACCACCGCCCATAGGGCCGGCAGCAGCAGGCGCAGCGGCGTCAGCCATGGCGTTAGAGATAAAAAAGCTCATTTAGCACTCCAGTTGCAAATAGTGAATCTTAGGGTCGGAAAACTCAGTCCAAGGGCGGCACAGGGAGGCCACGCTTGGCATAGAAGGCATCGACGAAGGCGGCCAATGTACCCTGTTGAATAGCCTCGCGCAAACCAGCCATCAGGACTTGGTAATGACGCAAATTGTGGATGGTATTCAACATGCTACCCAGCATTTCCCCACACTTGTCCAGATGGTGCAGATAAGCACGGGAGAAGTTCTGGCAGGTGTAGCAGTCACAGGTAGGATCCAGCGGCGAATCATCATGGCGATGGAACGCGTTACGGATCTTCAGCACGCCTGTATCGATGAACAGATGCCCATTGCGGGCATTACGGGTTGGCATCACGCAATCGAACATGTCCACACCGCGGCGCACACCCTCTACGAGATCTTCCGGTTTGCCAACGCCCATAAGGTAACGAGGTTTGTCTGCGGGCATCAGGCCTGGCAGGTAATCGAGCACCTTGATCATTTCGTGCTTGGGCTCGCCCACCGACAGACCGCCGATGGCCAGGCCGTCGAAGCCGATCTTGTCGAGGCCTTCCAGCGAGCGTTTGCGCAGGCTTTCATGCATGCCGCCCTGGACAATACCGAACAGCGCCGCCGTGTTATCGCCATGGGCGTTCTTCGAACGCTGGGCCCAACGCAGCGACAGCTCCATGGAGATACGCGCCACGTCTTCATCGGCTGGGTATGGCGTGCACTCGTCGAAAATCATCACGATGTCCGAGCCCAGGTCACGCTGTACCTGCATCGACTCTTCCGGGCCCATGAACACCTTGGCGCCGTCGACCGGCGAGGCGAAGGTCACGCCCTCTTCCTTGATCTTGCGCATGGCGCCCAGGCTGAACACCTGGAAACCACCGGAGTCGGTGAGGATCGGGCCTTGCCACTTCATGAAGTCATGCAGGTCGCCATGCTTCTTGATCACTTCCGTGCCCGGACGCAGCCACAGGTGGAAGGTATTGCCGAGGATAATCTCGGCACCGGTGGCGACGATGTCGCGGGGCAACATGCCTTTGACGGTGCCGTAGGTGCCGACCGGCATGAAGGCCGGGGTCTCCACAGTGCCGCGTGGGAAGGTCAGGCGGCCGCGACGGGCTTTGCCGTCCGTAGCGAGCAATTCAAACGACATACGACTCATAAGTTGTCCTCAGGGCCGCGCGGCGCCGGGTTACGGGTGATAAACATCGCATCACCGTAGCTGAAAAAACGGTACTCGTTAGCAATGGCGGCCTGGTAGGCAGCCATGGTTTCCGGGTAACCGGCAAATGCCGACACCAGCATCAACAGCGTGGATTCCGGCAAATGGAAGTTGGTGACCAGACAATCGACCACATGAAAGGGTCGCCCTGGAAAAATGAAGATATCGGTGTCGCCACTGAACGGCTTGAGCACGCCATCACGCGCTGCACTCTCCAGCGAACGCACACTGGTGGTGCCCACGGCAACCACTCGACCGCCACGCGCCTTGCACGCCGCCACCGCATCCACCACGTCCTGGCTGACTTCCAGCCACTCGCTGTGCATATGGTGGTCTTCGATGTTATCCACACGCACCGGCTGAAACGTACCGGCCCCCACGTGCAGGGTCACATAGGCCGTGTCGACGCCCTTGGCGGCAATCGCATCCAGCAATGGCTGGTCGAAATGCAGCCCGGCAGTCGGGGCGGCGACGGCGCCGAGGCGCTGTGAGTACACGGTCTGATAGCGCTCGCGGTCCGCGTCTTCATCGGGGCGGTCTATATAAGGAGGCAACGGCATATGGCCGACGCGCTCCAACAACGGCAACACTTCTTCGGCAAACTTGAGCTCGAACAAGGCATCGTGGCGCGCGACCATCTCGGCTTCGCCACCGCCCTCAATCAAGATGCTCGACCCCGGTTTGGGCGATTTGCTGGAGCGCACATGGGCGAGCACGCGGTGGCTGTCCAGCACCCGCTCCACCAGGATTTCCAGCTTGCCGCCGGATGCTTTCTGGCCAAACAGCCGCGCCGGAATCACCCGGGTATTGTTGAAAACCATCAGATCGCCTGGGCGCAAATGCTCAAGCAAATCAGTGAATTGACGGTGTGCGAGGGCACCGCTGACCCCGTCCAGGGTCAGCAGTCGACTGGCGCGACGCTCGGCCAAAGGGTGGCGAGCGATCAGCGAATCAGGGAGCTCAAAAGTAAAGTCAGCAACGCGCATGATGGGGTTCGTCTAGCAGGGCCGGGAAGTCTAGCGGAAATAGTGAAAATAGACCATGAAACGTGATTGACCAACGGTAATCTCATCTCTATACTTCGCCGCCATTGAGCCCTGATGGCGGAATTGGTAGACGCGGCGGATTCAAAATCCGTTTTCGAAAGGAGTGGGAGTTCGAGTCTCCCTCGGGGCACCATCTTAAAAAAAGACCTTGAAATTCAAGGTCTTTTTTTTCGCCTGCAAAAAAGTGCCAGGCGTGGCAGTGGAGGGAGCGGGACCATGGAGTTGACGCTTGAAGCGGTTGCGTTGTTTGCATTGAAGCTGGTGCATGAGACTGACGACGGTAGCCCGTTGCTGCGCGATGATCCCGTGATGGAGGGCTATGATCGCGAGGTGTTCGGGTTGTTGGTGCGCCAGGGAAACCTGGCCGAGATCCAAGTGAAGCTCGATGAATGCCTGTCTCTGGCACTCGACACCCTGGGTGGCGCCGATACCGTCATGGGTCGCGAGTTGCAGCGGCTCGCAACGAACGTGCGCGAAGCACCGACCCTGGAAATACTCGACGCCCCGCTCCACGCACTCAAGGATTACCTGAAAGCCATCCTGTGACGTGGACTTACTTGCGCCCTTCCACCGCCATCCGCACCGCCAAGCCCATCAATACCGACCCCATCAGCCAGCGCTGCAGCACCTGCCAACCAGGCCGGGTTACGAAGAACACCGCGATGGAACCCGCCATGCAGGCAATCACCGCGTTGACGCTCACGCTGATAAGAATCTGCAGGGAGCCCAGCGCCAGGGATTGCACCAGCACACTGCCATGACCGTTCGGGTCGATGAACTGGGGCAGCAACGACAAATACATCACCGCCACTTTGGGATTGAGCAGGTTGGTGACCAGCCCCATGGTAACCAACTTGCGCGGGCTGTCCTTGGGCAAGTCGCGCACCTGGAATGGCGAACGCCCACCCGGCTTGACCGCCTGCCAGGCCAGGTACATCAGATACAGCGCCCCGCCGAGCCGCAGCGCGTCGTAGGCAAACGGCACCGCCATCACCAACGCCGTGATACCCAGCGCCGCGCACACCATATACACCACAAACCCCAGCGCCACCCCGCCCAGGGAAATCAACCCGGCCGTGCGCCCCTGGCAGATGGAGCGGGAAATGAGGTAGATCATGTTCGGCCCCGGTGTCAGTACCATGCCGAGTGAAATCAGGCCGTAGGCGAGCAAGCTGGACATATCAGGCATGGATTGGCTCCTGGTTTTTTAAGCTGCCAGCGTGAAATCCTTCGCCGACGCGGTCGTGTTGAGCGTCATGCTAGGGGCTTGCAGGCCCAGGCGTTAGATACAGATCCGCAAGCAAAACGTCATACACCGACGGCACCACTTACCCAGGACAGGCACATGATCGACTTCAACAACAAAGGCTTCTTCAAGCTCAAGCAAAACAACGAATACGCCGAACGCGTAGCGGCCCTGCTGCTGGACGGCGAAGAAGTGGTCGACGCGTACAAGGCCATGCGCGACGGCGTCGTGTTCACCACCAAACGCATCATCGCGGTTAACGTGCAGGGAATTACCGGCAGCAAGAAGGACTTCACCTCATTGCCGTACAAGAACATCGTGGCGTACTCGGTGGAAACGTCCGGGACGTTTGATCTTGATTCGGAGTTGGAGATTTACTTTTCGTCGTTGGGGAAGGTGAAGTTCGAATTCACTGGCAAGACCTCGATCGTGGAAATCTCGCGGCTGATTTCCAAGCACCTGCTGAGTTGATCCACAGGCATAAAAAAGACATTGGCGTTTCAAGGTCTTTTTTATTGTGGTTCAACTGACGTACACCGGGCTCATCCTGCTCACAGCATCATTTCATAAGGTCCCATTGCCTTGCTAGTCTGCACCAAGCCCTGCCGCATCAACATTTCGAGATAGCTTCCCGCCTCCATCGCGGGCTTCTTCAACGCCCTCCTCTGCTTCTGCGCTGCTCCCAACACTGCCGCCTGATCCAAATCCCAGAGATCCGAAATAAAGTCATCCGGATGCATCGGTTCAATGTCATAGGCAGCCAATACATGCGGTGGAAAGTCTTTCAAATTGAAGGTCACGATAACCTCAGCTTTACTGCGAATGGCCGCTGCCAACACATGCCGGTCATCCGGATCTGGTAAATCCAAACTCGAACACAGGTCCTCATATCCGGTCACCAGAGCGTCAGGTATCGCAATGTCCATAAGCGCCGACGTGCAGTCCACCTGAGCCGCCGTAAGATCGGGTCGGTTCTTGAGTACGTTGCGCTTCCACTCATCCTGAATCTGGGCAGTCCATCGCGCTCGATACAAACCAGACAAACCAAGCCACATGAGTAAGTCCCTAAGTGCCGCAGGATAGAGAACACAAGCGTCGTATACCGCAGTAAAGGGCGAACACCTCATCCGTCATACCCCATTCCCAACTCCTGGGCCTGTTGAACCAGCGCTTCCATTGCCTCTTGGCTTTGCTCGTCACGCCGTTGCTTGAACGCCATCAAATCCGAAAAGCGGACTCGCCGATGTCGACCCGTTTTTGTAAAAGGGATAGCGCCGTCCTCGAGCATTTTGACCAAATGCGGGCGTGACACATTAAGCAGGTCGGCCGCCTCCTGCGAGGTCAACTCGGCATGAACCGGCACTACCTTGACGGCATTGCCGAGCGCCAATTCGCCCAGAATATCGACCAGCAGGCGCAGTGCGGAGGTTGGGAGTACAAGCCTGTGTGGCTTATCTTCTTTGTCGAAGATGTCGATGCGCTGGGTTTCAAATTTGGTCGACAATAGGGACGCTAATTCACGCTGGCCTTGCACTGCCGCCTCGACTTCTTTTTCCAGCGGAAGGATCGTTTTTGGAAGGTTGTTGATGGTCATGATGCAACTCCGGTCTTGCGCAATTCAGTTGAGGCCAACGCTAAACGAAACAAACGAAAATCGCAATATTCGAAACAATGCCGGCGACTCACGTACCAGTCAACTTTTCCCACATCAACTGAAAATTGAGCTGATATCGGTTCCTGACTCCCCCTCATAGGCTCACTCCCTCGCGCAAGGAAGTGAATCGGTCATGTCAGAACGCTTTTATCCACCCACCGAACAAGCGTTACTCAAGCGACGAATCCTCACCCGGCAACCGTCGCGTATGCCGTATTCGCCTACTGTCGATTTTTTCGAGCCATCCCCTGCCCCGCCACCTACACCAGCCAAACCTCCCAGCTGCGTCTTCATCAAGCCATGCCAACTGCCTGACGGTATCGCCCATTACTCGAGCCCCACCGGTTTTGTTCCACTGGAACTGATCAAGGAGTACAGCCATTTAAGTCTGTTGGGCGGGCTCGAAGTGGACGCCCGAGGCGCGGTTGCCTTGCGCAAGATCAGCGGCAGTGCACTGCCAGCCGGCTTAGGGCAGTTGGCATTGCGTTCAGCGTTTTTGGAATCGGCGACCACAGTCAGCGCATCCGTCGCTGGTAGCCTGTTGACAGGGTTGGTAGCGCTGGCTTGGCCGTCGGATCTAAGTGATAGCGCGCTCTACAACGAGGAACAATTGCGTTCGCTGCAACGAGCGCGTTCGCAGATGCGGCTGCATATCGAGCAACGCGACGACGGCACGCTCAAGGGGTATGGGTTTTACACAGGTAACAATGCCGATTGGCAGATGATTGATGTGGTGCAATTTCAAAACCGCAGTGGCCAGTTAGTAGCAGATTTGAATAATGGCGTAGAGCTGATCTGGACGCCCTCCGTTGATCCAAATGACACCTTAGGTATTCCGGCATTGGAGGCTGCGCCGCAAGCACCGGTGATCTGGATCTACCCACCGACGGGAACGGCGG
Source organism: Pseudomonas sp. J380 (assembly GCF_009827115.1). NCBI lineage: Bacteria > Pseudomonadati > Pseudomonadota > Gammaproteobacteria > Pseudomonadales > Pseudomonadaceae > Pseudomonas > Pseudomonas sp. J380. Next base: position 5,285,711 of record NZ_CP043060.1, on the reverse strand, counting down.
CGCAGATTCTGGTTAACCCTATTTACCCACCGGACTATCGGGATTTTATTCTGGTGTTTCCGGCGGAGTCGGGGGTTCGGCCGCTGTATGTGGTGGTAGGTGCCAAGGCTGGGGATCACAAGTACCACAAAGCGCCTAACACTGAACAAATAACTGGCTTTGAAAAACTGATAAAAGCAAAACCCAAGACTCCCAGACAAGGAGGCGCCGGGCTGAGAGAACGCTGGATTGAGGAAAAAGGTCGGAAGATCTATGAATGGGACTCTCAGCACGGGAAGCTGGAGGTTTATCTAGCAAGTGATGGGAGCCATATAGGTGCGTTCAACCACATAAGCGGCGAGCAGCTAAAAGGGCCGATCAAAAAACGAAACATCAAAAAATATTTGTGAGGACTACATGGGACTAAAAATAAGGTTGGAATGGTTCGACAGAACCACAGAGAGGCTAAGAGGAACGGAAAGTTCAGCGGACTGCGGAGATGACTATTCGGTGATTTCCACGCTCGGGTTGTTGAGCGCAGCGGAAGTCAATAACGGCATGTTTGAATTGCGCAGGGAATGGCTATCAGTGATACAGCCGCGCTTTTCTCATGAAATTGCTCTTTCAGAAAGTGACTACTTCATCGCATTTGATTACGAAGTTTCAAACGAGTAATGACTCAAAGAATTCAGCCTGAGCTATAGCAGATGAAAAAGCAAATGGTGCACAAGTGACCCGTTCATCCCTCATCAAAATTGACCTTAGCCGCATCCAGAACCACAAAGAACTTCACGCCACGCTGTGCACTTCACTCAACTTTCCCAACTGGTATCGCCAAAACTGGGATGCTTTTTGGGACGCCATCACCGGCTTGGTAGAAATGCCTGATACGCTTGAGTTTTCTGATTGGGATATTTTTTCAGAGCACCTACCCCACGATGCCAAGATGCTATGGGAGTGCTTGGCTGAACTCGCGACCCTTTTACCCGGACCTTGCGTCGCGGGTTCAGCAAGGCTTTTTTGTAGGAGCGAGCTTGCTCGCGAAAACGTCAACGATCACGCGTGCTTCCTGAATGAATGCGACGCCTGTGAGCTTTTCGCGAGCAAGCTCGCTCCTACAGAGGACAGAGGACGGTGATGCGTGCCAGCCTGGGCATCTCACTTGGGCTGGAATGTCTCCAAATACGCCAGGATATTTTCAATCTTCTCCTGGTCACTGATCCCCCAGAAGATCATCCGCGTGCCACTGACCACCGATTTCGGGTCTTCAATGTAGGCCGCCAGTTTTTCCCGCGTCCACACCACGCCCGAGTTCTTCATCGCATCCGAATACTGATAGTCCTGAGTGGTACCGGCAGGCCGGCCAATGATGCCGTTCAGTTCCGGGCCAAAACCACCCCGCGCGCCTTCACCAATGCTGTGGCAGCCGCCGCAGGTCTTGGTGAACAATTTGCCGCCCGCCTCGGCGTCGCCCGCAGCGAACGCGGGTGCGGCGATAACGGTCAGGGCGAGAGTCAATAACACATACTTCATTCACGTCTCCCTATCGGCTGTTGCCTTGGATTATGCCTGTTCGACCGGCCTTTCTCCCAGCCGCTGCACCAGACGCACCAGATACCCGTCCGGGTCTTGCACGATGAACTGGCGCTGCCCGGCCTCCACGTCACCGGCTCGGTACCAGGCGTCCTCTACATCGCGGAACAAGGGCCAGCCGATCTGCGCCAAGCGTTGCAGGATGGGTGCTACGGCGGGCACATCGATTTGCAGGTTGATGCCGCGCCCGAATGGGGGCTGCAACGGTGCGGTAAGCCACTGGCCGGCCTCGGGGCCGTATTGTTCGAGCATGATTTGCGCGCCGTTAAGGTCGAGGTAGGCAAAGCCTTCTTCTGCGCGCTGATAGGCAATAGCGAAACCTAACTGTTCGATCCAGAACGCCAGGCTCGCGCCAAGGCGGGTGACGATCAGTTCAGGCACGAGTGGGTTACGGTCGAACATGGCATTCCTTGGATGGCAGGGTGGCGTTCACCTTAACGGATTGTCGTGCCCATGGCTCACAAGCAGCCAAATGACCACCCATCGTTTAAAAAACATCCAATCGAACCTATATACCCAACCCCTACTCCACCTTACTGAACCCCTGATGGTGGAGTAAGGATCATGGCTCAGCCATCGATTTTGGTATTGGAAGACGACGAGATCATTCGGGCGTTGATGGTGGATGTGCTGGAAGACTTTGGTGCGGTGGTGACATCGTTTGCATCGGCAGACGAAGGGATGATTTACCTGGAGCGCGGCGATGACCCGGTGGATTTGATTGTCAGTGATATTCAAATGCCCGGCTTGCTCAATGGTTATGACTTGAGCCGTGTCGTCGCCCACCGGTGGCCTGAAGTACAGGTAGTGCTGACCTCAGGTAATACGAAAATCGCCGCCGAGCTGGGCAGTTCCGTGCGGTTTCTGCCCAAGCCCTGGAGTACCGACCACTTGCTTGAGTGCGTGCAGACAGCATTGACGCACTAGGGCCAGTCCCGGGATTGATAGCAGCGCGATATCATTTCAACCGAACTTGAGGGCTAGTTCTGCGGTCATGTAAGGTGCAGGGAGCGACTTTTCTGATCCGATGGTCAGCCTTTTCGCTTCTGCGTTCAGCTGACGACAATGAGTCGTGTAGAATCGTCGCCCATTTTCACGCGTCATTCATGGCCGACAGGCCCACAGTTCGAGCTCATTGAATGCATTCACAGGCCCATGACGTTAGTGCGCCCTCCTTGTTGGAAACGTTGCGCACGGGCACGGGCCTGCTGCATGTGGCGTTGGAACAGCGCCTGCCGTTTTTTTCCGAGCGCCTGGATGCCCAGTGGTATCGGCGCTTGCTGCAGGCGTACCACGGCTTTTATCAGCCAATGGAAGCGGCGCTGTATGACAGCGGTTTGATTCCCGACGGATATGAGTCTGCGTTGCGTGTGAAAACGCCAACCCTGGTCCATGACCTGCACGCGCTCGGCCTGACTGAGCACGCCATCCATGCCCTGCCTCGCTGTACCCAGCTCCCCGTATTAGACACACCAGCTGCGTGCCTCGGCGCCCTGTATGTGCTGGAAGGCGCCACCCTGGGCGGCCAAGTGCTGCGCCGGGAAATAGCCCTGCGCCTGGATGTGAACGCCGACAACGGCGGTGCCTTTCTCAATGTATACGGCGCCGAGACCGGACGGCGCTGGAAAGATTTCCTCGATTATCTGGGCCGTCAGCCACTGGATACAGATGCCGCCGTGCGCGCGGTGATGGCGGCCCGCTCGACATTCAGCGGCTTTGAGCAATGGCTCGACAGCCAGGAGGTATTGCTATGAAACCCGAAGATTTTGAAGAGCTGCTTGCCAACTGCGCCGACGAACCCATTCGTTTTCCGGGGGCCATCCAGCCCCACGGCGTGCTGCTGACCTTGTCGGAACCTGGCCTGAACATCATTCAGGTAAGTGCCAACGTCGGTACGTTGTTCGGCCACGCCCCCGAGGCGCTGTTGGATCAACCGTTGCACAGATTGATTGGCGAGGAGTACGCCCAGGCCGTGCAAACCATGGCCGAGGACAGCGCATTCCTGGACTCGCCGCCCCTGCTGATAACCTTCAAGGGTGAGCAGTTCGAAGGCCTGTTGCATCGCCATCAGGGCGTGTTAGTGCTGGAATTCGAACCACGGCTCAAGGATTTCAAACCCCGAGCGCACAGTGGCCGCACCAGCGAGCTGGGCAAGATGCTGCACCGCCTGCAATCGGCAAAGACCTTGGAGGCGCTCTACGCCATCACCGTCAACGAAATCCAGGCCATGACCGGTTATGACCGGGTGCTCATCTATCGCTTCGAAGAGGAAGGCCATGGTCAGGTGATCGCCGAGGCCTCGGCGCCGTCCATGGAATTGTTCAACGGGCTGTTCTTCCCCGCGTCCGACATCCCCGAGCAGGCTCGCGAACTGTATCGCACCAACTGGCTACGGATCATCCCGAATGCATCCTACGAACCGGTACCGCTGGTGCCCAAATTGCGCCCGGACACCGGGCAGCCTCTGGACCTGAGCTTCGCCACCCTGCGCAGCGTGTCGCCGATTCACTGCCAGTACATGCAGAACATGGGCGTGTTGTCGTCCATGAGTATTTCACTGATGAAGGGCGACAAACTCTGGGGCCTGATCAGTTGCGGCAACCGTGAGCCGCTGCTGGTGCCCAACGACCTGCGCATGGCCTGCCAGACCATCGGCCAGGTGCTGTCATTGCAGATCAGTGCCATGGAGGCCCTGGAGCTGAGCCGCCAGCGCGACGAGAAAGTCGAAGCGCTGGCGCTGCTGGATCGGGCGATGAAAGCCTCTGCCAATAACGTATTCGACGGCTTGGCCCAGCAAGGCCGACTGCTGATGGACCTGACCCTCTCCGGCGGCGTGGCGATCATCGAAGACAAGCAATTACACCGCTACGGCAACTGCCCGGAACCGGCGCAGATACGCGCGCTGCACAAGTGGTTGCAGGGCGACGGCGCACCGGTATTTTCCAGCCATAACCTGGCCTCGGTTTATCCGCCGGCCGCCGAATACCAGAGCGTGGCCAGCGGCGTGCTCGCCATGAGCTTGCCCAAGCCTGTGGATAACGGGGTGCTGTGGTTTCGCCCGGAAGTCAAAGAGAACATCCACTGGAGTGGCGACCCGCAGAAGCCGCTGAATCTGGAAACCTGCGACGCGGGCATGCGCCTTCGCCCACGCACCTCGTTTGAAATCTGGAAAGTGGAAATGGCTGGTATCTCCACCAAGTGGAGCCATGGCGACCTGTTTGCCGCCAACGATTTGCGCCGCTCGGCCCTGGAGAACGACCTGTCCCGCCAAGTGCTGCGCGAGCAACAAGCGGTGCGTGCGCGGGACGAGCTGGTCGCGGTGGTTTCCCACGACCTGCGCAACCCCATGACCGTCATCTCCATGCTCTGCGGCATGATGCAAAAAGCCTTCAGCTCCGATGGTCCCCACACTTCACGGCGCATATCTTCCGCCATTGACACCATGCAACAGGCTGCCGGGCGCATGAACGTGTTGCTGGAAGACTTGCTCGACACCTCGAAAATCGAAGCCGGGCGCTATGTGGTCAAGCCGGTGGCGCTGGACGTCAGCCAGATTTTTGAAGAGGCGTATTCGCTGCTGGCGCCCTTGGCCTCGGAAAAGGGCATCGACCTGTCGTTCAATGTCGAGCCTGGCCTGCAAATCAAGGCCGACCCGGAGCGCTTGTTCCAGGTGCTGTCGAACCTGATCGGCAATGCGATCAAGTTCACTCCGCGCCAGGGCAACATCGGCATCAGCGCCATGAGCGCCGGCGAGGAGATTGTATTTTCGGTGCGCGACTCCGGTGAGGGCATTGCGCCGGACGATTTGCCCCATGTGTTCGATCGCTATTGGACCCAGACTGAAAACAACCCCACCGGCAGCGGGCTGGGGCTGTATATCACCCAAGGCATCGTTAAGGCGCATGGCGGCAGGATCGAAGCCGAGAGCAAGCAGGGTCAGGGCAGCGAGTTTCGATTTACCGTACCGAAGGTGACGATTGAGGCAAACAACTGAGCCATTTGCCGGCAGGGGCAACCATATTGCCCCTGCTGCCCCATAACCGAGGACGGAAAACCAAACATATACTCATACAACATTGCATTTCTTTAAAAAAGTTTCAAAATAAAACAACCAAAATTCAACAATAAAACCAACTCAGCCATCACAAACAGAAACATAGAACACCTCGCAAAAAACACCGAACTCCACTAACTTACGCCGAGCACTGTTACAGGGAAGAACATGCCATGTAAACCATGCCATTAATAGTGAGGCGTTACCGTGTTCAATTCTACCGGCTTTAATCCCGTCAATACTTACATTTCCCAATCCGCCCCCGACCAAGACACCCAAGCCAGCGAGAAGGTCAACTCACGCTCGAAACGAAGCCTCGATCAAATCGCTCCCGATAATTCGATTAATGACAATGGGGTCACCGCAGACAGAGGCGGCAGACGTAATGGTGGTGGCTTGGACAGTCTCGGCAAAGGCCATGTTCTTTGAGTAAACTTACTTAAGCGCAACTACTAAATAAGTAGCGCCCAGGGCGCTGCTTATTCATTAATAGCCACAACATATTACTGTCTGACGTTCGTTGACGAAATGCCGACATTTTCAGCGTTATACTGAGTGCTTGTCTTATTAGTGAGCCGATCGCGTCATGCCTGAACTGCAGTCACTTCCCCCCGTACTTGCCGGCCCGTTGCTGCGCCGCCTGGAACCAAAGCGTGTGGTGCTATGGCTGGTGGCGAGCCGGGAACTGAAGCTGGTTATGAGGCTGCAGCACGCTCAGGGATCAACACTGGATATTCACCTTCATGCACATTGTCAAATCGTTCCCGTCGGGCGCCATTCGTTTATCCACTTGATCGATGTGCCCCTGACTGACGCCCTGCCTCTGGATGTAAACATCCACTATGACCTGTTTATTGACGGCTGCGGAATAGCCCAGTGGGCACCCCATCTGCTGTACGCAGGCGCCACGCTGCCCGATTTCGTCGTGCATGGGCGCATCCACCAACTGGTCCACGGCTCCTGCCGCAAGCCTCACCATCGCGCTGATGACGGGTTGCTGTGCATTGATCGTCTGCTGGCGCAAGCTCCCACCGTGGCACAACGCCCCGCCTTGCTGATGATGAGCGGCGACCAGGTCTACGCCGACGACGTCGCGGGGCCCATGCTGCGGGCAATTCATGAATTAATCGCGCGCCTGGGCCTGTTCGACGAATACCTGGAAGGGGCCGTGGTTGACGACAGTGCCGCCCTCTACGGGCATCGCGCCAGCTATTACCATCGCGCCGACCTGCTCCCCGCGCTGGACAGTAACGAGACCTTGCGTGAGCGCTTTTTCGGCGGCGTGAAGAAACCGATTTTCACCAGCAGCACCGCCGATAATCACCTGGTGACCTTTGCCGAAGTGATCGCCATGTACCTGCTGGCCTGGTCGCCCACACCGTGGACACTGATCTCCCCCCAACCGCCGCAGCTGAGCGCGCAAGAACAGCAGCGCTATGCCCGCGAACAGACACAGATCGATCAATTTCGCAGTGGCCTTCCAGGGGTCGCCCGGGTATTCGCCCACCTCTCGACCCTGATGATCTTTGATGATCACGACATCACCGACGACTGGAACCTCAGCGCCCAATGGGAAGAAACTGCCTACGGCCATCCCTTCTCCAAACGCATCATCGGTAATGCGTTGATGGCCTATCTTTTATGCCAGGGCTGGGGCAACCAGCCCACGGTGTTTGGCGAACTGGTGAGCCAAACCCAGGCACTTGCCAACCAGGCGCAAGACAACCACCTGGACGCCACACAGCAGGATGAGCTAGTCACCACGCTGCTGAAATTCCAGCAGTGGCACTACGTATTGCCCACCACACCGGCGCTGGTGGTACTCGACACCCGCACCCGACGCTGGCGCAGCGAGTTCACCCTCAAGCAACCTTCCGGCCTGCTGGACTGGGAAGCCTTGAGCGAACTGCAACAAGCGCTACTGGACCACCCGTCAGCCATCATTGTCTCGCCCGCGCCGGTCTTTGGCGTCAAGCTGATCGAGACGGTGCAGAAGGTTTTCAGCTGGTGTGGCTTCCCACTGCTGGTGGACGCCGAGAACTGGATGGCCCACCGCGGCGCTGCCCAAGTGATTTTGAATATCTTCCGCCACTCGCGCACGCCGGGTAACTACGTGATCCTTTCCGGTGATGTGCATTACTCGTTTGTCTACCAAGTGCTGATCCGCCACCGCAACGGCGGCCCCAATATCTGGCAAATCACCAGCAGCGGCATCAAGAACGAGTTCCCGCCGCGCCTGCTGGAATGGTTCGACCTCCTCAACCGCTGGCTCTACTCCCCGCGTTCGCCGCTTAACTGGTTTACCCGCCGCCGCACCATGCAGGTGGTGCCCTATATTCCAGAGCACGCCGAAGCGGGTGAGCGGCTGTGGAACTCGGCGGGCATTGGCCAGGTGTTTTTCAATGAGCAGGGCCAACCGCAAGCCATTTACCAGCACAACGCGGATGGGAAGCCTCGGACAAAGATGATGGCGCCAGAAAAATAGCGTTTCGCCACTCGTCAAAAGCAGCACACCTGCCCTATTCAAAGCGCGCAAGCGCCGATGTACAGTAGCGCCAGCCACGGAGTATCGGCGTCAACCATGACTGGCCTTGGGCGCCAGCCCCCGCAGGAAGCGTGCAGATGGACGATACATCCGGCAAAGAACCGCTACGCCATGAGGTTTCCGACCTTAACGTAGACCTGTTGCACGCCATCATGGAACTGGTCAGTGACGGCATCTGGGACTGGAACGCCAATACCGGTTTCGTCTACCGCAATCCCGGCTGGTACGAAATGCTTGGATACTCTCACCACTCTCTGGAAAACAGCGTCTTCACCTGGGAGAACGTGATCCACCCCGAGGATTACCCTCGCGTGATGACGGTGTTCGATGACTACATCAGCCAACGCGCCGCTCATTACCGGGCGAATACCGTTGCCGAAAAGAAGACGGTACGTACCTCTGGATCGAGGACCGCGGCTACGTCATTGCCCGCAACCCCGACGGTTCCGTGGCGCGCATGGTCGGCGCACACCGCGATATCCATACGCGCAAATGCTCCATCGAACAGTTGCAAAAGCGCAACCAATCCCTGGAAGCACTGGTCGCGGAGCGCACCCTCGAGTTGTCGCGCGTCAACCAGCAACTGCAATTGCAGCTGGACGAAAACCGCTCTTTGGCCGAGCGGGACGCCCTGACGCGCATCGCCAACCGGTACCGCCTGGAAAAAGTGCTGCTGGAGGAATGCGACCGCGCCGAACGCTTCCGCCTGCCCCTGGCACTGGTGGCCATGGATGTCGATGACTTCAAGCCGATCAATGACCAATACGGCCATGGCGTCGGCGACCAGACCCTGATACGGGTAGTGGAACATCTGGAAGCCTGCGTACGTAAAAGCGACTTGCTGGCGCGCTGGGGCGGCGATGAGTTTATGGTGGTGCTGCCCAAAAGCAGCCTGGACGAGGCCAAAGAGTTGGCCGAAAGGATTCGCCATAAAATCAAGGAGGCGGCCCCCTTGGGCGCCTTGAACGTTACCCTGAGCCTGGGCGTGGTGGAGCGGCGCATGGGCGAGTCCCCGGCTGCGCTGATGGCGCGGGCCGATCAAGCCTTGTACCGATCCAAGGCGGCGGGCAAGGATGGGGTGTCGGAATAGTCGCAGCTCCTTCCAAGGTGGAATGACACGGCGACTTTATTTCGTTTGCGGCAAGGCCGGGCGCGCGGCTTAGATAGCGCTGCGCCCACCACTGCCGAGTCCCAGAGCCATGAGTCACGCTAGCATCAGCCAGTCGATTTCCATCGTTCACCCCATCAGCCTCAGTCACGGTAAAAACGCCGAGGTCTGGGACACTGCAGGCAAGCGTTACATCGACTTTGTCGGGGGTATCGGCGTGCTCAACCTGGGCCATTGCCACCCGGCCGTGGTGGCGGCCATTTGCGAGCAAGCGGCCCGGCTCACCCATTACGCGTTCAACGCCGCACCGCATACGCCCTACATCGAGTTGATGCAACGCCTCAGCGCCTTTATCCCGGTGGGTTACCCCGTCAGCGGCATGCTCACCAACAGCGGTGCAGAAGCGGCAGAGAACGCTTTGAAGATCGCCCGTGGTGCCACTGGTCGCACGGCGGTGATCGCCTTCGACGGTGCCTTCCATGGGCGCACCCTGGCGACCCTCAACCTCAATGGCAAGGTCGCGCCCTACAAGCAGAAGGTCGGCGTACTGCCCGGCCCTGTGTATCACCTGCCCTACCCCAGTACCGATAACGGCATAACCTGCGCCGACGCGCTGAAGGCGATGGAGCGTCTGTTCAGCGTGGAAATCGACATAAACGATGTGGCCTGCTTCATCATCGAGCCGGTGCAGGGCGAAGGCGGTTTTCTAGCCTTGGACACTGAGTTTGCCCAAGCCTTGCGACGCTTCTGCGACCAGCACAACATCCTGCTGATCATTGATGAAATCCAGTCGGGTTTTGGTCGCACCCGCCAGCGTTTCGCCTTCTCGCGCCTGGGCATCGAGCCGGACCTGCTGCTGCTCGGCAAAAGCATCGCCGGCGGCATGCCGCTGGGGGCAGTGGTCGGGCGCAAGGCGCTGATGGACAACCTGCCCAAAGGCGGCCTGGGCGGCACCTACTCCGGTAACCCCGTCGCCTGCGCGGCGGCGCTGGCGACCCTTGAGGTGATGAGCGACAAAAACCTGCACGCCTGGGGCGTCGCGCAGGAGGCCGCGATTGTGGGTCGCTATGAAGCCTGGCGCGCGCAGCAACTGTCGCCCTACCTGGGCCGCCTAACCGGTGTCGGCGCCATGCGGGGCATTGAACTGGCCCACGCCGACGGCACACCCGCTCCCAAGCAACTGGCGCAACTGCTGGTGCTGGCGCGAGAGGCTGGCTTGCTGCTGATGCCCAGCGGCAAGTCGCGGCACATCGTGCGCTTGCTGGCCCCGCTGACCATTGAACCTGCCGTGTTGGAGGAAGGCCTGGATATCTTCCAGGCGTGCCTCACACAGCTGGACGAATAGCGGGCTGCCTTGACCTGATCCCCTCACCCGCTGAAAATGCCCGACGTTTTTTTGTCTCTCCGCATACTACGCAGTGAAATTTTAATGTCTGATTCCTACACCGAAAAATCCGCCGAAGAATCCGTAGTCGCCCTGTACGCCAAAACCGAATACGAAAACGCCATCAATCTTTCACAGCATGTGCCAGCCGCCAAGATCATCAGCGAGATGGTGCTGGACGCGTTTCACACCTCCAAGGAAAGCGACCAGATCCGCGAGCTACGCGTTGCCATCCGCCAGGCCCACGATGCCTTCGACGATGACAAAGCCTATGACCTGATGGGCCAGCTCAAACAATTGAAAGACGCCGAAGCCGCAGACAACGCCGCCCTGGAACACCTGAGCAGCCAGTTCTCGATCAGCCGCATCCTGTCCAGCTTCAAGGACGATCCCGAGTTCCAGGAATTGGTCTATGGCCTGGCCCTCAAAGTGCTTAACCAGTCGCACCAGGCCATCAGCAACCCGAGCGCCGGCAAGGGCAAGGCTGCACGCGCCAAGAAAGACACCGAAGTGTTTGTGATCAGCAAGGATGGCATCAGCGTCACCTTGCCGCTGCGCACGCCGCGCTCCAAGCTCAATGTGGACCGCGAGGCGCTGGAGTTCCTGGGTTTCACCTTTGTGGGCGAAGGCAGCGAGGCGGAACTTGCGAGCGAAACCTTCATCGACAACAGCGGCGCCGAGCAACCGGTCACGCGCAAGAGCATCGTGACCGCGCTGCAACAGCAAAGCGCCTTTGACGGCTACGCCATCGCCGCCCAGTAAGTACTGACGCAACCAGGCGCGCGTGCAAGGCGCAGCGCCGGTTGCCGTCTACGCCTCTTTATTCCACAACACCGCCGAGCTTTTCATCATCCCCACGGCGATTGCGAACAGCAGCAACACACAGCCTGCCAGCAGCCACGGTGACGGCAAGGTTGGCCGGGCCAGCAACATGAACGCCAACGAGGGCGCGATCATCACGCCGATGTTGACGCCCGCCGAGTAGTAGCCGAGGTTGCGGCCCACGCTGTCGCGGCTGGAAATGCTGCTGACGTAGTGGGTGATCGCGGGGAACACAATCATCTCGCCCAGGCTCCACAACACCGTAGCAAGCACCAACAGCGCGCCGACCTGACCAAAGCCCATCAAGAAGAAACCGCAGCCTGCCAGCAACAGGCCAATGATCAGCGAGCGACTGCTCGACAAGTGCGCCATGCGCAGGTTGATCGGCACTTCAAACACAATCACTAGCAACGCATTGATAAAGAAGATGATGCCCACGTAATAGGCCGGCAATTGTGTGTAGTTGATGATGTACGCCGACAGAAAAGTCGGCGGTAATGCGTAAGCCACGTGCACCGGCAGCGCCGCCAACAGGATCACCAGCAGTCGCGAACACTCATGAACCGCCACCTCGGGCAAACCCTCGCCTTTGCCGGCGACAGGTACGCCTTGGGTGGCCTGCCGAGACCGACCAAACCGCAGGCAGGCGGCGAAGGCCAGCAGGGACAGCACGGCATTGATGTAGAAGACCGCGTCGGCATTGCTGAGGAAGATCAAGCTGCCCAGTAGCGGCCCGATGGCCATACCGATGTTGATCGCCAATCGGTTGCAGGAAAACGCCACTTTGCGTGACTCAAGATTACTGTGAGCCACTGTCTCGGAGAACGCGGCCGGTGTGAAGGCTTCGTAACAGGCCCCCCAGAGAAACGACAACAGGAACAGCGCGACCAGGTTATCCACCGAGGGAATGACCAGCAGCAACAGCGCGTTGAACAACAACGAACCGAGAATGACCCGGTTGGCCGAAAACCGCTTGATCACGGCGCCGATGATCAGGTCGGTACACAGGGCGCCCGCGCCATATACACCGACCAACAGGCCTGCCGTACCTGCCGATATCGCGTGTTGATGAATCAGGTACGCCGCGTAAAAAGGAAACGCCAGGGTGCCCGTGCGGAACACCAGCGTGATCATGAACAATGCTTGCAACCGCGCATTAAGGCCGCGCAAGGCGTGAAAAGTACCCATCAGCGCAGCACGCTGGCACAGGTGTGGAGCAAAGCTGCAGAGCGGCTCATCCGGATGTCCTTTCGCAATGGCGGCGCCGGTGTGTCCGGCGCCAAACTCCATAGCTGGGCAAACTAATGCAGCACTGTGCGGCGAACAAGCTACCCATTTGGACAGGTAGGCGGTGATTGCGGCCTCAGGCCGGGTGGCGGATATAGCCCAATTGCAGGGCCTTGCCGATTGCTGATTTGCCGTTGCTGACCTGCAATTTGCCGAAGATATTCTTCATATGAAACTTGACCGTATGGGAGGTCATCGACGTCAGGAGTGCCACTTCGTTGTAGGTCTTGCCCAGGCTGACCCAGGACAATACTTCGGTTTCCCTTGGGGTCAGCACCGTCTGTTGTTCGACAGGCGCCGCGTGATCTTCCAGGGCCTCGTCGTACATCGAGACCAACAGCATCTGCAGTTCACTTTGATGGGCCAGCACGGTCTCGCGAAATTGCCGATGTTCGCCGAAGCTGCACAGATTGAGCACCGAGTAGAAGCCGCGATTGCCATGCACGATAAAACTGGCGCCCTCGCCAACGGGTTTGTAGGGGCCCGGCACCGGCACCGCCTCATCGGCCACGGCCAGCAGGTGTTCATCACTCCAGAAAAATGGTTTGATCCGCGTACGGGTCAATGAAACCAGCTCGCCACGCCGGTAGAAATCGTCGGCCGTGTCGGAAGGCTCCATGGCCTCGGGGTAATTGGACACAATCTGCGCTTGGTCCAGCGTCGGCCCACACTGGTAGACCTCGAAGTGTCCCAGGCCACGGCGGCTCAGTTCGGTATCGAGCAAGCGGCGCATATCCTCGGGCAGCATGGGCGATTTTTTATCGGGTTGGCCATTAGGTCGCACGGGTGTCTTCCTTGATCATTCAACCCGGTCGAGCATGCAGCATGCCTGGCTTACCTGTCCAGGCAACGGATGCAAACCCAGGGGCTAGACCTGCGCCGCGAACGCCTCGCGAAAGCGCTCCATCTCCTGCTCATTGCCCACCGTCACCCGCACCCACTGCGGCCAGTCCTGCCACACCCGCCCGACCAGTACATTCCGTGCCGCCAACTGCTCAATCACCTGCTCTGCCGGGCGCTTCACGTCGATCATGAAGCAGTTGCTGTGGGAAACGGTGCAGGTAAAGCCCCGGCCCTTGAGCCAGGCGATCGTCTCATCGCGCAACCTGGCATTGAGCGCTCTGCGTTGGCCCACCAGTTGCGCGTCTTCCAGGCTCGCACGGGCGGCCAGCAAGCTGGCGCCGGCCGGGACGTTGTCGCCGCCGAACACGGCCAACCGCTCCAGTAGCGCCGGGTGGCCGATCGCCAGGCCCAGGCGCGCACCGGCCATGCCATAGATCTTCGAGAAGGTACGCAGTACCAGCAGGTCGTGGTGTTCCTTGACCCAACTTACGCAACTGGGGGCGTCGCAGAAGTCGATATAAGCCTCGTCCACAACCAGCACGCTGCCCTTGGGTTTATTCACCAGAGCGTGGCGGATAGCCTCGGTCGAGGTGAGCGTACCGGTCGGGTTGTTGGGGTTGCACAGGTACAGCATGCCGGCCTGTGGGTCCGCGGCGAGCATGGCGTGCACATCGTGGGCATGCTGGGCGTCGAGGTTAACTTCATGCACCGGCGCCTTGATCGATTCGGCCGCCTGGCGCGGTACTTCGTAGGACGGCGTGGCCATCACCAGGCCGCGGGTCTGGCTGGCGAACGCCAGCACCGCGTAACGCAGGGCAGCCATCGAACCGGCAAATACCCCGATGTTTTCTTCGGCGATGCCTTGTTGCTCGGCAAACAACGCGGCCAATGCATACATGTCCGGGTAAGGGTAACGCCCGGAGGCTGCAATCGCGCGCTCCATCGCCTGGCGAGCCGCGTCTGAAGGGCCGTAGGGGCTTTCGTTATAATTGAGTAGTACCTTGTCAGATTTCGTCGGCGCCGGGCTGGCAAGCGCCCAATTGAGCTGCCCCAACACAGGCAGGGCCGCGCCCAGGGCGAGAAGGGATCGACGACTGACACGCACCATGGTGACTACTCCTTGTAGAGGCGCGAGGGATTCGCGCTGGCCGTTCAGAAGAGTATGACGAGAAAGCCGTTGCCTGATTTACCACCGAGGCGTATCCCTGCACTCAGTACTTTATTGTTGTAGCGGGCGCATGCAACACTTTCACTGCCGCGAACCGTCAAGAATGGGTTCTGCCGGCATGGACTGATGACTAAATGGAAGTGGTGAGCACTTGATACACAGACGGGAAAAAACCGAGCACTTGAAGAGCAACATCAAGTACTTGATCAAGAGTCGTGGCGAAACCCAGCTTTCGTTAAGCAGTGCCGCCGGCCTGACCAGGACCACCATCTATAACATCCTGGAAGGCAAGGTCGTTAACGTACAGCAGTCGACGATACGCAAGATCTCTGACTTCTTTGGCGTCTCCTACGAAGAAATCGAGACGATCAGTTTTGAAGCCAAGGAAGTCATCGAGAGCAATGTTTCCCCACTGGGTAACAAGAACCCGGCGGCAGTGCCTGTGCTCAAGGAAAGCCTGCTCATGCAAAGCCTGGGCAAGCGCATCGGTGAGCTGGCCACGCTTCATCCGCTGACCTACTACTTTGGCAGCGCCTGCAACCTGATCGGCGTGCGCCTGGAGCACGGGATTCCCGGCCTCAATGAACCGGGGGACTTGCTGATCGTGCAGAAAGGCTCGTCGAGCGACGATAAAGAAAAACTGGTGTACGACCGCGCCACCAAGAAGCTGTTCATCACCCTCGAACCCTGCGGGAACTCAGAGCGTTTGTGTGTCATCGGCGACATCCTTGAGGAGCGCTTCAATGACAACGTCTGAGGGCGCCGTGGAAAACAGCAAATACAAGTTGCTGGGCTTTGAAAACGACAAGCGCCTGGCGGTGATCATGGTGATCGCCACGGGCAAGGTCCTCAAGATCAAGCTGAGTGAAGTGCTCAGCAGTGAAATGATGGACAACTTCAACAAGATGGAAATCAAGAACCTGTACAAGAAGTTCTACTCCCAAGGCGGAACGCTGACCGCCTACGATATAAACGACCGCAATGAAAACTCTTGGATGATCTACATCATCCTGAACTTGCTGCTGTTCACCTTCTATATCTTCACCAGCATTGCCGCGACCAAACCGATTTACCTGGAGTCGTTGGGCATCATCGTCACGCCGGGCACGTTCCTGTACCCGCTGACCTTCTTGATCGTGGACTTGCTCAACGAGAATTTTGGCTTGCGCCTGGCCAGGCGAGCCATTCTGTTTGCGTTTGCCAGCAACGCGATGATCATCATCCTGCTGTATGGCTCCACGTTCCTGCCGGGGCTACCGGGCTGGAAGCTGGATGGGCCTTATACCGACGTGATCCTGCAAGTGTCGTCGGTGCTGGTGGCCTCTTCGGTGTCGTTCCTGGTGTCGGAGAATATAAATTCCTACTTGCTGTGCAAGATCAAGGAGCTGACCAACTCCAGGTATCTATACCTGCGGATATTCCTCAGTACGTTCTTTGCGGTGATTATCGACAGCTTCCTGTTCTGCTTTATCGCCTTCTACGGGGCGATGCAGACCAGCGACATCCTCAGCATGATCTATGTACAGATCGCGATCAAAGTCGGCTTTGCGTTCTTCAACATCCTGCCGGCCTACGGGGCACGTTCATTGTTCAAGCGCTATCAATAATCCTGTAGGAGCGAGCTTGCTCGCGAAGAACGTCAACGATCACGCAGCGCATCTGGTGGAACGCGGCGCTCTCAGGTTTTTCGCGAGCAAGCTCGCTCCTGCAAGGGTTATTTGAGTTGCAACTTGTGCTTGAGGCTCTGCATGACAGGTGCCTTGTTCTGCAGGTAGTCATTCAAGCCCCGAGCGCGCAGGTTGCACGCGTCACACTCGCCACAGCCGGTACCGATGATGCCGTTGTAGCAAGTCAGCGTCTGCTCGCGCACCAGCTCCAGTTGCCCGTGGTAATCGGCCAGGGCCCAGGTCTCGGCCTTGTTCAGCCACATCAACGGCGTGTCCAGGCGCACGTCGTATTCCATGCCCAGCTTGAGGGCCTGGTTGAGTGCTTTGACAAACTCATCCCGGCAATCGGGGTAGCCTGAGAAGTCGGTTTCGCACACACCGGTGATGACGGTCTCGGCCTTCACTTGATAGGCGTAAATCGCAGCCAGGGTCAGAAACAGGATGTTGCGCCCCGGCACAAAGGTGCTCGGCAGGCTTTCACCCGAGCTGTTCACGGTCGGCACCGGGATGTTGTCGCGCGTCAGGCTACTGATCGCCAGCTCATTGAGCAGGGACACATCCATCACTTTGTGCACAGTGGCACCCAACTGCTTGGCCAATTTCTGGGCCACTTCGATTTCTGCCACATGGCGCTGGCCGTAATCAAAGGTAATGCAGTGCACTTCGTCATACAGCGGCAGGGCCTGGATCAGACAGGTGGTCGAATCCTGCCCGCCACTGAAGACCATCACGGCTTTTTTACTCATTGCATTGCTTCCTGCATTTGTAGAATGGGGGGTAGGAGCGAGCTCGCTCGCGAAAAACGTCAACGATAACGCAGCGTATCCGGTTTAGCGCAGCGCTCAATAAAAAACCCCGCGCGACTTTCGAAGGCGGGGCTTTTTTACTGCAAGACCACTCAGTGGGCGTAGGTCAGCAACAGCTCTTTCGGCACTTGGAAATCCAGGGACATCATCACGCTGAGCGCGGTGATGGTGAAAATCGAGAACACGAACAGCTTGCGCGCCCAGACGGTGTCATCCACCGCCTTGTAGCCGGTCCAGGCCATGTACAACCAGTACATGCCCATCGCGGCGGCGACGGCGAGGTAGCTCATGCCGGCGTAGCCACTGAAGGTCAACATCAAGGTCGCCACGAGGAAGGCCAGGATGTAGAGCAGGATGTGTTTCTTGGCCACCTGGATGCCACGCTTGACCGGCAATACCGGAATCGACGCAGCCAGGTAGTCATTGAAGCGGAAAATCGCGATGGCGTAGGAATGCGGCATCTGCCACAGGCTGAACATCACCAGCAGCGTCAGCGCGGCCATGTCGAAGCTATTGGTCACAGCTACATAACCAATCACCGGCGGCATTGCCCCCGACAGACTGCCCACTAGCGTGCCGTGAACCGACTTGCGCTTGAGGTACAGGCTGTAGAGGCCGACGTAGATGACAAAACCGATCACGGCAAACAGCGCCGCCAACGGGTTGGCCACCTTGTACAACAGGGCCACACCGGCAACACCCAGGACGGTCGCATAGATCAGTGCCAGCTTCAGGGAGATGAGGCCCTGGACCAGCACGCGATTCTTGGTGCGCTCCATCTTGATGTCGATGTCACGGTCGATGCAGTTGTTGAATACGCAACCGGAAGCAACCACCAGGGACGTACCGATCATTGCAGCCAGGAAGATGGCCAGATCGACATGTCCCTTGGAGGCCAGGAAGAAACCGCCCGCCACAGAAAGCACGTTACCGAAAATGATCCCCGGTTTGGTGATTTGGATAAAGTGCTTAAGCGACATCGGGTCTTACCTCACTTCGCCATCATGTAGGTGTGGATGCTGAACATGATCCACAGCGACAGACCAACCAGCAGAACGATCACCAGGCCTGCGAACACAAACGCGATCACGTTCTCGCGCTGCTCTTTGGAGCGGTCCAGGTGCAGGAAGTACACCAGGTGAACCAGAACCTGAATCACCGCGAACGCCAGGACGATCATCAAGGTGATCGACTTCGGCAAGGTTGGGTACATCACCAGGCCGAACGGGATCAGGGTCAGGATGACCGACAGGATGAAGCCGATGGCGTAAGACTTTACGCTGCCGTGGCTTGAATCGTGGCTGTCATGGGAGTGTGCATTAGCCATTACAGAGTCCCCATCAAGTAAACGACGGTGAATACGCAGATCCAGACCACGTCCAGGAAGTGCCAGAACAGGCTCAGGCAGCTAAGGCGGGTCTTGTTGGTGTTGGTCAGGCCGTGCTTATTGACCTGATACATCATCACTGCCATCCACAGCAGGCCAGCGGATACGTGCAGACCGTGGGTGCCGACCAGCGTGAAGAACGCCGACAGGAAACCGGAACGGTGCGGGCCGTAGCCTTCGGAGATCAGCAGGTGGAACTCGTTGATCTCCATGCCGATGAAGCCCAGGCCGAACAGGAAGGTCAGGCCCAGCCAGCTCAGTACGCCCTTCTTGTTGCCCTTGTAGAAGGCCAACATGGCGAAGCCGTAGGTGATCGAACTGAACAACAGCAAGGCGGTTTCGCCGAGCACGTAAGGCAGTTCGAAGATGTCGTGGCCCGACGGGCCACCCGCTACGTTGTTTACCAGTACCGCGTACACCGCGAAGATCGACGCAAACAAGATGCAGTCGGTCATCAGGTAGAGCCAGAAACCGTAGACGGTTATCGGCCCCGAGTCGTGGTGGTGGTCATCGTGCCCATGGTCATCGACATGGGCGTGTCCAGCATTGGTCACTAAGTTCGACATGGTTTAAGCCTGTTCCAACGAGGTTTCTACACGGTTGGCCGGGATCTTCTTCTCGGCTACCAGGCGAGCGTGCTGCTCGGCTTCGATGCGTTCGATCGTTTCGACCGGCACCATGTAGCCTTGATCATCACGGGCAGCGTGAATGATGAAGTAACCGATAGTGCCCACCAGGCTCGCGATTGCCAGCCACCAGATGTGCCAGATCATCGCGAAACCGAACACGGTCAACAGCGCACCCATCACCACGCCAGTGGCGGTGTTGTTTGGCATGTGGATCGGCTCGTAGTGCTTGGGCTTCTGGTACGCAGTACCGTCTTCCTTGGCTTCGGTGAACGCATCAATGGTGTTCGCAGTAGGGATCACGGCGAAGTTGTAGAACGGTGGTGGCGACGAGGTCGACCATTCCAGGGTGTGGCCGTTCCATGGGTCGCCGGATTCGCACATGTTCTGCTTGCGATCACGCACGCTGACGTACAGCTGGATCAGCTGGCAGGCGATACCCACAGCGATCATCACCGCACCGAACATGGCAACGTACAGGTACGGTACCCACTCAGGGTTGGTGGTGGCGTTCAGACGACGGGTCATGCCCATGAAGCCCAGTGCATAGAGCGGCATGAACGCGACGAAGAAGCCCGAGATCCAGAACCAGAACGCAGCCTTGCCCCAGCCTTCGTGCAGCTTGAAGCCGAACGCTTTCGGGAAGTAGAAGCTGAAACCAGCGATGTAGCCGAATACAGCACCACCGATGATCACGTTGTGGAAGTGGGCGATCACGAACAGGCTGTTGTGCAGCACGAAGTCAGCACCCGGGATGGCCAGCAGTACGCCGGTCATGCCGCCGATGGCGAAGGTCACCATGAAGCCCAGGGTCCACAGGACCTGGCTGGTCATGCGCAGACGACCGTGGTAGATGGTGAACAGCCAGTTGAATAGCTTCACCCCCGTCGGGATGGAAATCAGCATCGTCGCCAGGCCGAAGAAGGCGTTGACGCTGGCCCCCGAACCCATGGTGAAGAAGTGGTGCAGCCACACCATGAAGCCCAGTACGGAGATCGCGCCAGAGGCGTAGACCATCGAGTGGTGACCGAACAGGCGCTTGCCGGTAAAGGTCGAGATCACTTCGGAGAAAATACCGAACGCTGGCAGGATCAGGATGTACACCTCAGGGTGACCCCATGCCCAGAACAGGTTCACGTACATCATTGGATTGCCACCAAGTTCATTGGTGAAAATGTGGAAATCCAGGTAACGGTCAAGCGACAGCAGCGCCATGGTAGCGGCCAGGATCGGGAACGAAGCCACGATCAGCACGTTTGCCCAGGTGCAGGTCCAGGTGAAGATCGGCATGTCCATCAGTTTCATGCCAGGGGCGCGCATTTTCAGGACGGTGGCCAGGAAGTTGACCCCCGTCAATGTCGTCCCGAGCCCTGATAACTGTAGCGCCCAGATGTAGTAGTCCACACCCACGCCCGGACTGTATTGCAGCCCCGACAATGGCGGATACGCAACCCAACCGGTCTTGGCGAATTCGCCGACGCCCAGGGAAACGTTGATCAGCACCACGCCGGACACCAGCAGCCAGAAGCTCAGGGAGTTCAGGAACGGGTAGGCAACGTCACGCGCACCAATCTGCAGCGGCAAGGCAAGGTTCATCAAGCCGGTGAAGAAAGGCATCGCCATGAAGATGATCATGATCACACCGTGGGCGGTGAAGATCTGGTCATAGTGTTCAGGTGGCAGGTAGCCAGGCGAACCCTCGGTGGCCATGGCCAACTGGGTACGCATCATGATGGCGTCGGCAAAACCACGCAGCAGCATGACCATGGCAACGATGACGTACATGACGCCGATTTTCTTGTGGTCGACCGAGGTCAACCACTCGGTCCACAGGTAGGACCACTTCTTGAAATAGGTGATACCCGCAACCAGCGCCAAACCACCCAGCGCGATCATGGCGATAGTCACCATTACGATCGGCTCGTGGAATGGGACCGCGTCCCAACTTAATTTACCAAACATCGTTTACTCCTCTGCCCCAGCAGTTGAATGCGCGCCTGTATCAGAACCTTCAACCGCGGCCACTTCTTTCTTCTCGTGCTTGACCGGCTTGCCTGGCTTCATACCTTCGTACTTGTCGACGATTTTCTGAAACAGGTCCGGCTCATACGCGGAGTACAAGGCGACAGGGTTGTTCTGGCTCGGTTTGGTCAGAGCGTCGTATTCAGCTTGATCAAGCTGTTTAGGTGCGGCCTTGACTGCAGCTACCCAGGCGTCGAAATCTTCCTGGCTTGTCGAGATCGCTTTGAATTTCATGCCGGTGAAGCCAGCGCCGCTGTAGTTGGCGGAGATGCCTTCCATTTCAGCTTTCTGGTTGGCGATCAGGTGCAGGCGGGTCTGCATGCCTGCCATCGCGTAGATCTGGCCACCCAGTGCAGGGATGAAGAACGAGTTCATCACGGCGTCGGAGGTGATCCGGAAATTAAGCGGGGTGTGCTCCGGGAAGCGGATCTCGTTGACAGTGGCGATACCCAGGTCCGGGTAGATGAACAGCCACTTCCAATCCAGCGCGACCACCTGGATGTTCACAGGTTTGACGTCGGACTCCAGCGGACGATACGGGTCCAGCGCGTGGGTCGACTTATAGGTGACGTAACCCAGGGCGATGATGATGAGGATCGGAACCAACCACACCGCGATCTCGATCTTGGTGGAGTGCGACCACTTCGGCGCATAGGTGGCGCTGGTGTTGGACGCGCGGTATTTCCAGGCGAAGGCGAAGGTCATCACGATCACAGGCACCACAACCAGCAGCATCAGCAGGGTAGCGGTGATGATCAGGTTTCGTTCATCCAGACCGACCTGTCCTTTTGGGTCGAGCAAGGTCCACTTGCAGCCTCCCAGCATTAACATCATGCCAAGCAGCGGCAAAAAGCCTAGTAATCGGGGGTACCTGTTTTTACTCATCTCACGACCTCTAAAGCAGCTTGCGCAATGCAGTTGGGTTTTGATCGCCAACACTTCACCCTGCCAAGGGTTGGCATTTCTCTTCGATTGAATAAGAGCCTGCCCGACACGTCATGACTGTACGTTTCACGGACCTGCAGTGAGTTCTTATTCGATTTCGTGGCTAAAGGCCTTGTTACAGACCAATTCCATTTGGTGCGGATAGTTGAAAGGCTGCCGGAACCTGGGGTCGCATTGAGCCTTCCATCTGCTCCTCGACCGCTCCAATGCTCAAATATTGAACAGCACCGGACATTCAGTGCGGGCGATTGTAGTTAGCTAGCGATGTATAAACCATGTCTTATAGAGAAATAATTTTTATCGATTCCAGCAACAATCCTTCACCAAAGTTGCAAAGATTCGCGATCTTATCGCGTTCGATTCTCAACAAAAACCACAAAAATTGCCGTGTTATTGGGCACAGTGCCACTTCCCTTACGGCCTGTAAGGGCATGCCAAGGGTATCCAAGTGCCCATAAAACAAGGCATTCATAGATGCTTCAGGGATTGGGGCCGCACACGAATCGGGCCGCCGTGGGAACCACGAACTGACAGCACAATTTGTACGTGGGGTGCAAATCCAAGGGCCGATTTGGCGGGTCAGAAACGTCCTGCGACAACGTTCATGTGACAACATGTCGCATGCTGCGCGCACCTTCCGTTGCCCCTCGTCACGGTGCTTTCACAAATCCCTACAAACAAAAACGCTCCGCCTTCATTCAGAAGCAACGGAGCGTTCGGCAGGCGCGGCGGTTCAGGCTTTGGGATGACGGTTGCGATAGATGCACAGGGGCACCAGGATCGCCGTCAGCACGAATGCAACCAGCGCCCATTGGGCCAGGGACAGGCCGAGGACCGGTGGGTAGGGGGTGCTGCAAAAGCCGTCGACCTGGAAGCCCAGGGGAAACACCTTGGCCAGGGGCAGGTCGTCAACGATCGGCTGCAACACATCGATGCCGCAGCTGACCTGGGGAAAGAACTGGGTGTACACATGGTGGCCGGCCGCAGCCACGCCACCCAAGGCGCTGAGCACCACCAACCCTTCGAAGAACGTCAGCGCGCCCTTGGTGCGCATGGCCGCGCCGATGAACGCGAAGAGCGCAATCAGCAGCAAGGCGTAGCGTTGCAGAATGCACAGCGGGCACGGTGCTTCGCCCAGTACCACTTGCATGTACAGCGCCCCGCCAATCAGCGCCAGGCAGATGATGCCCAGCAACACCAGAAAGCGCCGCTCCCTGCCTAAACGCATGTCGTCAATCATCCCCGTCTTTCCCTTTCTCTGATTATGGTTGTGCCTGATGGCAACAAGTTTACACACAGGCAGTGGTTAAAACAGAGGGGGGTTAACAGCGGATTAATCGTGGCAAATGTAGTGATTGTGCGGACGCCATCGCGGGCAAGCCCGGCTCCCACATTGGAATGCGATCCTCTGTGGGAGCCGGGCTTGCCCGCGATAATGCCGATAGGGTCAATTGGCCAAATTCTATTCCAGCGCCGCCGCCGGGCCAAAGAACTCATAGCGCGCCTGCTTCTCCGGCACACCCAGCGCCTTGAGATGCCGCTTGATCGCCGCCATGAAGCCCTTGGGGCCCAAGAAGTAAGCATCAATATCACGCTGCTCAGGCAACCAGGCCGCCAGTTGCTCCTGGTTGAGCATCCCGACCTTGTCTGCCGCCGGGCTGATGCCGTCATCCTCGGCGTAGCAGTAGAAACGCTTGAGCTGCGGATGCTTGGCCGCCAGGGTGTCCACCCAGTCACGGAACGCATGCACCCCGCCGTTACGGGCACAATGGATGAAATGCACCGGGCGCTCGGTTGCCAGGGCGGCTTCGAGCATCGGCAGCGTGGGCGTAATGCCTACCCCGCCGCTGATCAGCACCAGCGGTTTATCACTGGCGGCCAGGGTGAACTCGCCCGACGGAGGGAACAGGTCAATGGTCGCGCCGACATGCATCTGGTCGTGCAGGTAATTGGAGACCCGCCCGCCCGCTTCGCGCTTGACGCTGATGCGGTACAGCCCGGTGTCGGTGAGGGCCGACAGGGAATAGTTGCGACGCACTTCCTCGCCATCGAGCACCAGTTTCAGGCCGATGTACTGGCCGGGCGCTGCGGCCAGGATCGGGCCGTTGTCCACCGGCGCGAAGTAGAAGGAGATGATCTCGTCGCTCTCCTCCACGCGCTTGACCAACAGGAACGCCCGCGCCCCCCGCCAGCCGCCGGGCGCCTGGGCTTTTTCGTCGTAGATGGCCGCTTCGGCGCCGATCAGAATGTCCGCCAACTGGCCGTAGGCCGCGCCCCAGGCGCTCATGACCTCGGGGGTGGCAATCTCGCTGCCCAGTACTTCAGAAATAGCCCGCAGCAGGCACGTCCCCACGATGGGGTAATGCTCCGGCAAGATCTGCAAGGCCACGTGTTTGTTGATGATCTTGGCCACCAGGTCGCCCAGTTGGTCCAACTGGTCGATATGCCGCGCGTACATCAGCACGCCATTGGCCAGGGCGCGGGGCTGGTCACCGCTGGCCTGGTGGGCCTGGTTGAACAGCGGGCGGACTTCCGGGTACTCGGACAGCATCATGCGATAGAAATGGGTGATCAGCGCTTCGCCGCCGCTTTCCAGCAGGGGCACAGTGGATTTGATGATGGCACGGTCTTGGGCACTAAGCATGGGAGACTCCTGGGTCTTCTTACTGATTGCTTTTAGGCAGTCAGTAATCGTGCCAACTTAAAAATCATTTATTTTCAATAACTTAAATATTGTGTAGTCAGTATGACTTCCTACACTTTATAGTCATAAGGACTACAGGGAGTCATTATGACTGCACAACCACTGCTCACCACCTTACTGCCGCTGGTCGCTGACCTGTCCCGGGACTTGCCCGAAGGCGAGCGCTACCGGCGCCTGCTGCAAGCCATGCGTGCGCTGCTGCCCTGCGACGCCGCCGCGTTGTTACGCCTGGACGGCGAGTGGTTGGTGCCGCTGGCCGTGGACGGCTTGAGCGCCGATACCTTGGGGCGACGCTTCAAGGTCAGCGAACATCCGCGCTTCGAGATCCTGCTGAGCAGCCCCGGCCCTACCCGCTTCGACAGTGACAGCCAATTGCCCGACCCCTATGACGGCTTGGTCGCCGGTTTGCACGGCCAGTTGGAAGTCCACGACTGCATGGGCTGCCCGCTGTTTATCGACGACCAGCCCTGGGGGCTGCTGACCCTGGACGCCCTCGATACCGAGCGCTTTGAACGGGTCGAGCTGGACGCCCTGCAAGCCTTCGCCAGCCTCGCCGCGGCCACCGTCAACGTGGCTGAACGCATCGAGCGCCTGGCGCTGCGGGCCGAAGACGAGCACCAGCGCGCCGAGATCTATCGCCAGGCCAGTGGCCAGCAGCCCAAGGAAATGATCGGCCAGAGCAAAGCGCACAAGCGCCTGGTCGAGGAAATCAACCTGGTCGGCGGCAGTGACTTGACCGTGCTGATTACCGGCGAAACCGGGGTCGGCAAGGAATTGGTGGCCCAGGCGATCCACGCCGCCTCCTCCCGCGCCGACAAACCGCTGATCAGCCTCAACTGCGCCGCCCTGCCCGAGACCTTGGTAGAGAGCGAACTGTTCGGGCATGTGCGCGGCGCCTTTACTGGCGCGTCGAACGAGCGCCGGGGCAAGTTCGAACTGGCCAATGGCGGTACCTTGTTCCTGGATGAAGTGGGTGAGTTGTCGTTGACCGTGCAGGCCAAGTTGCTGCGCGTGCTGCAAAGCGGCCAGTTGCAGCGCCTGGGGTCGGACAAGGAGCACCAGGTGGATGTGCGCCTGGTTGCTGCCACCAACCGCGACCTTGCCGAAGAGGTGCGCAATGGCCGCTACCGTGCCGACTTCTACCACCGTTTGAGCGTCTACCCACTGCAAGTGCCAGCGCTGCGCGAGCGCGGGCGTGATGTGCTGCTATTGGCGGGGTTCTTCCTCGAACAGAACCGCTCACGCATGGGCCTGGGCAGCCTGCGCCTGACCGGAGATGCCCAGGCGGCCCTAACGGCCTACAACTGGCCCGGCAATGTGCGCGAGCTGGAGCACTTGATCGGACGCAGCGCGTTGAAAGCCCTGGGCAACTGCCGCGAGCGCCCCAAGATTCTCAGCCTGAGCGCCCTGGACCTGGACTTGCCCGACGTGACTGCGGCTGCGGCCGAAGAGGCACCGGCCCCTGCCCTCCCGGTGGTCAGCGGCGACCTGCGCCAGGCCACCGAGCATTACCAGCGCCAACTCATCAGCGCCTGCCTGGAACGCCATCAGCACAACTGGGCCAGCGCCGCCCGCGAACTGGGCCTGGACCGCGCCAACCTGGGGCGCATGGCCAAGCGGCTAGGCCTCAAGTGATCGGTGATCGTTCCCACGCTCCGCGTGGGAATGCCTCACCCGACGCTCCGCATCATGGCCTCGAGAGCGGACGCGGAGCGTCCCGAGCGGTATTCCCACGCAGAGCGTGGGAACAATCGAGCGCACGGGCCTTACGAAACACCAGCACATTCCCCAGCATCACCAGCACTAGCCCCATCAACGCCGGCGCCGTCCACTGGTAACCCTCGGCCACGGCCGACACATTCAGCGCCACCACCGGAAACAGCACCGTGCAATACGCCGCTTTCTCCGGCCCCATGCGGCCCACCAGGGTGAGGTACGCGGTAAAACCAATCACCGAGCCTGGGATTACCAGGTACCACAGCGCGCCGATATACCGCGCACTCCAGTCCATCTCGAAGGGAATACCACGTACTGCGCAATAGGTCGCCAGCATCGCCGCCCCATAGGCCATGCCCCAGGCGTTGGTGGTCAGCGGCTTGAGCCCGGCCTTCTGTTGCAGGCTCGATAACAGGTTGCCCGCCGAGAAGCACAGGGTGCCCAGCAGGGCCAAGCCCAGGCCCAACAAGGTTTGCGGGCTGGCGGTATGCCCAACCAGCTCCGGCCAGAATAAAAAGCCCAGCCCCAACAACCCAAGCGCCCCGCCCATCAGCACGTTACGCGCCACCCGCTGGCCGAAAAACACCCGGGCATTGAGCGCGTTCCACAAGGTCGCCGTGGAGAACACCACCGCCACCAGGCCACTGGGGATCCATTGGCTGGCGGTGACAAAGCACATGAAGTTGACGCAGAACAGGCACAGCCCCTGCGCCAGGCAGATCATGTGCCCGCGCCGGTTCATCACCTGCAACTTGCGGCTGAGCAGCAACAGCACGAACAGCACCAGAGCGGCCAGGCCGAAGCGATAGACAATCGACACAGGAATCGCGACCACGCCCAACTGCCATTTGAGGGCGATCCAAGTGGTGCCCCAGATGAGCACCGTGAGTAGATACAGGAAAAGATTCATAGCCGGCTCCGTCGATTGAGCCACAGTGTGGCCTTCAACCCCTTGCAGGCTCTTGCACATTCTTGCGCTTTTGTCGGGCGATGGGCTCACAGCGCCAGCCGTGGAGCGTAGGATGCAGGGTGTCGGAGAACACACCATGCCAGAGCTGCAAACGCTGCACGTCTTCCAAGCCCTCAACCGCTCGCCCCACGCACGCCTGCAAGCCTGCGCCGAGCTCGGTGACGGGTTGGCTGCGGCTGTGTGGAGCAACCACCATGACGCCCAGGATTACCAGGCTCCCAGCCATCACACCTTGTCCTGCTACATCGGCGGTGGCACAGGCACCTTTCGGCGTGATCAGCCTGGCCTCAAGGGCGGCCCCGACAAACTGTGCATCCTGCCGGCCGAGCATCAGTCGGCCTGGGTAATCAATGGCGATATTCGCCTGGCCCACCTGTATTTCAGCCCGGAACAATTTGCCCTCGGCTGCGTCACCCTGCTGGACCGTGAGCCACGGGAGCTGCACTTGCGTGAGGGCACCTTCCTTGAAGACCCGTTCCAGGCCAGGCGTTTTCACCAGTTGGTCAGCCTCAACTGGCACGAGCCCGGCGAGCGCCTGCTGACCAGCAGCCTGGCCCACGAACTGCTCAGCCATACCTTGCTCAACCAGGTCGGCGCCCGCGAAGGCTTGCGCTTGAAAGGCGGGTTGGCCGCGCACCAACGGCGGCGGTTGGTGGAGTACATCGATCAACATATGGAAGACGCCATCAGCCTCGGCCAGTTGGCCGCCATGTGCGCGCTGTCCGAATACCATTTCGCCCGAATGTTCCGCCAAAGCTTCGGCGTGCCGCCCCATCAATACCTGCTGGCACGGCGTCTGGCGCGAGCGAAAAACCTGCTGCGCAGCAGCGTTTTGCCGATCAGTGAGCTGGCCTTGCTGTGCGGTTTTTCCAGCGCCAGTCATTTCAACCAGCGCTTTCGCCACGCCATGGGCGCCACGCCGGGCCAATACCGCCAGGCATTCTGCGCCTAGACCATCAAGCCCAACGTCTTCGCCTTGGCCACCGCCTGGGTGCGTCGCTCTACCCCGAGTTTGCTGTGGATACGCCGCGCATGCGTCTTGACGGTATGCAGGGAGATATACAGGCGATCAGCGATTTC
This sequence comes from Pseudomonas sp. J380, assembly GCF_009827115.1. Classification (NCBI taxonomy): domain Bacteria; kingdom Pseudomonadati; phylum Pseudomonadota; class Gammaproteobacteria; order Pseudomonadales; family Pseudomonadaceae; genus Pseudomonas; species Pseudomonas sp. J380. Next base: position 5,257,005 of record NZ_CP043060.1, on the reverse strand, counting down.
CAGGTTGGAGTTGCCCAGGGCGATCAGTTGCAGCACCTCCAGCTCACGCTGGCTCAGCGGGTTCTGCGCCGCCCCGGCAGGCGCGGCCTGGGGCTCCAGGCCCAGCTCACTCAAAAGTCCCGGGGCGCGTAAACGCAACTCGCGGACCGCCTGCTGCACCTGGCAACGCTCTGCCAGCGCCAAGCCAGCTTGCAGCGACCGACGCGCCAACGCCGGGTCGCCAAGCTGCCAGGTCACTTCACCCAGCACCAGGTGCAATTCGGTTTCCAGGCAAAGCATGCCGCGTTGCCGTGAGGTGTCGAGCAAGGCATTGAGCCGTGCGATAGGTTGCTCGGCACAGCCCAGCTTGACCTCGGCCAGTACCAGCAAATATTCCAGGCGCGGGATCAGCTCCAAGGTGGCCGGCGGTGCCTGCTTGGCGCAAGGCCCGCGAAAGTGGCGCAACACCCGGCGCACGGCTTGCACCGTCAATTCGGCGCGGCCTTGCTGCAACCAGAAGTGCCCACTGACCAACAGCAGTACCGCACGGTACACCGTGTCGGGCACATGGCGCTGCTGCATCAGGCGTTCGGCGTCGCGTAATTGAATGAAGGCCTGCGCGTAGTCGCCACGATTGGCCGCCAATAGCGCCAGGCCCAGAAAGCCGTACAGAACGCGCTTGTCCTGGCTCTGCAGGCACATGCTCAAGCCGGCCTCGAAACATTCGGCGGCCAGGCCGTCCTGGCCCTGACGCAAGGCCAGATGCCCGCGGCGCAGAACAATACGCCCCACCAACGGCCCGGCGTTGAGCCGTTGCCCGGCCAACATCGCTTGCACCGTTTCCAACAGGCTTTGCGCCCGGTACGGCGCGCCACGCTGCTCCAGCAATTGGGCGTGGTCCAACTCCAGCAGGGCCTCCAATACCAGCGAACCGTGGACCCGGGCCAGGCACAGCGCTTCACGGTTCAAGCGTTGGGCGGCCTCCAACTCACCGCGCAGCAAGGCTTGCTGGGTCAGGCCCGAGAGGCACATCAGGCGCGATGTCCAGGCGCTGTCGGGCAACGCTTGCAGGGCTTCGAGAAAGTGCTCGCGGGAGCGTTCGGCGTCGCCGCTCAAATGCAGCAACCAGCCCCACTGCGCCTGCCAGCGCGCCAGCAGATAGCGCTGCGCGGCGGGCGTCGGTTGCGGGGCGAACCGGGCCAGTTGGTCGATGCACAAGGCCGCCTGTTCGAAGCGCCCGGCAAACAACAACGCGGCCGTGAGCAGCCCCACCAGTTGCGCCGACCCCAACATCAATTCATCGCCCTGCTGTTCATGCAGGCGCAACAGCAACACGGCGTTCTGCTGGCGAAACAAATCCTCGAAACTGAAGTGCTGCAACAGGCTCACCGCCACTTCATATTCCTGCGCCAGCAACGCCTGCTCGAACGCGGCCTGGCAGTCACCCTCGGCGCTGAACCATTGGCACGCGCGTCGGTGCCAGGAGCGTTTGGCCGGCCAGGGTTCGTCGCGCAGCAGTCGCGCCAACGGTGGGAAAATGTGGAGCCAGTCGCTGGTGTCTTCCCAGGGCTGGATAAACGCACCCAGTGCCTGCAATTCGCGCAAATGCTCAGCGCCGTCACCACCACCGAACAAGTACTCACACAGGTTCAGGTTGAAACGCGGCAGATGGGCCAGCACGCGCCAGGCCTCAGCCAATGGTGCCGACAAGGTGTTGAACAGCTCATGCTGCAGGTAATCGAGCAGGGTCTTGTCGGGGTGGCCGTCGCCCAACAAGGCGATACGCACACCGGCGCACCAACCGGCGCTGAACTGCATCACGCTGTCGACGCTATGCCCCGGGGCGAGCAGTTGCTCGACTTCCTCAGCGCTGAAAAACAACTCGCTGCACTCCAGCAACTCATCGTCGAGCAACAGGCGTGGCCAATTGCACAACGGGCGCCGTCGCGCGCCCAGCCACCAGGTCAACTGCGGGCTGCCAGCGGCGAGCAAACGGTCCAGCAGCGCATCCAGCTCAGGCGCAGGCGAGCGACAGAAATCATCCAGAAACAACCACGTGGTGTGTGGCCAACGGCCCAAGTCGAGCAATAACGTGGCTTCATCCACAAACGGCAAGCCAAGCTGCTGCGCCAGCCGTGCGCAGAATTCCAAGGGGCTGAGCGCGGCACCGTTGAGTGGCATCCACACCACCTGACAGCCCTTCGGCGCCTGCAGCGCACACTCGGCGAGCAACGCGCTCTTGCCACTGCCTCCCGGTGCGCACAGCAACCTTACCCGCGCCTGCGCCGTCAGCAGAGGCACAGTCAGCCGCGCACGCAACGCATGGTGGGCGGACAGCCGTGGCATAAATCCAGGACGGTCCAGGCAGCGGGTCATGGCGGTCATTGCTGCATCCTGCTGTTTTTATTGTTGCGTCACCCTAGACCTGTGGTTGGCGGTTGTTGAAGAAGTATTCAGCGGGTTGATTGAAGACCATAAAAACCAAGGTATACGCCCTTCAGTGTGGGAGCTGGCTTGCCTGCGATGGCCATAGGTATCTACACAACTTTGGTGCGACGCTGGACCTGTGGCGAGGGAGCTTGCTCCCGTGACGGACTGACAGCCGACGCTTATATACCTGACGCGCCGCAGTCCAAATGTGGGAGCTGGCTTGCCTGCGAAGACGGCCTGACAGTCAACACAGTTGGACCGTGTACATATCCATTCCTGCGGTAACGGCCACTTAGGGTTCCGCTTTTACAGCGGGTCACTTTTGGAAAAGAGCCCGGAATGCCGGCCCAGCCAAAAGTAACCAAAAGGGCTCTTGCCCCACCACTCGGCACCTCGCTTTGGCTCGGTGTGCCCGTAATCCGCCAGCGTGGTTTAACGGGGCGCCTAAGATCAAGATCAAAAACAGATCAAGATCAAGGGCGACTCGCTTCGCATCGTAGTTACCGTCTGCCGCTACAGCCTACAAAGTTGTGTAGATATCTATGCTGCGATGGCGGTGCAACAGCAATCGATGAGCGGCCTGGCCCACCGCTATCGCAGGCAAGCCAGCTCCCACATTTTCAACCTCATTTCAGTGTGGAATCAGCGAACGCCCTCCGATCTCAGTGCAGCCGGGGTGTAGTCCGCCGCCTTGGCCGCGAAGCCGAACACGAAGCTGCTCTTCTCCTCGTTCTTCATGCCCAGCGCGATGTAGCGCCCTGCAATCAGGTCGTACAGGGTTTCCACGGTGTAGGCCGGCACCTGGTGGTCGTAATAGAACTGCGCATGGCCTTCGGCAACGCGCCACAGTTGGCCGCGGCCGTCGTAGTGGTCCACCAGGGCGACTTGCCAGCTGTCTTCGTCGATGAACATATGGCGTTTGGCATAGATGTGCCGCTCGCTGGGCTTGACGGTGCCGACCACTTCCCACACGCGGTGCAACTCGTAACGGGTCAGGTCCTGGTTGATATGGCCGGCCTTGATGATGTCGTCGTACTTGAGGCCCGGCGAATCAAGCTTGTAGCTGTTGTAAGGGATGTACATCTCCTTCTTGCCCACCAGTTTCCAGTCATAACGGTCGGGTGCGCCGGAGAACATGTCGAAGTTGTCGGTAGTGCGCAGGCCGTCGGAGGCGGTACCCGGGCCGTCGTAAGACACCTGCGGTGCACGCCGCACACGGCGCTGGCCGGCGTTGTAGATCCAGGCCAGGCGCGGTTCCTTCACCTGGTCGAGGGTTTCATGCACCAGCAGCACGTTGCCCGCCAGCCGCGCCGGCGCGGTGACCGACTGCTTGAAATAGCTGAGCACGTTGGCGGCCTTGGCCGGGTCGATATCCGGGATAGCTTGCGGCACCGCTACTTCTTCTTCGAAACGGATCGGCGTGTAGCTGCCATTGGTCTGGGGCGTGGCCTGGGTGATGATGCGCCGCAGGTTGCCGCCGTGGTAACGGGTGATGTGATTCCACAGCACCTCGACGCCATTCTTGGGGATAGGGAACGCGTAGTAACGGTTGCCGGTGAAGTTCTCCAGGCCGTTGCCATCGTTGATCGCCTTCACATTCAGGGCGCTTCGCTTGATCGACTCGTAAATGTCCGCCGGCAAGTTGACCGTGCGGTGGCTGGGGTACACCGGGATCTTGTAGGTCTCGGGGTAGCGCTTGAACATCGCCACCTGGCCGTCGGAGAGTTTGTCCTTGTACTTGTCCACCGTGGCGGCGGTGATCACGAACAGCGGTTTTTCGTTAGCGAAGGGGTCGGAGAGGAAGCCCTTGCTGTCCACCGTGCCGGCGTTTTTGGGGATGCCACCGGTCCAGGCGGGGATCGAGCCATCGGCATTGCCGGCTTTTTCGGCGCCGACCGGGGTCAGGGAAGTGCCGAGCTTGGCTGCTTCTTCGGGCGATACCGCCGCCATTACGTTGGCGGCCAATACGCTCAGGGCCAACACTGCAATCATCTTACGCATAGGGTCTTGTCCTTCTTTTAAGCCAGATCAGAAGTTCACGCCGAAGCTGAGGGCGAGGAAGTCGCGGTCGGTCAGGGTGTTGTAGTCACCGCCAAAAAAGTCGGTGTAGCTGAGGCTTGCGGTGTAGGTGCTGCGATAGTCCGCATCCACGCCGACGCTGATGGCCTTGGCGCCTTTGTTGAACAGGCCGTTGGGGCCGTAGCCCGCGACGTCATGGGACCAGGACAGGTTGGGCTTGAGGTTCACACCGGCAATCGCGTTGTTGTAGTCAAGGATCGCCCGCGCCCGGTAGCCCCAGGAGGTGGAGGTGACGAAACCGTCGGTGTCACCTTGAAAACCGTAGGCGCCGTACACCGAGTCTCGGCCATAGCGCAGTTTGGTTTTGTCTTCCAGGCCGGCGACGTGCACCACCGCCGCTTCGCCCACCAGGGTCAGGCGCTCGGCGCCCAGTACCTGGTCGAAGAACTGGGTCATGGTGCTCTGAATCTGGGTGATTTCCTTGCGGCGATAGCCTTTGTTGTCATCGCCGAAATTGCTGCGGATGGGTGAGGCGAGTTGGCCCGCAATGGGGTTGACCAGGGCCAGGGTCAGGTCGGTGGTGTTGAGCTGTACCGGCGCATTGGGCCGATAGCTGATTTCGCCGGTCCACGCCGTGCCCGTGGGCAAGGTGGTGGAGAAACTGGCGCCGAACAGGCGGATGTCTTCCGGGTAATCCAGGTAGTACTGGCCGCGGCCGAGCATGGTGCTTTGCGCCAAACCGCCCCCGGAACCGGGCGCCAGGGCGTTGGCGGTGTTGATGATGCGCCCGATGGTGGCCAGGTTGGTATTGGCGGTCAGGGTGCCGACGGTCGGTGTGCGACTGTGGTAGTTCATGAAGTACAGGCCGTATTCAGTGTCATCACCCAGCCAGCGCAGGGCTGCGCCGAATTGGCCGGAGTCGCGCGCATCGCGGTCACCGGCACGCCGCACAATCACACCTTCATTGGTCACGCCAAACCCTTGGCCAAAGGCAGCCGCCACCGGTTGCAGCGGTCGGATCGCCGGGCTGCCCACGGTGTAGTTATTGGTGCAGCCATCCGCCGCCACGTCCCCGCCGAAGAAGGTGCCGCAGTTGTCGAGCACCGTCTGGTCCCATTCCAGTTGATAGAAACCTTCCACGGTCAGTTGATTGGTCAGGCTCTGGGAGGCAAACAGCATGTTCACCGGGATCAAGCCTTCCTTGATCTCGGCACCGGGCCTGCGGAACGCCGACACGTCGATCGGGTTGATGCTGTTGATGGAGTTACCGATGAAGGTACTTTCGCCCCAACTGACCACCTGCTTGCCGGCGCGCACGGTGCCGGGCAGGTCGCCCAGGGAGTAGTTGTGGTAGACGAAGGCATCGAGGATCTGCGCACCGCTGGACTTGGCGCCTTCCTTGCGGTTGTGGTCGCTGATGGGCTTGAACTCGCGGTCTTCGTCCTTGAGCTCGAAGTCGTACCAATACTTGCCACGCACGAATACCCCGGTGTCGCCGTACTTCAACTCAAGGTCGTGCAGCCCCTTGAAGATCTTGGAGAAGGTCTCGCCCTTCTTGAAGTTGAGGCGCCCGTCATCACCGGTGGACGCCTGGCCCGTCCCGCCATTGACCGTGCCGACCAGGCTTTTGTCGGCATCGCGCATGCCCCAACTGGCGCCGACCGACAGCGAGGAGTCGAATTGCCCTTCGATCTCGCCGATGTTGAACGAAACAGCCTGCGCCTGGGCACAGCAGCCCAGCGCAACCGCAGTGGCCAGCGCCTGTGGCGTGAAGATGGCGCGCATTATTGTTTTTGTCATGCGTCTTCCCCGGTGAGTGACAGAAGGCTCCACCCTACTGCCGCCCTTGAGGGGCGATAAGCGCACCAAGGAGGTATTCGTGTTGTCGCTCGAAAGGATGACGGGGTTCTCTGGCCGGGCGCTGGACCGGGCCATGCATGCGATGGATGAAGGCTTATCAGAGGCATCGATGGTGCCGGGCAATTATTGTCGATTTGGTAATAGTCCTTGTCCCGAACTGCTATTACTCATTCTGTTACAACCGATTATTCTTACCTGGCTTTCAGGGCAAACGGCCCGCTCCCGCAATGGGGAGAAAAGCTGATTTATAACGGATTGATCCTGTAATCAGTCTGTTCCCGGTGTTCACTGACGTTGATTTGTCGCTCCTTGATCCAACGTCTTACTTCGGCCGCTGCCTATGCAGCGGCCTTTTTTATGTCTGCAATAAAACGGGGCGTCATCGACGCCCCGTGGGATTCATTGATTTACCGGCAATGATCAGAGGCTGAACTTCTGCAAGTTGGCCATCATTTCCTTCAGCGCCTCAATATTGTCCTTGGGGTGCGCAGCCCCTTCGAAATCGCAGATCTGCTGCCAGTGCGCGGCCACATCCTCCGGCGAAAAACCGGCCTCGGGATCAAAACCCACACCCAGGCTGCGCTCCCAACGGGTCTTGCCGATCCAGCCGCCACCCACTTCAAACAAGCCTGCGGTTTCCTCACAGGCGTCACTGCCCAGGTACACCACCAGTGGGCTGACCAGTTCCGGCTTGAGGCGCTCGAACACCTGCGGCGGGATCAGCCCTTCGGTCATGCGTGTGCCACCGGTGGGGGCAATCGCGTTGACCAGGATGTTGTTCTTACGCCCTTCCAGCGCCAGGGTACGCGTCAAGCCATACAGGCCCAACTTGGCCATGCCGTAGTTGGACTGGCCGAAGTTGCCGTAGATACCGGACGTCGACGCCGTGAAGATCACCCGGCCATAACCCTGCTCGCGCAAATGCGGCCAGGCGGCGCGGGTGACTTTGTAGGCGCCTTCGACGTGCACCCGGTAAACCAGGTCCCAGTCGCTGTCATCCATTTTATGGAAGGTCTTGTCGCGCAGGATGCCGGCGTTGTTGACCACCACGTCGACCCGGCCGAAGACATCCAGGGCGTTCTGTACGATCTTGTCGCCGTCGGTGACGGAGTCATGGTTGGCTTCGGCAATGCCGCCCGCCGCGCGGATCTGCGCCACCACCCGGTCGGCCGCCGAGGCGTTGGCGCCCTCGCCTTGGGTTGACCCCCCCAGGTCGTTGACCAGCACTTTGGCCCCGTGCCTGGCGAACAGCAGCGCATGGGCCTGGCCCAAGCCACCACCGGCGCCGGTGACGATCACCACCTTATCCTGGAACTGCACTGACTCACTCATACCGAACTCCGCTGGCGACAATGGGAATAGGCAGAGTGTCACGCAAGCAGCCTTTGGTCACAATAAAGACGGCCAGGGCTGAATGGTGCTTGATAAGGCAGCGGGATGATGCGCAGGCTCAGGAATAGGCCGCGCGCGGTGAAGGCTGGCTGATGCGCTCACGAAACGCCTGGTAATGCTTGAGCACCTGGACCGGCGCCTCGATCTGCGGGTAATGGCCGATATTGGCCAGTCTTATCGTGTCGGGCTGGGGCACCAGTTGGCGATAGCGCTCGACCATATGAGCCCCGGAAATCGGGTCCACCTCGCCGTCGATCACCCGTAAAGGTACTTCGCCTCGCTGCATGGCCGTGAGCCAGCGCTCGCGCAGACGACGGCGCTGGGGGATGTAGGCGATCAGTTTGTGCAGGATACGCGGGCCGTCGTTGCAACTGATCAAACTCCAGAAATCATCCAGCACGCTTTCACTGGGCCGCGTCTGGGGGCCGAAGATCTGGTTGAAACTGCTGGCCAAGGCATTGCGCCCAAAGGCCCGACCGATCATCCAGCCCAACGGGCTGAGCAGCAGCTTTTGCACCAGCGCCGGCCGATGGGTTTCCGGAAACAGCCCGCCGTTGAGAAATACACAACTCGCCATCTGGAACCGCCCCTCGTAATGCCGGGCCAATAATTCCTGGGCGACACTGTCGCCGTAGTCATGAGCCAACACATGCACCGGCTGCTCTACGCGCAGGTGCTCAAGCAACGCCTGTTGCAGATCGGCCTGTTCCAACAGGCAATAGTCGTGGTCCAAAGGTTTGGCCGAGTCGCCAAAGCCGAGCATGTCGCAGGCAATCACCAGGTTGCGCTGGGCCAGGGGTTGCCACAGGTAGTGCCAGTCCCAACTGGCCGTGGGGAAACCATGAATCAGCAGCAACGGCTCGCCCTGCCCGGCCACCCAATACCGCACGGTGTGGCCACGAAAGACGAAGTCCTGGCCGCGCTTGCGCCAGGCTCTGAGCGGTATCTCGGCGAGTGGCATCAGCTTTTATACCCGGGGTCCTGATTATCCAGTTTGCGCAGCAGCGCCGGCCAGGCCAGCGCACCGCCCATACCTTGGGCGCTTTTTGTGACAGCTGCCACCATCGCCTTGGCACCAGCGAGAATCTGCGGCTCGATGGCTATCAACTCGGTGCCGCCGCTTTGGGCCAGTACCTGGATCTCGCAGGCGCGCTGGAAGGTGAACATCATCAGGAAGGTGTCGGCGATGGTGCCGGCGCAGGTCAGCAGGCCGTGGTTGTGCAGCATCAGGAAATTGTTCGGACCCAGATCCGCTTGCAACCGGGCCTTTTCCTCATGATTGAGCGCCACGCCTTCATAGGCGTGATAGCCCAGGCTGGAGAGCACAAACAGCGATTGCTGGCTGATGGGCAATACACCCTGCTTTTGCGCACACACCGCCACGCCGGCAGCGGTGTGGGTGTGCAGCACGCAGGTCACGTCGTGGCGCACTTCGTGGATGGCGCTGTGGATGGTGTAGCCCGCAGGGTTGATCTCGTAGGGGCTGTCCATTTGCTTATTGCCGGCCTGGTCAACCTTGACCAGGCTCGACGCGGTGATCTCATGGAACATCAGCCCATAGGGGTTGATCAGGAAATCTTCAGTGCCCGGCACCTTGGCCGAAATATGCGTGAAGATCAGGTCATCCCAGCCGTGCATGGCCACCAGGCGATAGCAGGCCGCGAGGTCCACGCGGGTTTGCCATTCGGCGGCGCTGACCTGGGCTTTGACGTTTTGTGGCGATGGTGCAGGGGCTAGGCTCATGGCAATGACCTCCTTGGCGCACTTCTTATGGTGTCTAAAGTGAGAGCCAGTCTAGTCAGACGCCGAGGCGCAAGGAGTTTCCTTGGCAGCCAGCTTGATGACTGAGCGAGTCAGTCAAGAGAATAGTACAAATACGTGTCAAACAAGCGCCGTCAATAACGGCGCTCCCTGGGGTTCAACCGCGCAGCGCGGTGATCAAATCGGCCAGCCAAGGCTCGGCGTCAGCTTCCGGGGTGACGCTTTCGCTGGCGTCCAGGCGCAGCATCGGCTGCACTTCGCGGATGCCCAGTTCGGCGAACAATTCGCGCATTTGTTCACCGCCGCCACAGAAGGTATCGCCATAGCTGGCGTCGCCCAGGCCGATGACCGCTCCCGGCAGGCCGCGCCAGGCGGCGGGCAGTTGGTCGCGGATGGTTGAGTACAGAGGCTGCAGATTGTCGGGCAGCTCGCCCATGCCGGTGGTCGAGGTCACTGCCAGGAATGCATCGGGAGCAAAGGCCTGCACGTCTGCCAGCGTGGCACGCGCGTTGTGCCAGGCGTTGAAACCTGCGTCCTTGAGGATTTCTTCCGCGTGGCGAGCGACTTCTTCAGCCGTACCGTAGACCGAGCCGGAGAGGATGGCGACTTTCATCAATCTGATCCTGTAGTTGAGTGAAAGCGTGGGATATTAGCAGCCCGTGCCAATATTTCAGTGCGCACCGTGCAACATTCCAGACTTGCCATAAACTGGCAAGGTCAAAACCAGGCCATGGACCGCTCTATGATTAACGCCAAACTGCTGCAAATGGTCGTCAATGCGTCCAACGACGGAATCGTTGTTGCCGAGCGCGAAGGCCGGGAGAAACCACTGATCTACGTCAACCCGGCCTTCGAAAGGATGACTGGCTACACGCTGGACGAGATCCTCTATCAGGACTGCCGCTTCCTGCAGGCGGGCGACCGCGACCAACCGGCCTTGATCGCCATTCGTGATGCACTCGACAGCGGCGGCACCTGCCGAGAGATCCTGCGTAACTACCGTAAGGACGGCACGCCTTTCTGGAACGAGCTATCGCTTTCGACCGTGTACAACGAGGTCGACAAGCAAACCTATTTCGTCGGTGTGCAGAAAGACGTCACCACTCAAGTCAAGGCACAAAAGCGTGTCGCCCAACTGGAAGCTCAGTTGGCCGAGCTCAAGAGCGAGCTCGCCGCACTCAAGGCGACGAGTGGATTTAACAAACTGTAAAAAATGCGGTCTTTAGAGCGATAATGGCTTTTTAATGCCTCAGCCTTGAGCCAGATCAATGCAACGCGACACGCTATTGACGCAGGACGAGCTGGATTTTATCCAGGACATGACACACAACCCGCAGCTCAACCTGCGGGATGCATGGTCGAGCCTGACGGTTAATGGCGGCGCACAGATTCGCGATCTGCTCACGCGGCTAGCGGCTCACGACCAGGTCACCATCCAGGCGCAGTTCGACAACCAGCAACTCACCTTCCCGTTGCACTTGGTGGAAGATGAGTTTCATGCTGTGCATTTACGCTTGGGCGTACCGAGCATTTTTGAAGATGGGCCGATGATCCGCCCGTGGCGCCTGGCGCTTGAAACGCCGGTGGCGCTGGAAAACATCAAGGGCTACTCCAGCGCGCTGTGGGTGCACGAAGTGTCATTCAAAGGGGTGCTGGTAGAGGTGCGTGGCCGGGTCAAACCGCCAAAGACGTTTTCCCTGTGGTTCAGCCCTTCCGGCTACGAACGCATCGCCCTGCGCGGTACGCTGGAGCGGGTAACCGCCCGCGGCCTGTTCGCCTACCGCCTGAGCCAAAGCGATGCTGATGAGATCGAACGGTTACGCCAGTTCATCCTGCACCAGCATCGCCTGGTCCATCCTCACGTTCATGCCTGAGACTCCAGATGGCCGCTGAGCAGTTGCTGCAAGCGGCGCGGCATCAAGCGCCCGTCATTGCCCAGGCAACCAATCGATGCCCCCTCCAGGCTGAGTTCTGCCAGCTCTGACGCCTCTCCAGCCAGCAACAACGGGCAATCGAGGGTGAAGGCCAGGCGATTGAGCCGTGACGCCAACTCTGCGCCAGGGGCATGGTTGGAAAACAGCACCAGGGCTTGCGGCCGAGTGCGCTCGCAGATCAGCGTCAACTCATCCAGTGGCTGGCCAACGCCCAGGACCTTGACCGCCAGTTTCTCGCTCGACATCAACAAGCCCGCCACCAGCAACTCCAGCTCACGGCACTCTCCGGCAATGGCTGAGAGCAACACCCTGGGCACTGGCGAGGCACAGGCTATTTGCAGGCACCGTGCGACGCGCGAGCGCAGGAAATTGTCGAAGAACAGCCACTCGCTGGCTTGGCCAAAGCGGCCTTGGTGACGTAACAACTGCTGCCACAGCGGGACCAAAATGTCCTGGAACACCACGGTCGTCGAATAGACGCTGAAGATCTGGCCGTACAACCGGTCGAGCTCACGATCATCAAAGGCACTGATGGCCTGCCGCAGTTGCGCCTGCCATTGGCGCCACTCCAGTTCGGTATCGCTGCGTGACGCTGTAGCCGGCTCGTTGGGCTGTGGGTCGCGCGCCAAAAGCTTGCCGACTTTGCTCACCGCTACGCCACGCTCGATCCAGTCGAGGATGCGGTGCACGGTTTCGATATCGGTGCTTGAGTAAAGCCTGTGCCCACTTTCGGTGCGTACAGGCTGGATCAAACCGTAGCGACGCTCCCAGGCACGTAGCGTTACCGGGTTCACGCCTGTGAGTCTTGCCACTTCACGAATCGGAAACAGGCCCTCGCAGTCAGTGTGGCTGTCGGGTGTCGTTTCGCGAAGAGGCGCAGTGATTTCAGGCATCAGCAGTCAAAAAACTTGTATGAATTTGGATCCTATTTAACGCCGATTGAACTGCATGATTCAAGATCTACGGCGATCCATCCGAAGTTTCTGGCGTATTTGGGCAAAACCGGAATAATCCTTGCCTGTTCTTTTGCGTCGCTGCACCACCCCGCAGCTTCGTTCGTGCGCCGCCTACCCGGCTCGGCGCACTTGCTGATTTGGAGATATACGATGTCTACCTCACCCGTCACCCTGATGGTTGCGCGCCGCGTGGCCAAAGGTCGCTACGAAGAACTGATGGCCTGGCTGCGCGAAGGCGAGCAATTGGCGACTGACTTCCCCGGTTACCTGGGCTCCGGCGTGCTGGCGCCACCACCCCATGATGATGAATTCCAGATCATCTTCCGCTTCGCCGATGAAAAAACCCTGCACGCATGGGAGTTCTCCGCTTCGCGCAGCGCGTGGCTGAGCCGTGGCAGCGAGCTATTTGCCAACCCGTCGGAACACCGTGTCAGCGGTATCGATGGCTGGTTCGGCGCAGCGGGTGCCCGCCCGCCACGCTGGAAACAGGCGGTGGCCATCTGGTTGGCTTTTTTCCCGGTATCGTTGCTGTTCAACTTCGGCCTGGGGCCGCTGCTCAGCGAGTTGGACCTGTTCAGCCGCGTACTGGTGAGCACCGCAGCCCTGACCCCGTTGATGGTTTATTTCTTTATACCGCTGTCGACCCATCTGCTGGCGAACTGGCTGCACCCTTCGCCCCCTCGCAAAGTCACTGAAGCCGCCGCTTGAGTACAGGGAGGCCGGCGCGCTGGTATAGTTTGAGCCTGCCAGCGACTTGAGCCTCCCATGAATGCAACCAACGCTCCGATCCTGATCACCGGTGCCGGCCAGCGTGTCGGCCTGCATTGTGCCGAGCGCCTGTTGGATGAAGGCCAAGCGGTGATGTTCAGCTACCGCAGCGAACGCCCCGGCGTGCAGGCGCTGCGTGAGCGCGGTGCCATCGGCGTGTTTGCCGATTTCTCCAGCGAAGCCGGAGTGCTGGCTTTCATTGCCGCAGTCAAAACCCATACTCAAAGCCTGCGAGCAATCATCCACAACGCTTCAGCCTGGGTCGCCGAAACCCCGGGCGACGAAAGCCGTGCCTTTATCGACATGTTCAGCGTGCACATGCTTGCGCCGTACCTGATCAACCTGCATTGTTCACCTTTGCTGCAACGCTCGACACCCGCCGATATCGTGCATATCAGCGATGACGTGGTGCGCAAGGGCAGCCAGCAGCACATCGCCTATTGCGCCACCAAGGCCGGGCTCGACAGCCTCACGTTATCGTTTGCCGCACAGTTCGCGCCGCTGATCAAGGTCAACGGTATCGCACCGGCGATGGTGATGTTCAACGAAGGCGATGACGCGGCCTATCGCGCCAAGGTCCTGGCCAAGTCGGCCCTGGGCATCGAACCCGGGCCCGAGGTGATCTACCAGAGCGTGCGTTACCTGCTGGACAATCCCTATGTCACCGGTACCACCCTGACCGTCAACGGTGGGCGGCATATCAAGTAAGCCGTTTACGAGGATGTTGTATGACCTTATCCCTGCCCCACCACTACCGCGAGATCCTCAAGGGCCTGGGCGAAGACCCGCAGCGCGAGGGCCTGCTCGATACGCCCAAGCGTGCCGCCAAGGCCATGCAGTACCTGTGTCATGGCTATGAGCAGAATCTGGAGGAAATCGTCAACGGCGCGCTGTTCGCGTCCGACAATGACGAGATGGTGATCCTCAAGGACATCGAGTTGTACTCGTTGTGCGAGCATCACCTGCTGCCCTTCATCGGCAAGGCCCATGTGGCCTATATTCCGACCGGCAAGGTGCTGGGCCTGTCAAAACTGGCGCGCATTGTCGACATGTTCGCCCGGCGCCTGCAGATCCAGGAGAACCTCACGCGGCAAATCGCCGACGCCATCCAGGACGTGACCCAGGCCGCCGGTGTGGCGGTGGTGATCGAAGCCAAGCACATGTGCATGATGATGCGCGGCGTGGAGAAACAGAATTCAACCATGAACACCTCGGTGATGCTCGGCGCCTTTCGCGAGTCGAACACCACCCGCATGGAGTTCCTGCAACTGATTGGACGGAGCAAGTAGCAATGCCACAACTTCAACCAGGCATGGCGCGTATCCGGGTCAAGGACCTGTGCCTGCGCACCTTTATCGGCATCAACGAGGACGAAATCCTCAACAAGCAGGATGTACTGATCAACCTGACCATCCTGTATGCCGCCCAGGAAGCCGTGCGTGACAACGACATCGACCACGCCCTGAACTACCGCACCATCACCAAGGCCATCATCGCTCACGTCGAAGGCAATCGCTTTGCCCTGCTGGAGCGCCTGACCCAGGAATTGCTGGACCTGGTGATGAGCAACGAATCGGTGCTGTACGCCGAAGTCGAAGTGGACAAGCCCCACGCGCTGCGCTTTGCCGAGTCGGTTTCGATCACTCTGGCCGCCAGCCGCTGATACTAAGTGAGCCCTATGAACGACCAACAACGCCTCGAACTCGAAGCCGCCGCCTTTCGCCGATTGGTGGCCCACCTGGACAGCCGCAAGGATGTGCAGAATATCGACCTGATGAACCTCGCCGGCTTCTGCCGCAACTGCCTGTCCAAGTGGTACAAGGCCGAGGCCGACGAACGCCAGATCGAGGTCAGCCTCGATGACGCCCGTGAAGTGGTGTACGGCATGCCGTACGCCGAGTGGAAAGCCCAATACCAGCAAGAAGCCAACGTAGACCAACAGGCCGCGTTCGCCAAAGGAAAGCCTCATGACTGATTTGAACACCCTGCGCGCCAGCCTCAACAGCGGCGAACACGCCTTTGCCGATACCTTGGCGTTCGTCGCGGCGGGTTACGACTACCAGCCGCAAGCCTTCATCAACGGCGGTGTGGAAAATGCCGCTGGGCAGAATGAAGGGTCGTGCAAGACCCTGGGTTTGGCGCTGCTGGAAGGGTTGAGTGATAAGGAAGCACTGCTGGCGTTTGGTGAGCATTACCGGTCGGTGGTGGCGACGCCTGAGGGCAGTGACCATGGCAATATCCGGGCGTTGATTGCCCATGGACTGGCCGCAGTGAAGTTTGCTGAACAGCCTCTGACTCGCCGCTGATTTAATAACCAACCCCGCTCAATGTGGGAGCCGGGCTTGCCCGCGATGGCGGTGGTGACTATCACACCGCTATCGCAGGCAAGCCAGCTCCCACATTTGTTTAGTGGTGTAGGTTAGATCCCAGGCATAAAAAAACCGGCTTTCGCCGGTTTTTTTGAGTCAACGGGTTTAGAACGAAGCGTCCTTCAAACCGTCGAGGTAACGCTCGGCATCCAGGGCCGCCATGCAACCGGCGCCGGCCGAGGTGATGGCCTGGCGGTAAACGTGGTCTGCCACGTCGCCGGCAGCGAAGATACCTTCGATGTTGGTCGCAGTTGCATTGCCTTCGCGGCCGCCCTGCACCACCAGGTACCCGTCTTTGGCTTCCAGCACGCCTTCGAACAGTGAGGTGTTCGGAGTGTGGCCGATAGCGATGAACACGCCGTCCACTTTCAGCTCGTCGAAACTGCCGTCGTTGTTTTTCAGACGGGCACCGGTCACACCCATGTTGTCGCCCAGGACTTCATCCAGGGTGGCGTTGAGCTTGAGGATGATCTTGCCTTCAGCGACACGGGCGTGCAGCTTGTCGATCAGGATCTTCTCGGCGCGGAAGGTCTCGCGGCGGTGAACCAGGGTCACGGTGCTGGCGATGTTGGCCAGGTACAGCGCCTCTTCCACGGCCGTGTTGCCACCGCCGACCACGGCAACCGGCTTGTTGCGGTAGAAGAAACCATCGCAAGTGGCGCAGGCGGAAACACCCTTGCCCATGAACGCTTCTTCCGACGGCAGGCCCAGGTAACGCGCACTGGCACCAGTGGCAATGATCAGTGCATCGCAGGTGTACACACCGCTGTCACCGGTCAGGCTGTAAGGCTTTTTCGAGAAGTCGACCTGGTTGATATGGTCGAAGACGATCTCGGTTTCAAAGCGCTCGGCATGCTCTTTCATGCGTTCCATGAGCACCGGGCCAGTCAAGCCATGGACATCGCCCGGCCAGTTGTCGACTTCAGTAGTGGTGGTCAACTGACCGCCCGCCTGCATGCCGGTGATCAGCAACGGCTTGAGATTGGCCCGGGCAGCGTAGACAGCGGCGCTGTAACCGGCAGGGCCGGAACCGAGAATAATCACTCGGGAATGACGGGTATCAGACATGACTCACTCCTACCGACCGCCCGGACCACAGGGCGGCGGGAATAAAAAAGGACCGCGAAGCACTTGGGGAAGGCTTTGACTCGCCAGGTCCTGAAAAATAATGGGTGCAGCGTATCGAGGGGGGCAAGATTAAGGAAATACGCAATAACAATCCAGCTCATAGGTGTTCTCTATGCGTGCAATCAAGCTAATCGACACCTTTGTAACCCTGGATGTCGCCTACCTGCCCGCGCTTTCACATCAGGTGCAAAGCCGGTAAGGTCGGCGCGTTCGCCATTTTGCTCGGAGTACCCCATGCCCGCCCCTGCTCTTTCCGGCCCGCAATACCTGCGTGAAGGCCTCAAACTGGTGTTGAGCCCAGGCCTGCGCCTGTTTGTGCTGTTGCCGTTGGCGATCAACCTGGTGCTGTTCGTCGGGTTGATCTATTTCGCCGGCCATCAGTTCAGCCTGTGGGTCGACAGCTTGATGCCGACGCTGCCCCACTGGCTAGGCTTTTTGAATTACCTGTTGTGGCCGCTGTTTGTCGTGCTGGTGGTGCTGATGGTGTTTTTCACCTTCACCATGCTCGCCAATATTATCGCCGCGCCGTTCAACGGGTTCCTCGCCGAGAAGGTCGAGGTCGTGGTACGTGGCACCGACGACTTCCCGCCGTTCAGTTGGGGTGAGCTGGCTGCCATGGTCCCGCGCACCCTGGCGCGGGAGATGCGCAAGCTGGGTTACTTCCTGCCACGTGCCATCGGCCTGTTCATCCTGTCGTTCATCCCGGTGGTCAACCTGATCGCGGCGCCGTTGTGGCTGCTGTTTGGCGTGTGGATGATGGCGATCCAGTACATCGACTACCCGGCCGACAACCACAAGCTGGGCTGGAACGAAATGCTCGCGTGGCTGCGCCAGAAACGCTGGCAGAGCATGAGTTTTGGCGGCATTGTCTACCTGGTACTGCTGGTGCCGGTGGTCAACCTGTTGATGATGCCAGCGGCGGTGGCCGGGGCGACGCTGTTCTGGGTGCGGGAGCAAGGCGCCGAGGCGATGGCGCAGCCGGCGGTGGCCAAGTCATAAATCCATCATCGCCCTGACACAATGACGACATGGCCCACGCCGACACTGTGAGTCATGACGACAGCCTCGCTTCACATCACCCTCATTACCGAAACCTTCCCGCCGGAAATCAACGGGGTGGCCAATACCCTTGGCCGCCTGTGCGAGGGTTTGCGTTCACGCGGTCATCAGGTCGAGCTGGTACGCCCACGCCAGAGTGCCGACCAAAACCGCTCCAGCGACGATGAACTGCTGCTGTGCCGCGGCTGGCCACTGCCGGGCTATCCAGGCTTGCAATGGGGCCAATCGTCAATGCGCAAGTTGCTGCGCCGCTGGACGCGGCAACGCCCGGATGTGCTGTATATCGCCACGGAAGGGCCGCTGGGGCTCTCGGCGCTGCGCGCTGCGAGGCGCCTGGGGATCGGCGTAGTCAGCGGCTTTCATACCAACTTTCAGCAGTATTCGAACCAGTATGGCTTGAGCCTGTTGAGCCGCGTGGTCACCCATTACCTGCGCTGGTTTCATAACCGCTCGAGCCTGACCCTGGTACCGAGCGCCAGCCAGCGCCTGGAGCTGGAGCGCCGGCATTTTGAGCGTCTGGATATGTTATCCCGGGGTGTCGACAGCCAATTGTTCCACCCGGCCAAACGCGATAACGCCATGCGTGAAAATTGGGGGTTGGAGAACCACGATATTGCTGTGCTGCATGTGGGACGCCTGGCCCAAGAGAAGAACCTGAGGCTGCTCAAGCGCTGCTTTGATGCCTTGCAGGCTGCCTATCCAATGCGGCGCATGAAGCTGATTGTGGTCGGTGATGGCCCCCAGCGCTCGTCGATGGAACACGATTTGCCCGATGCAGTGTTCTGCGGAACGCAGCGCGGCGAAGAGCTGGCAAGGCATTACGCCTCAGGGGATTTGTTCCTGTTCCCCAGCCTGACCGAAACCTTCGGCAATGTGGTGCTTGAAGCGATGGCGTCTGGCCTGGGCGTGGTGGCTTACGACCAGGCCGCCGCGAGCCAGCATCTGCGCCATGGCTATAGCGGCGCACTGTCGATGCCTGGGGATGAAGACGCATTTTGCGACGCGGCCATCTGGCTGCTGGAGGAGCGCGAAACGTTGCGCAGAGTGCGCTTGAATGCCCGACAACATGCCAGCCGTCAGGGCTGGCCGGCGATTATCGAGCAGTTCGAGCGCCAGTTGCGCGGGGTATGCGAGGACGGCCAACCGGTGCCCGCCCTCTTACCGCTCACACCAGAGTCATCAACGCCTCACGACTGAAGGGCAAGATGTCACTCTCGCGCCCTTCGCGCACCTTCACCGCCCAATCCGGGTCCACTAGCAAGGCACGGCCCACTGCCACGAGGTCGAACTCATCGTTGTTCAGGCGCTCCAGCAGTTTCTCCAGGCTGGCAGGCTGGGCAACTTTGTCGGTGTTGACCATGAACTGCAGGAACTCGCCATCCAGGCCCACGCTGCCTACCGTGATGGTTGGCTTACCGGTTAGCTGACGCGTCCAACCGGCGAGGTTAAGGTCGGAGCCTTCAAATTCCGGCTCCCAGAAACGACGGGTGGAGCAGTGGAAAATATCCACGCCAGCGTCAGACAGTGGCTTGAGAAACTCACCCAACGCCTCAGGGGTTTGCACCAGGCGCGCGGTGTAGTCCTGCTGCTTCCACTGGGAGAAACGCAAGATGATCGGAAAGTCCGGGCCGACAGCGGCGCGGGTGGCCTGGATCAGCTCAATGGCGAAGCGCGAACGGTTGGCCAGGCTGCCACCGTATTCGTCGGTGCGCTGGTTGCTGCCTTCCCAGAAGAACTGGTCCACGAGGTAGCCGTGGGCACCGTGGATTTCCACGCCGTCCATGCCGATGGCCTGGGCATCCTTGGCGGCCTGGGCGAAGGCGTTGATCACGTCCTTGATGTCCTGTTTGGTCATGCCGTGCACAACGACATTGCCGTCCTTGAGCTTTTCCATCGGGCCATAAGCCGGCACGCTGGCATCAGGCTCAGTGCCCATACGGCGCACACTGCCCACATGCCACAGCTGCGGAACAATCTTGCCGCCTTCGGCGTGGACTGCATCGACCACTTTCTTCCAGCCAGCCAAGGCGGCTTCACCGTAGAAATGCGGCACGTTGGGGTAGCCATTGGAGGCTGGGTGCCCGACCACGGTGCCTTCAGTGATGATCAAGCCCACACCGGCAGCGGCACGGCGGCGGTAGTACTCAATGACTTTGGAATTGGGTACGCCGCCAGGGGAGAACGAGCGAGTCATGGGCGCCATGACCACGCGGGTCGACAGTTGCAATGCACCGAGCTGGAAGGGTTTGAACAAGGCTTGGACGGGCATGGAACGCTCCACGGGAGAGTGAATTTATGATGCGGATAATATGGAGAGCCTGCAGCGCTGAGTAGCACTATTGATCTAAATGATTAAGGAGTAAAAGCGGGACGCGGAGCGCCCAGGGTGGCATTCCCACGCAGAGCGTGGGAACGATCAACGATCAACGCAGAGCGTAGGAACGATCAGGCCTTCACTGACGTCAGCTCAAGGCTTTTTCGATGGCCTGGATGATGGAGGGGTCTTCCGGGGGCGTGCGTGGTGAGAAGCGCGCAAGTACACGGCCATCCTTACCCAACAGGAATTTCTCGAAGTTCCAGGTGATATCCCCGGGGAATTCAGCGCCCTCGCCCGCCAGCAAACGGTACAACTGGTGCCGATCAGGCCCGTTGACCTCGATCTTGCTGCCCAGTGGAAAGGTCACGCCGTAGTTCAGGCTGCAGAACTGCTGAATCTGTTCCTCGGTGCCCGGCTCCTGGCCTGCAAACTGGTTGCATGGCAAGCCGAGCACTGTGAACCCTTGGTCCTTGTACTGCTGATAGAGGTTTTCCAACGCCGCGTATTGCGGGGTCAAACCACATTTGGACGCAACATTGACCACCAGCACAACTTGGCCCTTGAAAGGCGCCAGCGGTAGCGCTTGTCCGTCCAGGGCTTTGAGTTTCAGATCGTGGAAAGCACTCATGACGAACTCCAGATATCCCATGTTCTTTGCATTGCAGCCCTTCGGAGCTTACAACCGGCAAAGCTGCAATCATAGACGCCGGTGACAAAACTCGCCTGCAGGTTACTGAGCGGTCGGCCATGGCAGAATCGGAATTGCCGTCACCGCATTCTGCGGGCTGCCTTCGATCAAACGGTCGCTATAGACCAGATACACCAGGGTGTTGCGCTTCTTGTCGAGGAAACGCACCACCTGCATGGTCTTGAATACCAGCGAGGTGCGCTCCTTGAACACTTCGTCGCCGTCCTTGAGCTCACCCTTGAAGTGGATCGGGCCCACCTGGCGGCAAGCGATCGAGGCTTCGGCACGGTCTTCAGCCAGGCCCAGGCCGCCCTTTACCCCGCCGGTCTTGGCACGCGACAAGTAGCAGGTCACGCCATCGACCTTGGGGTCGTCAAACGCTTCAACCACAATCCGGTCGTTGGGGCCGACGAACTTGAACACCGTCGACACCTGGCCGACTTCTTCGGCCGAAGCCAGCAGCGGCATGGCCAACAGCAGGCCGAGCAATCCCTTCATCACGCGCATCGTGTATTTCCTATGGTTAAACCAGGATCAGGTTGTCGCGGTGAACCAGTTCCGGTTCCGCCATATAGCCCAAGAGTCCGACAATGGCGTCGGAAGATTGTCCAATAATCTTCTGTGCTTCCAGGGCGCTGTAATTGGCCAGGCCGCGCGCAATCTCGCGACCGTCTGGCGCAACGCACACCACCATCTCGCCACGGCGGAAGCTGCCCTGCACCAACTTCACACCCACCGGCAGCAAGCTCTTGTTGCCTTGGGACAAGGCCGATACGGCCCCCGCGTCCAGCACCAGCGTGCCACGGGTTTGCAGGTGACCGGCCAGCCATTGCTTGCGCGCCGCCAGCATGCCGCGCTCCGGCGACAGCAGCGTGCCGATGCGCTCACCGGTCTTGAGGCGATCAAGCACGCGCTCCAGGCGCCCGCCGACGATGATGGTGTGGGCCCCCGAACGCGCCGCCAGGCGTGCGGCGCGCAGTTTGGTCTGCATGCCGCCACGGCCCAGGGCACCACCGACACTGCCGGCGACCGCATCCAGCGCCGGGTCGTCGGCGCGGGCTTCATAGATAAGCTGGGCATCGGGGTTGTTGCGCGGGTCGGCGTCGAACATGCCATCGCGGTCGGTGAGGATCACCAGCAGGTCGGCCTCTACCAGATTGGCCACCAGGGCGGCCAGGGTGTCGTTGTCACCGAAGCGGATTTCGTCGGTGACCACGGTGTCGTTCTCGTTGATGACCGGGATGACCTTGAGCTCCACCAGCGCGCGCAAAGTGCTGCGGGCGTTGAGGTAGCGCTTGCGGTCGGACAGGTCGTCGTGGGTCAGCAGCACCTGCGCCGTGTGGCGGCCGTGCTCGGCAAAGCTGGACTCCCAGGCTTGCACCAGGCCCATCTGGCCGATGGCAGCGGCGGCTTGCAGCTCGTGCATCGCGCTGGGTCGCGCGGTCCAGCCGAGGCGGCTCATCCCGGCGGCAACCGCTCCGGACGACACCAGCACCAACTCAACGCCTGCCTCATGCAAGGCCACCATCTGCTCGACCCAGACGCTCATGGCTGCGCGATCCAGACCTTTGCCATCCGCCGTCAACAGCGCACTGCCGATTTTCACGACCCAGCGCTGCGCACCTGTCACTTTGCTCCGCATCATCTTCAACCTTAGAGTGAGGGCCGCGCGACCCAGCGCTGCCCATAACGTTATACCCGGATACCAAAACGCCGCTCCAGGGAGCGGCGTTCAAGTTTATCGCAACGGATCAGTCACGCACGTAAATGATTTCCGGACCGTCTTCATCATCCACGTCTTCTTCGTCCCAATCATCGTCGCCGATGTCGTGGACCGACTTCACGCCGCTGCGGCGCAGAGCACGCTGGTCGTCCAGGGCCTGCAACTGGGCGCGGGCTTCGTCTTCGATCTGCTGGTCGAGTTCGGCGAGTTCGGCCTTGTACACCGGGTCGGCCGCCAGGCGGTCGGCACGGTCTTCCAGGTAACGCATGATGTCGCGGGTCAGGCGCTCGGTGCCTTCTTTGGCGATGGCCGAGATGACGTAGACCGGACCTTCCCACTCCAGGCGATCAACGATCTCCTTGACGCGCTCTTCGTGCTCTTCTTCAAGAATCTGGTCGCACTTGTTCAGTACCAACCAGCGATCGCGCTCGGCCAGGGCCGGGCTGAACTTGGTCAGTTCGCTGACGATGACTTCGGCGGCGTCTGCGGCGCTGGTGTCATCCAGCGGCGCCATGTCGACGAGGTGCAGCAGCAAACGGGTGCGGGACAAGTGCTTGAGGAAGCGGATGCCCAGGCCAGCACCGTCGGAAGCGCCTTCGATCAAGCCGGGAATGTCGGCAACCACGAAGCTTTTCCAGCGGTCGACGCTGACCACGCCCAGGTTTGGCACCAGGGTGGTGAACGGGTAGTCGGCGACTTTCGGCTTGGCGGCCGATACCGAGCGAATGAAGGTACTTTTACCCGCGTTCGGCAGACCCAGCAGGCCCACGTCCGCCAGTACTTTCATTTCCAGCTTCAGGTCGCGCTGCTCGCCCGGTTTGCCCGGCGTGGTCTGGCGCGGTGCACGGTTGGTACTGGACTTGAATCGGGTGTTACCCAGACCGTGCCAACCGCCCTGCACAACCATCAGCTTCTGGCCGGCCTTGGTCAGGTCGCCAATCACTTCCTGGGTCGCAGAGTCGATGATCGTGGTGCCGACCGGTACGCGCAGTACCAGATCTTCACCTTTTTTACCGGTGCAGTCGGTGCTGCCGCCGTTGGAGCCACGCTCGGCATCGAAGTGCCGGGTGTAACGGTAGTCGACCAGGGTGTTGAGGTTTTCGTCGGCCATCATGTAGATGGAACCGCCGTCACCGCCGTCACCGCCGTTTGGACCACCGTTTTCGATGAATTTTTCGCGACGGAAACTCATGCAACCGTTACCGCCGTCGCCTGCTTTTACTCGGATGGAAACTTCATCAACGAACTTCATAACAAAACGCCTCTCGCCGCATGGACGAGCTTAAGAAACCAAGACATAAGACTCTTGCAAAAATGAGCGCAGCGACCTCAATCAGCGACCGCAAACCTGCGCCTGAGCTCATCACAAACAGCTTTGCAAGAGACTCACTCCACAAACGAAAAAGCCCCGTCGCAAGACAGGGCTTTTCCAGCGATCTCGCAATTAAGCTGCGACAACGCTCACGTAACGGCGGTTGAACGCGCCCTTTACTTCGAACTTGATCACGCCTTCGATTTTAGCGAAGAGGGTGTGATCTTTACCCATGCCAACACCGTAACCGGCGTGGAATTGGGTGCCGCGCTGACGCACGATGATGTTGCCCGGAATGATTTTCTGGCCGCCATACATCTTCACGCCAAGGCGTTTGGCTTCTGAGTCGCGACCGTTACGGGTACTACCACCAGCTTTTTTGTGTGCCATGAGTCAATTCTCCTAGTGAGGAATTAGGCTGAAATTAAGCCTGAATACCGGTGATTTTGATCTCGGTGTACCACTGGCGGTGGCCCATACGCTTCATGTGGTGCTTACGACGACGGAACTTGATGATGCGGACTTTATCGTGACGACCTTGGGAGATCACTTCAGCCACAACGGTAGCGCCAGCAACAACTGGAGCGCCGATGTTCACGTCATCGCCATTGGCGACCAACAGAACGCGATCAAAAGTAACGGATTCGCCAGTAGCGACTTCCAGTTTCTCGATCTTCAGGTATTCACCTGGGGCGACTTTGTATTGCTTGCCACCAGTAACAATTACTGCGTACGACATGGTATTTCTCCGATAATCCTGCTCACCCAGCGCTTTATAAGAAGAGGTATTGGCTGGCATGGCTGCATGGGATGGACGTCCCGAATGCAATTGCGTAAGGCAGGTGCTGCCCAGGAAGTTCAGGGTGCGCGATTGTACGCAAGCTATGGGAGGCTTGCAAGGGGCCGTCTATCGCGCCTTGACACCCGGGGGTGAGGGTCCTAGCATGCCGCGCAACCCTTCTGGAGCGACTGTCGCTGATGCAACCCCAAGCTTTCTACCGCGCGGTCGCGGACGATTTTAGCGCCGTCGACGGCATCATCAAGCAGCAGCTGACGTCTAAAGTGCCGCTGGTCTCCAAAATTGGCGACTACATTACGTCGGCGGGCGGCAAACGCCTGCGTCCTTTATTAGTGTTGCTGTGCGGCAAGGCCCTGGGCCGTCAAGGCGATGACCTTCGCCTGCTGGCCGCCACGATCGAATTCCTGCACACCGCCACCCTGCTGCATGACGACGTGGTCGACATGTCCGGCATGCGCCGTGGTCGCGAGACCGCAAACGCGATGTGGGGCAATGCGCCCAGCGTGTTGGTGGGCGACTTCCTGTATTCGCGCTCGTTCGAAATGATGGTGGAACTGGGCTCGATGCCCGTGATGAAGATTCTTTCACAGGCCACACGCATCATCGCCGAAGGCGAAGTGTTGCAACTGTCCAAAGTCCGCGATGCCAGCACCACTGAAGAAACCTATATGGAAGTGATTCGCGGCAAAACCGCGATGCTCTTCGAAGCCTCTACCCACAGTGCAGCCGCGCTGTGTGGCGCCACCGCCGAACAGGCCGAGGCCCTGCGCACGTTCGGTGATCACCTGGGCGTGGCGTTCCAACTGGTGGATGACCTGCTCGACTACAAGGGCGACGCTGAAACCCTGGGCAAGAACGTCGGTGACGACCTGGCCGAGGGCAAGCCGACCTTGCCGCTGATCTACACCATGCGCGAAGGCACGCCGGAACAGGCTGCCCTGGTGCGCAAGGCGATCCAGAAAGGCGGGATCGAAGACCTGGAAGCCATCCGTGCCGCCGTAGAAGCCTCGGGCTCCCTGGAGTACACCGCGCAACTGGCGCGTGACTACGTGGCGCGGGCGATCACATGCCTGGAAGCGCTGCCGGCCAGTGAATACCGGGATGCCCTGGTTGAGCTGAGTGAGTTTGCGGTCGCCCGTACTCACTGATTCCGCGCTGTTTAATGTGGGAGCTGGCTTGCCTGCGATGACGGGAGTGAATTCACTGCCGCTATCGCAGGCAAGCCAGCTCCCACATTAGGACGAGTCCAGCCCCACCCGCGTTTAAAACCCTATATAATGTGCGACTTTTAGCCATCCCTGACTTTCTAGGAGCTTTAGTGAGCACGTTGCCACCCTGCCCAAAATGCAATTCCGAATACACCTACGAAGACGGCGCCCAACTGGTCTGCCCGGAATGCGCCCATGAGTGGTCCGCCAACGGCGAGGCCGAAGTGGTCGGCGATGAGACCGTGAAGAAAGACTCTGTGGGCAACGTCCTGCAGGATGGCGACACCATCACCGTGATCAAGGACCTCAAGGTCAAGGGCACTTCCCTGGTGGTCAAGGTCGGCACCAAAGTCAAGAACATCCGCCTGTGCGACGGCGACCACGATATCGACTGCAAGATCGACGGGATCGGCCCGATGAAACTCAAGTCCGAGTTCGTGCGCAAAGTCTGAACCTGCTGCATTCCATCCCGCGCCCGCCGCGGGATGGCGTTTCGCCCTCTGCGTTGATCGAACGCAATACCCACACAGAAAAACCCAGAAATTGCCAATAGACGCTTGCTATTCTACGAATAAGAATTATTCTCATTGAAACCCATCAAGGAGAACGACCATGACTTATTTGATAGATGCCTGGCTGGATCGCCCCCACCCTTACCTGCGAATCCTGCATCGGGAAACCGGTGAAGTCTGTGCGGTGCTTGAGGAAGAAGCGCTGAACGAGCTGCAGGACCAAGGCGATCTGGACGTGAATGGCCTGAGTTCCAGTGAGCCTGGTGTGCTGAAGGAAGTGGTGAGGAATCTGTTTCTGTTCTGCTATGCACGAGCGTTGCGCCCGGCGACCGACTTGAATGGCAAGTTCCATCCATGAAGAAACTGGCAAATACCTGTTGGGGCGAACGCGTTCGTCCCAACAGGTAACCAGCAGGCCTTACAGAACGTCGAGCAGCTCGACGTCGAATACCAGAACGCTGTGCGGCGGGATGCTGCCAACGCCTTGAGCGCCGTAAGCCAGTTCGCTCGGCACGTACAGGCGCCATTTGCTGCCGGCATTCATCAGTTGCAGGGCTTCGGTCCAGCCGGCGATCACGCCACCCACCGGGAATTCTGCAGGCTGGCCGCGCTCGTAGGAGCTGTCGAACACAGTGCCGTCGATCAGGGTGCCGTGGTAGTGAGTACGCACTTGGTCTTCACGGGTCGGCTTGGCGCCGGTACCGGCCGTCAGCACTTCAAATTGCAGGCCGGAAGCCAGGGTGGTGATGCCATCACGCTTGGCGTTTTCCGCCAGGAAAGCCAGGCCAGCGCCCGCTGCAGCTTCGGCCTTGGCAGCGGCTTCGGCTTGCATGATTTCGCGGATCACCTTGAAGCTGGCCGCCATTTGTTCTTGGTCAACACGGCTTGGCGAGCCTGCGAATGCGTCGGTCAGGCCGGCCAGGATCGCGTCCAGGCTGACGCCCGGTGGCGGGTTGTCGCGCAGTTGGTCGCCCAACTGACGGCCGATACCGTAGCTGACGCGGGTTTCGTCGGTGGACAGATTAACTTCGGACATGAAGAGGCTCCGCTGTAGGACGCCACGGTTTCCCGCGCCGCCCAGAACTAAAAGGGCCCGCAGACTAGCACACATGAGCGGGCCGTGATCAGCCCCACCCCGGCATCGCCGTTGCGCGCCGGCGACCCTTCGTCGACGGACAATAAAAGTATTTCAGAATCATCCTTTCCCGCCGATACAGCCCTACACATCTTGGCTGGCTCAAACAAAAACACACCGTCCAGCAGACAGACATCACTCTTCAAGGAGCTTTCGATGAACAGCTGGTTCGGTAACATCAGCGTCAATCTCAAACTCGGCCTGGGCTTCGGCCTGGTGCTGGTCCTCACCTCGATCCTGGCACTCACTGGCTGGACCAGCCTGGGCGGCTTGATCGACCGTAGCAATTGGATGAGCGACATCACCCAGCTCAATGCCTCGCTGACCAAGCTGCGTATCGTGCGCTTGCAATACATGCTGGCCAATGGCGACGAAGCTGTGGCGCAGAACGTGCAGACCAGCCTCGATGCCTTCGCCGCCCAGCAACAGAAGCTGCTCGACAGCTTCAAGAGCCCGGAAAACCTCAAGCTGCTCAATGAGCAGAAAGCCGTCATTACCGCTTACCGCCAGTCCCTGAACAAAATGCGCGAGGCCTACCGCAATGGCAACGCTGCGCGCGATGTCATGGGCGCCAAGGCCGACATTGCCAACGCGCAAATCAATGCGCTGGAAACCAGTGTGCAGCAGTCATCCGACAGCCCGGAACGCTTCACGCAGTTCCTGGCCGTGACCCAGGCCAAGAACGAATTCATGCAGGCTCGCTACGAAGTGCGCGGCTATACCAATAGCCCCAACGCAGAAACCGAAGCCCGCGCGGCTACACAGCTGGAAAAAGCTGTCGCCGGTTTGAAAGGCCTCAGCGTTGCCTTCGGTACTGGCCAGCAAAGCGCATTGTCCGCACTGGAAACCGCGCTAGGCGCCTACCGCAGCGCCGTGCAGAGCTACAAGGCGGCCAATGCCAATATCGTCACCGCCCGTGCCGAAATGACCACCCAGGGCGCCGACATCGTGACAATCAGCGACAAGCTGTACGACATCCAACTGGAACGTCGCGACGCCGAAAGCACCCAGGCCCGCAGCCTGCAACTGATCAGCACCTTGCTGGCCCTGTTGGTCGGCGTGATTGCCGCGTGGGTAATCACCCGCCAGATCACCCGCCCGATCCAGGACACCCTGGCCGTGGTGGAGCGCATCGCTTCGGGCGACTTGAGCCACAATATCCAGGTGACCCGTCGTGACGAACTGGGCGTGTTGCAGCAAGGCATCCAGCGCATGGGCACCACCCTGCGCGAGCTGATCAGCGGCATTCGCGACGGCGTCACTCAGATCGCCAGCGCCGCCGAAGAATTGTCAGCCGTGACCGAGCAGACCAGCGCCGGCGTGAACAGCCAGAAGATCGAGACCGATCAGGTCGCCACCGCCATGCATGAAATGACCGCCACCGTGCAGGAAGTTGCGCGCAATGCCGAACAGGCTTCCCAAGCCGCTTCCGACGCTGACGGCCAGGCCCGCGAAGGCGATAAAGTGGTGGCTGAAGCCATCGCCCAGATCGAACGCCTGGCGGCCGAAGTGGCGCGCTCCACCGACGCCATGACGCACCTGCAACAAGAGAGCAACAAGATCGGCAGCGTGATGGACGTGATCAAGGCCGTGGCCGAACAGACCAACCTGCTGGCACTTAACGCCGCCATTGAAGCTGCGCGTGCCGGGGAAGCTGGTCGAGGCTTTGCCGTGGTCGCCGACGAAGTGCGTGGCCTGGCGCAGCGTACACAGAAGTCCACCGAGGAAATCGAAGGCCTGGTGGCCGGCTTACAGAACGGCACCCAACAAGTCGCCAGCGTGATGAACAACAGCCGCAGCCTCACCGACAGCAGCGTCGAACTGACGCGCAAGGCCGGGGTATCCTTGGAAAACATCACCCGCACCGTGTCGAATATCCAGTCGATGAACCAGCAGATTGCCGCAGCCGCCGAACAACAGAGCGCCGTGGCGGAAGAGATCAGCCGCAGTATCGTGAACGTGCGTGACGTGTCTGAGCAGACCGCTACGGCCAGTGATGAGACAGCCAAGTCGAGTGTTGAACTGGCACGCCTGGGTAGCCAGTTGCAGCAGATGGTCAGTCATTTCCGGGTGTAGCACCACAACCATGGTGGCGAGGGAGCTTGCTCCCTCGCCACAAGGGCCTTACCTGCGAACAGGCCAATGGGAGAATCAGCCCTCGCTCTCCTCAACAAACACCAATCGATTCCCAAACGGGTCTCTGATGCTCATCTCCCGCGTCCCCCACGGCGTGTCTTCCACCCCAGGCTTGGCATACCGGTATTCCTTGCCCAGCAATTGCTGCTGATACGCATCGACCCCTTGGGCCTGGACCCGCACAGCCGCCCCTGGCGAAGCATCGCCATGATGCTCGGATAAGTGCAGCACACACTCCCCCAGCGACACTTGCACGTACAACGGAAAATTCGCCTCGAAGCGATGCTGCCAATCGACCTTGAACCCCAGGAAATCGACGTAGAACTCCAACGCCTTGGCCTCGTCGAAAATCCGCAGGATGGGGGTGACTTTTCCAAACTGCATATAACTCTCCAAGTGCGGTCGCTCGTTGCTGGCGAGCGACCACCCTAGCTCAGCAAGCGCTCAAAGTGAACACGCTCAATGGTTGTGAATTTCCCTGATCCTTGCGCTCGACAGGTGATCATTGTCCACATGCACTTCATCGAACTCATAGGAACTTTCTTCAAACTGATTCAAGTGGCCCGACTTGCGCATCCGCTCGATGGTGCCGGGCGCCACACACTGGCGAGCCTCGACGAACTGCGGGTTTACCTCGATATTTTCGTTGAAAGAGACGACGGGAACACCGCGACTGTCGATTTCGTAAAGGTGGTACTTGCCGCCGAGTGCAGCATCACCAAAATGTATCGCCGCCGCCTTTGAGCGAGACGCCATCACGACATTGCCGTCCATCATTTTTGCAGGCCCGGAAAAGAAGTTTGAGTCCCGGAAACCATAATTTGCCGGATCACCGCGACGCTCTACGCGATCCGCCTTTTCGACGCGGTACAACTTGGGTATATCGGTACGTTCAATCATGCCTCGACTGTTGAAATACCCACCATCAGGCACCTGGACGCCGGCCTTGAACGGATTGACCTTGAACACGTTGCTATCGTCGTACGGCTCGTAATCCCCGGAGGACGTGGCATCGGAAACCACCGAAGACGGCGACTCCTCATTCTCCGACAGTTCGTTTTCCGAGTCCTCGAGTTTGGGCTTCTTCGCCGTAGACGGGCCCTCCTCGACGATCTCATAACGGGGCTGCACTGAGGGACGCTTGGCCCCCCCTTGCAGGTAAATCTCCATGGATGGGTCCCACGCAGGATTCAACCCGTTTGCTGGTTTTTCGGGTAGCCGCGCAGGTTCGGTCGGACTCATCAGCACACCGATCTGCCCGTTCACGCGGCGATAGTTGAAAAACGGTTTTTGCGCCGTCGCCGGTTGAGCGCCGGACTCGACAGAAGGGTCGGCCGTGGAAGGACCGGCCTTGCCGAGGGCGTGAAAAAAAGCCATCGTCGCGACGTCCATCACCGCCGAATGCAGCCCGTTCTTGCGCTCGGCCTGAGTGTCACCCTCCACGGCCTGGTCGATTTCCATTCCTACCTGTGCCGTATAAGAGACGGCGCCAAGCGCCAGACCAATAGGCCCGAGCAAGGCCATGGGGATGGAGAATATTGCGTTGCCGGCTTGCAACAGAGCCAGTGCGTCGTCCTTGCGCACTTCGGCGTTGGATTTCATTTCGGTGTCTGCATCATTGTCGATGCGTTGGCGTGTCTGGCTGGCCATGAAGGAAAACACGTCCCCGCCGATTGGATAATTCAAAGTATCGATAACACTGTCATTCGCTGCCTGGGTGCCTGCACCCAGCTTGGCCAGGGTGACGTCCACGCCGTTGGCACTCAGGGCGCCAAACACGCCCTGCTGACGATCACGCAGCGAGAAATGTTCCTCCAGCACCTTGGCTTTGGCGGGGTCCTTGCTTTGTTCGAGCACCCACTGGTCCACGGCGGCTCGGTCCTTGAAAGTCTGGATCGCGGGTTTTGCGCCGGGGACATAGAGGGTTTCGGTACCACTCTTGGAGATGAAGCGCAGGATGTCATTGGACTTATAACCATTGATATCGAAGCAAAACACCCTGGTGTCCGGACCCGGCGTCGTCTGCGCCTGTAACTGGGCCTTGGACATCGGCCCCTCGAGCGGTACACCTGACGCCGCCGCTTTCATCACCTCGGCATAAGCCTGCGGGCTCAGGCCCTGGCTGGAGTCTTGTTGGTTGAGGGCGCGCGCGGCACGGGCCTCCATCACAAACTGTTGCTTGGCCAGCATCCGCCACTCGTCGCCGTGCTGCATCCAAAAATCGTCCAGCCTGGTCATTACCTTTTTCTGCAGGTCCCCCTCACGCACCAGGTTCAACAGCTCGCTGGGCTTCATGCGCAGTTGGTTGCCGGCGTCGTAGGTGCCCTTTCCCGGCCCATCCAGGTACAGGCCATAGGCGGCGTCCAGATCACGCCAGGTCTCCACGGCGTTGGGCACGTCATCGTGAATTTTCGAGTAGAGGTATCCCGGCCCCGTCCGGTCGAAAATGAACTTGCCCAGCCGGCTGAAAAAATCCGGCACACTTTCGCTGTCCAGCAACGAAAACGGGCTGGTATTCGAAGACACGAAATGCGCCAGCGCCTGAGCCTTGCCGGCCGTGCCGTAGCGTTCCGCCGAGAAAAAATCACTGGCCACGGCATCGGTCAGCGTCATGGACGACTCGGGAACTCCGCGATGTTCCCACCCGGTCACGGCGCTGCCAGTGTGGGTACTGTTGGCAGGAGAAAACTGATGCAGGTATACCTTGTCGGGGTCGATCCATTGATTGGTCAGGTTCCAGACTTTTTCCTGGATCCAGCCTTTGATCGTGTCACGCGGAAAAGGGAACGCCGACATCGCATCGACGCCCTCATTCACCGCGGCGTCAGGCGACGTGACGGTAGATGAAATGACGGCGTTGCCGGCCCGGTTAGCGAGTTGGCTGGGGCTTACAGGCTGAGTGTTCATACAGGCTCTCCGTAATAAGACCTGCACATGCTAGAGAGCCGTCCTTTGCAATCAATTAGCTTTTTGTAAGCGCTGATTGGCCATATTCAGACACGCTATCGGGCCGAGCACTGTCAGATCGCATCCCGCGCACCAAGCTGAAAACCTCGGCGCAAATCACCGCTGCGCGCCAGAAAACGACCCGCACGCCGTGTGTTCGACTGCCCTTCGCTGTAGCTCAAGACGCCGTTTACCCACACTCGCTCAATCCCTTCGGCCGCACGCTGAGGCGTCTTGAAATCCGCCATGTCACGCACCCGCGCAGGGTCGAAGAGCACCAGGTCAGCCCAGTGCCCCTCGCGAATTTCTCCTCTTTGGGCCAAGCCGAAACGCGCCGCCGACAGCCCGGTCATTTTGTGTATCGCCGTGTACAACGGGAGCAATCCGACATCCCGGCTGAAATGCCCTAGCACCCGTGGGAAAGCGCCCCACAAGCGCGGATGAGGAAACGGATCTTCAGGCAACCCATCCGACCCCACCATCGACAATGGGTGCGCAAGAATGCGCCGTACATCCGCCTCATCCATGCCGTAGTACACCGCCCCCGCAGGTTGCAAACGGCGGGCGGCATCCATCAGCGAAACGCCCCACTCGGCGGCAATCTCCTGCAAATCACGCCCGCCCATTTGCGGGTGCGGTGTGGACCAAGTGATGGTGATGCGAAACGCGTCAGTCACCTGCTTGAGGTCCAGGGTCGAGGAGCTGGCGGCATAGGGGTAGCAATCACAACCCACCGGATGATCTTTTGCCGCTGCTTCCAGGGCCGCCAACAGCTGCGGGCTGCGCCCCCAGTTACCGGCACCGGCGCATTTAAGGTGGGAAATGATCACCGGCACCCTGGCGTGTCGACCGATCAGAAACGCCTCATCCATTGCTTCCAGCACTGGTTCGAACTCACTGCGCAAATGCGTGGTGTACACCGCGCCGTAGGCCGTCAGCTCCTCAACGAGCTGCAGCACTTCATCGGTCTTGGCGTTGAAGGCGCTGGCGTAGGCCAGGCCTGTGGATAACCCCAGGGCACCGGCCTCCAGGCTCTCTTGCAACTGCACGCGCATGGCCGCGATTTCATACGGTGTGGCGGTGCGATGCAGGTCGTCCATATGGTTGCTGCGCAGCGCCGTGTGACCGATCAATGCCGCGACGTTCACTGCCGGATGGGCGCCCTGCACCGCGTTGCGATAATCGCTGAACCGCGGATAACAGAACTGCTCACGGTTGCCCAATAAGTTCATCGGGTCCGGCGGGTCGCTGCGCAAACTGACCGGCGAAGCGCTGATGCCACAGTTGCCGACAATCACCGTGGTCACGCCTTGGCTGAGCTTGGGCAGCATCTGCGGCTGGCGAATCACTACCGTGTCGTCGTGGGTGTGCACGTCGATAAAACCCGGTGCCAATACCCGGCCATGGCCGTCGATGATCTGCTCCGCCTGGGCTGTGGACAAGTCGCCAATCGTACGGATGCGCCCTGCCTGCACGCCCACATCGGCGACATACCCTGGGGTGTTACTGCCATCGATGATCAGCGCCTGGCGAATCAGCGTGTCGTACTTCATATCAATCTCCAAGCGGCAGGCTACCAGAGCCGCCGCGGTAATCGTCCAGCGCCAGTTTGATCCGGCGCAGGCGTTCCTGGTTGTCGTCCGGCAGGGCCAGCGCCAACTCGGTGGCGAGCAGGTCGATAGCCAGCAGCATGCCGTAGCGGGCCGCAGTGGGCTTGTAGATAAAACTGGTTTCCGCCGATTGCAGCGGCAGCACGACATCCGCCAACTGCGCCAGCGGCGAATCGGCAAGGGTGATGGCAATGATCCGCGCGTCGTAGTTGCGCGCCAGCGTCACCACCTCCAGTAACTCCGGGGTCAAGCCCGTGAGTGAGCAGGCGATCACGGCATGTTCGGGCCCCAGGGTCGCCGCCGTGACACGCATCATCACAGGGTCGTGGCTGGCGGCAATCGGATAGCCCAGACGCACCAGGCGCACCTGCAACTCATCGCTGCACAGGCTCGACGGCCCGCCCATGCCGAACGCATGGATCATCCGCGCCTTGCCTAACAGCTTGACCGCATCGCCAAAGCTGCGCTGATTGAAGCCCGAAAGGTGCTGACGCAACGTCGCCTCGATATCCCCCAGAATCTGCCGATGAAACGCTGACTGTTCTGGCTTGCCCGCCGGGTCCAGGAAGCGGCTGCCCACGCCGCTGGCCTGGGCCAACTGCAGGCGCAAATCGCGCAAGTCACGGCAGCCCACGCTGCGGGCGAAGCGTGACAAGGTGGCGGTACTCACCTCAGCCCGTTGCGACAGTTCCTCCAGGCTGGCGGACGCGGCAAAGCCCACATCCTCAAGCATCAGCTTGGCAATACGCCCTTCGCCGGCACTGAAAGTGTCCTGGCGGGCGCGGATCTGATAGAGGATGTCCATGGGGGCTCCGGGTTACAGGCTCATAACACAAGGGACAGACCGTAGGTCAGGCCGAAGGCGACCAGCGAAATCAGGGTCTCGAGTACGGTCCAAGTCTTGAAGGTCTGGATGACCGTCATATTGAAGTATTCCTTGATCAGCCAGAAGCCGCCGTCGTTCACGTGGGAAAAGATCACCGAGCCTGCACCGGTCGCCAACACCAGCAATTCAGGGTGTGGATAACCCAGGCCCAAGGCGACCGGCGCGACCACCCCGGACGCGGTGGTCATGGCCACCGTGGCCGAGCCGGTGGCGACACGCATCAACGCGGCGAACAGCCAGCCCATCACCAGCGGCGACAACTGGAACGCATGGGCCAGGCCAAGTATTTCATGAGTAACACCAGCGTCCACCAGGATGCGATTCAAACCACCGCCCGCGCCCACCAGCAAGGTAATGCTGGCGGTCGGCGCCAGGCATTCGTTGGTGAACTTGAGGATCGACTCGCGGTTGAAGCCCTGGGCCAGGCCCAAGGTCCAGAAACTCACCAGGGTCGCCACCAACAGGGCGATCACCGAGTTGCCGATAAACAACAGGAACTGGTTGAAACCGCTGCCCGGCGTAGAAATCACGTTGGCCCAGCCGCCGATCATCATCAGCACCACCGGCAACAGGATGGTGCCCATGGTCAGCGTAAAGCTGGGCAGGCGTGTACGCGGTTCACGCTCGATGAACTGGCGCTCCAGCGGGTTTTGCGCCGGCAAATGGATGTGCGGCACGATGAACTTGGCGTAGACGGGACCCGCGATGATCGCCGTGGGGATACCAATCAAAATCGCATACAGCACCGTCTGCCCGACCGAGGCGTTATAGGCCAGCACCGCCATCATTGCCGCCGGGTGCGGCGGCACCAACGCATGCACCACCGACAGGCCGGCGACCATCGGCAGCCCGACCATCAGGATCGACACGCCCACGCGCCGCGCCACGGTAAAGGCAATCGGCACCAGCAACACAAAGCCGACCTCGAAAAACAGCGGCAGCCCCACCAGAAACGCAATACACACCATCGCCCAGTGGGCATTGCGCTCACCGAAGCGGTTGATCAGCGTGCGCGCCACCTGTTCGGCGCCGCCCGACTCGGCCATCATCTTGCCGAGCATGGTGCCCAGCGCCACCACCAGGGCGATATGCCCCAGGGTCTTGCCGACACCCGCCTCGTACGAGCCCATGATGGTGTCCGCCGGCATCCCGGCCATCAGCGCCAGGCCGATGGACACCAGGGTAATCACGATAAAGGGGTTGAGTCGGTAGCGTGCGATCAGCACGATCAATGCAATGATGGCGATGGCAGCGTATGCCAACAGCCCGAAGCCCGGTGATGCGGCCATGCGGTACTCCTCGGAAAGGGTCACGTCGAATTGGTTGTGAAACTCATAAATCATTCCCGAGGAGCATTTTCAATTTTCATGAAAGTAATTTTCGCCCACGGATAAGCGCTGTCGCTTGGGGATATGCCCGACATGGGTGGATGAAAATTCGGGGGGTGTTCTTACATGAAGATCAGAGAAGGCGGAAACTCAGTCGCTGCCCTTGAGTCATAGAATGCGCATCCATTGCCCAGGAACCCGCTCATGATTCGCACCACAATTGCCGCCAGCGTCCTGCTCTTGTGCAGCAGCGCTTATGCCGCCGACAACCCTGCCTTGAAAAAATGCATGGACAGCGCCAATACCACCGCCGACATGGTCAATTGCAACGCCCGGCAAACCAAGGTGCAGGACGACCGCCTGAACCGCGCCTACAAGACCGCCCTCGCCGCCCAGGAAGGGCCGCGCAAACAGCAACTGCAAGACGTGCAGCGCCTGTGGATCAAATACCGCGACGCCAACTGCGCCTTCGCAGGCAGCGCCACCGGCGGCACGATTGATCAGGTAAACGGCTCAGGCTGCGTGCTGGACATGACCCAGACCCGCGCCCAGGAGCTGGAAGACCTGGTCGGCCCGTAACTGCTACAGCTCCCCCCCTGTGGCGAGGGAGCTTGCTCCCGCTGGGCTGCGCAGCGGCCCCAAAATCCTGGGCGCGCTTCGCACGCCAGCGGGAGCAAGCTCCCTCGCCACAGGGGCTCAATCAGTCGTGATGAACCTTGGCGCGCTTGAGCAGTTTTTTGCAGCGCTCGGATAAATGCAGCACCCGCAGGTGCTTGCCAGCCTTGGTGTAGCGCTCGCGCAGGGTCATCAGGGCGGCAATCGCCGAATAGTCGACAAAGCTCAGGTGGCGGCAATCCAGTGTGACCTGGGCCGGGTCGTTGGCCGGGTCGAACTGATTCAAAAACGGCGTGGTC
Organism: Pseudomonas sp. J380; assembly: GCF_009827115.1. Taxonomy (NCBI): domain Bacteria; kingdom Pseudomonadati; phylum Pseudomonadota; class Gammaproteobacteria; order Pseudomonadales; family Pseudomonadaceae; genus Pseudomonas; species Pseudomonas sp. J380. The sequence continues at coordinate 5,219,836 of NZ_CP043060.1, read as the reverse complement.
GAGGCGAAGAACAACGTGCCATGCAGCCGATAGAGCTTGCTGCCATCGGCCTCCAGGTGTTCATCGGCGTACAGCTCCCGCGCCTGCTGCCAAGCGAAGTTCAGCGCGGCGATGACGATACCGCACAGCACGGCGGTGGCCAGGTCGGTGAACACCGTAATGATCGTAACCGCCATGATCACCAGCACATCATTGAGCGGCACCTTGTTGATCACCCGCAACGACGCCCAGGCGAAGGTCTGTTGCGACACCACGAACATCACGCCCACCAACGCCGCCAGCGGGATCCGCTCGATCAGTGGCGACAGAAACAGAATGAACAATAGAATCATCACCCCGGCAAACACCCCGGAGAAGCGCCCACGCCCGCCGGAGCTGAGGTTGATCACGGTTTGCCCGATCATCGCGCAACCCCCCATGCCGCCAAACAGGCCCGAGACCATATTCGCCGCGCCCAGGGCCACGCTTTCGCGGTCAGGATAACCACGGGTCTCGGTGATTTCGTCGGTGAGGTTGAGGGTCAGCAAGGTTTCCAACAGGCCAACCATCGCCATCAAAAACGCGTAGGGCGCAATGATACCGAGGGTTTCCAGGATCCAGGGGATCTGCGGCAGGGCGAAAGTCGGCAAGCCACCGGCGATGTGCGCCATATCGCCCAAGGTGCGGGTCGGCAGGCCAAGCAGGTACACCGCCAGGCCCACACCGAGAATCGCCACCAGCGCGGGCGGTACAGCACGGGTCAGACGAGGCAACAGATACACAATGGCCATGGTTGCCGCCACCAACCCGGCCATCACGTACAACGGCGTGCCGCTGAGCCAGGTTTCACCGCTCTTGAAATGCTCCAGTTGCGCCAGCGCAATGATGATCGCCAGGCCGTTGACGAAGCCGAGCATCACCGAATGCGGCACCATGCGCACCAGCTTGCCCAGGCGCAGCAGGCCGAAAGCGACCATGATCAACCCGCCCAGCAGTACCGTCGCCAGCAAATACTCCACGCCGTGTTGCACCACCAGCGCGACGATCACCACCGCCATCGAACCGGCGGCGCCCGAGACCATGCCCGGGCGGCCGCCGAACAACGCGGTGAGGGTGCAAATGATGAAAGCACCGTAGAGGCCCATCAGCGGGTTGAGATGAGCCACCAGCGCAAAGGCGATGCATTCGGGCAGCAAGGCGAAAGACGTGGTGAGGCCGGCCAGGGCGTCGGCGCGCAGACGGGTGAGGTTCATGGAGTACCAGGGAATTGCGGGGGATAAGGCGGGGAATGGTACGGAATTGCGGCGGGTGGGGCTAGTGAAGTGTCAGGTCCGATATACCGAGTCGCCCCTTTCGCGAGCAAGCCAGCTCCCACATTTGACAGGGTTCACGCCTGAAAAATGTGGGAGCTGGCTTGCCTGCGATGACCGCACCGCGGTGCTAAGCGAACATCACACCATCTCGTCGCGAATCCACTCCACCACCGAAGTACGCTTGGGCACCCAACCCAACAGCTCACGAGCGTGCTTGCCGCGCACTCGGCTATTGGAGCCCAAGCCATAGTTGGCCATTTCATAGCCCCACTCGGCCTCAGCCTCGGCCAATGGCCAATCCTGTGGTTTGCCCAGGTTCAGCGCTTGGGCAATCGCCGTGGTCATGTCGATGAATGCTGCTTCGCTGCTTTCCACAAAGTAGAAAGTACCCGGGACGTTTTTGGTCAGCGCCAGCAGATACAGGGCGACCACATCTTCAATATGCACATTGGACCAGATGTTTTGCCCGCTGCCCACATGGCGCACTACCCCGCTTTTGCGCGCCTGCTTGAGCAAGCGCGGCAATTGCACGCTGTCACGCTTCACGCCCAGGCTGTGGCCGTAGATCAGGGTGTTGCAGATCACCGCCGAATTCACGCCGTCATTGGCCGCCGCGAGGATCAGGTTGTCGATGGCCACGCGGGCAGCCTTGTCGACGGTCGGCTCAGGCAGGTTGTCTTCAAAGTAGATGACTTCACTGGCTTTACCGCCCGACGCATCGCCGACGATGCTCGAACCGCTGGTATGCAGGAACGGCTTGTTCGAGCCTTTCAAGGCGGCCAGCAAAGTTTGCACGGCGCCGCGGTGGTCGCTGCTGGCGGCGTTGATCACCGCATCGGCCTTCTGCGCCTGCTCGGTCAATACCGCTGCGTCGTCGAGGGTGCCGACCACCGGCGTGATGCCCAGCGCGGTCAGTTCAGCGGCTTGTTCGGCGCTGCGCACCAGGCCGGTGACGTGATGGCCGGCGTTGACCAGGCCGGTGGCGATCGAACCGCCGATAAACCCTGCTGCACCGGTAACGAATACATTCATGGAGGTTGCTCCTGACTGGGTAAGTGATGCGCCCAGTATCCAGCCCCCACGGCTGCCGAATAAGCCCGTGCGGCCCAATTCACTCTTGCGCTCAGGTCACGAATCAGCGCGCATACCGCGCCAGCTTGGCCTGAATAAAGTCCAGGAAGCACTGGATGCGTAGCGCCAATTGCGAGTTGCGATAGAACACCGCGTGGATCGGCTGGCGATAACCGCTGTTGAACACCTCCAACATGGGCACCAGGCGGCCGGCGTCGATGTCAGCGACGGTCATGAAATTCGACAGGCAACAAATGCCCTGCCCCTGCAGCGCTAACTGGCGCACGGTTTCGCCACTGGAGGCGCTGACGCTGGGCTGAATCAGCCAGCGGTCACCTTCACCGTGACGCAGCGGCCAGTGGTTGAGGGTCTCGGTGTGGGTGAAGCCCAGCAAGGTGTGATCAGCCAACTCGGCAACGGTCGTCGGCGTGCCGTATTGCTTGAGGTAGCCGGGGCTGGCCAGGACATGCAGCGGCGTGCTGCCCAGGAAACGCGCATGCAGGGTCGAGTCGGCAAGGGCGCCGATGCGAATGGCGATGTCGGTGCTTTGCTCTAGCAGGTCGATGATCAAATCATCGCTGTTGAGCTCCAACTGGATATCCGGGTAGAGGCTGCGAAATTCGGCGATATACGGCACGACCCCATGCAGCATGAACGGCACGGCGGCATTGATACGCAGGCGGCCGGCCGGTTTTTTCTGGCGCGATGACAGGCGCTCTTCCAGCTCATCCATCTGCGCAAGGATCAGCTTGGCCTGCTCGAAGAAGTACTTGCCCTCTTCGGTCAGGTCCATGCGCCGCGTGGTGCGGTTGATCAAGGTGGTGTCGAGTTTGGCTTCCAGGCGCGACAAGGTACGGCTGACTGCCGATGGCGTTTGCCCGACCTTTTCGGCGGCGGCGGAAATCGAGCCGCATTCAATCACGCTGACGAAGATCTGTAGCTCATCGGAACGGGCTTTCACGGGCGGTCCTTGATTTGTCGGCTGACACAGGCACGGCCATTATTAACCAGCCAGCAACAAATGGCCTCCCAGCAACGCCATGCCGGTGAAAAATCCACGTTTGAACCACAGCGCACTGATGCGTCGGCGCACCACCTGACCCAGCCACATCCCCAGCAATGCCGGCACCAACGCCAGCAATGACGCGCCCATTTCACCGCCGCCCAGTGCCCCGCGCCAGGCCAGCCCGGCGGCAAGTGCCAACGTCGACACGGTGAACGACAGCCCCAGCGCCTGCACCAACTGATCACGGCTCAAGCCCAGCGCCTGCAGGTACGGCACCGCCGGGATCACGAAGACACCGGTGGCCGAGGTAATGATGCCGGTGATCACCCCGCACAAGGGGCCCAGCCAACGCTCGGTTCGGGGCGCGACCTTGAAGGTTGGCAGGAATAACCCGCTCAGCGCATACACCAGTAAAGCCGCGCCCAGGGCACGCACCACCCAAGGTCCGCTACCCATGCCCAGCCACAAGGTGCCCAGCCCGGTGCCGAGGAAGATCAGCAACAGCATCGACCACAGGCGTTTGAGCAAGGCACCCAAGTGCCCGCCAAAGGACAGTTGCCAGAGGTTGGTCACCGTCGAAGGAATGATCAGCAATACCGCAGCCTGCGCCGGCAGCATAGCCAGGCCAAGCATACCCATGGCTACAGTGGGCAAGCCCAGGCCGATGACGCCCTTCACCGTACCGGCCAGCAGGAAGGTGGTGATGACCAGCGCTGTCAGGGCGGGGCCGAGGTTTTGGTAGAACGCGAGGAAGGTATTCATGCACCGATTGTGCAGGGCTGGAGAGTGGCTGAAAATTCGCCATATACTGAGGTAGCCTCTTGTTTTGTGTGAGGCTGATGACGCTATCGCAGGCAAGCCAGCTCCCACATTTGGAATTGTGAATACATTCAAGTGTGGGAGCTGACTTGCCTGCGATGAGGCCCTTCCAGTCACTGGAAAACTTAATGCACTTTGACCTCATCGACCTGCGCCTCTACCTGCACATCCTGGACTCCGGCAATATCACCGCCGGCGCGGCCCGCAGCCACCTGTCCCTGGCTGCCGCCAGCGCACGCATCCGAGCCATGGAGTCTTCACTGGGCATCGCGTTTCTCGAGCGCGGCCGCCGTGGCGTAACCCCAACACCCGCGGGCAAAGCCCTGGCGCGGCATGCTCGCCTGCTGTTGCAGCAGGCCGACCATCTGCAGCAAGACCTGGCCGAATACGCCAATGGCGTCAAAGGCCAGGTACGCCTGCTGTGCAATACCACCGCTCTAAGCGAGTACCTGCCTGAACTGCTCGCTCAGTTTTTGCGCGAGCACCCCAACCTCGATATCGACCTGCAAGAATTGCCCAGCCTGCGCATCACCCACGCCTTGCGCCAGGGCACCGCCGAGCTGGGGATTATTTCCGATGCGGTAGACACCCACGGCTTGCAGACCCTGGCGTTTCGCGACGACCCGCTGGTGCTGATCATGCCCCTGGACCACCCGTTGACCAGCGCGAGTTTTATCGAGAGCTTGCAATACGACTACGTGGGCCTGGCGGCCAACAGCGCGTTGGCGGTTTACCTGGAAGAACAGGCACTGCACGCGGGCTTTCGCTTGCAGACGCGCATTCGCGCCGACGGTTTTGATGGGGTGATTCGCATGGTCGCCGGCGGCGCGGGCCTGGGCATCGTGCCTCAGGCCGCCTTGGACCGTTGGCCACCTGCACGGCGCTTCAAAGCCCACCCCCTGCAAGAAGAATGGGCCTGCCGCAAACTGTTGTTATGCGCACGCTCGTTCGAGCAACTGCCCGGTTACGTCAGCACATTACTCGCTGCGCTCACCGCCCCCCCTTGTAGGAGCGAGCTCGCTCGCGAAGATCGCCAACGATAACGCGAGCTATCAGGTTTAACGCGGCGCTCTCGGGTTCTTCGCGAGCAAGCTCGCTCCTACAGATGATGCGCGTTTGTGGAAGAAGGTGTAGTAAACCGCCGACAAGATCAGCAGGAACGGCACGCCAAACACCAACGTCATCTTGAAGGCGTCGGTGAAATAGGTGGTGATCATCACCGCCCCCATCAGCACCAACCCCAGCAACGTGCTGTAGGGAAACAGGCGCAACTGGAACGACAACTTCGCCCCGCCATGACGCTTGCGATAGCGGCGGAAAAACAGGTGAGTGAGGAAGATCATGAACCAGGTGAAGATTGCGCCAAACATCGAGATCGCCATCATCAGGGTGAACGAGCTTTCCGGGTACACCACGTTGAGCAACGTCGCCAGGGCAATGCCCGAACTGGACAGCAGCAATGCGTTGAGCGGGATGCCGTTCTTGCTCAGCGCGCCCATGGACTTGGGCGCAAAACCAGCGCGCGACAGGCTGAACATCATGCGCGTGGTGATGTAGAGCTGACTGTTCATGGCCGACAGCGCCGCGATCAGGATCACGAAATTCATCACCCCGGTGGCACCGGGAATGCCGATGGTCTGCATCACTGTGACAAACGGGCTCTGGGCCTGGCCGGCCTGGTTCCACGGCACGATGGCGAGCATCAGCGCCAGGGTCAGCAGATAGAACACCACCAGCCGCACGATGGTAGCGCGGAAGGCTTTCTTCACTGCCTGCTCCGGGTCGGCGGCTTCACCGGCGGCCACGGCGATCATCTCGACACTGAGGTAGCTGAAGATCGACACGATCACCGCGATCCACATGCCACTCAAGCCATGGGGGAAAAAGCCGTCGTGGGCCGTGTAGTTCTGCACCCCGTAGTCAGGGTTACCGGAGCCGAACACCACATACACCGCCAGGATGATGAAACCGACAATGGCGCTGATCTTGATCGTCGAGAACCAGTATTCGAAGTTGCCGAAGGTCTTCACGCTGATCGCATTGAGCAGGATCAGCACACTGGAAAACGACACGATCCACACCCACTCCGGCACGTTGGCGAACCAGTACTTCATGTACATCGCCACCGCCGTGACCTCGGCCCCCACCGCCAGCACAATCGCCGCCCAGTAGGCATAGCGCACCAGGAACCCGGCCAACGGGCTGATGTAGAACTCGGCGTAAGCGCCAAAGGAGCCGGAGGTGGAATGGGCCACCGTCATCTCCGCCAGGCAGCCCATCAGCAGCAAGGTAATCAACGCGCCGATGGCGTAGCTCACCAGCACGCTCGGCCCGGCATAACCGATGGCGTAGGCGCTGCCCATGAACAGCCCGGTGCCGATGGCGCCACCGATGGCGATCATGCTCATCTGGCCGGAAGTGAGCTGGCGCCTCAGGCCCAGTTCACGGTGGGTAATTTCTGCAAAGCCGTTGTCTGGCGTGGTCACTGGTGTGCCCCTTTATTATTGTGATAGTGGCTGACGCTGAACCTGTGGGAGCTGGCTTGCCTGCGATAACGGTAGTGAATGCACCGACGCTATCGCAGGCAAGCCAGCTCCCACATTTGATCTGTGTTGCCCTTAAGTAACGCTGTTGCGCACTTTGAATTGCGCTTGGTCCCACGTAGCGTTATCGAGAATTTCACCGAGAATTTCCACGGCGTCCCACACTTCGGTAAAGCTGGTGTACAACGGCGTGAAACCAAAACGCATGATCCGCGGCTCACGGTAATCGCCGATCACGTCTCGGGCGATCAAGGCCTGGATCACCGCGTAACCTTCGGGGTGTTCAAAGCTGACGTGGCTGCCGCGCCGGGTGTGTTCACGCGGGGTGATCAGCTCCAGGCCGTGGGCGGCGCAACGACTTTCGACCAACGCAATGAACAGGTCAGTCAAGGCCAGGGACTTAGTCCGCAGGCGCACCATGTCGGTCTGGGCAAAAATCTCCAGGCCACATTCCACCATGGCCAACGAGGTAATCGGCTGCGTACCACAGAGGTAGCGGGCAATGCCGGCGCTGGGGGCGTAGGTGGACTCCATGGCGAACTGCCGGGTATGCCCGAACCAACCCGATAACGGCTGGCGCACCACATCCACCAACGCCGGGTTGACCCACACAAACGCCTGGGAGCCCGGTCCGCCGTTGAGGTATTTGTAGGTGCAGCCAATCGCATAATCCGCATTGGCCTGATGCAGGTCGACAGGCACCGCGCCCGCCGAATGCGCCAGGTCCCAGATGCTCAGCGCGCCGCACTCGTGGCTCAGCGCGGTCAGGGCCGCCATGTCGTACATATAGCCGGTCTTGTAGTTGACGTGGGTGAGCATCACCACCGCCACGTCCGCATCGATAGCCTGGGGAAGTTCCGCCGGGCTGTTCACCAGGCGCAAGGAATAGCCTTGTTGCAGCAATTCGGCCAAGCCTTCGGCGATGTACAAGTCGGTGGGAAAGTTGCTCGCTTCGCTGACGATGACCTTGCGCGCAGGTGTACGTTGGCGCTGCACACTCAAGGCGGCGCTGAGCACTTTGAACAGGTTGATCGAGGTGGTATCGGTGATCACCACCTCGCCCTCACGCGCACCAATCAATGGCGCCAGGCGATTGCCCAGGCGCTGGGACAAATCCGCCCAGCCGGCGCTGTTCCAGCTACGAATCAAGCCATTGCCCCACTCCTCGGCGATCACCTGTTGTGCCCGCTCCAGCGCCGCCACCGGGCGAGCGCCAAGGGAGTTGCCATCGAGGTAGATCACGCCTTCGGGCAAGGCGAATTGGGCACGCAGGTGGGCCAACGGGTCCTGGGCGTCGAGGGCTTGGCAATGGCTTCGAGTGGTCATGGGTCGTCCTGGTTTTTATAAGTGAGGATGGACCAAATAATGAACGAACTTTTAGAGAATTTTCGTGCAAAGTGGTGGGCAAACGTCTATTTAAGCTGTAGAAAATTCGAATTTAACCTCCAAACACGCGGATATCTTCCAAGCATGATTCTCGACGCTACCGACCTGCGCCTCCTGCATTTCCTGCAACAGGATGGCCGCATCAGCAACCAGGAATTGGCGGAAAAAGTCGCGCTGTCGCCGTCTGCATGCCTGCGCCGTTTGCGCCTGCTGGAGAGCGAGGGAATCATCAGCGGTTACCGCGCGGTATTGAACGCCGAACAGCTGGGAATCGAGCTGGAAGCCATCGTGCACCTGTCGCTGCGCCAGGATGTGGAGGACTGGCATGAGACGTTCATCAAGAAGGTGCAAGGCTGGCCAGAGGTGGCGAGCGCCTATGTGATCACTGGCGCCAGCAACTATGTGCTGCGGGTGCAGGCGCGCAACCTCAAGCACTTTTCGGACTTTATCGTGAACCACCTGAACCGCACGGCGGGGGTGATGGATATCCGCTCGGAGATTGTGCTGCAGAAAATCAAAGACCGGGATGAGGTGTTGGACCTGGTCGTGCGCAAATAACTAGATCACCAAAAAACCAATGTGGAAGCTGGCTTGCTGTGGCGAGGGAGCTTGCTCCCGCTGGGGTGCGCAGCGCCCCCAAAAGCCGGCTCCAGCTTCGCTGTCGAGCGGGAGCAAGCTCCCTCGCCACAGCAAGCCAGCTCCCACAGATCAGTCTTCGAGGGCGCGGACTCGTTGCATGCGCTGCTGCTCTATTGGCGCATCCGCCACCTGCAACTCAAAGTCAAAATCAATCTGCGCAAACCGCCCTTGCACGCCAAATTCGCGCGCCAGTTGCGGATCGTCGCTGAAGCGAATCTCGGCAATCAGTTCATCCCGGGTGGCATAGGCAAAGTCATCATGCAGGTACGGGTCATCCGACAGGTTGATCTGCGTGGTCAGGTGCCGGTGCCCCGGCGCCGAGATGAAGAAGTGGATATGCGCCGGCCGTTGCCCGTGGCGCCCCAGTTGGTCGAGCAACTGTTGCGTCGGCCCACTCGGTGGGCAGCCGTAGCCTGAAGGCACGATGCTGCGAAAACGGTAGTTGCCCTGGGCGTCGGTCTCGATGCGCCGACGCAGGTTGAATTCCGATTGCGCCGGGTCGAACCACGAATAGGTCCCGCCCGTGTTGGCCTGCCACACATCGACAATCGCCCCTGCCAACGGCTTGCCCTCGGTGTCGCGTACTTGCCCGCGCATGAACAACGGCACCGCGTCGTCCTTGCCGTCATCCAGCCGTGCCTCGTACTTGGACAACGGCGCACCGGCCACGTACAACGGGCCTTCGATGGTGCGCGGGGTGCCGCCCGACTTGCCGGCCTCCTCGTCGGCGGCGTCCATCAACAGGTCCAGGTAATGCTCCAGGCCCAAACCGGCGGCGAGCAGGCCGGCCTCTTGATTTTTGCCCAGTTCATTGAGGTAGTTGACCGCCTTCCAGAATTCTTCCGGGGTCACTTCCAAGTCTTCGATGATGTTCACGGTGTCGCGCAGGATTCGGTAAATCAGCGCCTTGGTGCGCGGGTTGCCCGCGTCATTGAGGTTACCGCTGGCTTCTTCGAGAAACTGTTGGGCGTGGGCAGTCTGGGACAGGCGGATGGACATGGTGCATTCCTCATCTTGTAGTTATAGGTGGAAGCCGGCTCAGCGGTCGTCCGCATGGATCGACGACGGATGGCGGCACAGCGCGTTCACTTCGATGGCCATGTAGGGGAACAACGGCAGTTGCATCAGCAGGTCGTGCAGCTCCTGCACGCTGTCGACATCGAACACGCTGTAGTTGGCGTAATGCCCGGCGATGCGCCACAGGTGGCGCCATTTGCCCTCCTCTTGCAGGCGCTGAGCCAAGGCTTTCTCCTCGGCCTTGAGGCTGGCGGCACGCTCGGGGTGCATATCGAGGGGAAGGTTCACGGTCATTTTTACGTGGAACAACATGGCAGAGGCCTCTTAGTGTTTGTCACGGCGAAAGAACGCCAGGCGCTCTTCATCGAGCGCCAGGCCCAGGCCCGGCGCGCTGGCAACGTGCAGCTGGAAATCGCGGTACACCGGTGGCTCGGTGAGGATGTCTTCGGTGAGCAACAGCGGGCCGAACAATTCGGTGCCCCACGCCAGGGTGTTCAGCGTGAGAAAGGCATGGGCCGAAGCCAGGGTGCCAATGCCGCCTTCGAGCATGGTGCCGCCGTACAGGCCGATGCCAGCCGCTTCGGCAATCGCCGCCGTGCGCAATACAGCGCGAGGGCCGCCATTCTTGGCGATCTTGAGGGCGAACACTGTGGCCGAGCCTTCACGGGCCAGGTTGAATGCATCCTCGACACACTCGATGGACTCATCGGCCATGATCGGCACCGGGCTCGACAGGTTGAGCCGAGTCATACCACCACGGTTGTTGCGCGAGATCGGTTGTTCGATCAGGTCGATACCGTTGTCGCCGAGCACCTTGCACGCCCGCAGGGCCACGGCTTCATCCCAGGCCTGGTTGACGTCGACGCGCACACTGGCGCGCTCGCCCAGGGCTTTTTTGATCGCGATCACATGGGCCAGGTCGCGGTTGACCTCCCCCGCGCCGATCTTCAATTTGAAGAGACGGTGGCGGCGCAGGTCGAGCATTTTCTCGGCCTCGTTGATGTCCTGTTCGGTATTACCGCTGGCCAGGGTCCAGGCCACCGGCAACGCATCACGCACACGCCCGCCCAGCAGCTCGCTGACCGGGAGCCCGAGGCGTTTGCCAAGGGCGTCGAGCAAGGCGCTTTCGATACCGGACTTGGCAAAGGTGTTGCCGCGAATACTGCGCTCCAGGCGCAACATCGCCGCGTTGACGTTACTCGCGTCCTGGCCGATCAACAGCGGCGCGAAGTGACAGTCGATGTTGACCTTGATGCTGTCGGGGCTCTCGTTGCCGTAGCTCAGGCCGCCGATGGTGGTGGCTTCACCGATGCCTTCGATGCCGTCGGTGCAACGCAGGCGAATGATGACAAGGGTCTGGTTTTGCATCGTGTGCATCGCCAGCTTGTGCGGGCGAAGGGTGGGCAGGTCGACGATGACAGTTTCAATCGACTCGATGGTGCAAATCGGCATGGCAATACCCATTGGGTTCTTTATAAATTTACGTCGATTCTGTTCCGCATTTTTTTGGGCTTCCAATATAGAATTGGTCTCGTGCGATACCCTCAAGGTATGAAAGGAGTCGATATGGAACTGCGTCACTTGCGCTATTTCCAGGTGCTGGGCGAGACCCTCAACTTCACCCGAGCTGCCGAACGCTTGCATATCGCCCAGCCGCCTTTGAGCCGGCAGATCCAGCAACTGGAGGACCAACTGGGGGTGGTGCTGCTGGAGCGCAGCCGGCCCTTGCGGCTGACAGAGGCCGGACGGTTTTTCTATGAGCATGCCAGTGTGCTGCTCGAACAACTGGGCAAGGTCTGCGACACCACCCGGCGCATCGGCCAAGGCGAGAAAACCTGGCTGGGCATCGGCTTTGCGCCGTCGACCTTGTATGGCGTGCTGCCGGAGCTGATTCGGCGCCTGCGCACTCACGAGGCCTTGGAGCTGGAGCTGGGTTTGTCGGAGATGACCACTTTGCAGCAGGTCGAAGCGCTCAAGGCTGGCCGCATTGACGTAGGCTTCGGGCGGATTCGCATCGACGATCCGGCCATCGTCCAGCGCGTACTGGTGGAGGACCGCCTGGTAGCAGTGCTGCCCAGTGGTCACCCGTTGCTGGGCGCCCCGGCCACCCTCGCCCAGTTGGCCGGCGAACCCTTTGTGCTCTACCCCGGCAACCCGCGCCCCAGTTATGCCGACCATGTGATCGCGCTGTTCGACGCCCATGGCTTGAGCCTGAAGGTGGCGCAGTGGACCAACGAATTGCAGACCGCTATTGGCCTGGTGGGCGCAGGTATGGGGGTGACGCTGGTGCCGGCGTCGGTGCAGGTGCTGCATCGGGCGGATATTGGCTATACGCCGGTGGTGGAGGCGACGGCGAGTTCGCCGATCATCCTCAGCCGGCGGGTGAATGACCGGTCGCCGGGGCTGACTCATTGCCTACAACTGGTTGAGGAGTTGATCTGAGATCCTCCAGGCACCCCATACTCCATGTGGGAGCTGGCTTGCCTGCGATGGCGGCGGATCAGTTGGCATCGTGTTGATCGGCCGGCCGCTATCGCAGGCAAGCCAGCTCCCACCTGTTGATCCTCACCCGAGTTCAAGTAATGCGCAGGCGCTTGCGTTGTAATGTCTGGCTGGGCGACTCATCGAACAGCTTGCGGTATTCCGCCGAAAACCGCCCCAGGTGCGTAAACCCCCAGCCCAGGGCGATTTCAGAAATAGTGCGCATTGAGCCCTGCTCCAGAATCTCCTGGCGCACCGCCCCCAACCGATGCTTCTTCAGATACGCCATGGGCGACAGTGCGAAGTACTTGCGAAACGCATCGAACAGTTTGAACCGCGACACGCCCGCTGCCGCTTCCAGGTCTTCCAGGTGCAGCACTTCACGGGCGTTGTCGTGGATGAATTGCCGCGCACGGATCAAGTAGTGCGGCAGTTTCACCCCCAGAACCTCGCGCAGTTCTTCAGAGTAGTTATTGGGTTGGGCCAGGATCAGCCCCTTGATCAGCGAGCTTTCCAGGTCACGGGTAAACGCCGCCTGCTCGTACAACTCGCTGCTGCATTCCAGTTCGGCGATGAAGTATCGCGCCATGCGCCACCACGAGGCCGGTGCTCCGTCCACAGCATCCATCACCGACTCAAACCGCAGCGGTGCATCGATGGGCCGTTGCAGCAAACCTTCCAGTGACTCGCTCATCGCCGCGCGGGTGATCACCACCTGCAACTTGCGGCAGTCACCGGAAATCGCCAGCACCTGATGCTCATTGGGTGAAATGATCACGCCCTGATCGCGGTTGGAACTGAGGCGCTCACCGTTCTTGCTCAGCTCCTGCTCGCCCACCAGCGGCAGGCTCAAGCTGTAGCTGCGAAAGTGCTCGGCGTCTTCGATGTCGATGGTCACATCGGTACCGTACTCGATCACGCCCAGGGTGGTGGCGCGGGATTTGAACACGTTGGCGCTGTGGTGAAAGCGCAGGCGTTCGGGGGTGGCCGTCGCCAGGCGATGGGGCCCGCAGATGCCGGACATCCAGCTGCGCGCGCCTTCCAGGTCGAAGCGTTGAATATGAATATCGCGTGTCTGGCTACTCATCAGGGTGCACCCACGGCGGTTAGGCATTTGCGCGCTCTGGCGGCGCGTCGTTGAACCTCGACAGCAAGTTCCAGGCCACGCCAGCAGCGTGGCCACTGGGTGGATAGTAAGGGCCGACTATGTGGATAAATCCCAGGGTTCTACGACCATCGCCCACCATCACAGTAGCGCATGCCGTCACCTGCGCGCACCGCCATGGGTATTTGTTGCCCAACTTTGCGGCCTGCGTTCCCCCATTAAGCGGATAGCCCGCTACCGCATTGCAGCCGCTTAATGGCTCACCGTTTAGCCATGATCAAAAGGTGCCTCCCATGAGTGGTGCAAGAACCGTCGAGCAGTGGAAAACCTTTATCGAAAGCTGCCTGGACTTTCGCCCGGCAGATGAAGTGTTCCGCATCGCCCGCGACATGTTCACCGAGCCCGAACTGTTCGACCTGGAGATGGAGCTGATCTTCGAAAAAAACTGGATCTACGCCTGCCACGAAAGCGAACTGGCCAATAACCACGACTTCGTGACGATGCGCGCCGGGCGCCAACCGATGATCATCACCCGTGACGGCGAAGGCCGGCTCAACGCGCTGATCAACGCCTGCCAGCATCGCGGCACTACCCTCACCCGCGTGGGCAAGGGCAACCAATCCACTTTCACCTGCCCGTTCCACGCCTGGTGCTACAAGAGCGATGGCCGACTGGTGAAGGTCAAGGCGCCAGGGGAATACCCGGAAGGTTTCGACAAGGCCACCCGCGGCCTGAAAAAAGCGCGCATCGACAGCTACAAGGGCTTTGTGTTTATCAGCCTGGACGTGAACGGCACCGACAGCCTGGAAGATTTCCTCGGCGACGCCAAAGTGTTCTTCGACATGATGGTGGCGCAATCGGCCACCGGAGAGTTGGAGGTGCTTGCGGGCAAGTCTGCCTACACCTACGACGGCAACTGGAAGCTGCAAAACGAAAACGGCCTGGACGGTTATCACGTCAGCACCGTGCACTACAACTACGTGGCCACCGTGCAGCATCGCCAGCAGGTCAACACCGAGAACGGCGCAGGTTCCAGCACGACGCTGGACTACAGCAAGCTCGGCGCCGGCGACGCGAATACCGATGACGGCTGGTTCGCCTTCAATAACGGCCACAGTGTGTTGTTCAGCGACATGCCCAACCCCAGCGTGCGCTCCGGCTACGCCACCATCATGCCGCGCCTGGTAGAAGAACACGGCCAGCAGAAGGCCGAGTGGATGATGCACCGCCTGCGCAACCTGAACATCTACCCCAGCCTGTTCTTTCTCGACCAGATCAGCTCGCAGCTGCGCATCATCCGCCCGGTGGCCTGGAACAAGACCGAAATCATCAGCCAGTGCCTGGGCGTGAAAGGTGAGTCCGACGCCGATCGCGAAAACCGGATCCGCCAGTTCGAGGACTTCTTCAACGTCTCGGGCATGGGCACGCCCGACGACCTGGTGGAATTTCGCGAAGCCCAGCGCGGTTTCCAGGGCCGCCTGGAGCGCTGGAGCGATATTTCTCGCGGCAGCCATCGCTGGGAGACCGGGCCGACGCCCAACAGCGAGGCCATCGGCATTCAACCAGCCATGACCGGCACTGAGTTCACCCACGAAGGCTTGTACGTCAACCAGCACCGCAATTGGCAACGGTTTCTGCTCAAGGGTTTGGACCAGCGGGCCCTGAGCCTGCGGGAGGTGAAGTGATGAATGCGCAATTGCAGTACCAGATCGAGCAGTTCTTCTACCGCAAGTCCGAACTGTGCGACGCCCAGGACTGGGACGCCTACGTGCAGTTGTTCGACCCGCAGAGCGAATTCCACCTGCCGCAATGGGATTCCGAACACGTCTACACCCAAGACCCCAAGCGCGAGATGTCGTTGATCTACTACGCCAACCGCTCGGGCCTGGAAGACCGCGTGTTCCGCCTGCGCACCGGCAAAGCCGCCTCCGCCACGCCGATGCCGCGCACCTTGCACCTGATCAACAACGTGCGCATTGCCGAGCAGGCCGACGGCACGTTGGAGGTGCGTTTGAACTGGCACACGCTGTTTTATCGGCTGGCTACTTCCGAGCAGTTCTATGGGCACGTAACCTATCGCCTCAAGCCCGAGGGCGACAGCTGGCTGATCACGCGCAAGCACGCCCTGCTGCTCAACGACACCATCAACTCGGTGCTGGATTTCTATCACCTTTAAAAACCAGCCCCCCCCTGTGGCGAGGGAGCTTGCTCCCGCTGGAGTGCGCAGCGCTCCCAGTTTTTTGGGGCAGCTTCGCAGCCCAGCGGGAGCAAGCTCCCTCGCCACAGGGGCACGCTTGGAGTTTCATCAATGAATCACAAAGTGGCCTTCAGCTTTGCCGATGGCAAGACCCTGTTCTTCCCGGTGGGCGCCCATGAAATCCTGTTGGACGCGGCCCTGCGCAACGGCATCAAGATCCCGCTCGATTGCCGCGAAGGCGTGTGCGGAACCTGCCAGGGGCGTTGCGAATCCGGCGAGTACACCCAGGACTATGTCGACGACGAAGCCCTTTCCAGCCTCGACCTGCAACAGCGCAAGATGCTCAGTTGCCAGACCCGGGTGAAGTCCGACGCCACCTTCTATTTCGACTTCGATTCGAGCCTGTGCAACGCCCCCGGGCCCGTGCAGGTACGCGGCACGGTGAGCGCGGTGCAGCAGGTCTCGACCAGCACCGCCATCTTGCAGGTGCAACTGGACCAGCCACTGGATTTTTTGCCGGGCCAATATGCGCGTCTGTCGGTGCCCGGCACCGATAGCTGGCGCTCCTACTCCTTCGCCAACCGGCCGGGTAATCAGTTGCAGTTCCTGGTACGCCTGCTGCCCGATGGAGTCATGAGCAACTACCTGCGTGAACGCTGCCAGGTAGGTGATGAAATGTTGATGGAGGCGCCCTTGGGTGCGTTTTATCTGCGGCACGTCACCCAACCGTTGGTACTGGTGGCGGGCGGCACCGGGTTGTCGGCGTTGCTGGGTATGCTTGATGAGCTGGCCGTCAACGGCTGCACGCAACCTGTGCACCTGTACTACGGCGTGCGCGGCGCCGAAGATTTATGTGAAGCGGCGCGTATCCACGCCTACGCGGCAAAAATCCCGAACTTTCGCTACACCGAAGTGCTGAGCGACGCCTCAGCCGAGTGGACGGGCAAACGCGGCTACCTCACCGAGCATTTCGACCTGGCCGAACTGCGGGACAGATCGGCGGATATGTACGTGTGCGGCCCCCCTCCGATGGTCGAATCCATCCAGCAATGGCTGGCGGATCAGGCACTTGATGGCGTTCAGCTGTATTACGAAAAGTTTACGCAGAGTAATATCTGACCCTCAGCAGTTCTGAGGGGCCGATGCGGCGTGCAATCACCCTTGAGAAAAACAAGTAGAAGGGAATGTTAATGGCGGATGACATGGTTAACCCGGTGGGCCTCAAGCGAGGCCTGAAGAACCGGCACATTCAGCTGATCGCCTTGGGAGGTGCGATTGGTACAGGCTTGTTCCTCGGCTCGGCCGGGGTACTCAAGTCGGCGGGGCCGTCGATGATCCTGGGCTATGCGGTGGCCGGGTTTATCGCGTTCCTGATCATGCGCCAGCTAGGCGAGATGATCGTCGAAGAGCCGGTGGCCGGTTCCTTCAGCCACTTCGCACATAAATACTGGGGCGGTTACGCAGGCTTCCTGGCGGGCTGGAACTACTGGGTGCTCTACGTGCTGGTGGGCATGGCCGAGTTGACGGCGGTGGGCAAGTACATCCAGTTCTGGTGGCCGGAGATCCCAACCTGGGTCAGCGCGCTGGTGTTCTTCGTCGCGGTGAACCTGATCAACACCCTGAACGTGAAGTTCTTCGGTGAAGCCGAATTCTGGTTTGCGATCATCAAGGTGGTGGCGATTGTCGGCATGATCGTGCTCGGCTGCTACCTGCTGTTCAGCGGCACCGGCGGCCCCCAGGCCTCGGTCAGCAACCTGTGGAGCCACGGTGGTTTCTTCCCCAATGGCGGCATGGGGCTGTTGATGTCGATGGCCTTCATCATGTTCTCGTTCGGTGGCCTGGAACTGGTCGGCATCACCGCCGCCGAGGCCAGCGAACCACGCAAGGTGATCCCCAAGGCAATCAATCAGGTGGTGTACCGCATCCTGATTTTCTATGTCGGTGCGCTGACCGTGCTGTTGTCGCTGTACCCGTGGGATCAACTGCTGCAAACCCTCGGCGCGTCAGGCGATGCCTACAGCGGCAGCCCGTTTGTGCAGATCTTCTCGCTGATCGGCAACGACACCGCCGCCCACATCCTCAACTTCGTGGTGCTGACCGCGGCGTTGTCGGTGTACAACAGCGGCGTGTACTGCAACAGCCGCATGCTGTTCGGCCTGGCCGAGCAAGGTGACGCGCCCAAGGCGCTGATGAAGCTCAACAAGCAAGGCGTGCCGCTACGGGCGTTGGCGATTTCGGCGTTGGTGACGATGCTGTGCGTGGTGGTCAACTACGTCGCGCCGCACAGTGCGCTGGAGTTGCTGTTTGCCTTGGTGGTTGCTTCGCTGATGATCAACTGGGCGCTGATCAGCCTGACCCACATCAAGTTCCGCAAGGCCATGGGCGAGCAAGGCGTGACGCCGTCGTTCAAGACCTTCTGGTTCCCGTTCAGCAACTACCTGTGTCTGGCCTTCATGGTGATGATCATCGGGGTGATGCTGGCGATTCCGGGAATTCGTGAGTCGGTGTACGCGATGCCGGTGTGGGTGGGGATTATCTACGTTGCCTATCGGTTTCGGATCAGAAACGGGAAAGTAGCTGTGGCGCAGTAACACCTGTGGGAGCCGGGCTTGCCCGCGATGGCGGCGTGTCAGCCAACGGGTGGGCCGGCTGATACACCGCCATCGCTGGCAAGCCAGCTCCCACAGTTGACTGTATTTCACATAAAAAAAGCCCCGGTAATCCGGGGCTTTTTTGTTTAGAGCGTGGAACGTACTCGCCAGAGTTCAGGGAACAGTACCGTATCGAGCATCTTGCGCAGATAACCCACGCCTTCAGTACCACCAGTACCCGGCTGGAAGCCGATGATGCGTTCCACCGTGGTGACATGCCGGAAGCGCCACTGGCGGAACGAATCTTCCAGGTCGATAAACTTCTCGGCCAACTGGTACAAATCCCAGTAACGGCTCGGGTCGCGATATACCTCGCGCCAGGCAGCTTCCACCGAGTCATCGTGCACCGTGGCGGCGGTCGGGTCGCGCTCGGCGCGTTTGGGGTCAATCGCCAACCCCGCCTTGACCATCAGGTTTACGGCCTCGTCATACAACGACGGCGTGGCAATCGCCACCTGCAATTGCTGCAGCAACTCCGGGCGATGAGCATGGGGCCGCAGCAGCGCCGGGCTTTTGTTGCCGAGGATGAATTCGATCTCGCGGTACTGGAACGACTGGAACCCCGACGACTGCCCCAGGAACGGGCGAATCGCCTTGTACTCCGACGGTGTCATGGTCGCCAGCACCGCCCAGGCGTGCACCAGTTGATCGAAGATCCGCGACACCCGCGCCAGCATCTTGAACGCCGGCGGCAGCTCACCCAGGCGCACATGTTCGCGGGCGGCCTTGAGTTCGTGAAGCATCAGTTTCATCCACAGCTCAGAGGTCTGGTGCTGGATGATAAAGAGCATTTCGTTGTGGTCTGGCGACAGGGGGTGCTGGGCGCTGAGGACTTTGCCCAGGTCCAGGTAATCGCCATAGCTCATGGACTCGGAAAAATTCAGTTCGGCGTTATGCCATTCTTCCGGCGGTTGGTAATCAGCTGAGAAAGGACATTGGCTCATCGCGTGGGCTCCTTGAGCGGGCGGAGAATGGCGCGCACGGGGCTCGCGTCCAGGTTGGCGAAGCGCAGCGGCAGCGCGATCAGTTCATAGTCGCCCTCCGGTACGTCATCGAGCACGATGCCTTCGAGGATCGCCATGCCATGGCGCGCCACGGCGTTGTGCGAATCCATGGTCTTGGATTGCTGCGGGTCCAGGGACGGCGTATCGATACCGATCAGACGCACACCCAGGCCGGCGAGCAGCTCAATGGTTCGCGGGGCGATGGCAGTGAAATTCGAATCCCATTCAGTCAGTGGCGCTTGTGGATAAGTACGCAGCAGCACGCGCTCGGGCAGGTTATCCAAACGCCCTTGCAACTGATGGGGCTCAACCAACGCGCCGCTGCCCAGGCAATGCAATACCCGGCAAGGGCCCATGTACACATCCAGCGATACCTCGCCAATCGGCGCGCCATCAGCGCTGTAATGCAGCGGCGCATCCACATGGGCACCGGTGTGCGGCGACAGGGTGACGCGCCCCACATTTACCGGACACTCGGGGCCGAACTGCCACACGCGCTCCTCCTGGAACGGCGTATCACCCGGCCAGGTCGGGGTGGCCGTGCTCAAGGGCGGGCTGATATCCCACCACGTTTTTATTGGGTTCATTGCAAGGCTCTCACTCGTTACTGAGGTGAATGATACGAGGGAGGGATGTGAATTTTCTTGCGAATTCTGGCGCGACACGGGAAATCTTTCGCAGTTACTGCGAGGAAACATCGGTTTGATGCACAGATCTGTCGCTCAGATACGCCACGACCTCTCGTGGGAGCCTGGCTTGCCAACGATAGCGGAGTGTCAGGCAATCGAGATGCTCGCTGTGCCACCGCCATCGCGGGCAAGCCCGGCTCCAACAGGGGACCGCGGTGTTCAGGTGACTGCGCTTCTGGGCATCCCAATGTCGAGTTCAGACCACTGGCGCAACGCCCGAGGCCTTAGGGTTGAGCTTTCCCTTCCCTGCCTCGGAGTCATCATGTCCAAGCCCATCACCGTACTGCGCGACACCCACCCACTGCCGGTCCTGGATGCCTGCAAATGGGAAAAGCTCGAAGGTGACCCGCACACTGTCAACCTCAACGCCTACACCAGCGAAGACGGCAGCAAGATCATGGGCACCTGGATCTGCACACCGGGCAAGTGGTACGTGGAATACGTGAAGTGGGAATACTGCCATTTCCAGGAAGGCTACTGCGTGATCACGCCTGAAGGCATGGAGCCGATCCATCTGCGCGCTGGGGATATCTTCGTGGTGGAGCCAGGGATGAAGGGGACGTGGGAAGTGGTCGAGACTGTGCGTAAGTATTTTGTGTTTGCCTGACCCATCCCCGTCCCTGTAGGAGCGAGCTCGCGAAGATCGTCAACGAAAACGCGCTCATCCAGGATGAACGCGTTGCTCTCACATTTTTCGCGAGCAAGCTCGCTCCTACAGCTTGCGATAGCTGTTGATGATCGCCGAGAAGTCCTTGCCCCCTTCCCCACGCTGGCTCATGGATTGATACAACTGCTGGGCCACTGCGCCGAGAATCACCGGCTGATGCGCCTGGCGCGCAGCCTCAGTCGCAAGGCCCAGATCCTTGAGCATCAGGTCGGCACCAAAACCACCGGTATAGCCACGCGATGATGGCGCGGTCTCGATCACGCCTGGCCAAGGATTGTAGGTATCGGAACTCCAGCAGCGCCCCGTGGAGCTGTTGATGATGCCGGCCAGCACTTGTGTATCAATGCCAAGTGCATCGCCCAGGGCCATGGCTTCACTGACGCCGACCATGCTGATACCCAGCAGCAGGTTGTTGCAGATCTTGGCGATTTGCCCAGTGCCGACATCACCGCAGTGCACGATGTTGCGGCCCATCTGCGCCAGCACCGGTTGCAGGGTGGCGAACAATTCCGGGTTGGCGCCGACCATGAAGGTCAGCGTCCCGGCCTGGGCACCGCCGGTGCCACCGGAGACCGGCGCATCGGCCACGTCCACGCCTTGTTTGGCTGCCGCAGCCGCTACTTCACGGATGGTTTGCGGGTCAATGGTGCTGCAATCCACGGCGGGGATGCCTTCGCCGATGCCGGCGAGTACACCGTCTTCATTCAGCCACACGCTGCGCACATGGGCGGCTGCCGGCAGCATGGTAATCACCAGTTCGGCACCTTGGGCCGCATCACGCGGCGAGCTGCTGATGGTGCCGCCCAGTTCGGCAAGTTCCTTGAGTACCGCCTGGTTCAGGTCGAACAGGTTAAGCGCGTGCCCAGCCTTGATCAGGTTGCGGGCCATGGGCGCACCCATGTTGCCCAGGCCGATGAATGCAATTTTCATGGTCGTCTCCCGAGTTCAGCGCAGGTTGATGGTGGTGTTGACGCCATCGTTGACCGTGTCGTCATCAAACCAGCGGCTGGTGACGGTTTTGGTCTGAGTGTAGAACTGCACCACTTGCTTGCCGTAAGGGCCCAGGTCGCCGAGCTTGGAACCGCGGGAGCCGGTGAAGCTGAAGAACGGCACTGGCACCGGGATGGGGATGTTGATGCCGACCTGGCCCACATCGATTTCGCTCTGGAATTTACGCGCCGCCGCGCCGCTCTGGGTGAACAGGCCTGTACCGTTGCCAAACGGATTGGCGTTGACCAGGGCGATGGCTTGATCGAGTGTCTCGACTTCCAGTACCACCAGCACCGGGCCGAAGATTTCCTCGGTGTAGATGCGCATGTCGGTGGTCACGCCTGAGAACAGGGTGGGGCCGACAAAGTTGCCTTGCTCAAAGCCCGGCACTTTGATGTCGCGGCCGTCCAGCTCCAGCTTGGCGCCTTGTTTCACGCCGCTTTCGATCAGCTCCAGGATGCGTGCCTTGGCGCGCTTGGAGATCACCGGGCCGACATCCGTGCCCGCTTCGCTGCCGGCGTTGACCTTGAGCTTTTGTGCCAGGGCCTTGAGGTCTGGCAGCCACTGCTTGGCCGCGCCCACCAGCACCACCACCGAGGTGGCCATGCAACGCTGGCCAGCCGCGCCGAAACCGGCACCGACCAGGGCGTTGAGGGTGTGTTCTCGGTTAGCATCCGGCAGCACCACCGCGTGGTTCTTGGCGCCCATCATCGACTGCACACGCTTGCCGTGTTTGCCGGCCAGGTCGTAGACATGCGTGCCCACAGCCGTCGAACCGACGAAGGACACTGCCTTGATGTCTTTGTGAGTACAGAGTGCATCCACCACGTCCTTGCCACCATGCACCACGTTGAGCACGCCGGCTGGCACACCGGCTTCCAGCGCCAGCTCCACCAGCAGCATGGTCGACAACGGGTCTTGCTCGGAAGGCTTGAGTACAAAGGTGTTCCCGCAGGCAATCGCCATCGGGAACATCCACAGCGGAATCATCGCCGGGAAGTTGAACGGGGTGATGCCGGCGCACACGCCGATAGGCTGGCGCAGGGTGTAGGTGTCCACGCCGCCGGCCACGTTCTCGGCGAACTCACCCATTTGCAGGGTGCCAATGGAACAAGCGTGCTCCACCACTTCCAGGCCACGAAAAATATCGCCCTCGGCATCGGCAATGGTCTTGCCCTGCTCGGCGCTGAGGACTACAGCAATGCGCTTGGAATGTTCGCGGATCAAGGCTTGCAGCTTAAGCATGATGCGCATGCGCGCGCCGATCGGCGTGAGTTTCCAGGTCTGGAACGCTTGATGGGCAGCGTCGATGGCCGCGTTGACTTCATCGGCGGTGGCAAACGGGACTTTGGCCAGCACTTGCTGGGTGGCCGGGTTGACGATGTCTTGCCACTCGGTGGTCTTGGACTCGACCCACTCGCCGTTGATCAGCAACTTGACCTGTTGCACGGAAATATCGGCAGATGCGTTCATGTGGTCTCCAGAATCTTGTAGTTATGCAGAGAACCAAGGCGTTGAATCGCCTTGAAGAATGAGGCGTTCGGACTGTTTTTGGAGTATAGATGTGCAAATCTCTAATAAGAACGCACATAAAAGCCGGTCCAATATGCAAAAAAACATCACCTCCCTGGGCGCCCTGAACTGGGATGACCTGAAGTTTTTCCTCGAAGTAGCCCGCACCCGCAAGGCTAGCGTGGCCGCCAAGCGCCTGGCGGTGGACTACACCACCGTGTCGCGGCGCATCAGCTCTCTGGAAGTGTCCCTCGGCACGCTGCTGTTCGAAAAATCACGGACCAACGGCTTCGTGCTCACCAGCGAAGGCCAGCGGTTGCTGGGTTATGCCGAATCCATCGAAAGCACGCTGCACATGGCCTGCGAACAGGTGTCCGGGTCCGGCGTGGCACTTTCCGGCCATGTGCGCATGGGTTGCACCGAAGGCTTCGGCAGCTTCTTCGTCACCCCGCAACTGAGCCATTTCGTCGACACTTATCCTGCGATCTCGGTGGATATCCTGCCCCTGCCCCACTTCATCAGCCTGTCCAAGCGCGAAGCCGACATCGTCATCGCCCTGGAACGCCCTGAACACGGGCCGTATGTGTGCTGCAAACTGTGCGACTACAAATTGCAGTTGTACGCCACCCAGGACTACCTCGACCAACACCCGCCAATCCGCAAACCTGCGGATCTGGCCGAACATCCGTTTATCAGCTATGTGGATGACTTGGCCTTCAGCTCAGAGTTGCTGTACCTGGCCAATGTGGTGCCCGGCGCCAGCGCCAGCCTGCGCAGTACCAGCGTGATCGCACAGTACGTGGCGGCCCAGCAAGGCCGGTCGATGGCGATATTGCCGTGCTTTCTGGCCGCGCAGGACCCGCGCTTGCTGCCGGTGCTGGGAGAGCAGATTGCGATTACGCGGCAGTTCTGGATGTATTGCCGAGAGGATTTGAGGAAGTTGAAGCGGATTACGTTGTTGTGGGATTACATTCGGGAAGTGACGGAGCAGAATCAGGGGTTGTTAATGGGGCAGACGCGGGAGATCAGGTTTGCGAAGTGAGGTGCTAAAAGGAGCAACGGAGGCTTCCTACATTTAGACCGCTCCTGCTGCAGCAATTTGCGGATGCCGAAGCCGAACTTCGCGCAGAAACTCACCCGCGCTGTTCTTGAGCCATTCAATCAGCCGAGCAATCTCCGGCTCCGACTGACGTCCGTTTCGACAAATGATGTAGTAGGCCGCAGGGGACATCATCACAGGGCTATTCAACGCAACTAACGCACCGTCTTCCAGTTGGTCATACACCAACGCAGTCCTGCCCAGCGCAATCCCTCCGCCCTTCACCGCCAAGCTGATCGCCAGGCTCGAATCCGGAAATCTCGGCCCGTGGTGATAAGGCGGCGGCGCCAGCCCCTGAAACGCAAACCAGCTTTCCCACCCCGGACATACCTGATCGTCCACCCGATGAATCAGCGGATAGCGGGCGACATCCTCCAGAACAATGCCGCCCTTCAACCGCAGAAAATCGGGCGAACACACGGGGAATACGGCGTCGCGCATCAACAGTTCGACATAATGATCCGGATAGTCACCGTACCCCATCACCACGGCGACATCGTATTGATGGGCCTCCAGGCTGGTGCTGCTCATGTCGGCGCTGGTCAACACCAGATCCAGGTTGAATGAAGCCTGCGTGTGAGAGCCGTGCATCCTGGGGATTAGCCACGTCGAACAGAGGGAAGACGTGCATGATAGGTATAACGGTTGGGACTTACCGGGATTGAGTGAATGCAATACCCCATCCAGCGCCTTGAAAAACTCATCGGTAACTGGCAACAGAGCCTGCCCTGCTGCAGTCAGCTTGACGCCGCGTGAGTGCCGCTCAAACAACGACACGCCCCACCATTCCTCCAAGCCCGCGATTTGATGGCTAATGGCACTGGCGGTGAGGTTAAGCTCAGACGCTGCACGGGCGAAACTACCGGTTTGCGCTGCGCTGACGAACGCCTGAAGCATAGGTGTGGGGGGCGGACGCTGGGCCATCAGGTGCTCACTTTGATCAAAATGATCCCGCAAACAATGACGAACGCCGAAAGCATCCGTCGCCAACCGAACCGTTCGTGAAAGAACAGCGCAGCAATAATGGCGCCGATAATAACACTGGTTTCCCGCAGAGCTGAGACCTTGGCCACCGCGTCCAGCGACAAGGCAAACAACACCAATCCGTAAGACGCCAGGTAAAAAACACCGCCTAATAGCCCAACTCGCCAGTGCCCACGTATCGCACGAGCCAAGGTTGAACGTTCTTTGGAAAACGCCAGCATCGGGATCGGGATACTTTGGAATACTGTCAGGTAAATAATGTACTGCAGCACCGTCTCACTGGCTCTTACACCTTTAGCATCCACCACCGTGTAAGACGCAATAAACGCACCGGCGCACACCGCCATCAGGATCGGCTTGAACATCTGCGCCGTCATCCTGCGCACAAAGGTCAAGCTGATAATCCCCACACAAATCAGCAACACTCCCGTCAACGCCTGGGAGGACAACTGTTCATGCAGCAGAAAGTAAGAAAACAGCACGACCAATACGGGCGGCACCCCACGCATCACCGGGTAAACCTGACCGAAGTCACCCGTTTCGTACGCTTTAATCAAAAATAGCCGGTAGACCGTATTGAGCACCACAGAGACGAGTATATAGCCCCATACCTCCAGGCTAGGCACACTTACAAACGGCAACGCCAGCAGGCATATCACTAGCGCGGTGCCGTCGACCATGGCCAAGGTCATGAAGCGACTGCTACCGGCGCGAACTACGGCATTCCAAGTGGCGTGCATAAAGGCAGAAATCAAGACCAACGTGATCGCGATATCGGAGTTGTCCATGGGGCTCGGCTTATGGCGGATATGGGAGGACTTACGTTATGAATACCGATGCATCATCGTTTGCGTAACCACAGCCGTAGCATATAACGATTAAGATCACTCAAAGGCTCAGCATCATTGATTTCGGAACGTGGAGCGTTCATATCAATGAAGTGCGTGCGCGTATGCAGAAACTTGTTATCGGCTGAAATAAGCACTTGCCCTGGCTCCAGCAGTACTCGATGCTGAACCGATGACTGATCGAGAACGGTATCCAGAAAGTCCAGTGCCTGGGTTTGAGCTGCTGTTAAAGGCACTCCTGCCTTAAGGTGAGCTGACTCAATGTAGACTCGAAAGTATCTGATCAGTGGAATACCTTCACTGGAAAAGCTGAGGATGGGGGCTTTAAACAGTTTTTCATCCTCTGACATGCCGCGATTCTCAAAAAAGAAGTCGCATTTGAGCGCTTCCAATACTTCTGGGAACGCAATCAGCTCGGCGTATACCGCGCTTGCATCGATGAGAATGCTCTCACCTCCTAAAAGTGCTTTCTGTCCACAGGCCAGGATCAAGTAATCGATAGGCAACGGGTCGCTCACACCATCGTTATGTACATAGGCGCCTTGACGGGTCTGATGGTATCTCGCACCTTACTCAATGCTTTTGCCACCTCGGTCATAAACCTCAATCACTTTATGACCAAGATGATTCTGTACCATTGGGACACCGAGTAAGGAACCGAATGTCCACACCAGAGATTTGAACGTTGAAAGTTTATCCACCTTAAAGCCATCGAGAATCAAGACATGACTTTCATGATCGATCATATTTCGTATTCTATTCAGCTCCTCTCTCAGCACGCTTGACTGTAAAGGATTAATGTAAGCGACCTTGGTATCGAATCTAACACCTTGACTTACCGTCTCGAACAACTCTCTTATCGTCAATAGCTCAGCAAATGCATCTTTTGAAAGCCTGACTTTAGATACTTCCTGGCGAAAATGACTGACATTTATAGTCATCGCAATCCTTTACGGTAGTTACTTATAGCGTCCATTTAACTAAGCCCACCATTTGCGAAAAAGCGAAACTTCATCAGCCCAGCCATTAAAATTCGTCATGACAGGTCTTTCCTACAGAGAAAACTCCTAATGGTCGTTGGTAGGTTTTCGCGGCGACCAATACGCATGGGCCGCGCATTATATGTATGAGAGGGGCAAGGCCGTGGTGGATGACTTGACGCGGGCGATGACACCGAGCCGTTGAGCGAACATTCTTGCTAGCACATCGCAGAACAACTGTGAGAGGGGCTTGCCCCCTCCCACATTGGATTGCATTTCAGCTTGGGAAAGGTGAACCCGCTTAGTCTGCGATCACTACGATCGACACCCGGCGATTCTCGGTGCGGCCTGCTGTGGTCGTATTCGGCGCTACCGGCTCGCTGCTGCCCAGGCCGCGCAGTTGGATGTTTTCTTCTTTCATGCCCACGCGGGTCAGCACCTTGCCCACGCTTTTGGCGCGGCGCAGGGACAGGGCAACATTGTAGGGCTCTTTGCCCGAGGCGTCGGTGTGGCCGTCGACACGCACACGCTCGATACCCGCGCCTACCAGGGCCTGGCCGATGCGTTCGACGATGTCGGTGCTGGGTTTGTTGAGGGTTTCGACGTCGCTGCCAAACAGCACTTTGCCGGACAGGCCGAAGGCCCAGCCTTCATCGGTCAGCTCGAAGCCTTGCTGCTTGAGCACGGCGACTTGCGCCGGGGTCAGGCCTTTGGGTGGCGTCTGGCAGCCGCTGAGGGCCAGGAAGGCCACGAGCAAAGAAATAAATAAAACGCGTGTGTTAGCGAACAAGGGAATCAACTCCTGTGTTGAACGTTGGCGACGGGGTGCTCCGACTCCGCCGTTTGCTGGCCGCCCGAAGACAATCGTTTGGCCTGGTACATCGCCGCGTCGGCAGCGTTGAGCAAGGTCCCTGGCGTGGCACCATGCTCGGGATAAATCGCAATGCCGATACTGAGGGAGGTCAACACCTGGGTGTCTCCAGGCAGTGGAATCGGCATGTCCATGCTGGCAATGATTTTGTCGGCGATGCGCTGGGCGTCTTCGGCCTTGTGCAGGGGCGCCAGCAATACCGCGAATTCATCACCGCCCAGGCGCGCCACCAGGTCGTCCTCGCGCAGTTGCGCCCGCACGCGGTCGGCAACGGCCACCAGCACGGCATCGCCAGCGGCGTGACCGAAGCTGTCGTTGATGTCTTTGAAACGATCGCTGTCGAGGAACAGCACTGCCACCCGCTCGTTGACCTTGGCCGCGCTGCGCAGGGCACGGATCAGCCGGCCTTCGAAGAACGCGCGGTTGGGCAGGCCGGTGAGGCTGTCGTGGCTGGCCTGGTGGGCCAGGGTTTCGTTTTCGCTTTGCAGGTGGCTTTGCCAGGCCTCCATCTCACCGAGCAGGGCGTTGAAGTCGCTGCCCAGGCTGTCGAGTTCGGCGATCTGCGCCGAGGGTACGCGGCGGTCGAAGTCTCGCTCGCTGCGGGCGGCGTGGGCGACGGCAGCCAGGCGTTGCAATGGCACGGTGATACCATTTAACAGACGCCGTGACAGATGCAACGCCACCCAGGCGCTGAGGGCGGTGCAGATCAGAATCCCGATCAAGCCACTGAGCAAGAAGCGCAACAGGCTGCCACCGTGGCCGACCAGATGGATGCTGCCGACGGTTTGCCCCTGGCGCAGGATCGGCTGGCTGATGGGCTGTTCGAGCAGGGCGTGCGCTATTTGCAGCTCGACCCGTGACAACATGCCGGTTTCCGGGCGAACCCAGCGCGCCAGCAGCTTGCCGTTGATATCGAATACTTCTGCCTGGGCCACTTCTTCGGTAGAGGCAATCAGGCTCAGGGCTTCGGTGGCCGCCGCACTGTCGTTGAACACCACGGCTGCTTCCACGGTGTAGTTGATCGAGCGGGCGATCAGGTGCAGGTTGTGCTCGGCGTAAACCCGCAGGGCAAGTACGCCCAGCAGGGTCAGGGACACACTGGCCAGGGTCACGGCTACCAGCGCCAGGATCATATGCCCGCGGGCAATTACCGAGCGCAGGGTCGGCCGCACTTTATCGCGACTCATGAGCCAGGCGCTCGACGACGGGACAACTGCAACACACTGGGATGGATGCGCACGCCGCTACGGGCGACGGAATCCAGGTTGACCTCGAACGACACCTGCTCATCGCTGACGCGCAGGCAGAACAGGCTGCCCACCGTGCATTGGTCGCCCCCTTCGCTGATGCTGAGTACGGGATGGCCGATCAATGAGGTAAACAGGCGGTTGCGTTCGTCGGGGGTGATTTTGCCGATGTAGACGGCATCACAGGCATTGACGATATCCGGATGATCGACCAGCAGGCGCCGCACCAGCACCGGACGACCGGTGGCCTGGGTGGTGCCTTTGACCAGGTCATCGGTGTACTGAGTCGGCCCGACAATGCACAGCCGCAATTGCGCAGGCTCAACCGGCCAACGGGCGTAGCTGAGGATACCGAGCACCACTTGGGTGACCGCCTGCGCACGGTGCTCGGCCAGGCTGGGCGTCTGCGCAAATAGGCGCGGCGCAAGCAGGCACAGCACCGTCACCAGTAACAGGCGTCTCCAACTCAAACTGCGCGCTTTGGGCGAGACAGCCACGTTCATGCAGCGATACTCTCAAGTGTTTTCCAGGATGATGCCGCAACGATAGCACAGCGGCGGACATCCCCACGAAGCACAGCATTCGAGGGGTTCGCTATTTTTTCAGAAAAATCAGACATCTGAATAAGAAATATCGCCTGACCTACCAGTCATTTTTTTCAGACGGAAGGTCCAACTCCAACATCAATCCGCTCAGACGCTTGACCTTGCGCCGCACCGCTTCCTCAAACACGCCGCCGCGCGGCTCAACCAGGCTGAACCAACGTTTGGCACGGGTGATACCGGTATAGATCAGCTCTTTGGTCAGCACCGGGTTAAGGGCATCCGGCAGGATCAGCGCGGTGTGAGTGAACTCCGAGCCCTGGGATTTGTGCACGGTCATGGCGTACACGGTTTCCACATCATTCAAGCGGCTGGGCAATACAAAGCGCACGCCGCCCTGGCCATCGTTACGTGGAAAGGCCACCCGCAGGACGTGGGGGCCACCGTCGCTTTCGGGCAATTTCAGGGCGATGCCGATGTCGCCGTTCATCAGGCCGAGCCCGTAATCGTTGCGGGTCATCAGCACCGGTCGGCCTTCGTACCACTGCTCGTCACCTTCGATCAGGCGTACCTTGCGCAACGCCGCGGTGATGCGCAGGTTGAGCCCTTCGACGCCCCACGGGCCCTTCCGCACGGCGCAAAGCAGTTGAAACGCGTCGAAGGCGTGCAGCAGTTGTTGCGCCCAAGCAGTCCAGGCTGGACCGTCACGCGGTGTGTCCGCAGAGGGGCGCGCCGATTGCAGCAGGTTCAGGTAGTAGCGATAACCTTGGGCGCCATCGCCCTGCCCGTCCAGTACCAGGCGCTCAAGGGCGTGGTCATGCTCACCCTTGAGGCTGACGCAGAACAGGTCGTCGTGACGGCCTGCAGCTAACAGCTGGCGGGCCTCTTCGGCGTTTTGCTGGTTGACCCAACGCGCCAGTTGACCAATACCGCTGCCCTCGCCGAAGCGGCGCGAATAGCGCAGCATCACCACTTGCTGGGCCAGGGGATGGCTGCCATCGAGGTCTTCTTGCAAGCCGCTGCTGCTGAGGTCTTCACCGCTAACGGCTTGCAGCCAGTGGCGAGTCTGCGGGCTGTACCAGCCGGCTTCGGCATCGCGGCACAAGTCGCCGAGTACGGCCCCCGCTTCTACCGAGGCCAGTTGGTCTTTGTCGCCCAGCAATACCAGGCGTGCATGGGGCGGCAGGGCGTCGAGCAGGTTGGCCATCATTTCCAGGTCGATCATCGAGGCTTCGTCCACCACCAGCACATCCAAAGGCAGCGGGTTGCCCGGGTGGTGACGGAAGTGACGGGTGCCCGGACGGCTGCCCAACAAGCGGTGGACCGTGGTGACCTGGGTGGGGATTTTTTCCCGCACGTTGTCGGGCACTGTCAGTGACAGCACTTGCTGGCTGATGGATTCGGTCAGGCGCGCAGCGGCTTTACCGGTGGGCGCAGCCAGGCGAATACGCAACGGGCTGCCGGACTCCACGGCGGGCGCCTGCAATAGCGCGAGCAGGCGCACGACGGTGGTGGTTTTACCGGTACCGGGGCCGCCGGTGACGATGCTGAAGGCGCCGCGGGTCGCCAGGGCGCAGGCGAGCTTTTGCCAGTCAATCACCCCATCGGGCGCCGGTTGGTCGAACAGGCGATTGAGCCGTTGCGGCAGATCGGCGGCGGCGTCTTCCACGCTGGCAAGGCGCAGGCGCAGGGCGCGGTCGATACGCCGCTCGTAGGCCCAGTAGCGGCGCAGGTACAGGCGCTTGCCGGACAACACCAACGGGCGGCTACGAGCCTCCTCGCTGCCATCGACGGCCAGCGCAACCAACGGGCTTGAAGCCAGGGCATGGCACCAATGCGCGCCATCCAGGCCGTGCAGCAACTGTGAGGGTAGCAGCATGGCGCCGGTGTGCAGGTCGCCTTCGGGCGGCAATGACAGGGCGAAATCCGGCGCCTTGAGGGTTTCGAACACATCCAGGCAGACGTGGCCATGGCCCAGTTGATGGCTGGTCAAGGCCGCCGCCAGCAGCACCAGGGGATCGGCCTTTGGGTCCAGCTCGTACAGGAAACCGACAAAGGCTTTGTCCAAGGCGCGCAGCCAACCCCGCTCGACCCAACGTGCAAGCAACTGCAGCAGGTCGGCGGCACGATCGAGGGGCAAAAGCGCCTCCAGCGGTAACGGCGACAGGCTCATAAGAGCACTCCTTGTTCCCAGGCGGGCTCAACCTTGGGTGGGATGGGCTTGCCCTGGAACAACAGGTCCAGGCTCTCGATCAACTCACGAGGCGGTCGGGTAAAATACGCGCCCTGGCTCACCGACTGGCTACCGCGCAGGAACAGGTACAGGGCACCGCCGACGTGCTGGTCATAATCGTAATGCGGCAGGCGCGCCTTGAGTTGGCGGTGCAGGGCCAGCAGGTAAAGTACGTATTGCAGGTCGTACCGATGCTCGAGGATCGAGTGTTCCATGGCGTCATGGGTGTAGGCAGAGTCGTCAGGGCCGAGCCAATTGGATTTGTAGTCGGCCACGTAGTAACGGCCATCGTGCTCAAACGTCAGATCGATAAAGCCTTTGAACATGCCGTTGAGCAGCACCGGTTCGGCGGCCACACGGGACACGCCGCCATGGGTGTGCTGGCACACCAGTTTGTCGAGGGCGAGTACGTCGACGGTGTGACTGGCAAACCAGAATTCCATCTCGATCTGGTACTGCTGCAGGCCACTGAGGGTGAAGCGCTCGTTGTACAGGGGCAGTGGCGTGTGCAGCAGGTGCTCCAGCCAGCCGCTGAGGGTGACGATCCAGCCTTCCCAGTTGCGGCGGTTACAGCGCGCGCCCACGGCTTTTTCGATCGCCTCCGGGGTCACGTTGAAACCTTCTTCACCGGCCCATTCCAACAAGCCGTGAAGGAAGGTGCCTGGGTTGGGACCGCGTGGGAAACGGTGAATATCCCCGCCGGCCGCGACCGTTTCCCGAGGGGCATCGGGGTCGAGGCGTTCGTCATCGAACAGCTTCTGGGCCTGTGGGCTTTCGGGGGCTTCGAGGTTGGCGGCGCTCATGCTGTCGCCAATGCGCAAGGCGCTATAGGAGGCAATCCACCAGTTTTCTGCGGCCTTGCGTGCAGGCAGCAACGGCGCGAGCAGGGTCGCTTGGTTGCGCGGCGGGTGGAACAAGATGTCTTGGGCGTCCGGCACAAGGTCATAACCGATGGCCGCGCAGCCTTGCTGCAAGTCCAGCAACCAGCGCGCCAGACCCGCTGATTCGCTCAACGACGCGCCGGCACCGAGCAAATAGCCCAATGCAGAAAGGTGCAAGACCGAGCTGCTGTTATTGCCGCGTTTGAGATCGGCGATGCCCAGCCAGCAGGCGTGTTTGGCGCGGGTCAAGGCCACGTACAACAAACGCAGGTCTTCGGCCAGGCGCTCATCGTCGGCTTGGGCGATCAACTCGGCCGTGGGTCGCAGGTTGACGTGGGACTTGCCGTGTTCATCGTGGTAATGCAACGGCAAGCGACTGCCATCCACGGGCTTGGCCGAACAGATGAACGGCAGGAACACCAAGTCGTATTCCAGGCCCTTGGATTTGTGGATGGTCACCACTTTGACCAGTTGCTCGTCACTTTCCAGGCGCAGGATCTGTTCTTCACCGGCCTGCCCCGACAGCGCCAGATGCTCGGCCAAATGACGGATCAACGCCTGCTCGCCATCCAGTTCCGAGGCGGCCTGTTGCAACAATTCACTGAGGTGCAACAGGTTGGTCAGCACACGCTCGCCATCACTGCGGGCGATGAGGGTTTGCGGCAGCTTGAAGTCGTGGAGCAGACGACGCAGCATCGGCAACACGCCTTGGGTACGCCAGATGGCACGGTAGCCACGGAACTGCATCACCCGCGATTCCCACGCCAGTTCGTCCTGATTCAGACGCTCCAGCTCCGACAGGGACAGGTTCAGGGTGACGCAGGCCAGGGCTGCACGCAGCGGGCGTTCGACATCCGGTTCCGCGCAAGCCTTCAACCAGGCCAACAGGTCATGGGCTTCCTGGGCGGCAAACACGGAGTCTTTATCCGACAGGTACACACTGCGCACGCCACGGCGGGCCAGTTCGGCACGTACGGTTTGGGCTTCCTTGCCATCACGCACGAGGATGGCGATGTCTGACGGCAACACGCCCTTTAGGGTGCCCTCTTTTACAAAGCCCGCGGTGCCTTGCTGCCCACCATTGAGCAGCGCAACGATTTGCGTGGCGCAGGCGGCGGCCAGGTGTTGACGATAAACCGCGTTGGAAATCGGCTGGTCGGTGGGCAGGTGCCAAAGGTTCATGGCCGGTAGCGTGTGACCGTCGACCTGCAACTGCTCGCTGCGGCCTTGGGACAGTACCGAATGGAACGGCACCGGGTTATCGCCATCAGGCTGGCGAAACAGGAACGCACCACGGCCGGTTTCCGCACGCTGGAACACATGGTTCACCGCCTCGACCATCGCATGGCTGGAGCGGAAGTTGGTGCCCAGGGTGTGATGGCGGCCGGTGGTGGCCTGCCGGGCGCGCAGGTAGGTGTAGATGTCGGCGCCGCGAAAGGCGTAGATCGCCTGCTTGGGGTCGCCGATCAGGAACAGGCCGCTGTCGAGGTGGTTTTCTTCGATGCGGTAGATGCTGTCGAAGATGCTGTATTGCACCGGGTCGGTGTCCTGGAATTCATCGATCAGGGCCACCGGGAATTGCTCGCGGATCACACTGGCCAGGCGCTCGCCACCGTCTGCCTGGAGGGCGGCGTTGAGGCGGATCAGCATGTCGTCAAACCCCATCTCGGCGCGGCGACGTTTCTCTTCCTCGAAACGTTTGCCGACCCAGCCGGCAGCGTGTTGCAGCACCGCCGCGTCAGGCGTTGGCAAGGCGTCGAGGCTGGCTTTGAGGCTGGCCATAGCCTCGATGCCAGGGTGCTGCGGCGGCTCGCCTTTCCAGGCTTCGGCCATTCCGTCGGGCGTCAGGCGGGTGAAGCCGGTGCCGATGTCCAGTTGTTCCAGGGTTTCGTCAGCGGCCCAGGCGCTGATCTTTTCGAACCAGGGCTCGAAGTAACGTGCTTGCATCTTGCGCCCATCGACCGCTTTGGCAGCGACGGCTTGCAGGCAGATATCCCGCAGCTCGGCAGCCCATTGTTGCCAGGGTGCCTTGAGGGCAACCAGCGCGGCGCGGCGTTCTTGCAGGCAGGCACTGATCAGTTCGGCTGGCTCGCGGGTTTCGTCGGTGGGCCGCTCGCTGCCGAACAACGCACGCACCCGTGGCATCAGCGCCGCGGGGCCACCCCAATTATTGCGCACCCAGTTGAGCGCATCGTCGTGCATTGGGTAGCAGAACAATCGCCAGTAGTCGCGCAGCACTTCGCCCAGCAGGTCGCTATGGTCGGTTTCCAGGGTTTGTGTGAACAGGCTGCCGCTGTCGAACGCATGTTCGCGCAGCATGCGCTGGCACCAACTGTGGATCGTGGAGACTGCGGCTTCATCCATCCATTGCGCGGCGATGTCCAGGCGATTGGCACAGGCGGGCCATTGCTGCGGATCATATTGCTCGCGCAGGTCGGCAATCAGCGCATCAGGCTGTTCGATTTCGTCACGGAAGAAGCGCGCGGCTTCGGCCAGGCGGATGCGGATACGTTCACGCAGTTCCTTGGTGGCGGCGTCGGTGAACGTCACCACGAGAATTTGCGGTGGCAGCAGTTCGCGGCCGAAACCGGATTCATCACCGCCGTGGCCGAGCACCAGACGCAGGTACAGGGCGGAGATGGTGAAGGTCTTGCCGGTGCCAGCACTGGCTTCAATCAACTGGCTGCCTTTGAGCGGGAACGCCAGGGCCAAGGGTTTGCCGATCATGCGTCAGCCTCCGTGCTGGAAAGCGATCGCCAGGGGGCGTTGATCAGCGGGCGATACAGGGTTTCGCACCAGCCTTCGAACTCTTCACTGGCGACCAGGGCTGCGTAGTCGGGAAATTGCCGCGTAAGGGCAGGCGTTTCGCGGCGTTCGCCGTCAGTGGTGATGCCATCGCCTTCATAGGCTTTGCTCGCAGCCGCTTGGGCCTTGGCGGGATCAGCCTGGCCGAGCCAGGCGAACGCGGTTTTCACTGCGACCGGAAGCGGCGCGCTCATTCCCGTGTGCCAGGCCAACAGCAGGTTACCGAGAATGTCCTCGGCGCCGGCCTTGTCCAGTGGGGCCAACAACAAGGTGTCGTCACTGGCTACCAGGCCGGTGCTCAAGGGCAGGCCACAGGCGCAGGCCACCACGTGATTGACCCAGGGGCGGATGAGGCGGTGCCACTTACGTGTCTTGATCGAACCAATACTGTTGGGGATGGTGGTGACGCTTAAAAGTCCGCCATCACTGCGTCGGTGCAGACCGCTGATCCAACCTTCCAGCTGGATGCCTTGGTACGCAAAGCTGACCGGTTCAGCGCCAGTATGCGGGGTGGGCCACAACGCCAGAAGCTGTTGATAGCGTTGCACCAGGTCCGGCAGCGGCTCGATCAGTTCGTTACGCAGGCATTCACCGAAACCCACCATCGGCAGCAGGCCGCTGCCTTGCAGCCGCAGGGCCTGGGCGGTGAGAGCCTGATCGAGTTGGTCGGGTTGGGTGAGTGCCGCGTTCAGCAGGCTGTCGCTCAAGCTGTAGCGTTGCAATGCGTCCAGCACGAAGGGTTCTTCATCAGCCAGGGGCACTTCAGCGGCTTCGAAGAATACTTTCAGGCGCTGGCTGAAGAAGTGTTTGACCGGATTGCGCAGGAAGTCCTGTAACTGGCCAAGGCTCAGGGGTTCTTCCTGTTGGTGAGGCGTCAAGCCTTGCTCTTGGGTGATGACCGCCGGTGCCTGATGCAGCAATTGCCATTCGCGCGCATAGCTGAACAACGAATCGCCTTCGTGGAAATAGCGGGCGCTGAAGGGTTGCAGCGGGTGCTCCTGGGTCATTGCGTCGATCAGCGGCAGATCGTTGCTGGCGTGCTGCCAGCCGCTGGCGAGGTGGTCGCGTAGTTGGCCGATCAGCACCGAGGCCGGGCGATCGCTGTTGTCACGGATGCTGCGGCCTACCCAGCTGATGTACAGCTGGTCACGGGCTGACAGCAGCGCTTCGAGCAGTAAGTAGCGGTCGTCTTCGCGGCGAGAACGGTCGCCGGGGCGGTAATCGCTGCCCATCAGGTCAAAATCCAGGGGTGGCTGGGCCCGCGGGTAATCGCCGTCGTTCATGCCGAGCAGGCAGACCAGCTTGAACGGGATCGCACGCATGGGCATCAGCGTACAGAAATTGACCGCTCCCGCCAGGAAGCGCTGGGACAGGCGCCCCTGATCCAATCCGGCCAGCCATGCCTCACGTACTACCGTAAGAGGTAACTCGTCTTGCAAGCCGACGGATTCGCAGGTTTCCAGCCAGGTTTCTCTTAATTGTTCGAGCTGGCCCAGCAGGTAGTCATCGTGCTCGCTGCTGGGTAGGAAAAACAGCTGCATCAACCGTTGTAGACGCTCGCCCCAGGTTTGTGGGGACGCGGGTTCCGATAGCGCTTGATGGGCATCGTTCAAGGCGTCAAGCAAGGCGACCAGTGGGCCAATCAAGGCCGCATCGAGGCCACCGATTTCGTCATAAGGTTCAATACCGTCGCAGGCCGTGCCGGTACCGACGGCATAGCCCAGCAGCATACGGCGCAGGCCGAATCGCCAACTGTTTTGCTCCAGTTCCGCGGGCAGGCCCAAACCGGCGCGTTGCTCGGCATTCAAGCCCCAGCGGATGCCGGCGCCTTCGATCCAGCGATGCAAGGTGGGCAGATCACGCTCTTTGATGGCGAAGCGTTCGCGCAGGGCCGGGACGTCGAGCATGTCGAGGATTTCGCTGACAGGGAAGCGGCTGTCGGGAAGTTTGAGCAAGTGCTCGACGGCGATCAACAGCGGGTCGCGACCACGTTGGCCTTGGTCTGTAAGGGTGAAGGGGATGAAGCGTGGGTCATGCCGTTCGAGCTGGCCGAAGACCGCGCGAATATGCGGTGCATAGCTGTCGACGTCGGGGACCATGACGATGATGTCCCGAGGGCGCAGGGAGGGGTCAGCGCTGAAGCGATGAAGTAATTGGTCGTGGAGGATTTCCACTTCGCGTTGGGCGCTGTGGGCGATATGGAAACGGATCGACGTATCGCGTTGCAAGTCGACAGCGGGCCAGAGCTCACGGGTTTCATTCAACGGGCGCAGTTCGAGGATATCGTCCTGGAGTTGGTTGAGGAGCGTGGTGGGTTCGCTGTCGCTGAACAGGTCAATACGGCCGTCGCGAAATGCGGCGCGGTAGCTGTTGGGGTCATCGTAGATGTCCAGCAGACTGATGTAATCACGGCCCTGCTTGCCCCAGGCAGCGAGCAGCGGATGGGCGTGCTGGTGCAAAGTTTGAGGGTCGATAGTGACGGGCATGCCCGTTTTGCGCGCCTGGCGTTTGTATTCGTTACGCAGCAAGTCCTTGTCGGCGACGATGTCCGACCAATGATGGCGGCAGGGGTTATGCACGCAGAGCAGGACCTGGCTGAAACGGGCCAGACCCGCCAAGGCTTCCAGCGCCTGGGCCGGCAGCGATGAGATGCCGAAGACGATCACCCGGGGAGGCAAGCCGGGCGGTGCTTGTTCAAGGCTGTTGATGCGCTCGATGAAGCGCTGATGTACGCCGGCCCGGCTTTCGGCCATGCCTGCTTCACCTACATCCAGCAGGAGCGCGCGCCACAGCTCGGCTTGCCAGCAGTTGGCTGGGTTGAGCGGTTTGGACTCGCCTCGACCATTGCGCAGTTGGTGCCGGCCTGCGGCCCAATCTTCCAGCCAGTCGGCACGGTAGACCTGGTATTGGTCGAAGAGGTCAGCCAGGCGCTCGGCGAGTTGGTAGCGTTTGCGCAGGTCGGTGTCTTGCGTCAGGAAGCGTTGCAGAGGCTCGAAGTGCGGTTGGTCGATCAGCTCGGGTAACAGCCGCATGAGGCGCCAGGTCAGCGGGGCTTTATCAAGCAGGGACTTGGGCGGGATTTCGTCACGGCCCAAAACCATACGATAAAGCTGCCACATAAAGCTGCCAGGCAGTTGCACGTCGATGGCTGCGGCAATGCCACAGCCGCCCATATCATCGGCTTGCGGGTCTTCGGCCAAGGCCAGCTTGAGCCATTGGGCGATGCCGTTGCTTTGTACCAGGGCGATTTCGTTTTCCAAAGGCGCCAGTGGGTAACGGCGCATCCAACTGACCACCAGGCTTCGCAGCTCGTCCAGGCGGTTGCCATGAACCACCATGAATCCAGGACTGAGGGACGTCGCGTCCGGCATAACGGCTTCCTTGGGAAAAGCAAAATCGAGGGATGGACTTTAGCACTGTGGTGCACGGGGCGAACACAAGGCGAACAAGTGTACGGCGACAAGGCGGACACTTTTCGAGCGCCCAAAACAAAACCCCAACTGCTTTCGCAATTGGGGTTTCGGAATTTAATCTTGACGATGACCTACTCTCACATGGGGAAACCCCACACTACCATCGGCGATGCATCGTTTCACTGCTGAGTTCGGGATGGGATCAGGTGGTTCCAATGCTCTATGGTCGTCAAGAAATTCGGGTACTGAGTCGTGGCCAGCTGGCCTCGCTTCAGCAAATTGGGTATGTGATAGATCGTGGTGTTTTGTGAGCGTCGAACTTTCGGTTCATTGCGTCTTCACACACCGCAATCTGGCCTTTCGACTCAAATTGCTTGGGTGTTATATGGTCAAGCCTCACGGGCAATTAGTATTGGTTAGCTCAACGCCTCACAGCGCTTACACACCCAACCTATCAACGTCGTAGTCTTCGACGGCCCTTCAGGGAACTCAAGGTTCCAGTGAGATCTCATCTTGAGGCTAGTTTCCCGCTTAGATGCTTTCAGCGGTTATCTATTCCGAACATAGCTACCCGGCAATGCCACTGGCGTGACAACCGGAACACCAGAGGTTCGTCCACTCCGGTCCTCTCGTACTAGGAGCAGCCCCTCTCAAATCTCAAACGTCCACGGCAGATAGGGACCGAACTGTCTCACGACGTTCTAAACCCAGCTCGCGTACCACTTTAAATGGCGAACAGCCATACCCTTGGGACCGGCTTCAGCCCCAGGATGTGATGAGCCGACATCGAGGTGCCAAACACCGCCGTCGATATGAACTCTTGGGCGGTATCAGCCTGTTATCCCCGGAGTACCTTTTATCCGT